>NZ_JANAVI010000019.1:0-75272 GCF_024213325.1 Paenibacillus sp. MZ03-122A | reverse complement strand
ATGAGCCCGGTACAATACCGAGCTCATGCCCAACTGGTTGCATAAAAATAGTTGTCTAACTTTAAGGGGTCACTTCAGTCTTGACTGTTTTTTTATAGATTGCGATTCTCTGTTACAACTTAGGCTCGTTCAATAATGGTATTCAGCGTTGTACGATCCAGATTTTGAACTAGCTTGATGATCAGCTCTTTGGCTGCATCATAATCATCAGTGTGAATAATGGACGAGGAAGTATGGATGTATCGTCCACAGATGCCTATGACAGTGGATGGCACGCCAATTCCGCTCAAGTGCACTTGACCTGCATCGGTTCCCCCTGTGGAGATGAAATATTGATACTTGATTTTGTGAGTTTCCGCCATGTCTTGCACGTACTCCACAATCCCGCGATGTGTAATCATACCTGGATCAAATACCCGCAGCAGTGCGCCTTTACCGAGGTGCCCGTAAGCATTCGGGTCGCCGCCCATATCGTTGGCTGCACTGCAATCCAGTGCAAAGAATATATCCGGCTGAATCAGATTGGCCGCTGTGCGTGCACCACGCAGTCCCACTTCTTCTTGAACAGTGGCCCCCACAAACAATGTATTGGGAAGCTTGTCTTTTTCTTTATGTAATGCTTCAAGCAGTTCAATAGCCAAGCCTACACCGTAGCGGTTATCCCATGCTTTAGCCATGATTTTTTTAGGATTTGCCAGTGGAGTGAAATCACAGATCGGCGCAATGGCCGTTCCTGGTACGATCCCCAGATCTTGCGCTTCTTGTCTGCTGTCTACGCCGATATCCAGATACATATGCTTGATGTCCATAGGTTTGCTGCGTTGCGATTCATCCAGCAAATGAGGCGAGACAGAGCCAACTACACCGATAACTGGGCCTTTTGGAGTCAATACTTGAAGACGTTGTGACATAATGGCTTGGCTCCACCAGCCTCCAACCGGCTGAAAACGAATCATTCCAGTTTCCGTAATACCATTCACGATAAAACCGACTTCATCCAGATGGCCTGCCACCATTACACGTGGTCCACTCTCTTGACCGCGTAGCACCCCAAATAGACTGCCCAATCGATCTTGCACGATTTCATCGGTATAACCGGATATTCGTTCCTTAACCCATGCCCGTAACTCACGCTCATGTCCCGGAATGGAAGGAAACTCCGTTAAGGTTTTAAACAATTCCAATGTTTTTGATTCCATGATGTATACCTCACTCCTTATTAATTAACCAGTGGTCGTCATGTATTCAGTATGAATGGATTTGTATCGAATGTCCACGATATCATTTTCCTGACATAACATTTCTCCAAAAAGCTCATAATGAAAAAGACCCAAGCAATTCGAACCGCCAAGCGCGAAAACTTACAGATAAGGGGTGGTGAATGATGCCAGCTAAATCCGGGCAGCGCGGTTTTCGTACCAATACGTCGCCGCTGTCCATAAATGAGAAGGACTATCAGAATATTTCACAAAAGCATGAACCCTCGAGAAAAGTATTTGCCAATTGTGTGCGCGCTTTTCTGGTTGGAGGCGGGATATGTGTGATTGGGCAGGCGATTCAAGAGGCTTTTATGGCAGGAATGCACATATCAGCCAAGGAGGCCGCCCCGCCGACCTCATCGATGATGATCTTGCTGGCGGTCATATTAACCTGTATCGGGGTTTACGATAAGGTTGCTCAATGGGCAGGAGCAGGAACCGCTGTGCCCATTACAGGCTTTGCTAACTCCATGTGTTCGGCTGCATTGGAATATCGTTCTGAGGGACTGGTGCTTGGAGTGGGCGCGAATATGTTCAAACTTGCAGGCTCGGTTGTCGTATTCGGGGTGGTGGCTGCATTTATCGTAGGCGTTATATATGCCATCCTTGGTGTGGGAGGCAATCACTTATGAGAAGACAGGGCGGACAAACCTGGAAGTTTGAATCGAGACCGCGCATCATTGGAAGTGCCACTGTTGTGGGCCCGGATGAAGGAGAAGGGCCGTTGTCCACAGATTTTGATTATATTTATGACAATATAGAAATCAACGAGAAAACGTGGGAAAAAGCGGAACGTAGATTGATTGAGCATTCTACAGAGCTGGCGCTAATTAATGCCAATTTGAACAAAGAAGAAGTGCAGTTTTTTATTAGTGGTGATCTGATGAATCAGATTATCAGTAGCTCCTTTTCGGCTAGCAAGCTGGCTATTCCCTATTTGGGTGTTTTTGGAGCCTGCTCAACATCAATGGAAAGCTTAGCCTTAGCCGCACTTATTGTGGACTCAGAGGCCGGTGACTACGTGATGGCGGGTACGACCAGCCATAACTGTACTGTAGAAAAACAATTCCGCTATCCTAATGAATACGGATCACAGAAGCCCCCTACGGCTCAGTATACTGTTACCGGTTCCGGCGCCGCAATTGTAGGACATGCCAAGTCAGGGACGGTGGTGGATTGTGCTACCATTGGACGTGTAATGGACATGGGCATTAAAGACCCTTTTAATATGGGTGGAGCCATGGCTCCCGCGGCTGCGGATACGCTGTTGTCTCATTTTCGAGACACTGGTCGTGACCCTGGTTACTATGATCTCATTGTAACGGGCGATTTAGCCTCAGTGGGGCTACCAATTGCCAAGGAGCTGCTCAAAAAAGATGGGTTCGATATGAATCAGACGGAATTTAATGATTGCGGTTTACTGATTTACGACATCAATAAGCAAAAGAAAGTCATTGCAGGAGGCAGTGGTTGTGGCTGCTCGGCTGTTGTAACCTACGGGCATTTATTGAAGCGGATTGAAAATGGAGAGCTGCAAAAGGTACTGGTCGTGGCGACTGGAGCGTTATTATCTCCTTTGACTACACAGCAGGGTGAAAGCATTCCTTGTGTTGCACATGCCGTAGCTTTTGAAGCGGGAGGAACAGTATGATATTTCTATGGGCTTTTTTAGTGGGCGGTGCCATTTGTGTTGTGGGCCAGTTGATGATGGATGTGTTCAAAATGACGCCGGCACATACGATGAGTACGTTGGTGGTTGCAGGTGCAATTGCTGATGCTGTTGGGATATACGATCCGCTTATTAAATTTGCAGGGGCGGGTGCGACCATTCCAATTACCAGTTTTGGTAACTCCCTTGTACACGGCGCATTAACTGAATTGGAGAAGGACGGATGGCTGGGTGTCATTACAGGGATCTTTAGTCTGACAAGTGCAGGAATTTCCTCTGCGATTATTTTCTCTTTTCTGGCATGCTTGTTTGTTCGTCCAAAAGGAAGCATATAAAAGCAGCTTACTTTAGATTTGACATAAAAATAAATGATTATATACATGTGCCCTTCGGATCTAATGACCGAAGGGTTTTTAATTGTTCTGCACACTGAAGATCGAAAAAAGGATGGAGTTTGAATAATACGGGCAGGGGGTTAAGTGTACTCTGTGCCCACCTTCATGTACAATAATAGGAAACATGTTGCTATCTAGGAGGTTTACAGAGCTATGCCCGTACGTCAAGAATCTGTGCAGATTGTATCTGCAATCCGTTCTAATCTGGAATCATGTATATTAGGTAAATCCTTTGAAATAAAATTACTGCTTACGGCTATGCTGGCGGGTGGACACATTCTGATCGAGGACGTTCCGGGTACGGGGAAAACGCAAATGATCAAGGCTCTTGCCAAATCCATGCGCGGTGATTACCGCCGTGTTCAATGTAATCCTGATATTCTCCCGAGTGATATTACAGGGGTATCCATATTTCATCCACGGGACGAGCGTTTTTATTTCCGTCCGGGTCCTGTGATGACTAATATTTTGCTGGCGGACGAAATTAACCGAGCGACGACGAAAACCCAGTCGGCTCTGCTGGAGGTTATGGAGGAACGCAGTGTGACAGTAGATGGGGACACTCATATGTTGCCTCATCCTTTTATGCTGTGTGCGACACAAAATCCGATTGATTTTGAAGGCACTTATATGCTGCCGGAAGCACAGTTAGATCGTTTTATGCTCAAAATCAGCTTGGGTTATCCTGACATGGAGACGGAGCGAAACATGCTGCTTCATCATCAGGCAGGCCAGCCAGCAGACCGCCTGGAGGCTGTAGCTCATATGGAGCAGATTGCTGACATCCAGCAGGAAATTAGAGGGATTTATATGGACGAAGCAGTGACGTCCTATTTACTTGATATCGTTCGTGCGACAAGAGAACATCCATCCGTGCTGCTGGGAGCTAGCCCCCGTGCGGCGCTTGCTTTTGTAATGGCTGCGAAGGCATACGCTTTTCTAGACAACCGTGACTATGTGCTGCCTGATGATGTGAAGGCGCTGGCACCTTATGTGCTAACGCATCGTTTGTTGCTGCGTCCCGAGGCGCGTCTGGACAGTTCCAGTGCCCAGTCCGTGCTGCAGGCTGTCCTACGGCAGGTTCATGTACCCGTACGAATGGAGCGTCCTTAGGGAATGAATATGGTCAAAAGGAAGCGCAGGCTTCCACGGCTGTCAGGCCGCATCTGGCTTCTGGTGGTCATATGGGTGGTATGCCTGCTATATTTGTTGTTTCAGGGCGGCAAGACGTCGGTCATGCTGTTGTCTATGGTTACGCTGTTAATCGTTTATTTATGGATCGTTGGTCTGAGCGGAGTTCGCCGTGTGCAAGGCTCCCGGCAGCTTTCGCAAGGCTCGCAGTTTGGAGAAATGCTGCATGCGGGAGATCAGGTGCATGTAAAGCTGAGCCTCAGTATACCTGGTTTTCTTCCATTACCCTATGTCATTGTCCGTGAGGTCCTCAAGCGACATACAGGTGAATCCTGGTCGTTTGAGGACAGTGTCATTCCCAGTCTAAAAGGGGGCGGTCAGCTTACATTTCAGACTCCTGCTTTAGAGCGAGGAAGCTATCACTTTGAGGATACAGAATGTGTGAGTGAGGACATCTTCGGTCTGTTGGAGCACAAAGGCAGCTTGAACGCACGCGGTGAATTTCGGGTGCTGCCCCGAACGGTATTCATTCCGTATTGGCAGATGAATGATCGTCGCTCAAGGATGTCTGGACCGCAGACCGTTCAAACTCGAACGCGGCGTGAAACGACACAAATTAACGGTGTACGGGATTATGTATATGGAGATCGGTTTTCGCGCATCCACTGGAATGCGACGGCGCGTACAGGTAGCTGGAAATCCAAGGAATTTGAGCATGAGACCGTTCCTAAAACGATGCTTGTGCTGGACGTACACATGAAGCATTATGTAAACGCCGAACAGTTTGAGCTAGCTGTGTCCTCTACCGCTTCATTGCTGGAATATGGTGGACGGGAGCGAATGGGGGTTGGATTGTGCACAGCTGGAGAGAAAGGTACCGTCTTTCAGCCAAGTGAGCAGACAATGGAACGACAACGAATGATGCATCACTTGGTAGACATACACACAACTTCACAAGGTAGCTTGAAATCCGCTGTAGAAAGCAGTGTACGCCAGTTTCCGCAAGGCTGTTATT
Source organism: Paenibacillus sp. MZ03-122A (assembly GCF_024213325.1). NCBI lineage: Bacteria > Bacillati > Bacillota > Bacilli > Caryophanales > Paenibacillaceae > Paenibacillus > Paenibacillus sp. MZ03-122A. The sequence goes on along the minus strand of NZ_JANAVI010000019.1, from coordinate 69,803 downwards.
TTATACTGATTAGTCCGCTGAAGGATTATCAGGCGATGGAGCTTCTTCGCTGGGCTGATACCCGGGGGATGACTCCGTGCCACGTCTATATCGGAGAAGGTTCTGCTGAGGGAGAAGCTGAAGAATGGATGAGCATGCTTCGTGCAAGAGGAATCAAGGGCTACGATGTTGAGACCCTTGAGGAGCTCCCGGCTGTAATGGGGGGAGGGACACTATGAAGAGCTGGTTACAATCGTTAAAGGGTTTCTGGGCCCCCGCTTTTACATTTTTATGGATTATTATTATTGCCATGCAATGGGTTTCTTTTGCTTCCGAATTATGGCTGGAAGAGACAAGAGCACTTGTACTGATAACCATTACGATGCTGGCTCTGGTGAAGATTGTACTACCATTTCGTCCTTGGATTGAATTTATTGTTAAGGCGGCGGCGCTGTTTTTTATTTTGTATCGGACATTGGTGTCTTACTCCATCATTATCCCCTTCGGAGGGGTAGCCAATCGCCTGGACCAATTTATATCCAATATGTCTCCTTATATTTGGTTTTCCCTTATCGCTTGGCTAGTTATTGAAATGGTGCCGCTCATCGTTACAACGAAGCAGCGGATTCTTGTTTTTGTGGGTATTAATATTGCCGCGCTGGCAGTGCTTGATTCCTTCACGCCAACTGTGCTGTGGGAGGAGGTTGCTTGGATCGTCTTTGCTGGTATGGGTTGGCTGGTGACACAGCATCTGCAGTATTTTCGGCAGCATTATCCTCAAGGATGGAAGCATATTCGGCGCTATCCATATAAAATAGCAGCCAATATTGCGGTCATTTTTGCGCTCATTATTATGGCTGGTGTTAATATGCCTGAGGTACAGCCAGCTTTGACGGATCCCTATACAGCGTGGACCCAGAGAGATAGCTCAACCACCGCTGGGATCAGCAATGGATCTGGGGCACTGAATCAGCGGATGAACACCGCATCGGGTTATAGTCGCCAGGATAATCGGTTGGGTGGAGGTTTTAATTTTGATTATTCTCCTGTCATGACCATCACGACCACTCAGCGAAGCTATTGGCGGGGGGAAACGAAACGAACCTATTCTGGTACAGGTTGGAGTGACGGGGGCAACGATGATCAAACACTAAATGATGTGCCGATGACCGCAGAGCTTGAAAACACACAAGAAACACGGCATTCGACTGAGCAGGTCGTTCAGACCATTACGATGCAAAACGACCAGAGCTATCCTGTTTTGTTTGGCGCTTATTCGGTGCAGCGTGTTCAATCGGTGGACAGAGATTCACGGGCAGACGGGTTACGTTGGAATCCGGAACAGGCGGAACTGCTTTGGAATCCATCCTCCCGAAGAACTGCTTATCCTAAAACGTATACTCTGGTATCGCATGTCCCTGTAATCCCTGAGAAAGAGCTACGCACAAAAACTTTTAATGAGTTGTACGGAAAAAATAAACAGGAAGCCTATCTACAAATTCCAGATGAGTTGCCACAGCGGGTTCGTGATTTGGCTCAGAACGTAACGTCAACGGCGAAAACGCCGTATGAAAAAGTCGGATTACTACAGCAGTATTTGCAGCAAAATTATGCATATACGAACAATCCAGACCTCTCACGGAAAAGAAGCAGAGATTTTGTGGATGCCTTTCTGTTTGAGATTCGGGAGGGCTATTGCGATTATTATTCCACCTCATTAGTCATGATGGCTCGCTCTGTTGGGGTTCCAGCCCGCTGGGTTAAAGGGTATGCACCTGGTCAGCAGACGTTTTCAGATGATGCAACAACGGGCGAAAGTGACGAAAATATGTCCTCTTACTCCGTGACAAATGCGGATGCTCATTCCTGGGCGGAAGTATATTTAGGTGAATACGGTTGGGTCCCTGTAGAAGCTACGCCTGGCTTTGATATGCCACTGCTTACGGAACAGGAGGATTCAAAGACTCCAGAAGCCCCTGAGGTTAAAGATCAACCTGAACCAGAACAGCCTGAGCAGACCCCGCAGACTAATCCGGAGGAAGGTTCAAAGATTCATCCTGTAATTATAGGTTCTGCTGTTGCAATTCTGCTGCTGTGGGCTGCTTATATCGTCTGGCGTAATCGGGCAGACATTCACTTTTACCTGCTGCGTTTACGCAGAGGTAAGCCGCTGACTCCGGATGAAAAGGTGGTCGTCGAAACTGAGCACTGGTTAAGGTACATGCGAAGAAGAGGATTTGTCCGCGCCAGTCACGAGACGCTGAGGGAATCAGTTGATAGATGGTCGCTAGAAGTACCGGAACACGCTTCAATTTTACATCAGCTGCTTGGCCGATTTGAACAAGCGCGTTATAGTCCCTCATCTGTAACCGCAGAAGATTGGCATATGGTTCGCCAGCAGGCATCTCTGTTACACAAAGAAGGATGGATAAAACGATGGGCTGGACGAAAAACTGCGACGGATCAGAAGGATCAAGACTAGTCTATTTTTGATTAGGTCCAAACGCCGTCTAATTTAATCTTAAGCTATATATTTAGTGAAAAAGCTGTCCGTTTGTTGCGGATAGCTTTTTACTAAGCCATAGTAATATGGTATAGTTTGTCGTATGAAACTGAGGTGACCGACGTTGTTTGAAATGCTGATGCCCAAATTACGGGTGAATACCGTCTTTGATATTGATCTTGAAGGCTTGTATGCTCAAGGATATCGCGGCATTATTACGGATCTAGATAACACGCTGGTCGGTGCAAAAGCGCCGAATGCGACTCCCGAGCTGGTGGCCTGGTTTGAGAAGGTCAAACAGGCGGGTTTTAAGCTTGTCATCGTGTCTAACAACAATATGGACCGTGTATCCGTGTTTGCTACGCCTTTGGACATTGAATTTATACATGCCGCACGGAAACCCTCCAACTCGTCTTTTCGTAGAGCCATCCGTATGATGGGGCTGACTCCGGAAGAGACTATTATGGTCGGGGACCAAATGTTGACGGACGTATTGGGAGGCAACCGACTGGGATTGCATACGGTGTTGGTGCTACCGATATCCATTCATGATGAAGGAGTCATGACCCGATTTAATCGGCGGTTGGAGCGAATCGCGCTCACAAGGTTACGTAAGAAAGGCTTATGGCTTGAGGAGGAAAAGAAGAATGACTGAAAGACCTGACGGCGGCACTGCCGTCAAATGTAGTGGTTGCGGTATCACCGTGCAGACCACTAGCCCGGAGCTTCCGGGATATATTCCTGAAAAATTGCTTACTCGCGAACCTGTCATCTGTCAGCGTTGCTTCCGGATCAAAAACTATAATGAGACGTCTTCAGTTACGGTGGATCAAGATGAGTTCTTGAAGCTGCTCAGCCAGATTGGCGACAAGGATGCGCTCGTCATCCACATTGTAGATATTTTTGATTTTGAAGGTAGCTTGATTTCCGGTTTGCAACGCTTTGTAGGCTCCAATCCAGTTATACTGGCTGTGAACAAGACCGATTTGCTGCCTAAGGTAACGAATTGGAACAAGGTACGTAACTGGGTACAAAAGCAAGCGAAGGAGCAAGGACTTCGCACGGAAGAAATCGTACTGTGCTCAGCTAAAAAAAATCAGGGCTTTGACCGTCTGTTGGATGTGGTATCTGAGCTCCGTGGTAACCGCGATGTATATGTAGTGGGAGCGACAAATGTGGGTAAATCCACGCTTATTAATCGCTTGATTCGTGATTATAGCGATATGGAGCAGGAACTCACAACGTCCCGTTACCCGGGAACTACACTCGATATGGTGAATATTCCGCTCGACGACGGCAAGCACATTATTGATACTCCGGGTATTGTATACCCTTGGCGATTCAGTGAAATCGTCTCCCGCCAGGACTTGAGCGCTATTATGCCAGACAAGCCGCTGAAGCCTGCTGCATATCAGCTTGATGCTGGACAAACATTGTTTTTCGGCGGTATGGCCCGATTTGATTTTGTGGAGGGTCAGCACCAATCATTTACCTGCTACATTAACGGTGGTCTTAAGATACATCGCACGAAGCTGGAGCGAGCTGATCAGTTGTTCGCTGATCATGCCGGGGAATTGTTATCTCCGCCAACACGCGATCAATTGGCAGAGATGCCGGAATGGACAAGACATGAGTTCCGCGTTCCACGCAAATCTCCATCGGACATCTACATTTCCGGTTTGGGATGGATCAGGGTAAATAGCGAGAACGGAGCTCTGATTGCGGTTCATGCTCCTCGGGGAGTCCGTGTGCTTTTGCGGCCTGCGTTGATATAACGTTGCTGTAACCATGTTATAGGGCGGCAAGGAACAGGTACTGGTTCCTGCCGCCATTCATGTATTTGTGCGGCCTAATATTTTGCAATATGGGGGAGAGCAACGATGAACAGCGGGGAGTCTGAAGCGACCGAACAAGGTCTTGTACTATTGGGCGTATTGGGTGATCCGATCAAGCACTCCAAATCGCCTCTTATGCATAAAATAGCTTTACAGGTAGCGGGGATTGAAGGAGATTTTGTACCTCTTCATGTCAAACCGGATCAGCTGGAAGATGCCATGAAGGGGATTCGCGCTTTGCATTTCCGCGGAGTCAATGTGACGATTCCCCATAAAGTTGAGGTTATGAAATATCTAGATGAGATTGATGAAGGGGCCCGACTCATTGGCGCTGTCAATACGATAGTGAATGACAATGGACGTCTTAAGGGCTATAACACGGACGGAATTGGCTACGTACGTTCCCTCAAAGAAGAGACTTCTGTCGAGTTGAAGGGCGCAAGAATTGCTGTTCTTGGAGCCGGAGGGGCTGCTCGTGGTGTGATTCATGCTCTGTTAAAGGAGCAACCGGAATCGGTTATTATTTTGAACCGAACACGTGACAAAGCTGAGCAACTGGCATTAGAGTGGACGACGGAAGCGATCCCAGTGAGGGGTTATTCCAACGAAGATGCCAAGAGCGTGCTCGCCACAGTGAATGTGTTGATTAACACAACCTCGGTGGGAATGTCTCCTTTATCGGATGAGCTTCCACTGGAAACGAGCTTGATTCCGGAGGGAATCATTGTGAGTGATTTGATCTACAACCCGCTGGAAACGAGACTTTTACAGGAAAGCCGTGAACAGCGCGGCTGCACTGTACATGGGGGTTTGGGCATGTTCGTGTACCAGGGGGCTGTGGCTTTTGAGTATTTTACAGGGGTTGTCCCTGCTGTAGAGCAAATGAGAGCGGCTGTGCTGAGTAGCCTGTCGTAAGTAAGATTGTACATTAAAATTATGGAAATGCTGCATTGTATATGTGGCGACGAAGGGGTTAAATATACATGTTAACAGGTAAACAAAAAAGATATTTGCGTTCAATGGCGCATCATTTGGACCCGGTTTTTCAAGTAGGTAAAAACGGTACGAATGAGCATCTTATGCGTCACATCAACGATGCGATTGAAAAGCGTGAGTTGATGAAAGTGCAAATTTTGAACAACTGTTTGGACGACAAGCATGAAATTGCGGAAGAACTGGCCGCGGAGACAGGTTCTGAGCTTGTACAGATCATCGGGAGCACTATTATTTTGTACAAAGAATCCCGTGATCATAAGGAAATCGAGTTGCCTAGAGGATAACACGCGGGGAGAAAATTATGAAAATCGGTATTATGGGTGGTACATTTGACCCGATTCATATTGGACATCTGCTGGCTGGAGAAGCGGCAAGAGATGCCTATGGGCTGGATCAAGTATGGTTTATGCCTTCTCATATTCCTCCGCACAAGCATCAGGCGGGGGCGAGCGGTAAGGAACGTCTGGAGATGACGAGTGAAGCGGTGGCAAGTCATCCTGCTTTTGAAGTGCTGGATATTGAAGTGCTTCGCGGGGGAGTATCCTATACCATTGACACGATCAAGGAGCTTCAGGAGTTGCACTCTGCTGTGGATTTTTATTTTATTATTGGTGCGGATATGGTGAACTACTTGCCTCATTGGCAGGGAATTGAGGAGCTGGCGCAGCGAATTTGTTTTATTGGTGTTCGGCGCCCAGGATTCCAGCTTGCGTTGGATGAATTGCCGTATTATTTGCAGGACAAGGTACTGCTGGCGGATATGCCGGTGGTGGATATTTCGTCGACGGATATTCGAGAGCGTGCTGCGGAAGGGCGCACTATCCGTTATCTTGTGCCTGATCGTGTGCATGACTATATTACAAGGGGCGGTTTGTATGAAGTACAGCCGTGAGCAATTAATGGAAGCCGTATCTGGTCAAATGCCTGAAAAGCGCTGGAAGCACACACTAGGTGTTATGCATACCTCAGTGGAGCTTGCGCAGCGCTATGGAGCAGATCCGGATAAGGCCGAACTGGCGGCTATTTTGCATGATGTAGCAAAATATTGGCCTGTTCAGCAGATGGAAGAGGTGATTCGCAGTCATCCCGAATGTGATCAGGAGCTTTTGGAACATGACAAGCAGCTCTGGCATTCAGAGGTAGGATACTGCGTTGCAGCAAGAGATTACGGAGTGGATGATCCGGAAATAAGGAATGCGATCCGCTGGCATACGTCAGGACGCGTAGGTATGAGCCTGCTGGATAAAGTCGTGTGTCTTGCTGATTACATCGAACCAGGACGGGATTTTCCGGGGGTTGAGCATATCCGTAAACAGGCAAAGAAAAGCTTGGAGCAGGGCCTTATCGCTGGATTCGACTCCACGATTTCATTGTTGCTGGAAAAGAAAAAGGTTATTTTTCCACTAACAGTCTTGTCGCGTAATGACTTGATTCAACAACTAAAACAGAGAAAAACGGAGGTTCATGAATGATCCTAACTAATGAGCAATTAATGCAAACAGCGGTTGATGCTGCAAATGATAAAAAGGCAATGAATGTTGTCGCACTGGATTTGCGGGGAATATCACTAGTAGCTGATTATTTTGTCATCTGCCATGGTAATTCGGATACACAGGTACAGGCGATTGCAACAGAAATTCGCAAACGCGCTCATGATGAGGGTGTAACCATCAAAGGAATCGAAGGAATGGATTCCGCCCGTTGGGTTCTAATGGATTTGGGGGATGTCGTAGTGCATGTCTTCCATCGCGACGAGCGCGAATACTATAACATTGAACGACTCTGGTCGGATGCTAAGGTTGTGGAAAGGGTATGAGTTTGATCGCCGGTACTTATGTCACCATTATGGTGGATCGTGAGGTATCTCCTTTCGGCTACTTTCTCACTGTTGGTGAGCAGGATGTGCTGCTGCATTATACGGAGCTGACACGTGAAATTGAAGTTGGTGAACGGTTGGAGGTATTTATTTTTCACGATACAGAGGACCGCTTGGCCGCAACCATGAAAAAGCCGTTCTTGTCGTTGGGCGAAATGGCAAAGCTTGAGGTGGCCGATGTGCATCCGCGTTTGGGTTGTTTCCTAGAGATGGGATTGGGTCGTCAGCTTTTGCTGCCGATTCGTGAGTTGCCAGAAAACCGAGATTTACATCCTCAGGTGGGCGACTACGTATATGCCATTATGGAGCATGACAAGCAAGGCAGACTGCGGGCTAAGCTGGCAGGGGAACAGGAGCTTGCTCCGTTGTGCTTTCACGCCCCTGATTCGTGGCTGAATACGTGGGTGCAGGCGACTGTGTACAAGCCGCTTCAAATGGGCACGTTCGTTCTGGTGGACGGAGGTGTGCTTGGTTTTGGTGCGATTGGGATGATTCACTCCTCGGAACGCAACCGGATGCTTCGCTTGGGCGAAGAGGTTAAGGTACGGGTCACACTTGTTCGCGAAGACGGTCGGGTCAATCTGGCGATGTCGCCACGCAAGGAAGTAGGCCGTGATGAGGATGCGGAGCGGTTGATTGCTTTTCTGAAGGAGCGTCCAGGTGGCGGCATGCCTTACTCTGACGCAACGCCGCCGGATATTATCAAGCAACGGTTTGGTATTAGTAAATCCGCCTTCAAGCGTGCGATGGGCAAGCTGATGAAGGAAGGAATGGTTACACAAAAGGAAAACTGGACCTACCTGGTGGAGAAAATGCCGAAACCGAAGGACGGGAATGGGGAATAAAAATGGCTTCTTACCGGAAGTTTGCCTATGTGTATGATGAGCTGATGCAGGACATGCCGTACCCGGACTGGTTACGCTTTGCACGGCAGGCTTGGGATCAGTACGGTATGCCGCATACGGTGGCTGAGCTGGGCTGTGGAACGGGTTCGATTACGATTCCCCTAGTTAACTCGGGCTTCGAAGTGTCTGGAATCGACTTATCCTCTGACATGCTGGCAGTAGCCCGTCGCAAAATGGAAACCACTCCCCAGGGACAGCGATTGTTTCGTGAGGGAAGCGTTCGCTGGATACAGCAGGATATGAGAGAATGGGTTTTACCCGAGCCTGTGGATTCTGTAATTTCTTTTTGCGATTGTCTGAATTACTTGTTGGAGGAAGAAGATATAATTTCTACTTTTCGTAGAACTCATGCTGGTCTGAAGCCTGGCGGAACCTTCTTGTTCGATGTACATCATCCGCAGACGTTTTTACGTTATGATGAAGAGCAGCCATTCGTACTGGATGATCGCTCTATCTCATATATCTGGACATGTGCGTTGGACACTCCACGTTGTGAAATTGAGCATCATCTTAGTATCTTTGCAAAAGCAGAACATGAAGGACGCGATCTGTATCAGCGTTTCGAGGAAATTCATGTACAGCGTGCCTATGATCCAGATTGGATGAAGGCAGAATTGTCCAAAGCAGGTTTTCGTGATGTGAAGGTATATGCGGATTTTGAATGGGTAGAAGCAGAAGATGACGCGGCGAGACTGTTTTATGTTGCTGTAAAATAGTGAAGACTCATTGAGCAAATTTAGGAAAAGAAAGACGCTCTTCATGATGACATGAAGGGCGTCTTTTTGCACTCATATATTCACTTTATAGTTCAACTGAAGCTCATCACCCGGTACACCCCGAATACCCCAGTTCTGTTTGGGCGTTTCAAATATAGTAATCTCAAGATCCTGTGGAGCAATGCCAAAATGGTCCGTAATTCGTTGGAATAACAGCTGGATGAGCTGCTTCTTAGCTTCTGTCGTTCTGCCTTCAAAGATACTGATTTCAATAATGGTGTACGCCTCAGAGCGACCATCGGCATATATAAAGTCTTCCTGATCCATAGGGAAAAAACGATGAAACCTCTTGTCTGGAGGATATTTGAACGCATCCACCACAGCAGAATGAATCACCTCTGATAGTTGCTTTTTGATTGGATTTAGAGTTTCTTTTATTCCAAAAATTTTAATCTGTGCCATGTCTCAGCTCACCTTTCTTATCTCAACTCAACTCAATTTGCATCAATTTAATTCGAAGTTATTATAAAACATTCGTATGCATGTGTCATGAAAAATTAGTATGAAGAGGGTCTTTAACACCAAAGCTAGTCCTTATTTGACTTTTTTCGCGGTTTTCAATATAATAGTGCCATTATTAACGGTTAAACAATCGCTGATGAGGAATAGTAGCTTTGTCTGGACATATAGAGAGCCGGCGGGTGGTGCAAGCCGGTTGACAGCGCAAAGTGAACTCGCCTCGGAGATATGCGTCCAACGCAGGAACGCCTTTACAGGTGCTTGTATCCTGTTATTAACCCGCATCGGATCACCTCCGTTATCAGGTGCAAAGGGAGTAGAACGCGAAGAACGCTTTCTGCTAACTAGGGTGGTACCACGGGAATATAACCTCTCGTCCCTAGCGCTGACACGCTACGGGATGCAGAGGTTTTTTTGTTGCATACCGTTTGAGGAGGAAAAGACAATGACAGACACACAGCCGAAGCACGGCTATCAACCGCAAAGTATTGAACCAAAATGGCAGAAATATTGGGATGAGAACAAGACGTTCCGCACCGGGGAAGAGCCGGGCAAACCGAAGTTTTATACTTTGGATATGTTTCCGTACCCATCTGGAGCCGGCCTGCATGTAGGCCACCCAGAGGGCTACACAGCTACGGATATTGTTTCACGTTATAAAAGAATGCGCGGCTACAACGTACTGCATCCGATGGGTTGGGACGCCTTCGGTCTGCCTGCCGAGCAGCATGCGCTGGATACAGGGGAGCACCCACGCGAAATTACGGTAAAAAACGTAAATAACTTCCGCCGTCAAATCAAATCGCTCGGCTTCTCCTACGACTGGGATCGTGAAATCAGCACGACGGACCCTGATTATTACAAATGGACACAGTGGATCTTCATCCAGCTGTACAAGCGCGGCCTTGCATATGTAGCTGAAGTACCCGTGAACTGGTGCCCAGCGCTGGGAACAGTGCTGGCGAATGAAGAAGTTATTGACGGCAAGAGTGAGCGTGGCGGTCATCCGGTCGTCCGTAAACCAATGCGTCAATGGATGCTGAAAATTACGGAATACGCGGATCGTCTGCTGGATGATCTGGAGGAACTGGATTGGTCTGAGAGTATTAAGGATATGCAGCGGAACTGGATCGGTAAGTCTACGGGGGCAGAGGTTCGTTTTCCAATTGAAGGCTATGACGAGCAACTCACAGTATTTACAACCCGCCCAGATACACTGTTCGGCGCAAGCTACTGTGTGCTGGCACCAGAGCAGGAATTAGTGGATATTATCACTACGCCTGAGCAAAAGGATGCTGTACAACAGTACCGTGAACAAGCTGCTCGTAAAAGCGATCTGGAGCGTACGGATCTGGCCAAGGATAAAACAGGCGTATTCACAGGAGCTTATGCAGTGAACCCGGTGAACGGCGAAAAGCTGCCGATCTGGATTGCTGACTATGTACTGGCAGGCTACGGAACTGGAGCGATTATGGCTGTACCAGCTCACGATACGCGTGACTGGGAATTTGCCAAGCAATTCGGATTGAATATTATTGAGGTTGTCCAAGGTGGAGATGTGGCTAATGAGCCATATACTGAGGATGGACCGCACGTCAATTCAGGCCCGCTGAATGGACTTACCAACGAGGAAGCGATTCCGAAGATGATTGAATGGCTGGAAGCCGAGGGCAAAGGACACGGCAAAGTCACCTACCGCCTGCGTGACTGGCTGTTCAGCCGTCAACGCTATTGGGGCGAGCCGATTCCGGTAATTCATCTGGAGGATGGAACGATCAAAACGGTTCCTGAGGACCAACTTCCGCTCGTACTGCCGGAGATGGACAATATTAAGCCTTCAGGTACAGGTGAATCCCCGCTGGCGAACGCAACAGATTGGGTGGAAACCATTGATCCTGAGACAGGTATGAAAGCACGTCGCGAGACGAATACAATGCCGCAATGGGCAGGAAGTTGCTGGTATTACCTGCGCTTTATTGATCCGAAAAATGACAAAGAGCTTGTATCCAAAGAGAAACAACGTGAATGGATGCCTGTTGATTTGTATATTGGCGGAGCGGAACATGCGGTTCTTCACTTGCTGTATGCCCGTTTCTGGCATAAGGTACTGTATGATATCGGCGTAGTGGAAACAAAAGAGCCTTTTTATAAGCTGGTCAACCAGGGTATGATTTTGGGCAACAACAATGAAAAAATGAGTAAATCACGCGGTAATGTCATTAATCCTGATGATATTGTCAATACGTTTGGCGCCGATACGCTGCGTATTTATGAGATGTTTATGGGGCCGCTGGAAGCGACCAAGCCATGGAATGAGAATGGGGTAGAGGGAGCACATCGTTTTCTGTCCCGCGTATGGCGCCTGTTTGTTTCCGAGGATGGTAGCCTGAATGATAAAATTACAAATGACGGCGGTAGCGATGAGTTCAATCGTACTTGGCATAAAACGCTGAAAAAAGTGACCGAGGATCTGGATGCGCTGCGCTTCAATACAGCGATCAGCCAGCTGATGATCTTCACCAACGATGCATACAAAGCAGACCTTCTGCCGCGTGCAGCAATGGAAAACTTCGTGCAAATGCTGTCGCCGCTTGCACCCCATCTGGCTGAGGAATTGTGGCAGCTGCTGGGGCACAATGATAGCATTACCTACGCGGCTTGGCCTGCTTATGATGAAGCATGGACGGTGGACGCCGAAGTGGAAATTGTTGTGCAAGTAAATGGTAAAATCGTACAGCGTGCAACGATTGCTAAGGACCTTGATGCTAAAGCGATGGAGGCATACGCTGTGTCGTTGGACAATGTTCAGCAGGCACTGGCCGGCAAAACGATCCGCAAGGTAATTGCTGTTCCAGGTAAACTGGTTAATATTGTTGCCGGTTAATCGGCTTTAAGCCGAAGGAGACATCTACCTTTTGCATATCCTCTTCATACTTGTTGTGCGTGGCCTGTATCAGCTCGGGAAAGACGCTATGCAGGCTGATGTCCAACAATGCGAGAGCTTCGGCGGTAATACCTCCCGGAACCGCCACTCTGGCCTGTAACTCGGCTGGTGTCATTCCGCCTTCCGTGAGCAGCTTTCCAGTGCCGATAATCATTTCACCGGCCAGGGCGCATAGCTCCGTACGGTCTATACCTGTAGCTTGAACTGCGGCTTGAATCCACTGGTCCATAAAAAAGGCCAAGAAAGCAGGACCACAACTCGAAAAATCCGACGTGATCCGAGTATAAGATTCTTTAACCCGAATCGGCCTGCTGATGTGGGACATAAGCTCTTCCAGAAGGGTGCGATCCTCCTCTGTAATCCGGCTTCCATGGATGCACAGTGAGGCTCCGCTGCCCACTTGGTGGGTGATACTTGGAATAATTTTGGACACTTTGGCTTTCAGTGCATGTTCCAAAATACGAATCTGCACCGGGCTTGTGATAGATACGACGATTTGCTCTTCTGTAATGACGTTGCGTATTTCATCCGTTACGGCTTTTGATTCCAGCGGCTTCACACAGATAAACAGAACATCGCTTTCCGCTGCCGTTTCACGGTTGCTTTGGGCTGCATGCAAACCTGGATAGCGACGGGCTAGCTCGGTTACCTTGGAATGCGTTCGATTGCTTGCTGATATTTGCTGCGGCTTGAGTGCGTTAGAATTAATAAAAGACTCAATTAGCAGACTTCCCATGCTGCCAGTCCCGATAAATCCAACTTTCATTGTTCAACGTCCTCCTTTCATACTTTGCGGTATAGACGCTGTGCTGTCAGCTGTCATTCTTCTTAGTGTATGCGCCTGGTCTTGGCCGACATGACGAATTTTATGTCTGAGCATGTTAGATCGTCCCCGGGGTCGTACCACTTTTTTGTGAAAATGCTCACAGCGAGACCGTATGGAGGTTGTTTGCACCCTCCGGTTTAACGGGAATTGGACAGACTTGCTCTGTTTGATTGAGACGGTGTTTTCAGTCGGCTCAATTTCCCGAAATCCATGTGGAGTAGGGGACGATACGGAAATGAAACGTGTATGGACAGGAACAGCGATAACGCTTGCTGTAATCGGGAGTGGACTTATTTTATTTGCCGGAGGACAGCGCTCTGAGCCGCAAGAAGAGTGGACTTTACTTAACCATAAGGTGGAGCAGGCTGTGGCGATGGAGACAGAGCCAAATGAGTCGCAGCGCAGCAGTGACTACGCCCAGAAAAAGCCTGGTGTAAAAGAACCTTCAGACAAAGCTGAGCGCAGTAGGAATGCTGAAGCCGCTGACAATGTGAAACGTGATACTGTGCAGATTTCTACTGGTGTATCTGCTGCTGTGAGCGAAAACTCTATTGCGGGAAATTCAAGTGCCGTAAAGCAGTCAGGTGTTGCGAATCCGAGCTCAGACACAGGTATTGTCAGTTCGAGTGGTGCAACGACGAGTAGCACCAATAGGGTAAGTGATTCGGTTACTACACCCGATTCCGGCGAAAAAAAGGTAAACATCAACACGGCGACTGCTGCTGAGTTAATGGAATTACCAGGGGTTGGGGCTAAAAAAGCCGAGGCTATACTGAACTACCGTAATCAGCACGGGGCGTTCAAACGTGTGAACGATTTGGATCATGTAAAGGGAATCGGAGCTAAAATGTTGGCTAAAATGAAGCCGTATGTCAGTTTGTAACTTATATAAGATTATAATGTACAGGTCCTGAGAACGGCGGTAGCGGATATGGTTTACGTTTTAACTTGTTTATACGGGAGAGATGGAAATGAGTGCAGATGTACGCAAGGACTGGGACACCTATTTCATGGATATCGCTTATATGGTATCCACCCGTTCGCGCTGTGCGCGGCGTCATGTTGGAGCCGTACTTGTACAAGGTAAAAAGCTTTTGGGGACGGCCTATAATGGAGCACCATCCGGGGTACCTGACTGTTCTGAGGCAGGCTGCATGATCTCAGAGGAGTATGAGGTCGTTCACCGTGATGGGCGTGAGGAAATGGTTAAGAAGCAGCGTTGTATTCGCACTATTCATGCGGAGCAGAACCTGCTGCTGTTTACTGACCGAATTGATCGTGAAGGCTCTTCAGTATATGTCACCGACCAGCCATGCTGGACGTGTGCCAATATGTTGGCGAACAGCGGTATTGTGGAGATTGTATACCACCGACCTTATCCCAAAGATGCCGACAAGGTTCGTGCTATGATGGAGGAAAAGGGAATCGCCTTTCGTATGCTGAAAACCTATCATCCACCAAAAGAAACGCTGATGGATGTAATGAATTAAAAAAGTAAACGAGGAAGAACCTCTGACGAATGCTATTTTGTCAGAGGTTCTTTTTGTTTTGTGTTTTTTGGACAGAAAGCAATGTTTGCTACCGGAAGGTGATTGTATTCAAGCTAAGCTTGTGTTAACTAGACCTATATTGACCCTTACTGTTTGTTGGATTACAGGAAGTGCGGGAGCATGTCTGTATTCTGGACATATGCTTTTGTTACTCTGGGCGGGGGTTACCCTGATCTTTCCGCTTATAGCTTTATGGATGAAAATCCCCATCCGGCATATGGTATTACTTTGGCTTGCATTCAGTGGTGGTGGATTTCATTGGTTTTGGCATGATACGCATAATGTTAGCAGTATTCCCGATGCTCTTCATGTATCGTCTTCTATGGTGGAAGACATGCCTGTTCAAGTAGCAGGGCTTATCGCTTCTAAAGTACAGGTAGATGGTGATCGAACACAGTTTGAGATGAGAGTCACCTCAATCAATCACTACGGAAGTCATTCGAAAAAGGACGAGAATCGTACACCAATTTCTGAACAGGTCATTGTTCATATCAAGTTGGCTGCCAAGCAGGAACAGCAACTTGCGGCAGCATGGCAACGTGGAGATGCAATCCTAGTGCGGGGCACCTTAAAGGCTCCTACAAAAGCGGGGAACTTTGGAGGCTTTGATTACAGTGAATACCTGCACACACAGGAAATCCACTGGCTTTTCAAAGGCGATGGGGTAGCCTCGTTACAGAAACAGGAGGCTTCACTGTGGAACCGCTACACTTTGTTCAGATGGAATGATCAGCTAAGGGAGCAACTAGGGCAGAGAATGGAATCGGCATTTACATCACTTCATCACGCAGGATATATGAAAGGACTGGTGCTTGGGGTAACAGATGAGTTGGACCCAGCAACGTATAACGAGTTTACGAAGCTTGGTTTAACGCATATTTTAGCAATATCGGGCATGCATGTGGCGGTATATGCAGCTACACTATTATATTTACTCAAGCTACTAAGAGTTAGCCGCGAGACATCTCTTACAGTCGTTTTGATACTCATTCCGGCTTATGTCCTGCTGACAGGTGCTTCTCCCTCTGTTGTGAGGGCGGGAATTATGGCGATGATCGGCTTGTTTGCAGCCCGACGAGGCGTGCTCAAAGACGGACTTAATATTTTAAGTATATCCGCGTTGCTCATGCTGATTTGGAATCCATATTATCTACTTAGCGTCAGCTTTCAGCTTTCCTTTTTGGTGACAGGTGGGTTGCTCATTTATATGCCGCTTATGAAGCCGTTTTTCGCCAAATGGCCTTTCCTAATCGGCGGTGAGGTTGCGATTACAATTACGGCACAGCTTGTTTCGTTTCCAATGACGGTATTCTACTTTAATCAATTTTCGCTGTTATCATTTGCGGCCAATTTTGTGCTTGTACCCCTTATTACATATATCGTGCTTCCAATAGGTACGGTGGCGATGGGGCTTTCCTTTTTGTGGGGGGATGGGGCTCGTATTCTTGCGTGGCCGGCAGAGCAATTGAACGATTTGACCTTTTTACTAGTGAAATGGCTGAATGTGGATGATGCTTATGTGAGTATTTGGCCGTCTTCCTCCATCCTGTGGGTCATGGCGTATTACGCAGCTCTGTATAGTGTTCTGTACTGGCTTAAAACGTGGCTGACATCTCGCAGGCAAACAGACGATAATTCTGTTTTGAATTCCACTCCCATATCATCATCCGTGTATACGGGATTAGCGGCTTCTGCCGAATGGGCTGCTGTTTTGAATACAGCTCATGAACCTGAGGGAGCAGGGAAATTTGCGCGTCGACAGTGGAATGGTTATCGTCATTTGGCACTGGCTCTAAGTGTTATCGCCTGGCTTGGGATATTGTATACAGGTTACCAATCTCCTAGTGGAGGAAATACGGGAACTGTTCAATATCTGGATGTGGGCCAAGGTGACAGCATTTTAATTACCACGCCGGGCGGGAAACATATTTTGGTGGATGGCGGGGGTACAATGGACTTTGCTACAGGGAAAAATGCTTGGCGCAAACGCGCAGATCCCTATGAGGTAGGTGAAGATACGATTGTACCCTTGCTAAAGCAA
Source organism: Paenibacillus sp. MZ03-122A (assembly GCF_024213325.1). Lineage (NCBI taxonomy): Bacteria > Bacillati > Bacillota > Bacilli > Caryophanales > Paenibacillaceae > Paenibacillus > Paenibacillus sp. MZ03-122A. The sequence goes on along the minus strand of NZ_JANAVI010000019.1, from coordinate 53,113 downwards.
CGAGGTGTACATCGGCTGGACGCTGTCATTTTAACACACGGAGATCATGATCATGCAGGAGGACTACAGGCTGTGCTTGACCAGATTCCCGTATCTACCTTGTTTTTTAATGGTACCCTGACAGATAAAGCCCCATTCCGAAAGCTGTTGAACACGGCTTTAGACAAGCAGATTAAGCTGTACGGTGCACATCATAGTATGGAATGGGAGCCAGACCAGGCTACGAAAATCCGCTTTCTCTATCCGTTTACGCCACCGGAGAACGAATCTGAGCAGTTGCCTGTTATGAAGGAGCAAAATCATTACTCTGTTGCCATGATATTGGAGATGGAGGGAGCCTCTTTTTTGTTCACAGGAGATATGGATGATGCAGCAGAGTCGTCGTTGCTCTCTGAATTAACTCGTTTTTCATCAAGTGTGAAAGATAAGGGAGCAACGGGGGCTGTCGGGAAAGCTGTAGATGTCATGAAAATAGCACATCACGGTAGCAAGTATTCCACCTCGGAAGAGTGGTTATCCTACTGGCGACCGAAAGTATCCGTTATTTCGGTCGGTGCGACCAATACTTACGGACATCCGAATGAAGCGGTATTGGAACGTTTATCGGCAGTTGATTCTGCTATATATCGAACAGATACGATGGGAGAGATACAGATTCGAGCGCAGCAAGGAAAACTGAGTGTGAGGTACCAACGCAAACAGTACAAAACAGATACTAATACAACAACATACTAAAACGGGTGCTCACTCTCAGGAGTGGGCTGTTTGCTTTGTATCCAATCTGCATGGACAGTAGCTGTAAGCTTTGATAGAATCATATGAGTAATGAAAATGAGAATCATTATTAATGGGAGGAATATTGTGAGTTATTTTAAATTTAGAGCATTGGCTTATTTGTTCATCATTTCATTAATGCTGGTATTGAGTGCATGCGCTACAAGTGGGGGTGGGACTGTAACAGAAAGCGGTCAATCGACTGCTTCCAAGACCACATCAATTGGAGATGAGGCTGCCACACGTACATATGAAAGTGATAAAGGTACAATTACTCTTCCTGAGCATCCCCAGCGTGTCGTAGTAGCAGTCGGTGATTATGTAGGTGATGTGCTAGCACTTGGTATTACACCTGTAGGGGCTCCAGATACCGTATTTAATGCTCCATATTATAAAAAATACTTGAATGGTGTTGAAAATATCGGTGACAGCTCCGCGTTGTCCCTTGAAAAGGTGATCACCCTAAAGCCGGATCTGATCATTACCTATGATGAGAAAGCATATGAAAATCTGAAAAAAATAGCGCCTACTGTGTTTATTCCATATGGTAAATATCAATATAAGGATCGTCTGATGGAGCTGGGCAAAGTGTTAAACAAGGAGCAGGAAGCGAAGAATTGCCTAGCTGATTTTGCAACCAAGATTGCTGAGAAGAAACAGGCTTTGTCTGACGTCATTGATTCGGGCAAAAAAATCGCTATTTTTGAGATTACAGGAAAAGAATTATATCTATATGGAAAATCTTATGGACGTGGTGGAGCCATACTTTATGACGAGCTGGGACTTCATGCTCCTGAGAAGATAGAAAAGGCAGCGTTCGAGAAGGGGTGGGCCAGCATTTCAATAGAGGCTTTACCGGAGATGCTGGGCGATGCCGATTTTTTAATGTTGGGTATTAGAGGCGACGGAGCAGACCAAGGAAAAGATATTTTATCTAAAAGTGTGTGGAAGAACCTTTCTGCCGTTAAATCAGGTAAAGTATATCAATACTCAATCGACGATTTTTATTTTCAAGATCCGATTGCTCTGACTTATCAATTAGAACTCATATCTGATTTTTTGGTTTCCAAGAAGTAACAATATGATCTTGCAGTTCGAAGGCTAGCATTTAGATGTATGTAGGAGCTAGGGGAAGGTGACTACCTTCCCTTTTTCTGTTATTCTAAGGGAGGATATGCTGGGGATTCTGGGCTTTTTGGTATAATTTTTTTTGTTAAAAAAATAAAATTAGTGTCAGACGTCTATCCTGCAACAATTTGCAAAATGGATACGTCTGTAATATTGCAGGGAGAGGGGGATCCTTTGTGGTAGAGCAGGGACTCATTCGAGCCGCTCAATCGGGCGATCGCGACGCTCTCATTACCCTATTAAGAGAGATAGAACAGCATGTGTACCGTACGGCATATTACATTCTAAACAATGAGCAGGACGCCATGGATGCTTCACAAGAAGCCCTCATACGGATCTATTCCAAAATTAACTCTTATGAGGAAAAAGCGCAGTTTAAAACCTGGGTCCAACGCATTGTAACGAATATATGCATCGACAAATTCAGAAGAACGAAGCCCTCGGTTTCCATTGACGAGCACGACATGATATTCAACGATCCCCAAAACGTGGAGGTCGAGGTGTTGACCTCTTATATGGCACAGGATGTTCGTGAGGCTATACAACAACTTCCGGAGCACCACCGGACGGTAATTGTCTTAAGATATCTGCAGGATTTTTCCTATAACGAGATTGCAGATTCTCTGGATTTGCCGCTAAATACGGTCAAGTCATACTTATATCGTGCAAGACAGCAATTGCAAGGGCTACTTCAGGAATATCAGAAAGGTGGTGTATCAGGATGAAGTGTGGGGAAGAGGTGATGGATTGGATGCAGCGTTATGTGGATCATGAGCTGGGCGAAGAAGAAACGTCCCAATTAATGAACCATATTGCGACTTGCCCGGACTGTGCGGAAAAATTTCTTATTCTTCAGACACTCTCTCGCGAGCTGGAGGAATTGCCTGCGGTTTCCCCGGCGTTCAGCCTGGTGGATTCCATCATGCCTCAGCTTGATGCCATTGACCGCGCACGTGAAGAGCAGGGAAGTGCGCTTCAGGAAATGCAGCCTGTGACTGTAGAGCCTGGACCAGTGCCTAGACAGCGTACCCAGCCTACACCTTGGTGGAATCGAATGGCTGGGCGCGCTGCTATGGGCGTGGCTGCTGCTGCTGTTGTACTGGGGATTGTAGTATTTAACTTCGAGCCTAAAACAGTGCAGGATGCGGAAGGCATACTTACAACCCAGACGCCCGAAGTGACGAATCCGCAGAATCAGACGGGAATTCTTCCAGATACATCCAATGGCAGTGGAGGCCGTGATGCAGCCATTGGTTCGGATTCTACACAGCAGCCATCAGAGCAGGGGCAAGGAACGAATGCATCTCAGCTACCTGCGGATAAAGATCCTGACCTGAGCAAAGGTGCAACCAATGCAGACGATGAAAAGAACTCTTCCAAACGGGATGCTGGGAAACGTGACGATCAGCGAGCTGGGGAGGAAGACTCGACGAAATCTGCACCAGCTGAACGTTCTTCTCGTCAGGAGGAAGGGCAGGGACAGCTACGTACGGATCGTCAGATGACAAAGGAAAATCCGTCTGCTGCAGATGCTCCTAAATCTGAGGACAAACAGTTAAGTCAGGAAAAATCTGATCAACCTACGATTGCATCTGATGAACAGTTAGAACCGAAAATGGAAAAAGCGCCCTTAGCGGGTACGGGTACGGCTCAGGACGGTAATAACGATAGCACAAGTACGAATGATTCATCTTCGTCGCTTAGTCAGGAATTGAAGGTGCAGGAGCGGATTGCGTCAAACGAAACGTCGAAAGACACGACTTCCAAAAGCATCACTAAGGATTCGGGGAATGCCTCGGGAACGGATAGCAGCAATGCAGCTTCTAATGATCAGCAATCATCCGTGTCACAAGACCCAGTTCGTAAAGAAGGCTTTGTATCTAATTCACTGGTCTCTCCAGACAACGATAATGCTTCCAGCTATAGTGCCCAATCCGCATCTACAGATCAGCTCAACTCGCCTGATGGTAGCTATGCGGTGGCTATTGAGGGCAAAAAGCTGAAAGTGTATAAGCTTTCCGATAACGGTGTAGACCGAACAACCCTGGAAGTCCGTACTTTAAAAGGTGCCTGGGTCAAAGGCAGCTGGTCAGAAGACAGCCAGACCTTTATGTATGAGACGGAGCAGGATGGGACAGCAAGTAAATATACGTACACCGTCCCGCGCAGCACTGGAAAATAGTTTCCGTAAGTTGACACACTTTTAAAAACAGAGAATAAACTATATGAACCGACGTCGTATCCCGACGGCCGAAAGTTTCTAGAGCTTTCTGCTGCCGTGTTGATATAGATGGTGGTGAAGGGATCCTGCCTATAGGCAGGGTCCCTTCGTTTGTATCATGACTTGCCTTCCGTTCGGATGTCGGGTACGATCAGTGGGTGGGGGGAACGGAAAATGGATATAAAAACAGCCTCTAAGGCTATTCGCAAAGGCGACATTTCGCCAGTGTATTTGCTATACGGCAGTGAAAAATATCAAATGAAGCAGTTTGTTGAGATGCTTAAAGAGAAAGTGGTGGAAGAGGAGCATCGTGACTTCGCCATCATTCCTTATGATTTAACCGAAACGCCCATTGAGGTGGTCGTGGAGGAGGCGGAAACAGCGCCTTTTCTGGTACCAAAGAAGCTGATTATTGTACGGGATACCAGTGTATTTGCAGCAGGCAAAGATAGCGGTAAGATAGAGCACCGGCTTGAGACGCTGTTGACTTATATGGATAACCCGACTGACTATAGCGTCATCGTTTTTACGGTTCAGGCTGAAAAGTTGGATGAACGGAAAAAGATTGTCAAAAAACTGAAAAGTGATGCTTCGGTTATTGCTTTTGCTCCAATGGGTGGAGATGATCTTGTGGCTTGGATTCATAAGCGTGCAGGAGAAAGAGAAGTGCAATTGGCAGCAGGAGCTGCTGAAAGTCTCATTCAATTCACAGGTACCGGGCTGCAATCCTTGGCTGCCGAGATAGACAAGCTTTGCTTGTACGCAGGAGCACAGGGAACCATCTCATCTGCTGATATAGAATCCCTGGTGCCTCGCAACACAGAGCAAAACGTATTTGCGATGGTTGAGGATCTGGCTAATTTGCGGCTGGATAAGGCACTCAGTATTTTCTATGAGTTGCTTAAGCAAAAAGAGGAACCGATCAAGATTGCCGCTTTGATCACGCGCCAGTTCCGTATTATGTTGCAGGTCAAAGAGCTGGCAGGTCAAAGCTATTCCCAGCAACAAATTGCGAGTCAGCTTAGTTTGCATCCTTATGGAGTGAAAGTTGCAGGAGACCAAGCGCGGAGGTTTCGCCCTGAGCAGCTGCGTCAGCTTCTCTACGAATTGGGCGAGCTGGATTATCATATGAAAACAGGTGTCGTTGATAAGGTACTGGGACTGGAATTATTTTTAATGAAAATGGGTGCGGGGGCTTCAATCTAATTCCCTCCATGTGCTGTTATAGAGTCAGCTAATGTATCGTGAAAAGCTGACTCTATAAATTAATAAAAGTTATAAACTAAAAAACCTGATCAGCCAAGGCTGGTCAGGTTTTTTTCATTAACGTATGAAAGTAGCTCTTGCTTACGCTTGAGCTGTAAGAGCGTTAAGTTTTTTCGCCAAGCGGGATTTCTTGCGAGCAGCTGCATTTTTGTGGATCAGACCTTTAGTTACAGCCTTGTCCAGCTTTTGGGAAGCTACTTTGAAAGCAGCAGCAGCAGTTTCAGCTTCGTTACCTACCAACGCTGTATCGGCAGCTTTTACTGCTGTACGAAGCGCAGATTTTTGGGAAGCGTTCAACGCACGGCGTTTGTCGCTAGTTTTAACGCGTTTGATAGCGGATTTGATGTTTGGCATTACATTCACCTCCTGTAAAGGCATTACTTATGAACACAAACGTTTCACAACTTAAAATATTTTAGCATGCCACACCTCAAATTGCAATAAGAAAACATTCTGAGGCGATGCGAATTACAGGATGAAAATGGATGTGCATAAACCTGTTGGGTGTCTCGCACACTATAGTCAAAGATGGTATCCAAGGAGGCTTAAAAGATGGATCTGGATTTGCAGAAGTATGCGGTACGCACGGATTTGGCATTAGAGGCAAGAGAACTGGCCGAACGGGATCAGCCTGTACCTCTGGCAGGCATAAGTGAGAATGTGGAGGAAGATAACGGAATCAAAATCACACGGCTGGATGTACTGAATGAAGAAGGAGCCAACCGTATTGGGCGGGTACAAGGACATTACGTCACACTAGAAGTACCCGGCCTGCGTGAAGGCGACACGGGGCTCCAGCAACGTGTCGCTATTGCATTTGCAAAAGAAATGGAGCATTTTATACAAAAAATAGGAATCTCTAATACGGCAAAGGTACTGGTGGTAGGTCTGGGCAACTGGAACGTCACTCCCGATTCGCTGGGTCCGCTTGTCGTTGAAAATTTAATGGTGACTCGTCAATTTTTTGAACTGACACCTGATCAAATCAACCCGGGCTATCGAGATGTAAGCGCAATTGCACCGGGCGTCCTGGGTATTACGGGGATCGAGTCCAGTGAAATTGTTCAAGGCATCGTGGATCGCACAAAGCCAGAACTGATTATTGCCATTGACGCTCTGGCGTCACGTTCACTGGAGCGCGTCAACACGACCATTCAGGTGGCCGATATCGGGATACATCCGGGTTCAGGTATTGGCAACAAGCGGCGCGGTATCACCAAGGATATTATGGGCGTTCCGTGTATCGCTATCGGCGTACCAACGGTATGCTACGCTTCGACCATTGTCAATAACGTAATTGAACTGATGAAAACACATTTTACCAAAGAAAAGGCTTCTACAAAAGCAATCCTGGGGATGTTGGACGATATTTCAGAACCTGAGAGACTTGGGCTTGTGAGAGAGGTCCTACAACCGCTGGGGCATGATCTGATTGTGACTCCTAAAGAGATCGATGAATTTATTGAAGATATCGCGAACATTATTGCTACTGGATTGAACGCTGCTCTGCACGAAGCTGTTGATCCTGGCAATGTCGCCGCCTATACGCATTAATCAAGGGTTGGTAAAATCGTATTTCATACACAAAAGTCTCTATCTAACAGGAATCTAATCTCTTTCAAAAAGGGAGGTGATATATCTGTAGTAGAGATTTTTTGTGTTCTAGCAATTGTTCTCCGTTCATAGAGTTGAAGTATAAGAGATTTCCGTAGCAGATAGGAACCCTATGTTCCTAAATAAAGCGGGTTTCGACGGGACGAAGGAGGACAAGGCTCACATGAAAAAAATTCAGACCTGGAACGTCGGAAGATGGAGAAGAAAAGGTATCGAAATTTTGGCGATGGGACACACGCTTGTGCTGCTGATCATGGGCTCGGCGCTTTTATTTGTCGTTTTGGGGCTAGGGGGATTGGCAGAAAATCGTCTACAAACCTCTCCTGTTTCTTCCATGAAAGGATTGGCAGGATCGGTGTCCAGCGGTTTTTTCGCGGATATGCTAGGTATGGAAGTACCTCATTTGGCACAAAAGAAGCAGCAATCTTCGTTGTCGGGTGAACAATGGTCGCCTTTTGTTTTTCAGATGCTTACAGGTATTAATCCGCAGGACCCTAAAAGTCTCATTTCTCGTGAAATTCCTGGTATGTCTGCAGGAGCACCTGTCTTGCTGCGTAAGGGTTCGGGGAACACCAAGGTAGAGGGTCCTACGGATTATCAGCCCGATCAGGGGACGACGGATGCCCCTGGTGGCTCAGATACATCTGAGAATCCACCGACTACTACGCCGGATATTCCGACAACACCGGAAACAGACCCGGTACGTGAGGATCATCCAGGTGATACAGCCAAAGGGGACAAGCGTATATTAATCTACCATTCTCATCCCAGAGAAGCATATAACCCACTACTCAGCAAAACCAGTTCCAATCCTAATTCAGGTTCTAAATCAGCTAATGTGTCAAGGGTAGGGGACTTTGTAAAGAAGAGGCTGGAAAAGCAAGGGATATCCACATTGCATGTAAACAAGGATTATGCCACTACAGTTCAAAATTACAATTGGAACTACTCCTATAAATATTCACGCGAAACAGTCAAGGAAGCTTTAGCTGGAAATAAAGGTTTAACTTATCTGCTTGATATCCATCGAGATTCACAACGTCACGGAAAAACAACAGCAACCATTAATGGGCTTTCCTATGCCAAGGTATATTTTATTATCGGGCATGACAACAAAAATTGGCGCGAGAATGAAGCTTTTGCTGCTCGTATTCATGAAAAGTTGGAAAAATCGTATCACGGCGTATCACGTGGTGTATGGGGGAAAGATGGTGGCAAAGGCAATAACGGTGAGTACAATCAAAGCTTGTCTTCCCACAGTATTTTGATCGAAATTGGGGGTATTGACAACACCGAGGAGGAGTTAAAACGTACCTCGGACGTTTTGGCGGACATGATCGGTGAAGTGTATTGGGAAGATCAGAAAGCTCAGAAAGCGGGCACTAACGTATCGGATACAAAAAAGAGCAACAGCGGCAATTAAATGAGGTAGCGGTAAGGGGGAAGGGTAATGTCTGGACATTTTCGTAAGAAAGCACTTGGATTTGTACTGCTCATGGGGGCAGGCATTCTACTCGGTATGCAACTGGCAGGATCTGGCCTTCGTTCAGTGTATGGACCGGAATGGAATGGGGATACGATTCAATCGGTAAATCATCAGAAAGTCGGATATGAACAGACGGTTATTGAGGATACACCCGCAGCTAACACTCGTGCATATAGCGGTACGTATAGCACAAGTGGAAATGTTAAGGTTGAGCCGACAACGGGAGTGGGTATAAACGAAGCTAGTGGAAGGGAAGAAAATGAGGAACAGACGGAGCATGGGGCATCCAGGTGGTATTCGACGACTGTGCAGCATGTCAATACTCAGGGCCTGGAGACACCGCGTGAACTGCTGGCCGTCAAGGAACAGCAAGCCTCGGTGGATACCATGGCGGACAAAACAGCTGGGTTGCTTCAAAACCTGTCGAGACAGGGCATTCGATGGGTCGTATCTGTATTTGATGGAGTAACAGAATAGAAATATTGCTGACCCCCCTTACAACTGCTATAATAAGCTGATTGACACTAGGCATTGTGTGGGGGTAAGGCATGACTGACATTTTGGCAAGACAACGTAAAATTCGGAACTTTAGTATCATTGCACATATAGACCATGGTAAATCCACGCTGGCTGACCGGATTTTAGAATATACCGGTGCACTCACTTCTCGTGAAATGCAGGAACAAGTGCTTGACCAGATGGAGTTGGAACGGGAGCGCGGAATTACGATCAAGCTCCAGGCAGTGCGACTCACTTATAAGGCCGATGACGGCGAAGAGTACATTTTGAATTTGATTGATACACCGGGACACGTCGATTTTACGTATGAGGTATCCCGTAGTTTGGCAGCCTGTGAAGGTGCTTTGCTGGTAGTAGACGCCGCGCAGGGAATCGAGGCACAGACGTTGGCTAACGTATATTTGGCGTTAGATAACAATCTGGAGATTTTGCCGGTGCTTAACAAGATTGATTTGCCAAGTGCTGATCCTGAACGGGTAAAACAGGAAATCGAGGATGTTATCGGCTTGGATACAAGCGAGACCGTGCATGCTTCAGCCAAAGCTGGAATCGGTATCAAGGAAATTTTGGAGCAGGTAGTCAGAAGTGTGCCTGCTCCGCAAGGTAATCCGGATAATCCGCTCAAGGCACTCATTTTCGATTCGCACTATGATCCTTATAAAGGCGTTATCGTATATGTTCGCGTCGTGGATGGTAGTATTCGAGCCGGTTCGAAAATTAAAATGATGGCGACTGACAAAACGTTTGAGGTTATTGAAGTTGGTGCTTTTATGCCGCGTATGAACATTGTGGACGAGCTGAATATCGGTGATGTTGGCTTTATCGTTGCCGGAATTAAGCATGTAGGCGATACGCGTGTCGGGGATACCGTGACAGATGCAAAAAATCCAACATTAGAACCGATGCCAGGTTATCGCAAAATAAATCCGATGGTTTATTGCGGTCTGTATCCAATCGAAACATCGGAGTATAACGATCTGCGTGAGGCGCTTGAAAAGCTACAGTTGAACGATGCTTCGCTCAGTTTTGAGCCGGAAACATCAAGCGCGTTGGGCTTTGGCTTCCGTTGCGGATTCCTTGGTCTGCTTCATATGGACGTTATCCAGGAGCGGATTGAACGTGAATTTAACATTCCGCTGATTACAACAGCACCAAGCGTTATTTACCGCATAAAGTTGACGAATGGGGAAACGATCCAGATCGACAACCCATCGAATTATCCGGAAATCGGACGGATTGAACATGTGGAAGAGCCCTATGTAAAAGCAGGTATTATCGTCCCTAATGATTACGTAGGTACGGTGATGGAGCTTTGTCAAACCAAGCGTGGGGAATACGTAAATATGGAATACCTGGATACGACACGGGTAACCATTACGTATCAAATTCCGCTGTCTGAAATCGTATATGATTTCTTCGATCAGCTTAAATCAAGTACCAAAGGCTATGCTTCCTTTGATTATGAGATTTCAGGCTATCGCCAGTCCAACCTGGTGAAAATGGATATTTTGTTGAATGGCGAGCAGGTCGATGCGCTGTCGTTCATCGTGCATAGAGATCGGGCTTATCATCGCGGACGTATTATCTGTGAGAAGCTGCGCGAGCTCATCCCGCGTCAAATGTTTGAGGTGCCGATCCAGGCATCTGTGGGAACAAAGGTTGTGGCGCGTGAAACCGTTAAGGCGATGCGTAAAAACGTCTTGGCCAAATGCTACGGCGGCGATATTTCTCGTAAACGGAAGCTGCTTGAAAAGCAAAAAGAGGGCAAGAAGCGTATGAAGCAGGTCGGTAACGTAGAAGTACCACAGGAAGCATTTATGGCGGTACTGAAAATAGATGAGTAAAGCTGCTTGAAGTATTCGTCCATTCTTTCATGGGGCATTTGCCGTGCATGGAGAATGGACGTTATTTATTTGAGCAAGCTATCCAGAGATGGAGTGTTTGTTATCTCAGTTGCAAAAATAGTATAACAACAGCATCTTTAAGCGTATTTCTAAAGATGCTTTACTCTTACTGCAACAACTACACCACAAAAAAATGACCGATGGTGGTAGGCAGCGGCGGAGTGGTCCATTTGAATCTGGAGAAGCGTAGCCTTTACTCCCCAATTTTAACTGTAAGAGTGCTTATATAATAGAAAATTGGGAAGTAACAGCGATCAGAAGATCAAATGGAACACGAAGCGGTTGATCTCGACCTTCGGCGTATTTTTTCACTATTCCCTGAATTGACAAGGAGGATCGGTATGACCGCATCCATACAAAAACATGAACATTCATCCGCCCCTCAAGCGGTTTACCTGCATATACCTTTTTGCACGAATAAATGCTTTTACTGTGATTTCAACTCTTATGTGCTCAAGGATCAACCTGTTATGGAATATCTGTATGCACTGGAACGAGAAATGGAACATACAGTCAAGCTTCACCCGCCAGGAGAGATTAAAACCATTTTTGTCGGGGGTGGAACACCAACAACCCTAAACCCGAAGGAAATGGAGTATTTTCTGAAGAGTGTCCGAACCTATTTTCCACATTGGGCGGAAGATATTGAGTTTTCCATGGAAGCCAATCCAGGCACCACTGATTTTGAAAAACTCTCTGTGATGAAAGAAGGCGGCGTCAATCGACTGAGCTTTGGTGTACAGGCTTTTCAGAATGAGCTACTCACAGGTATAGGTCGTATTCACAGTACAGATGACGTATATCGTAGTTTGGAAAACGCCCGTAAGGTAGGCTTGGACAACTTGTCGATTGACCTGATGTTCGGTTTGCCGAATCAAACGGTGGACATGCTGCATGAAAGCGTGAGTAGAGCACTAGAGCTGGAGCTTCCTCATTACTCTATCTACAGCTTGAAGGTTGAAGAAAATACGCTCTTCCACACGCTGTATCAGAAAAATCAGCTACCGCTTCCACACGAGGATGATGAACTGGAAATGTATTTACTCCTCATGCGTCGCATGAAAGAAGCGGGTTATGAGCAGTATGAGATTAGCAATTTTGCAAAACCAGGCTTGGGGAGCAAGCACAACATGACCTATTGGCGAAATGAAGACTATTACGGTCTCGGCGCAGGGGCACATGGATATGTTGGCAGAGAGCGTCATATGAACATTAAGGGTATTAACCCTTATGTGGAGGCTAGTCGTAATGGTTTGCCACGTCTGGATAGCTTTGAGGTGCCAGCGGCGGAAGCTATGGAGGATTTTCTTATGGTCGGTTTGAGAATGCTAGAGGGCGTTTCTAAGTCCCGTTTTGAAGCTCAATTCGGTCAGGCGTTGGAGGATACATTTACTGCTCCTCTCGGAAAAATGCTCAATGCCGGGTTAATCGAATCCATTGAGGACGGTTATCGTTTGAGTGAACGCGGCATTTTATTCGGAAATGATGTATTTGCAGAGTTCATCGGTTCTATCACGGTAAATTCATAAGTCGTAGGCTTCAGTACAGTACGTTTCAACTTTATAAGCTGGGAAGATCATTTTATAACACCATTCTGTCACATCAGGGTAAATGGAGTATTGCGATTCTATGCGTTATGTTGTATATTTATTCATTATATGCGGCAAGCGGCAGGAGGAGAGCAATATGGCTTCAGTGTGTAAAGATGTATTGTGCAGAAGTGCGGTTCCTGAGGATGTGGAGCCTTTATATCAAATGATTAGCGGCTATGCAGAGCGGGGGATTATGCTGCCACGTTCGAGGGAAGTGCTTACGCGCCAACTGGAGCTGTTTATTGTTGCAGAGGTGGACGGCGAAGTTGTTGGTTGTGGTTCTTTATGCAAATTGGGCGCTGATCTGGTAGAGATTCGCTCCCTTGGCATCTCTGAAGGACACAAAGGTATGGGTATAGGCTCTAAGCTCGTGGAGGGCCTTATTATAGAAGCTCAGCGACAACGTATTCCTAAAATTATGGCATTGACCTACGAGGTCTCCTTTTTTATAAAAAACGGTTTTGATGTAGTAAGCAAAGAGATTTTCCCTGAAAAGGTATGGACCGACTGCATTCACTGTAGTAAACAAAACAATTGTGATGAAATCGCAGTGTTGAAAGTACTGAACTGACCTGTCAATAATGAGGTCAGTTCTTTTTTCATCAGGACCTAATCATGCGTATATTATACAGGCTACATTGTTTAATCCTGATTCATTTCTCATATGTTTTGAGCAACCACCAAATGAATTGATGATGAGGCTCCAGTTCGGAAGGTATTCCATTCAGGCTTCTTATCGGATGGTCCTTATGATAATCAGTATCATTATAAAAGTATGCAGTGCCGGCTAATGGAACTCGGTGTTTATATTTATACAAGGCGACAACATATCTTTCAGACGCTCCGCTTCTGCTTGGACTATATGTATATCCTTCCCAATCGGCTAGTGTTAAATCATCGTAATGTTGTATTGCCGATATACTGTATTTTATTTGCTTGGGAATACTTGGACTGGATTCTTGAGGGTAAAACAAAATGGTATTCCATATGCTTAAAAGTATTGTAGGAACCAAGATTAAGGCACAACACAGGGGGCTTAATTTACGAATTAAATGGATGACTGAAATAATAAGGGCTGCATTCAGGATGAATACCAATGGCAAAGCAACTATTCTTCCTAGTCTTGTATACGGAAACAACTCGATTAAAATTTGAAACATACAAATTGTAGGTAAAAGTGCGATCAATGCGTATAAAAGATTGCGGCGATTAGTTCTCAAATTTAATTCCTCCTCAAGGACAAAGAAGCTATAAAAGAAGCTATAATGGTATGGAGACATAGTCTCGAATTTTTCTATTTTCTGTGTCACTATACATAAATACGGTTTTTATGCGCTGTATATTGAGATTTTTCGTGAAAAAGTGTAAACGTTGTGGATTCATTCCAGTAAACTAAACTGTTGTGATAAATCTTGTTTATTGAAAATACTGAACTGACTTGACAATGATCAGGTCGGTTTGGTATTTTTGTATTAACGGTTAGCACTCATCGCGAACGAGTGCTAATGATTCCATTAACAATCATGCTATTATGGATAAACAACAAGGGGGGATTCGCTTGTTAACCGAACGTCAGAGACTCATTCTGAATGCGATTATTGATGACTACATTCGTTCGGCTGAGCCAGTGGGTTCCCGCAGCATATCCAAAAGGCAGGATGTCGGATTCAGCCCGGCCACAATCCGTAATGAAATGTCGGATTTGGAGGAACAGGGCTATCTGGAGCAACCCCATACTTCTGCGGGACGCATCCCGTCTCATAAAGGCTACCGTTATTATGTGGACCATCTGGTGCCACTGAATACACTGAAGCCTATGGAAATGCGGGAACTGAAAGCCTTTTACGCCGAAAAGCTGAATGTAATGGAGCAAGTGATCCAGCATGCGTCAGGCATTTTGTCCCATATGACCAATTATACTTCCATCCTGCTTGGGCCGGAGGTTTTTCATACTTCATTGCGTCATTTTCAGCTGCTGCCGCTCAACGAAACGACGGCTGTGGCGATAATCGTGACCAATACCGGTCAGGTGGAGAATAAAACGGTAGATATTCCACCGGGAATTTCAATTTCCGAGATGGAGAAGGTTGTGAATTTACTGAACAGCAAGCTGGTCGGTGTGCCGATTTATCAGCTTAAATCACGCCTTTACACCGCACTTGGTCAGGAGATGGAGAAGCATGTGTCTCATTTTGAGGACGCTATGAAGGTGCTGGATAAAGCACTGGATAATGAATCGGATCAGCGCTTGTATTTGAGCGGTGCGACGAACATGCTCAATCAACCTGAATTTAAAGATGTAGAAAAGGTTAAACATATTCTCGATCTGCTGGAGGAAACACCAACGCTACTTAAACTAATGACACCTGTTGCCGGAGCACCTGAAATTCAAGTCCGCATCGGCACTGAAAATGATCATGAAGCGTTTGCCAATTGTAGCCTAATTACTGCCACGTATGCAGTAGACGGAGAAGCGTTGGGCACTATAGGCATACTGGGTCCGACACGGATGGAATATGCGAGAGTTATTAATATTTTGGGTATCCTGTCTAAGGATTTGACCGCAATGCTAACGCAGCGGTTTAAATAGAACAAGACCGCATAGGTTGCGGTACTACATGTTCCGCGCCGGGATACGGTTTGTATCCTGCGCGGGTGCATTGTTGCGTGTTTTTGTAAAGGTAGTTATGACTTGAAGGAGGTGAAACATTTTGAAGGAAGAACAAGCGTTCCAAGAAGAAAAACAACAAAATGTAAGCACAGAGGAAGCCGCCGAAACGAGCCAGCAGGAAGAGCCGGTTAATGAAGCGGCGGCACTGGAAGACCAAGAAAGCGAAACAGAGCTGACTAAGCTTCGCGCTCAGGCGGAAGAGCATCAGCAACGGTTTTTACGCGCTCAGGCGGATTTTGATAATTTTCGCCGTCGTACGCTGAAAGAAAAAGAAGACCTTGCCAAATATGCATCTATGAAGCTGGTTACCGAGTTGGTGCCTGTTTTGGATAACTTCGAGCGTGCGCTGGCAACAGCACCGCAAGGAGCGGAGTCTGAGTCATTCAGCAAAGGCGTGGAAATGATTTTCCGCCAGTTTGAGAGTGTGCTTCAGGCAGAGGGAGTAACGGCCATGAATTCAGTGGGACAACCGTTTAATCCTGATTTCCATCAGGCTATTATGCAGGTAGAGAGCGAAGAGCATGAGGAAGGCATCGTCGTTGAAGAGGTACAAAAAGGATACATGCTGAAGGACAAGGTGCTTCGTCCAGCGATGGTAAAAGTGAGCATGTAGCTTTTTCAATATACATTAGAAATACATCAATTTGATTCAACCATTCTGGCCTGCGGGCCTCGTATATACAGAAGGAGGAATTGTCCGATGAGCAAAGTAATCGGTATTGACTTAGGTACAACCAACTCTTGTGTGGCTGTTATGGAGGGCGGCGAAGCGGTCGTTATTCCAAATCCGGAAGGCGCACGCACAACCCCTTCCGTTGTTGGTTTCAAAAAAGATGGAGAACGTACTGTAGGGGAAACGGCAAAACGCCAAGCAATTACGAACCCAGATCGTACAATCATGTCCATCAAGCGTCACATGGGTACAAATCATAAAGAAAGCATTGACGGCAAGGAATATTCCGCACAGGAAATTTCCGCTATGATTTTGCAAAAGCTGAAATCCGATGCTGAAGCTTACCTGGGACAAACGGTTTCTCAAGCTGTTATCACTGTTCCAGCTTACTTCAATGACGGTCAACGTCAAGCAACCAAAGATGCAGGTAAAATTGCCGGTCTGGAAGTTCTGCGGATTGTCAATGAGCCAACAGCAGCTGCATTGGCATACGGTATGGAAAAATCCGAAGACCAAACGATCCTCGTGTATGACCTGGGTGGTGGTACATTCGACGTATCCATTCTGGAACTGGGCGACGGTTTCTTCGAAGTTAAAGCAACAAGCGGCGATAACAAGCTGGGTGGCGATGACTTTGACCAAGTGATTATTGATTACCTCGTAAATGAGTTCAAAAAAGATCAAGGCATTGACCTAAGCAAAGATAAAGCTGCTGTACAACGTCTGAAAGATGCAGCGGAAAAAGCGAAAAAAGAACTGTCTGGCGTACTGACAACGACGATTTCTTTGCCGTTTATCACAGTAGCTGATGGCGTTCCACAGCATTTGGAGTTGAACCTGACTCGTGCGAAATTTGAAGAATTGTCTGAAGGTCTGGTAGAACGTACTTTGGGACCTACTCGTCAAGCGATGAAAGATGCAGGCATGAGTGCCAGCGACATCGACAAAATCGTTCTGGTCGGTGGTTCCACACGTATTCCGGCTGTACAAGAAGCAATCAAAAAGCTGACAGGTAAAGAGCCTCACAAAGGCGTAAACCCTGATGAAGTGGTAGCTTTGGGCGCGGCAGTTCAAGCAGGTGTACTGACTGGTGATGTCAAAGACGTCGTTCTCCTTGACGTAACTCCACTGTCCCTCGGTATTGAAACCGCAGGTGGCGTATTTACTAAAATGATTGATCGTAACACGACGATCCCTACGAGCAAATCGCAGGTGTTCTCGACGTATGCCGACAATCAGCCTAGCGTAGAAATTCACGTGTTGCAAGGTGAACGTGAAATGGCAGCAGGCAACAAAACGTTGGGTCGTTTCCAATTGGGAGATATCCCTCCAGCACCACGTGGTGTACCACAAATCGAAGTTACCTTTGATCTGGATGCGAACGGTATCGTGAACGTATCCGCTACAGATAAAGGCACAGGCAAAAGCCAAAAAATTACGATCACATCTTCCAGCGGCTTGAGCGATGAGGAAGTAGAACGTATGATGAAGGATGCCGAGTTGCATGCGGAAGAAGATAAAAAACGCAAAGATTTGGTAGAAGCGAAAAACGCTGCGGATCAACTGATCTACTCTGTAGACAAAACGATTAAAGATCTGGGCGAAAAAGCGGATGCAGGCGAAGTCGAAAAAGCAAATGCAGCTAAAGAAAATCTGCAAAAAACGCTGGAAACCGACAACCTGGAAGACATCAAAAAAGCTACTGAAGAACTGACTGAAATCGTTCAGCAATTGTCTGTGAAGCTGTATGAGCAAGCGGCTCAAGAAGCACAGGCTCAACAAGCTCAAGATGGCGCAGCAGACAGCAAAGGCCGCGACAATGTGGTTGACGCGGACTATGAAGTTGTTGACGAAGACCAGAAGAAAGACTAAGTTACGGATCGGGTAGTGGTAGCTTTACGGTACACCGATGCGTTATGATATACTGAATAGTAATTGCAGCGTAGCTGCCTTGATAAATAACAATTAGCCGAAGGGTAACAGTTATTTCCAAGATAAATAAGCATATTACGGGTTGTACTGCCTTGAAATGATGGGAAGGTCAAAGCCGGGTCATCCCGTGCCTTTGGCTTTCCTTTTATATGTAGTGCAGACACGTTGTAGGCATGGGGGTGGAACATTGGCTGATAAGCGTGATTATTATGAGGTGCTGGGCGTCGCGAAGGGCGCTTCGGATGAAGAAGTCAAAAAGGCTTACCGTAAGCTTGCGCGTCAGTATCATCCGGACGTGAACAAGGCTGCGGACGCGGAAACTAAATTTAAAGAAGTGAAAGAAGCTTACGATGTTCTCAGCGATGGTCAGAAGCGGGCAAGATACGACCAGTATGGTCATGTAGACCCGAACCAGGGCATGGGAGGCGGCTTTGGTGGTGGTGCCGACTTCGGTGGCGGGTTTGGCGATATTTTTGATATGTTCTTTGGTGGCGGCGGCAACGGTCGACGCGATCCGAATGCACCGCAGCGTGGGAACGATCTTCAATATACGATGACGATTGAATTCAAGGAAGCGGTGTTCGGTAAAGAAACCGACATTCATATTGAACGTACGGAAACATGTGATACATGTCACGGTACGGGAGCCAAAGCGGGTACTCAACCACAAACCTGCTCCGTCTGCCACGGTAGCGGACAGGAAGAAGTGGTGCAAAATACACCATTTGGTCGTATGGTTAATCGACGCGCCTGCTCCAATTGCAGCGGTTCCGGTAAAATCATTAAAGAAAAATGTACGACTTGTAGCGGTTCGGGTCGGGTACGCAAGCAACGTAAAATTCATATCCGTATTCCAGCGGGTGTGGATGACGGCGCACAAATGCGTATTAACGGTGAAGGCGAAGGCGGTGTCAACGGAGGACCGGCAGGTGACTTGTACGTCGTGTTCCGCGTGAAATCGCACGACTTCTTTGAGCGTGAGGGAGACGATATCTACTGTGAAATTCCGCTGACGTTCTCACAAGCAGCATTGGGAGATGAAGTCGAGATCCCAACGTTGACCGAGAAAGTGAAGCTGAAAGTTCCAGCAGGTACACAAACAGGTACTTACTTCCGTCTTAAAGGCAAAGGTGTGCCAAAACTGCGCGGCGTAGGTCAGGGTGACCAGCATATTAAGGTCGTTGTGGTAACGCCTAGTAAACTGAGTGAGGAACAAAAGGATTTGCTGCGTCAGTTCTCTTCGCTTAGCGGAGAGCAGACACATGAGAATGAGCAGTCTTTTTTTGACCGTGTGAAGCGCGCCTTCCGAGGCGACTAAGCCCAATTAGGAATCGCGGAGCTTCAACCATGAATCAAAGGAAACTATTCCGCAATTGCGGGATAGTTTCCTTTTTTTATATTCACGTAAACACATACATAACCATTTTTGTATAGGCATGTTGAACTGTTGAGACTTAATATCAAGTAGAAAGGGGTGAGTTCCATCGGAAATGTACTGCTTAAGCTACGTCGGGGTAAACCGCTATTAAAGCTCAGAGGCCTAATTACACTGCTAGTATGTCTAGTTATGGCACTTGTGCTTCTGCCTGTAACCCTGTTATTTGCTGAGAGAGTGGAGCATGAAACTGAGAAGGGACTAGAAGAAAAGGCAATGTCCATCGCGCGTACACTCGCCCATACGCCGCTTATTGTCGAGCAATTGCAAGGGACGGGTTCGTCTCCTTCCATGCAGGAGTATGTGAAGAGGGTTTCAGCAGCAAATCACATCCAGTTTATCGTGGCAATGGATATGAAGGGAATTCGTAAAACGCACCCGGATGCTAGGATGATCGGCAAAGCCTTTGTCGGTGGAGACGAGTCTACTGCACTTCATGGCCATGAGAGCGTGTCCGTTGCGAAGGGAACAATGGGCTTGTCCATGCGAGCCTTTTCCCCCGTGTTCAGTTTAACGGGGAAGCAGGTAGGGGCGATTGTTGTGGGTATATCCATGCAAGATGTACAGATGGCTCAGGAAGGCAACAACCGTCTTATTGCAATAGCCATTGGCACTGGAATGTTGATTGGCACTGGAGGTGCGGTTGTGCTGGCTCGTAAAATCAAAAATATGCTAGTCGGTCTCGAGCCGCCGGAAATCGCACGCATGCTGGAGGAACGCAGCGCTATGTTGCAATCTATCAAGGAAGGAGTTATTGCGGTAGATGAATTCGGTTGTGTCATGCTGATGAATGCAGAAGCAATACGTCTGCTTAGACAAGCGGGGATTGAAGATTTCTCATTCTCCGGACAGGAGATTACCGTTTATCTATCCGCTTTTCGATTGCAAGAGGTCTTGGAAGCGAGTACTCCACAAATGGATGAGGAAATGGAGCTGGGTGGAATAACTTTGCTGACCACCAGTGTTCCGATACGGGTCAAGGGGGAAATTGTGGGGGCAATTGTAACCTTTCGGGATAAAACGGAGATGAACCGGCTTGCGGAACGTTTGACAGGAGTGTCCCTGTACACAGAAGCACTACGTGCGCAGGCTCATGAATTTATGAACAAGCTGCATGTCATTATGGGGATGGTACACTTGCAAATGTATGATAAACTAGAGCATTACATTATGGATGCCGTCGAGCATCATCAAGTGGAGATTGGCTCCATCACCCGGCAGATCAGGGACCCAGTTATGGCAGGGTTTGTGTTGGGGAAATTAAGCCGGGCCAGAGAAGTAGGGGCGAATTTTGAACTGACTCCAGGTAGTTACTTGCCCGAATCCAGTCAAACCCAAACGACGCATGAACTGATTACTATTCTTGGAAATCTGTTTGATAATGCGGTGGAGGCGATGGAATCTTTGGAGCACAAGCGGATTACCCTTTCACTTTATTATGAGGAAAGTCAGAAGAACGGTTATCTGACCTGTATCATGTGCGATAATGGTCCGGGTATACCGGAAGGGCTTGTAAAGGCTATATTTGAAAAAGGTTTTTCGACCAAGGGAGAGTCACGAGGAATGGGCCTTTATCTGGTGACGCAAAGCGTGAAGAGATTACAGGGAAGTATAAAGTTGATCCCAGCCGAGCAAGGGTGCTGTTTTCAGATTACGATTCCATACATTATAGCGGGGAATGATGAACATGATTAATGTCCTGATTGTAGAAGATGATCCGATGGTTGCGGAATTTAACCGCAAATATATGGAGCAGGTGGAAGGTTTTCGATGTGGGGGCTGGGCTTCTTCTGTAGAAGAGGCGAAGAAATATATAGCTGAACAGGCCATTGATCTGATACTGCTAGATGTGTATATGCAGGAAAGCAATGGCCTCGATTTACTGTCATTCATACGGGAGACAGGTGTAAATATAGATGTCATTGTCATCTCGGCTGCAAGTGACATGAACAGTGTCAAAAAAGCGATGAACTTCGGCGCGGTGGATTACTTGATTAAGCCGTTTCACTTTAACCGTTTTTTGGAGGCCCTCACGGGGTACCGAGAGCACATTAGCATCGTGCGTGAGCACAGTCTACTTTCTCAGGAGGAACTGGACCGACTGATTTATCATAAAAGCTTGACTAAAGACTTGGCACGGTTGCCCAAAGGCATAACTAAATCCACGCTGGCTATGATATGGAATTGTATCCAGCGGCATAATAAGGTGCTATTTTCCACCGAGGATATTGCGGAGAGCGCAGGGATATCCAGGGTGTCTATGCGCAAGTACCTGGCTTTTATGACAGAGATTGAGGCTCTTTCCATGGAAACCATATACGGTACCATAGGACGCCCTGTTTACCAATACCGAATATTGCCACAGGCAGAAGGCATCATGAATAGTTTTATTTAAATCTTCTTTCTGATTACTTTAATTACAAAAGTGAATGATTAGTTATAAAACCAAATAAAGCGTTTTCCAAGGTGTAGAATGGAAACATGATCATCATTCTTCACTTTATGGAGGGAGATTTATGGAAAATGCTACGAATCAGCCTGTCATTCAAAAGGGGCAAAGATGGAGTAAAAATTTTGTAGATGGCATCAGAATGCTGGGTAGGATAAAGTTGGGGGTTATTCCTCTTCCACTCTATGCCGTGATCGCGCTGATTGTTTATGCAGCTGCAGTTACTGAAAGACTTCCAAACGATCTGTTGGGCGGGTTTGCCGTCATCATGATTTTAGGTATACTGCTCAGTGATCTAGGGGCCAAACTTCCGTTGCTTAAGCATATTGGCGGGCCGGCCATTTTATCACTTATGGTTCCATCGTTAATGGTATTTTGGAATATGTTCAGTCCATCTGCGATGGGTGCGGTACACACGCTTATGAAAACCTCGAATTTTCTTTACTTCTACATCGCATGTCTAGTAACGGGAAGTATTCTTGGCATGGATCGCAAAATGCTGATGAACGGAATTGTTAAAATTTTTGCCCCCATTATTATAGGATCTATTGCAGCTGTTGGCGTGGGGATGGTGGTGGGTATGGCTTTTGGCTATAGCGCCTATCATACATTTTTTTTCATCATCATTCCGATTATCTCCGGTGGGATTGGGGAAGGCATTTTACCGTTGTCCATTTCGTATGGATTAGTGCTGGGCAAGGATTCGGCAATATTCGTATCCCAGTTTATCCCGGCTGCAATTATCGGGAACATTGTTGCAATCATAGGTGCGGGTGTTCTGAAGAGATTAGCAGAGAAGAATCCAAAAACTTCAGGTAACGGAAGGTTACTAAAACTAGATAAAGATGCAGACAAGTTAGCCCCGGCAAGTCTGGAACAATCGATTTCTTTTCCATTGATGGGAGGAGGTCTGCTGTTGGCCTGTACTTTCTTCATTGTGGGTAAGCTGCTGGAGCCGTATGTCCATATTCCAGGTCCGATCCTCATGATTCTAGCGGCGGCATTAATTAAGTGTATTCAGATCATGCCGAACACATTGGAGCAGGGAGCTTTTCACTTGTACAAATGTATAACGGCAAGTCTGACGTGGCCCTTGATGGTGGGATTGGGTATTTTGTATGTACCTTTGGATAGTGTAGTTAGGATTTTAACGGTTCCTTATGCCATTACTTGCGCATCTGTTGTAGTTGCATTGATTGTTACCGGATACTTCACAGGAAAATGGATTCACATGTATCCCGTAGAAGCTGCTTTGGTGACTAGCTGTCGCGGTGGGTTAGGGGGCACGGGAGATGTAGCCATTCTGTCTGCGTCCAATCGGATGGAACTGATGCCTTTTGCACAAATTGCAACACGTATTGGCGGGGCAGGCACGGTCATTTTAGCAACTTTGTTACTCCAATTTTGGAGCTGATGAGTTTTATACACAGGACTGAGTTTCATATCCAAATAGAGACATGAAAGGACGGAGAAAAATATGAGCAGTTTAATAGACGAAATTAGAGAATTACATGCAGGTGGCAAAATGGAGACCTTACCAAAGAAGCGAATTGAAACGATGGAGGGGCTGTCCAAAGTGTATACGCCGGGTGTAGCTGAAATTTGTATGGAAATCGCCAATGACCCAGCCAAAGCATATCAATTAACGATCAAAAAGAATACAGTAGCAGTCGTTTCAGACGGAACAGCAGTACTTGGATTAGGAGATATCGGACCGGAGGCCGCTATGCCTGTAATGGAGGGTAAAGCAGTGTTGTTCAAACAATTTGCAGGTGTCGACGCCTTCCCAATCTGTCTCAACACGAAGGACGCTGATGAAATTGTTCAAATTGTCAAAATGATTGCTCCTGCCTTTGGCGGCATTAATTTGGAAGATATATCTTCGCCACGCTGTTTTGAAATCGAGAGACGGTTGAAGCAGGAACTAGACATTCCAGTATTTCATGATGATCAGCATGGTACGGCAGTTGTTGTATTAGCGGGTCTGGTCAATGCATTAAAGGTATGTGGCAAAAAAATGGAGGATGTCAAAGTTGTATTTGCAGGGATTGGTGCGGCGGGTATGGCCTGCTCCCGTATGCTGCTTAAGGCAGGTGTGCGCAATCTGATTGGCGTTGATCGACAGGGAGCTATTCATCGTGACGTGGAGTACAGTAACCCGCATTGGACAGAGTATGCGAACATGACTAATCCGCACAATTTAAGTGGAAGTTTATCCGATGTGATTGTGGGAGCTGATGTATTCATTGGTGTGTCAGGCCCGAATATACTGACTGTAGAGGATATACAGAGCATGGCAACTGATCCTATTGTGTTCGCCATGGCGAATCCGAATCCGGAAATTGATCCAGCTGTAGCCGCACCTCATGTACGTGTACTTGCTACCGGTCGCTCCGATTTTCCAAATCAGATTAACAATGTGCTGTGCTTCCCGGGAATTTTTCGGGGTGCTCTAGATTGCCATGCTACGACGATTAATGAGGAAATGAAGCTAGCTGCCGGACTTGCCATCGCTGATGCGATCTGTCCTGAAGAGCTAAGTGAAACTTATATCATACCGAATGTTTTTAATCCGAAGGTGGTTCAAAAGGTACGGGATGCTGTTATTCGTGCTGCATGGGAGACAGGAGTAGCCAAGTCAGGTGAAGCTCCGGCAGCTACTTTACACCCGTAAAAGTTATAGTCTTCACAAACTATAGTTCACTGTCTAGGCCCACTGTTTCCATTATCGTCTGCATCCGTCTAGTCTTCGTAGGGAATATAAAATCGTGCCAATGAGCAGGATATAACAAAGCGTAACGCTCTATGCTTTTGAAGAGCAGTTACGCTCAATACTACACAGGGAGATTTTGAGATGGGCGAAAAAAATATTTTGGCGTATTTCAAAAGTCCTGAGGAAGCACAGGGAGCCGCTAGAAAACTGGAAGCACTCCGGGTAGCCGATGTGTCGATAGACCGATTTAGCCGGTATCCGCGGCAGTCTACTGGCAACGCCGGATTGCCTGTATTTTCAGGACAGATTAGCAGCTTATCCTCACTGACACAGGGCGTGGACTTTACAGATGCAACTCCAGCAATACTGGCTGCGGCTGATCCGTCCGCCAGTGGCATGAGTGATGGAGGACAAGGCGGACCGACAGGCCGCGATATTTTGTTGACCGCTGTGGTGGATGAATCCATACATCATCAGGCGATGTCCATCGTGGAACAGGCGGGTGGAATGCTGTGAAAAGTTTGGAAGGAGCAGTGACCGATGTCCAAAAACAAACGGTTTGATAAAGTGCTGACCAAAACCGAAAAAATCAAACGCATGCAATCTGCTAAAAATGAAGATGTTGAGTTCTCGGCAGATCAGGCAGATGCTGAGGATCTAGAAGCGATCCGGCGTAGCGAAGTAGCTGACCGTCGTCAGCAGCGTATCATAAACGACAATGAGTAGAATTTAATAAAACGGGTTATCCCCATCAACAATGATGATTTTGGGATAGCCCGTCTTATTTGTGTTCTTTCCTCTTCCTATTCATTATCCGCTATATGCTGTTGCACTAAAAACAAGCGGACCGGAGACAAATGCAGTCGTCGCAGGCGTCTGATTTTCAATAATCAGTTGGTAGTTTTGCACGCCCAGAGGTGCAACGTCTACCGTTTCGACATTAAGAATAATATTGTTATCGAAGACATTGGATTCCAGTCCGTAATAAATTTCTTTGCCAGCTCTCCAAATCCGTACAAGTACTCTAATGTTACCGGCACCGACAAAACGTAGTCCAATCGAGGCTTTTAACTCTACTCGGTTGTTGACAGCACCAGGAATAGCAGGATCAATAAATACAGACGTTGTAGCAATTCCAAGTCCGGCTGGAGAAATCGGAACAGGAAGATTTATACCATTCGTGATAGGTGTAATAACACTGGCATTATAATCTAACACTGTCTTTGCCATACTAAATCACTCCTTTTCTAGTATATTGTATTGTATGTACTAGAGTTAAGGGTGCTTGGACTAATAGAGGACAACATATACAAGTTCAATAAAAAATATTTTAAATTCCGATAATACTAGCTTTTTTGAACTCCTGTGCATGTATATAGTACAATGTAATGTATGCATGTGAAATGAGGAGGAAATGAAAACCATGTTGTGGAATGAAATTACAATACATACAACGGAAGAAGCCATCGAAATGATTTCGAATTTTCTGCACGAAGCAGGTGCAGGAGGGGTTTCCATTGAAGAATCCGGTTCGCTCAACAAGCCGCGGGATACGTCCTATGGGCAGTGGTATGATCGGCCTTTGAACGACATACCTGAAGGACAAGCGATCATCAAAGGCTATTTTGCCGAAGAAGTGGACATGGATAGTATTCGTTCGCAAATTGTGCCGCGCGTCGAAGAATTGAGAACTTTCGATATTGATCCTGGCGAGGTTCAGTATGAGCTGAAAACAGTTGATGAGGATGACTGGGCAAATGCTTGGAAGCAATATTTCAAGCCTTTGCGTGTATCGGACCGTCTGACGATTAAACCCACTTGGGAGGAATATGAGCCTGCGAGTGAAGAGGAAAAAATCATTGAGCTGGACCCTGGTATGGCCTTTGGGACCGGAACGCATCCTACGACATCCCTTTGTCTGAGAACGCTGGAGTCTGTGATTAAGGGTGGAGAAGAAGTTATTGATGTCGGCACGGGTTCCGGTATTTTGGCCATTGGAGCTGTAAAGCTGGGAGCGAAGCATGTACTTGCCTTGGATTTGGACCCGGTGGCAGTATCCAGTGCGCGGGAAAATACGCGTTTGAACGGACTGGAGGAACGCATCACCATTAAAGAAAGTGATTTGCTATCTGTACTTAATGCAAGCGATCCAACGCTGGGTATCCAGTTACCGGTCAAGCTGGTGGTAGCTAATATATTGGCAGAGATTATTCTGCTGTTCATTGATGATGTATATAAAGCCCTGGAACCAGGTGGTATTTATATTGCTTCAGGGATTTGGAAGAACAAAGAAGAAGTTGTCGAAACTGCTTTGAAAGCAGCTGGCTTTGAGATTGCCGAAATAAGCCGGGATGAAGATTGGCTGGCGTTTGTGGCGAGAAAGAGGTAAGTATGGATTTTCTACAAAATATTTTTCGTGTAAATTTAAATGTTCTTCCCTTTTATTTACTGGCTGTGATCATATCGTTCACGGTTCATGAGTTTGCACATGCGTATTATGCCAATAAATTTGGTGACCCTACAGCCAAGCTACTTGGGCGCGTGACTTTAAATCCGGCAGTGCATATTGATCTGCTGGGTACGCTGCTGCTGTTGATCGGAGGCTTTGGCTGGGCCAAGCCAGTTCCGGTTAATCGTGACAATTTTAGCCGTCCGCGCCTCATGGGCATTATCGTATCGGCTGCGGGTCCGCTGAGCAATCTGCTGCTTGCATTTGTTACTACTTTGATCTATGCCGTGCTCCTTCATTTTCAAGTATTGCCGGGGATGGAGAACCAACGGGTAGCTCAAGCAATCTATTTGTTTATCAATGCTCTGATCAATTTAAATCTATTTTTGTTTATCTTTAATTTGATCCCACTGCCTCCACTGGATGGATACCGGATTGTGGAAGATGTGGCCCCCACTCCTGTACGCCGTAAACTTCAGCAATTTGAACAGTGGTCGATCTTTATTTTTCTGCTTATCCTGGTCATTCCGCAGGTTCGAGCTGTAACAATTGAACCTCTTTACACGCTGGCCCAGATGATTTATATACAGTTTTTGCAGTTCTCTTTTTATATCACTGGATTGTTTGGAGCCTAAGGGCTCCTTTTTTTACGAGAATAGGTAGGTATAACCTGAATAGAAGAGGGAACAGACTGGTCATACAGGCGCAAAAGATGATATGATGTTGCTTGGTGATTTATTCGGATTTTGTACGGAACGTTAGTGGACAACAGTTATTTTTAGAATGAGGATTTTGCAAAATCCAGGAATAGGTGTGAGAGAGAATGCAGCGTTATTTTATTCCGGCAGAGCAATTTCTAGAAGATCACGTGATTGTCGCGGGTGAGGACGCGCGGCATATCGCTAAAGTCATGCGGGGCCGTAGTGGTGACAAAATTATAGTTAGTGACGGGGTATCTAAAGAAGCGCTGGTTGCTTTGGATACGATTGAGCAGGATCATGTTACGGCGACGATTATTGAGCCGCTGAAGATGACCTCTGAACCACATGTGCAGGTCACCATCGCTCAGAGTCTTCCTAAAGGAGACAAGATGGAGACGGTGATGCAAAAATGTACAGAAATCGGAGCAACCGGGTTTGTACCGTTTTTGTCCGAGCGTACGGTCGTGCAGTATGATGCCAAAAAAGAAGGCAAGCGACTGGAGCGTTGGCGCAAGATTGTGAAGGAAGCGGCTGAACAAAGCCACCGTAACCGGATTCCAGAAATTAGCGCGCCCATGACGTGGAAAGAACTTCTGGCTTCTTTTGCTGGGTATGATTTGATATGTTATTGTTATGAAAAAGAGCAGGGTAAACAGCTACGGGATGTAATCCAGCCTTTGGCAGGACAATGGGCGTCGACGGACATGCCGCGTGTTCTGCTGGTGGTAGGCCCGGAAGGCGGCTTTACTGAAGCGGAAAGCCTGGAGGCCGAGCAGGCCGGGGCACAGTCTACAGGACTGGGAAGACGTATTTTGCGTGCTGAGACCGCAGGAATGGCTGCATTGGCATGCATTTTATATGAGACAGGAGAAATGGGAGGGGTTTAATATGCCGTCAGTGGCATTTTACACATTGGGCTGTAAGGTAAACTTTTATGATACAGAAGCGATCTGGCAGCTGTTTAAAAATGAAGGTTATGAACAGGTGGACTTTGATGAACAGACTGCTGATGTCTATCTTATTAATACATGTACCGTTACGAATACCGGTGATAAAAAGAGTCGTCAGATCATTCGCCGCGCGATTCGCCGGAATCCAGATGCCATAGTGGCAGTAACGGGCTGTTACGCCCAGACTTCTCCTGCCGAAATTATGGATATTCCTGGCGTTGATCTCGTTATCGGGACTCAGGATCGGGACAAAATCATTCCGTTCGTGCAGGAAATTCAAGGGACGCGTCAACCGGTGAACGCCGTGCGCAATATTATGAAAACGCGTGTATTTGAGGAAATGGATGTGCCTGATTTTGCTAATCATACTCGGGCCTTTTTGAAAATTCAGGATGGTTGCAATAACTTCTGTACCTTCTGCATCATTCCGTGGTCGCGGGGTCTATCCCGCAGTCGTGACGCCGCCAGCATTATTGCACAGGCGCGTCAATTGGTACACGCGGGCTACAAGGAAATTGTGCTCACAGGTATCCACACTGGCGGTTATGGTGATGACATGGATAATTATGACCTGTCTGATCTGCTGTGGGATCTGGAGAAGGTGGAAGGGCTGGAGCGTATCCGTATCAGTTCGATTGAAGCCAGCCAGATTGATGAAAAAATGCTTGATGTGCTGAACCGTTCCACCAAGCTGGTTCGTCATTTTCACATACCGCTTCAGGCGGGGGATGACACTGTATTGAAACGGATGCGTCGCAAGTACACGACAGAAGAGTTTTATAACAAAATGCTTATGATTCGCAAAGCAATGCCAGATGTAGCGATTACAACGGACGTGATTGTCGGCTTCCCTGGGGAGACGGATGAAATGTTCCGCAATGGCTATGAGCTGATGAAAAAAATCGGTTTTTCGGAAATGCACGTGTTCCCGTACTCCAAGCGCAGTGGAACTCCTGCGGCGCGTATGGAGGATCAGGTGGACGAAGACGTGAAAAATGCACGAGTGCATGAGCTGATACAACTGTCAGAGCAAATGCAACTGGCGTATGCTGAGAAGTTTGTAGGTCAGGTGCTGGAGGTCATTCCGGAAGTTGCGCCGAAAGGGACCGAAGATAGCGGCATACTCCATGGATATAGTGACAATTATATTCAACTGGCGTTTGAAGGTACTGAGGATCTGGTTGGCAAGGTATGCCGCGTGAAGCTGACGAAGGCAGGCATTAATGAAAGTGAAGGCCAATTGGTCCGCGTACTAGAGAATGGGTTGCAAACAGCTCTGTAAGAACAAAAAAAGCCTGAACAGGCAATAGAGATGGCAGACAAGGATTTCGCCTTTCCTTACAGAGAGGACGGAATCCTTGTTGCGCAAGGAAGGGAGATTACAGGATGGCAGCAAAAAAGGAAATTTCCGCAGGCGGCGTTGTGTTTCGCAAACAGGGGGAGCAGCTTGAAATTCAGCTCATTACTGACCGATATGGCAAGGTATCCTTGGCTAAAGGGAAAATGGAGTTGGGAGAAACAATCGAACAGACGGCTTTACGTGAAATTCGCGAGGAAACAGGGTTGAACGGGCGGATTATCCAGCATGTAGATATGATTGCTTATACGTATCAGCATCCAGAATTTGGGGAAGTAGATAAAGAAGTACATTATTATCTCGTAGAGGCACTGGATGGGGATTTACAGGCACAGATCGAAGAAATTAAAGGAGTTGCGTGGCATACGCCTGAGGAAGCATGGCGTCTCCAGCGCCAGGGTGGATATGACAATAATGATGTCATTTTAAGCAAGGCGCTGTCCATGCTAGGAATTAATGTTTGATTCTGTGGGGAGATATGCGATCCTCTAAACGCGTCCACACAGGTAGATAGCAGAGAGGCAAGACCAGCAGAGAGCTAATAACGTTAAACAGAGTTTGGGCATGGGCTACCTTGGCTCCGGGCTCGGTAGATATCCAGGCAGCGGCCATCTCCAGACCAGGGATCAACGGCATAAAGAGCAAGGCTCCGCCGACGTTCAGCAGCACGTGGGACCAGGCTACAAATTTGCCGGACACGCTGCCGCCAACAGCGGCAATCAGGGCGGTTACGCAGGTGCCTACATTGGAGCCGATGACGATGGCGATCCCCACATCGGCTGGCAAGGCTCCCGCAGCGGCAAGGCTAATCGCCATGCCAATGACGGCTGCGCTACTGTGAACCAGCGCGGTCAGGCAGGCTCCAGCAGCGAAGGCCCACCACATGTTGGCTGCAGCGTGACCAAGAAACCAACGGAATAGTCCTGCCTGCTCAATCCAGGGTCCGACCGACTGCATCACGCGAATACCCGCCAGAATCAGCGAAAATCCAGCAAAGACGAGGCTGATATATTGTACAGCCTGCGGACGGCTGAGCCCATTGGAGCCGGATGAAGCTCCGGCAGACACATACTGGCGACTGGGGACAGCTTCACTCCACAGGACGGTAGTGCTCCAGCAGAGCAGTGAGCCGCAGAGCAGCGGAATAGCCAGCTTGCCGAGCTGGAGCCCCATCAGCTCGGTGGTCAGGCAGGTGCCGATATTGGTGCCGAGAATGATGCCGAGCGTGCGGCCGTAGGTCAACAGCCCGGCGTTGACCAGTCCGATCGTTAGCACCGTTACGGCGGTGCTGCTTTGCAGCAGGGCGGTAATGCCTGAGCTGAACAGCATGCCCCGCCAAGGGGAAACTGTGGCGTGGTTCAACCAGCGGGTGAGGAAGGGGCCGGCCAAATGCCGGAGGGCTGCTTCCATCAGCTTCATCCCGCCCAAAAAAATAAACAGCCCGCCGCACAGCGGCAAAATAACGTGTATAAACACGAGCATAGCCCCCTTTTCTAGGTGAAAATACTTATGTAACAGCCTATGATCTACCGAGGACAGCCATGACAAGCATGGCCGAGCTGTTTTTTTATAGAACGATAATTTTTGTAGTATCATCACAAGCTTTAAAAGCGTGACGTCGATATACAGGCGGGCAGTAGCGAAGCGGATCATTTGAATCTGGAGAAGCGAGAGCGTTCGCCTTTGCAGGGGGATTCTTACCATTAAAATCATTTATAAAATCCAAAGAATCCCCGTGCAACAGTGATCGTAAGATCAAATGATCCGCGGAGCCGCGCCCCTATCGAACAACGTTTTAACACTTTGAGTAATCCAAGAATGGGAGTGAAGGATTTTGCCTTCAGTAATATTAGAACGCAGCCGTAAAAAAAGGCTGGAGCACGCACACCCTTGGGTGTTTAAAAACGAAATAGCCAAGATTGAGGGTGACCCAGAGGCAGGCGATTTGGTCAGCATCGTTAACCATCAGGGGCGTTATTTGGCGACAGGTTACTATAATCCGGCTTCACAAATTACAGTACGTGTGATGTCCTATGAGCCGCTGGAAGCAATGGATCAAAACTTTTTTGCCCAACGCTTTCGCAAATGTCTGGAGCACCGCGAACGTTTTGTGACCGGGGGAGAAGCTTATCGGTTGGTGTACGGCGAGGCTGATTTTTTGCCTGGACTGATTGTAGATCGATTTGGTGATGTGTTGGTCGTGCAGTTGTTAACGCTTGGCATGGATCGGCGCAGGGAAGAAATCAGGGATGCGCTCGTTGAAGTAGTGGGTCCTGTTGGTATATATGAGCGCAGTGATGTATCCATCCGAGAGCTGGAAGGATTGGAGCAAACAAAGGGTCCTTTGTACGGTGATTGCCCGCGTCATGTGGTGGTGACGGAAAATGGGCTACACATCAAGGTTGATATCGTAGAGGGCCAGAAGACGGGTTATTTCTTTGACCAGCGTGAAAATCGTGCGGCCATAGCACCGTTGATGACAGGTTGGGGAGCACGTAGTGGAATTACGCTACAAGAAGTTGCTACAGACTCAGGGGACGCTGGCACAATGGTCATGAAGCCAGTGAATAAAAGTGGTAAGGTTGTTGAATTCCCATTCTGGGATGGTGCAACCGTATTGGAATGTTTTTCACATACGGGAAGCTTTACGCTCAATGCATGTAAACATGGTGCTAAAAAAGTAACATGTCTTGATATTTCTGAGCATGCGATTGAGAGTGCGCGGGATAATGTCAAGCTGAACGGTTTTGAGGAACGCGTCGAGTTTGTCGTCGACGATGCTTTTCAATATTTGCGCAATCAAGTGAAAGGTGTAGAGGAACGCAATGCACGAGCCGGGGGCAAAGGAGATACATCCAAGCCGCTGACAGCAGGTGGCGGACGCACCTTTGATGTGGTCATTCTCGATCCGCCAGCCTTTGCCAAAACGAAGAACGCTGTCAAAGGAGCTACACGTGGGTATAAAGATATCAACCTGCATGGGATGAAGCTTGTCAATGAGGGCGGCTATCTGGTGACAGCGAGCTGTTCGTTCCATATGCGGCCAGAGCTGTTTTTGGACACTATTAAGGAAGCGGCGGCAGATGCCGGCAAAATCCTTCGTCTGGTAGACTGGAGAGCGGCTGGTAAGGATCATCCTCAAATTTTGGGTGTGGAGGAAGGCCATTACTTGAAATTCGCCATCTTTGAGGTGCGCAGCCGGACACAGCTTTAGGTTTCATACAAAGTCAAAGTCAATCGCCTTTTTGGTGATTAAATAGGTAAAATAGACTCATTTTAGGTATAAATCAGTCCTGTAGAGAAGGCATGCACCAAGCCAACCTGCGGGACTGATTTATTTTTAGGGGGAGGATCAATTGCTACAACATGGCAAACGTACGTTCTTTTCTCCCTTGCCTGATATGCTATACTGTTTAATAGAATGTTGTTCGTTGGAAAGGAGGCCGCATCATGTCGGTCCGCTTGTTAATTGGCCGCTCTGGTAGTGGTAAAAGTACGTTAATCCGCAATGAAATGACGTCTATGTTACGCGAGGAGCCGCTAGGTAAGCCTATGCTGTTACTTGTACCGGAGCAATCGTCATTTGCTTCCGAGCATGCGTTACTTACAGAAGCCGGAAACGGTATTCAGGGGTCGGTGCGCGCCCAAGTGATGGGATTTCATCGTCTTGCCTATTTAGTTATGCAGGAAACCGGGGGTTCAGCACTGGTGCCTGTAACGGAAGAAGGCAAGAAGATGCTTTTATATAAAATTATTCGTCGTCGCAAGGATGAACTGAGCTTGTTTAAGGATTCGGGAGACCAGCTCGGCTTTGTGGATCGGTTGAATACATTGTTTACGGAGCTAAAGCAGTATGGAAATGATACTCGGTCTGTACCCGAGCAACTGGAGCGAATGAACGCTGTGGGAGAGTCAACTCCGATTTTGCGCGGCAAGCTCAAAGATATCAGTCTAATTTACGAGGATTTTGAACGAGAGCTGACGCTTAAATATATAGACGGTGAAGATACGCTGCGCATGCTGGCAGAACAGATTGCGGAGTCTTCCCTTGTGCGTGGAGCAGACATTTGGATGGATGGCTACCGTAGATTTACACCACATGAATACAAGGTGGTGGAGCAACTTATGCTGCATGCCTCTTCGTTGACGGTGGCGCTGACTTGCAACCGAAGCTACGAGAGCGGACAGCTTCCGCATGAGTTGGATTTGTTTCATCCTTCGGCGGCTACCTATGTAAAGCTCAAAGGAATGGCGGACGAGCTGATGATAGAGACGCAGACACAATTACTTCGCCCTGATCCGTTGCCGAGATTTAAGGAGCGTCCAGCGTTGGCATATTTGGAGGCTAACTTTGAACATCGTACAGGGTTACGGAATCAGGAACAACGGATGCGGCTGCAGCAGCTACGAGAGCAGTGGACAGAAGAACAGCCGGAGGGCATAAAACTGTACACTGCGGTTAATCGCCGTGCAGAGCTGGAAGGGGCTGTACGCGAAATGCGCCGTCTGGCCCGAGATGAAGGCGCGCGTTACCGGGAGATGGCTCTGTTTGTACGTCATATTGAAGATTATGAGCCATGGGTGGAACCGATATTCAAACAGTATGAGGTTCCAGTATTTCTGGATCAGCGAAGAAGTGTATTGCATCATCCTTTGGTGGAATTGATTCGGGCTTCGCTGGATATCGTGCAGCGGCGTTGGCGATATGAGGATGTATTCCGTGCGGTCAAAACAGACCTTCTCTTGCCGCTGGATGGTCGGGTGAGCCGTGAGGAGATGGACCGTTTGGAAAACTATGTTCTGGCCTGCGGAATACAAGGCAGCCGTTGGACAGACGGTCGGCCGTGGCAGGCTGTGCCCAGCTTGTCACTAGAGCTGGAGGAGCAAGAACGGAACCGTAGGCGGGATGAAACGTTGGATTTGATGGAGCTGTGCCGGGATGTGATCGTGACGCCTTTACGTGCGTTTGAGAAACGTATGGGCAAGGCACGAACTGCACTTGAGAAGTGTGAAGCGGTATATCTGTTACTGGAAGATGCAGAAATCGGCCACAAGCTGGACGCCTTCATTCATCAGGCAGAGGAAGCAGGAAATCCTGAGCAGGCGAAGGAGCATCGTCAGGTATGGGATGCAGTGCTTGAACTACTGGATCAGATCGTCGAAATGATGGGTGATGAGAGACTGGATACCTCTTTGTTTGCGGGCGTGCTGGAAACGGGATTGGCCGAGTTCCGTATGGGACTTGTTCCGCCAGCTCTGGATCAGGTTCTGGTCGGAAACACGGACCGTACACGTGTGTCCGGTATTCAACATGCCTTTGTGCTAGGTATGAACGAAGGTGTGATGCCGGCTGTATTCCATGAGGACGGTGTGCTGAATGAGCAGGAGCGTACGGCATTAAACGAACGAGGCGTAGAGCTGGCGCCGGATATGACAAGACGTCTGTTGGACGAACGTTTTCTCGCTTATACGGCCCTTACCTCAGCCGGTAAAAGCCTGTGGATGAGCTATGCAGTGACTGATGAAGAAGGCAAGTCGTTGTTGCCGTCTGAGTTAGTACGACATGTGCGGCACCTGTTTCCTAGTTTGGACGAACGTCCGTTGGCTGGATACCCTTTGCCTGGGGATGCTTGGACGACGCAATGGGAGTATGCTTCTCATCCGTCCGAGGCTTTGCCGCAGCTCATTGCGCAATTACGGCATTGGCGACGTGGCGGTGACATTTTATCTCCTTGGTGGGAGGTATATAACTGGTATGCAAGCCAGCAAGGGCGTGAGAAGGACAAGCTGCGTCAGTTGTTAACCTCACTTTTTTATGAGAACCATGCTGAAATGCAGAAGGAAACGAGCCGCCGTCTGTACGGTAGCAAGCTGCGTACCAGCGTATCTCGTATGGAACGTTTTGTGGCATGTCCATTTTCGCACTTTGCCTCTCACGGTCTTCGTTTGAAGGAACGTCAAATGTATCGCCTGAAGGCCCCGGATATCGGACAATTATTCCATGCAGCGCTTGGAGAGATGGCGATCAATCTGCGTAAACGCAATGTCAGCTGGGGCAGTCTCAGCACCGAGGAATGCCGACAAGAGGCGGAAAGTACAGTGGAGCGTTTGGCTCCTCGTCTGCAAGGCGAGATTTTAATGAGCTCCAAGCGGTATGGCTACATTTTGCGCAAATTGAAAGACATCGTGAGCCGTGCTTCGTTGATTTTAGGTGAACATGCGCGAAGAGGTAGTTTTGAGCCGATTGGGCTGGAGTTGGACTTTGGACCGGGTCAGCAGCTTCCTCCGTTAAGCTTCCGGTTAGATAACGGCGTTGTGATGGAAATTGTCGGACGGATTGACCGTGTAGATGTGGCAGAGGGAGAAAAGGGGTTACTTTTGCGTGTCATCGATTACAAATCTAGCCAAAAGGATCTCAAGCTGCATGAAGTGTACTATGGCCTGTCCTTGCAAATGCTCACCTACCTGGATGTGCTGCTGAATGCGGCGGAGGAATGGTTGGGCGAGACTGCTTATCCAGCGGGTACCCTGTATTTTCACGTCCACAATCCGATGTTGCAGTCGCCTAACGGTCTTAGCGCAGAACAGGCCCGCCAGGAGCTTTTGAAACGTTTTAAGATGAAAGGATTATTGCTTGCAGATCGGGACGTAGTTGGACAAATGGATACAGCATTGGACAAAGGATATTCCTCTATTTTACCTGTTGCGGTGAAAGCAGACGGCAGTTTTTATAGCAGTGCTTCGGTTGCTTCGCCGGAACAGTGGGACAGCTTGTTAGCCTCGGTGCGTAATAATATTCGGACGATTGGCACACGGATGACAGAGGGCGATGTGGCCATTGAACCTTATCGAATCCAGCAAGAGACGGCTTGTACCTTCTGTTCTTTTAAGCCTGTTTGTCAATTTGACGACAGTCTGGAGGGCAGTGGCTACAATCAATGGGGTAAACCCGGTAAGGATCAAATCTGGAATCTGTTGGGTCATACGCAGGAAGGGAAAGGAGGAATGGACCAATGATAGACACGTCAAACACTAAAGACATGCCGAAGCCGGAAGGCAGTATGTGGAGCGATGACCAGTGGCGTGCCATTTCGGAATCGGGTAACAACATGCTGGTCGCGGCAGCGGCAGGGTCTGGTAAAACAGCGGTGCTCGTAGAGCGTATTATTCGTAAAATTGTCGATCCCCAGCTTGGCTTCAGCGTGGATCGGTTGCTGGTAGCAACCTTTACGAAGGCTGCAGCCGCCGAAATGCGTCAACGGATACGCGAAGCGTTGGAACGTGTGTTGGAACAGGAACCGGAAAGTGAGCATGTACGCCGCCAGCTGTCGTTGCTGAATCGGGCCTCGATTACAACGCTTCACTCATTTTGTATGGAGGTCATCCGCAGGCATTATCAGGCCATTCCTCTTGATCCTGGTTTTCGGATTATGAATGAGCATGAGACAGAATTGTTGCGTCAGGAGCTTCTAGAAGAACTGTTTGAGGAGAAATATGAGGCTCATGATGAAGGTAGTACATTCCGCAGACTGGTCGACTGGTTTAGTGGAGAACGCACCGATGATGCAATGTACGTGCTTGTTCAGCGGTTGTATGATTTTTCTCAAAGTCATCCTTGGCCAGAACATTGGCTGCGGGAGACAGCGGCAGCATTTCGTGTACAGGATGTAGCCGCTTTGGGAGAGACTCCCTGGGTTCGCAGCATTTTGACAGATGCCGTACTTTCTTTGCGCGGAGCAGCGAGCTTGCTGGAACAGGCGCATGAAATAGCTATGCAGCCCGGCGGTCCTGCACCTTATGCCGTGACGCTGCAAGAGGATGCGGCGATGGTGAAGGGATTACTGCAAGAGCTGGAGACACAGCCGTGGGCATCTCTATATGATCATTTTCAGACAGCTGCCTTCGGTAAGCTCAAGCCGGTCAAAAAAGATCAGACTGAGCCTGCATTGCAGGAACGGGTTAAGACGCTGCGCGAAGCAGCCAAAAAAATGATTACAGATATGAAGGCTTCCCTGTTTGGCAGGAGAGCAGAAGCCTATTGGGAGGAGCTGCACGCCGCGGCTCCGCTGATGGACGAATTGGTAGAAACCGTGATTGTATTTGGGGAACGATTTCAACAGCACAAGCAGTCAAAAGGGTTGGTGGATTTCGGGGATTTGGAACATTATTGTCTGAAAATATTACGACATCCCGATTCTACTCCGTACAAGCTACTACCTTCCGACGCTGCACTCGAATACAAGGCGCAATTTGACGAGGTGCTGTTGGATGAGTATCAGGATACGAATACCGTACAGGAAGATATCGTTAGGCTGGTATCACGGGAGGAACCGGGTAACCGTTTTATGGTGGGCGATGTGAAACAGAGTATTTATCGGTTTCGGCTGGCGGAGCCGGGTCTGTTTTTGAATAAGTATCAACGGTACGGCATGCAGGAGCAGGAAGATGGCTTTTTAGTTGATCTGGCGCGTAATTTCCGCAGTCGGCAGGAAGTTGTCGATGCGGTCAATTTGGTGTTCCGCCAGATTATGAGTGTGGATGTGGCGGAAATTGAGTACGATGAACGAGCCTGGCTGGTACACGGCGCATCCTATCCCGACCCCTCGGATCAAGACACTGCATCTGTATACGCACCTGAGCTGCTCTTAGTTGATAAGGGTGGACAGGGTCTTTCCGAGGCTTCGGAGCTGTCCGAAACGGGGGATGAATCTGCTCTACAGGAAAGTGAACTGGCTGAGCTTGCGGAGCTAGAAACGGCACAGTTAGAGGCTCGTGCGATCGCGCAACGGATTAAAGAACTGACCGGAGACACTGGACAACCACTGTTGATTTACGACAGAGGGTTAAAAGCGATGCGCCCGGCAGTCTACGGCGATATCGTCATTTTGCTTCGTTCCGCAAGCGTGTGGGCCCCCCTAATTGTAGAGGAACTGCGGCTTGAGGGCATTCCGGCTTCAGGGGAGCAGACGACAGGCTTTTTTAAAGCAACGGAAGTTGAGGTGATGTTGTCTCTGCTGCACATTATTGATAATCCGCAGCAGGACATCCCGCTTGCATCCGTGCTTCGTTCGCCGATTGTTGGCTTGACCGAAGATGAACTTGCACAAATTCGGTTGGAGAAGCCGGATGGATTATTTTATGACGCATTGCTGGCGGCAGCAGAAGTTGACCCACTGGAAGAAAGTGAAAAAGGGATCTCAGCTGACATCATGGAGTTGGATCTTTTCCCTAAGGACTCTTTATCTTCATCTGACTTTGGTAATAGAAATGACGGGAATACGTTATCTGCCCGACTACGTTCATTTTTGCGTAACTTGAAAGCCTGGCGGCAGGAAGCCCGACAAGGAAGCTTAAGTGCATTGATTTGGAATGTGCTGGAGGAAACAGGATATCTGGATTGGGTCGGTGGACTGCCTGGCGGCTCACAGCGTCAAAGCAATTTGCGGGCGCTATATGACCGAGCGAGACAGTATGAGACTTCTACGTCCAACCGAGGATTATTCCGATTTCTGACCTTCATTTCCCGTCTACGGGAGCGAGGCGGTGATTTAGGATCCATTAGCGGGGGGACTGAACCCGATCAGGCTGTCCGTATTATGACCATTCATAAAAGTAAAGGACTTGAATTCCCTATCGTGTTTATTGCTGGGACAGCAAAAATGTTCAATCAACAGGATCTCAATGCGCCGTTTCTTATGCACAAGGAGTTGGGGTTTGGTCCTAAATATGTGGAGGAACAAAATCGTGTCAGCTACCCTACACTGCCTAATTTAGCGATCCGCCGACGCTCACAGCTGGAGCTATTGGCTGAGGAAATGCGGGTGTTATACGTGGCGCTTACGCGTCCGCGTGAAAAGCTAATTATGACCGGAACCGTGAAGGACCTCGCTTCGCGCGCAGCGGGTTGGGCACGTGCCAAAGAACATACGGAAACGGTCTTACCAGACTATATGCTGGCGGCAGGCCGCAGCTATCTGGACTGGGTAGGTCCTGCTTTGATTCGGCATCCTTCTGCTACTTTGTTGAGGGAAGCGGCAGGTGATCAGGATGGGTACTATCACAGGCTGGAACATATGCGGGGAACAGACTGGTTATTTAAAATCGTAGCCTCGGAAACACTTTCCGGCTCTCGTGTGAACTCAGATCATGAGGAAGAGGTGTCGGGCGAAGAACGCCAAAAGAAGACAGAAGCACTGAGAAATGCGGAGCTAATCGACTTGAACGAAGAGAGTGAAACGGATATTGAAGCTGCTCTTTCCTGGATCTATCCGTATGAACGGGCTGGCAAGACGGCAGCCAATACATCGGTTACTGAGATGAAAAGATGGCTGGAAATGCAGGAGATAGGTTCGGGCGATTGGCTGAATCTATCTAACTCTCTACTAGCAGAGTTACCGGAGGATCGGGAGGATTCTCACACTGTGGGAAGTCAATTACACTTGCGCAGACCTAAGTTTATGGGGAATCAGCGACTGACTCCAACGGAACGAGGAACAATCTATCATACGTTGATGCTGCATTTGCCATTAGATAGGGGGATGAGCGCCGAAGTTATTGAGGAAACCAAGGCTCGTTTGCTCAATCAGCGTATGTTACTGGATGTTCATGCAAAGGCGCTAGATACGGATAAAATATTACGCTTTTTCACTAGTGAGCTGGGTAGCAGAATGCTGGGGGCATCCCATGTTCAAAGAGAGCTTCCGTTTACTTATACCATGCGGGCAATCGATTACTGGAACCACAGCTTACCATCGATGTCACCAGGACAAGAAACAGATTCGGAAGGTGGACAGGACGGCGATAAAGTGCTGATGAACGGGATTATTGACTGTCTATTTGAAACTCCCGAAGGACTCGTGCTGGTGGATTATAAAACAGATCGGATATCTGAATATCGTACACTGTCCCATTTAACAGACCAATATCGTTTTCAATTGGAGCTGTATGCCCGTGTGATCGAAGAGATTACAAGCAAAAAGGTCGCTGAGAAGTGGCTGTATTTTTTAGAAGCTGGAGAGAGTGTACAGCTGTAGTTATATAGATAGGGAGAGGAGGAATAGCATGCGGATTTTGCATACAGGTGATTGGCATTTGGGCCGCACGTTGGAAGGACGCAGCCGTTTGAAGGAGCAGGAGGCGTTTTTGGAAGAGTTGGCGAAAATGGCTGACGATCAGCAGGCCGATTTGATTATGATGGCTGGAGACGTATACGACTCAGTCAATCCTTCGGCCGCAGCCGAGCAATTGTTTTATGAAACATCTGCCCGTCTTACGGCTGGAGGAAGACCACTCGTCGTCATTGCGGGCAATCATGATCAGCCGGAAAGGGTATCCTCGGTCACACCGCTGGTGAGCGGGCGTGGAATTACGTTGCTGGGACTGCCCCATGGGGAAGCGGTACGCGTTCGTACACCGCGAACGGGTGAAATGGCATGCATTGCAGCCTTGCCATATCCGTCCGAGTCTCGTCTGAACGAGCTATTGTCTGAAGACGGAGATGAAACAGTCTTGCGCGAGGCATACAGTCGCCGTGTGAGCTTGCTGATGTCACAGCTGGGCACAGCATTTCGGCCTGACACCGTTAATTTGTCGATGAGCCATATTTATGTGCTCGGCGGGCTGGAGTCGGATTCGGAACGTCCGATTCAGGTCGGGGGGGCGTATACCGTAGATCCGTCTGCTTTGAGCATTGGGGCACAGTATACGGCTCTAGGACATTTGCATCGTCCCCAATATGTGAAGGGAGACGGGCTGATGCGTTACAGTGGCTCGCCGCTGGCTTATAGCTTTTCCGAAGCCGGACAAGCCAAATCGGTTACGTTAATTGACGTGGTTGCTGGCAAGCCTGCTCAGGTCGAGGAACTGTATATCACCAGTGGACGCCCATTAGTGAGGTGGCGCGCACGGGGAGGTCTGGAGGAAGTATATCGCTGGCTGGACGAAGGATTGGATGCCGATGCCTTTATTGATCTGGAAATTACGCTGGATGAAGCGATGTCGATGGGAGATATTCAGCGGCTGCGCAAAAGCCGTGAAGGCATCATTCATATTCGCCCCATGTATCCAGAAATGGCTGCCGCACAGCTGGAGCACCAACGATCAGAACTGCCAGTGCATGAGTTGTTCCGGGCATTCTATCAGCGGCAGACAGGTGGAGCACAGCCAGATGACGGATTAGTACAGTTGTTTCTGGAACTGGTGGAACAGGATGATGCAAGAGACCACGCTGAGGAGGATGACACATGAAACCAATCCTTCTAAAACTGGCGGGGTTGCAAAGCTACCGGGAGTCGCAGGAAATTCGCTTTGACGATTTGACCGAAACTGGGTTGTTCGGAATTTTTGGCCCAACAGGTAGTGGAAAATCAACGCTGCTGGATGCCATTACGTTGGCTATGTACGGTAAAGTGGAGCGGGCAGTGAATGGTACACAAGGCATTATGAATCATGCTGAGGATACGTTGTCTGTTGCATTTACGTTTGAATTAATGTCAGCTCAAGGTCCTCGTCGTTACCGTGTAGAACGACGTTTCAAACGTGCTGGAGGCGTATCGGTTAATAATACGCTTAGCCGTTTTATTGCGTTAACAGAGGATGGCGAGGAAGTGCTTGCCGATAAGGTGCAGGATGTGACGCGCTGTGTGGAGGAGTATATCGGCCTGAAAATGGACGATTTTACACGAGCTGTCGTATTACCGCAGGGAAAGTTTGCGGAATTCTTGTCCTTAAAGGGCAGTGAACGCAGACAGATGCTACAGCGTTTGTTCCATCTGGAGAAGTATGGAGACCAACTTGCAAAAAAGCTAAGCCGTCGTGTGAAAGATAACGATATCGCACTGAAATCGTTAGAGGCAGAGCAGCAAGGGCTGGGAGATGCCAGTGCTGAAGCGCTTGAACATGTAGAGTTGCGTCTCAAAGAGGCGATTGCCAATGCAGAAGCTTCGCGTCGTGAGCTAGAGCGTGTCTCACGTGAATGGGAGGCGCTAAACAAAACCCGTGAGCTGGTCGTCGAGCTCAGCCAAAGATCGAACGAGCTGGAGCAGTTGGCAGCACAGGAGCCGGGCATTGCTTTGCTGGAGCGCAAGCTTCGACAAGCATCTGCAGCCGAGGCATTGCTGCCTGCGCTGACGGATTGGAAGGAAGCCATTGCTGAAGCGGAAAAACGGCAAAAGAGTGCCGAAGAAATGGAAGTCTTGGCCACTACCGCGCAGGAGGCTGCGCTGGTGTCTGCGCAAGCAGATGAGCAGGCCCGGCAAGCACTCAGTGTCGAAGAACCGAAGCTATTGCTTCGGATCGACCAACTAGAGCAGGCACTTCAACTGGAGCGTGATACGGAAGCATTGCGTATTGAACGGGAAAGCCTGGCGGCCGAGCTTGTGCAAAGCGAACAAACCCTTGCTGAACATGCAGAAGGACTCGCAAAGGA
Organism: Paenibacillus sp. MZ03-122A; assembly: GCF_024213325.1. Classification (NCBI taxonomy): domain Bacteria; kingdom Bacillati; phylum Bacillota; class Bacilli; order Caryophanales; family Paenibacillaceae; genus Paenibacillus; species Paenibacillus sp. MZ03-122A. The sequence continues at coordinate 9,853 of NZ_JANAVI010000019.1, read as the reverse complement.
ACAAGAGCTACAGACGCGAGGCTTGAAGCGACAGCAGGAGCTTCAACAAGAGCTAAAGCAAAATGAAGTGCGGGCAGATGAGCGGCGTATGCTGCAAGAGGCTGTGCAACGGTTGCAACAGCTGGAAATCGCGAATGAGCAATTGCGTGAAGCTGAACTGGAGTACACCGCTCAGGAGAAACGGCTTGCGCAAGCTGACGAACGTCTAAAGCTGACGGACCAGGAGACACAGGAGACAGAGGCACGGCGTTCTGCCCTTGCTGCACAGGCAGCTGATGGTATTGAGGCATTGCTGACGTTGGAGGCAGAGATCACCGCCGATATGTCGTCACTGGCCTCCGAGGAAGAACAACTGCGCCACGAGCTCCGTGCCGAGGAGCTGGGGCGTCTCGCTCAGCATCTCGCTGCCGAGTTGCGCGAAGGCGAGCCGTGCGCAGTGTGCGGCTCGCTGCATCACCCCGCGCCTGCCGTCGTTGCGGCGCATAGCGCGGATGCCGCTGCGCCAGATGAGCTGCACCGCCTGCGGCTTGGTTTGCAGGAGCTGCGCCTCACACTGCGCCAGCAGTTGCACGAGCAGCGCAGCTTGCTGGCGCAGCCCGCCACCGCAGACAGCGGCGCTGCCGCCACGGGCGAGCCTTTCACGCCTGCGGCAGCGCCAACAGAGCCGCGCGGTATTGCCGCTTGGGTGGAGCGCTGCACGGCGCTGGAGCGTGCTGCGGCAGAGCTAGCCGCACGTGCGCATGCACTGCCTGCCGAGGCACAGGCGCTACGCGAGGCAGACGCCGCCGGACAGCAGCGGCGCATCCGTGCTGCTGCCGAGCAGGAGGCAGCAGCTGCAGCGCTGACGCAGGCACGCAGCAAGCGCGAGGCATGCACCACGCGCAGCGAGGGGCTGCGCGCCGAATGGGCGGCGCAGCTGCCGGATGTCGCTCCGAGCGAAGCCGCGGAGCGTTACCGTGTCATGCAGGAGCGCGACGGGCGTGCGGAAGAACTGCGGTCCCGGCTGGAGACGAGTGTGACCTTCCTCGAAGGAAAGGCGGCGCGTGTTCAACAGATACAGCAGAGTATCATCGAGGAGGACAAAATCATTATTGCCCGTCGTACAGGGCTCCAAAGCAAAGATGATTCGCTTCGTGAAAAGCTAGCACAGCTCCGAAAATGGGTTGGAGATGGCCAAGCGGCTTCATTGTTGGAAGAAGCGACCTCGCGACTGTTGGGACTGAAAAACGGAGCCGAAGCCGCGGCACGCCGCCGTACCGAAGCGGAAGAACGCAAGCAGCAAGCCGTTCATGCTTCACTGATTGCCCGGCAGGCCTCCGACTCGGCAGAAGAAAGACGTCAGATGGCAGAGTCCCGTTGGGGCAGCCGTCTGGAAGCCTCCTCTTTTGCTACGGAAGCAGAGGTTATGGAATGTTGCTTGGGACCGGAAGAAGTCGCACGTTATGAACGTGAAGTGAGTTTGCATCGAGAACGAGAAAAAGAGCTGTCTTCCCGCTTAAAGCATGTCGAAGAGCAGCTGAATGGAGCAACGGTAACAAAGGAACAGTGGGAAACGACCACTGCGCAGCTGCGCGATTGCCGTACACGCGACGAAGAGGCGCTTCAGAATCGCGCCAAGGCTGAGCGTGATTTAGAGGACTTGCAGCATCGACACGTCCGCTGGATGAAGCTGGAGTCCAATCGTATACATTTGCGTAGCGAAGCGGAAAAAATGTCCAAGCTCCAGTCTGTTTTTCGTGGCAATGCCTTTGTTGAATATATTGCCGAGGAGCAGCTCATGCAGGTTAGCCAGTCGGCTTCACGCCGCCTGCGTTTTCTGACCAAGCAACGTTACGCGCTAGAGGTAGATTCCAGCGGTGGTTTTGTCATTAGTGACGATGCCAACGGTGGGGTCAAACGTCCAGTATCGACCTTGTCCGGTGGCGAAACGTTCCTGACCTCCTTGTCGCTTGCGCTTGCGCTGTCGGCTCAAATTCAATTGCGGGGCCAATACCCTCTGCAATTTTTCTTTCTGGATGAAGGCTTTGGAACGTTAGACCCTGAGCTGCTTGACACAGTGATCACTTCACTGGAAAAGCTGCACCACGATCAATTGTCTGTTGGTGTGATTAGTCATGTGCCTGAACTACGGGCCCGTCTGCCGCGCAAGCTAGTTGTTCTTCCAGCAGAGCAGGCTGGAGGCGGCTCACGTGTGGTTATGGAAACTTTTTGAAGTAATGTGATACAGGTCACAGATACAGTTTCAAACTATTGTTATAATACAGCCAAGCCGACAAGTTAATCATACAGCACCCCGGCGGACGTATGCTGCGGAAGAAATCTTCCCGTCATACGTCCGTTCAGAGGGGCTCTGCCAAGAGCTCCCGGGGTGCTTCTTTTTTTTGCAAGCCGGAATTCGCCCAATTTGATGTAGCAAATAGCCCGTTTTTGAATAACATACGGTATACATGCAAGAGCCTAGGAGGAAACAACCATGGAAAAAAGCATGACAACCGAAAAAGTTACAGCACCGGAACAGACGGATGCTAAAACACTATGTCAAAAGCATATGCATCGTTATGTATGCGTATGGGTGAAGGACGGGACAATGTATGATGGCATTGTAGAGCATGTGGATGATGAAAAGATATACTTAGCCGTTCCTATGGGTGGAGACGAGATGGAGAAAGTCAATGTTAATCTCCCATATCCACCTAACAATTGTGGCTGCGGCTCCCGTGCTTATGGTGGCTATGCGTCTTATCCTCCGTATCCGTACCCGTACCCGTATCCAGTACCCGCTTATGCATATGGGTTCCCATACGGACGCCGTCGTTTTAATCGTTTGATTCTGCCACTTGCAGCGTTGACAGCGATTAGCTTGCTGCCTTATTACTAATCCTGATTCCTTAGTCGCCAGATATACTGAATTCTCTGCTCTCTCCCGCCTACAGTTCTTGTACAGTACAAGTGACTTTAAGGCGCATCCATACATCATCACCATGCAAGGCTGTTTCTTCCATTATGAAGAAACAGCCTCTTTTTCACGTAAACCATCCCAAATATGATCCAATAATTGAAACTGTATCAGTACAGTTCAATGAAATGAAGTATCCTGTTTATCCATAAACCATGGTAACATCTAGCGTGTAAAGAAACATAAGACGGAATAAGCATGTAATGAAATAAGCATGTAATGAGTATGTAAAGAGCAGGTGGGAGGATATTGTGAAAAAATACGTTTCAATTTTATTGGATATAGAACTTAAAATTCGCGAGGGACAATATAAATCAGGTTACAAGCTGCCGTCGGTCCGTGAGGCTTCTGAATTATACAGGTGCAGCAAAAGCACTATTCTGCGGGCATATGCTGAACTTGAAAAGAAACACGCCATCTATTCCATACCGCAAAGTGGATACTATGTAGTGGAAAATTCGGGCGATTTACACCATAGCCATATGCAAGACTCCGTTGATTTTGCTTCGGCCTCCCCCGATTTGAATGTATTCCCTTATCTGGATTTCCAACATTGTTTGAATCAGGCTATTGACACCTACAAATATCATCTGTTCACCTATGGTGATTCGCAAGGACTGGAAACACTGCGTCATACATTGGTTTCCCATTTAGCCGATACTCAGGTGTTTGCAAAAATGGATCGGATTATCGTTACTTCGGGTGTTCAGCAGGCATTGGAGATACTCGCTAAAATGCCGTTTCCCAATGGCAAAGAAAAGGTTTTGGTCGAGCAGCCAAGTTACGATATATATTTGCGTTTTCTGGAGGAAGAGAACATACCCGTCAGTACCATCGTCCGGACAGCGGAAGGTATGGATTTTCACGAATTGGAGAACCAATTTAAGAACGAGAGCATCAAGTTTTTTTATACCATGTCAAGATATCATAATCCATTAGGAGTCTCTTACAACACAGAGGAGCGAAAAGCAATAGCTGCCTTAGCCGCCAAATATGATGTGTACATCGTAGAAGATGACTATATGGCAGATTTGGGGGCTGATCATCTTTTTGATCCCATTTATGCATACGACCAGACGGACCATGTTATTTATTTAAAAAGCTTCTCGAAAATCATTTTCCCCGGCTTACGATTAGGAGTTGCGGTATTGCCAGAATCCCTATTGAAGACGTTTAATACCTATAAAAGATATGTCGACACATCTATTTTGTCTCAGGCGGCGCTTGATATTTATATTAAAAATGGAATGTATGAACGCCACAAGCACACGATATGTAAACTGTATTCGGAGCGCGTTCGTGCTCTTAACAAGGCTGTGGAACGATACAATCAGGGCGGATACGTTCAGACTTCAGCTGTAACCTCAGGAGTTTATATGCAGTTTAAACTGCCTCGGACGGTGAATTTGGAACGTTTGGTACAGTGTCTTTCCGCGAGGAACATCCAGGTTGTAGCTGGGAAAGGCTTTTATTTGTCAGGCTATAGGGAACAAGAGAAGTTTTTGCGCATAAGTATTTCGCGCTCGCAGTTGGATCAAATTGATGCAGGGGTGAAAGCTATTATAGAGGAAGTTAGTAAGGGAAACTGGTATTAAGACCCTTTTTCCGTTATGATACATATAGAAACATAAGTATAACCAAACATGGCTGTATATGTTTCTATTCAGTGCGGGAAATACATAACTTTGAATGCCGAGAGCAAGGGCAGTTTTTGCCTATTTACTTATGATCGGCTCACTGCCAAAGGAGGGTTTTGAATGGACGATCTGTTTTTGAAAATTGTGGATGGAACCATCCCCAGCAAAAAGGTGTTGGAAACCGACAATGTGCTCGCATTTCATGACATCCAGCCTGCGGCGCCAGTACACGTGCTCATTATTCCCAAAAAATATATTCCTTCGATGAACGCTGTGACGGAGGAGGATCTTCCTCTTATCGCGGAGATTCATCGTGTTGCGGTTGAGGTTGCGAAAAAGTTAGGAATCGCTGAGTCTGGCTATCGGTTGATTAACAACTGTGGCCCAGATAGTGGACAAGCGGTGGGGCATCTGCATTATCACTTACTGGGCGGCGCCAAATTGGGTGCCTTGACAGGTATTTCGGACTCACATTCTTAAAAAATGACAGAGCTTGTCTTTTCAGTAATACGGAAGTGAATGGAGAAAAATGGCCCTTTATGTATTCATTTTTTCTTATAGGTTGACACCTGGTTTCCGTTTCACCTATAATAAAATTTGATGAACCGTGTTATTGCTCTTGGACGGTCTGGTCGGAGGGAGGGAAAACTGGTGTCTGAAACTAAAGTTCGCAAAAACGAGACAATTGATGCTGCACTTCGTCGCTTTAAACGTTCCATTGCTAAGGATGGCGTATTGGCTGAGGTGAAGAAACGCAAGCATTATGAAAAGCCAAGCGTAAAGCGCAAGAAAAAGTCCGAGGCTGCTCGTAAGAGAAAGTTCTAGGAGGATCTAAGCAATCATGAATTTGAGCGAACGATTGAACGAAGATATGAAGCAAGCAATGAAGAGTAAGGACAAGTTCAAACTCTCCACCATTCGAATGGTTCGTTCTACGATTAAAAATCTTGAAATAGATTTGAAACGGGATTTGGACGACAACGAAGTGCTTGATATTCTGAGTCGTGAGATCAAACAGCGAAAAGATGCCCTCCATGAATTTGAAAAAGCCGGTCGTGATGAACTTGCGACAAGCACTAAAGCAGAAATAGAGATCATCGCTCAGTACCTTCCCGAACAACTTTCTGAGGAAGAAATTAAAGTTATTGTACAGCAGACCATCCAGGAAACCGGTGCTTCTTCGAAAGCCGAGATGGGGAAAGTAATGACGGCCTTGATGCCTAAGGTAAAAGGCCGCGCTGACGGTAAGCTCGTGAACCAAGCGGTTCAGCAATTTCTGCAATAAACCTGCGACAAACAGGAAAACACAACACCCTCTGTTTACAGAGGGTGTTATTTCTATATAAGCGATGCCTACCATAGAATGTAATGATGAGAAGATTCTTATATGTAAGCGTTATTGTTAATTGTGTGAAACGTGATGTCCGTTGGGTGCGTAAAGTATCTGACAGCCGTCAGGATTAGCAATATACCCAATAATTTCACATTAAATCCTGAAAAATGTATAGTTTGTCTAACAAAGTTTGGTATGCTGTAACATAGAAAGGTCGAAAGGGGGGAGAGAAATGCATAGAGAACATCACCACTCCAGTCGCAAATTGATCTTTTTAACGTTGTGGATTATGGTATCCGTTTTGCTGTTACCCTTAGTTCATTCCGAATCAGCGGCGGCCCAAACTAAAGGTGGAGCTGTGTTTGTTATACCAGTTGATCAGAAAATTGAGCAAGGTCTGGGCAAATTTATGGAACGTGGATTTGCAGAAGCAGCAGATTCCAAAGCAGGTCTGATTTTACTGGATATTAACACTCCCGGTGGACGGGTAGATACAGCGGAGAAGCTGGGCAAACTGATTAAAGACAGTCCAATTCCGACCGTAGCCTATATAAGGGGCGAAGCGGCCTCAGCGGGTAGCTATATTGCGTTGAGCGCAAACAAGATTGTTATGAAACCGGGGAGTATTATCGGAGCAGCAGCGTTAGTAGACGGCAGGGGGCAGGCTATCACAGATCCAAAAACGATAGCTTGGTGGAAGAGTAGCATGGCATCTGCCGCAGAAGCTGGAGGACGTAATCCGGATATTGCCAGAGGTATGGTTGACTCTAAAACGACCATATCTATTCCAGAGATGAACTTTAATAAGGAAAATGGTCAGATCATTTCTTTAACCAGTGAGGAAGCGCTGAAGTTGGGTTATGCAGATCACATCGCGTCTTCCGAACAAGAAGTTATCCAGTGGATGGGTTACAGCACGGATGATGTAATTCATGTGGAGCAAACATGGGCTGAAAAAGCAGCCGAGATATTGACCAACCCAATTGTGCAGACGTTGCTTTTATTTATCGGTATCGCGGGTGTCGTTATTGAGCTGCTCGTACCCGGTTTTGGTGTACCGGGAATTTTGGGCATACTCGGGTTTGGGTTGTATTTTTTCGGCAATTATATCGCTGGTTTTGCAGGTTCGGAGACGTGGTTGTTGTTTATTATCGGTCTGGCTCTGCTTATCCTTGAAATGTTCATCCCAAGCTTTGGTATTTTGGGCATTTTGGGTTCAGTCAGCCTTGTCGTCGGAGTTGTTCGCGCAGCATACAACATGCAGCACGCGTTTATATCTTTGGGCATTGCCTTTGCAGCTGCGGTTGCCGTGGTGGCGATCATCGCGGTTGTATTCAAGGACCGAGGGATATGGAACCGTTTTATACTTAAAGAAAGTTTAACAGCTGAACAAGGTTTTTCTTCAGTTGTGAACCGGGAAATGCTATTAGGTCAAAGTGGTGTCAGTCTGACACCACTTCGTCCAGCCGGAACGGTACTGATCGCTGATGAGCGAGTCGATGTTGTAACGAACGGCGAGTTTATTGCTACAGATATGCCGATTATAGTATCCAAAGTAGAAGGTGGGCGTATTGTGGTCAAGGCAGACACTAGCGTCTAAACAAGTAAACAACAAAGAATTAGATTAATGGAGGATGATGCGAGTGTTCGAATCAGGTATTGTCAGCGTTTTGCTGATTGCCGTTGTAGTGATTATTGTATTGAGCGTATTTTTCAGTTTCTTCCCGGTGATGCTGTGGATTTCAGCATTGGCTTCGGGTGTGCGCATTGGTATCATTACGCTGGTAGCTATGCGGTTACGGCGCGTCACGCCAAGCCGAATTGTCAATCCGCTCATTAAGGCAACCAAGGCGGGTCTGGGCTTGAACATCAACCAGCTGGAAAGCCATTTTCTCGCAGGAGGGAATGTAGACCGAGTGATCAATGCGTTGATTGCTGCGCAGCGAGCTAACATTCCGCTTGAGTTTGAACGTGCGGCAGCGATTGACCTTGCGGGACGGGATGTTCTGCAAGCGGTCCAAATGAGCGTTAATCCGCGTGTTATTGAGACACCTATTGTGGCTGCGGTAGCCAAGGATGGTATCGAAGTAAAGGTTAAAGCTCGTGTTACGGTGCGTGCCAACATTGATCGACTTGTTGGGGGTGCCGGAGAAGAAACGATTATTGCACGGGTCGGTGAAGGTATTGTTACAACCGTAGGTTCCAGTAACTCGCATAAGGACGTATTGGAGAATCCAGATTCAATTTCAAGAACTGTATTGTCCAAAGGTTTGGATGCCGGGACAGCATTTGAAATCTTGTCCATTGATATTGCGGACGTTGATGTAGGTAAAAACATCGGTGCTTTTCTACAAACAGAGCAGGCGGAAGCGGACAAACGTATTGCGCAGGCAAAAGCGGAAGAGCGGCGTGCGATGGCTGTAGCGCAGGAGCAGGAAATGAAGGCACGTGTTGTAGAAATGAGAGCACGCGTGGTGGAATCCGAGTCCGAAGTGCCGCTGGCAATGGCTGAAGCGCTGCGTGGCGGGAAGCTTGGCGTCATGGACTATATGAATTTGAAAAATATTGAGGCAGATACGCAAATGCGTAGCTCCTTAGGCAAACCGAATGAGAACTCGGGGAATGACAACAAGAACCGGGATTAATAACGGGACATAGCCGATGAATGACGGCAGCTAGGTGGTGAGTAATGAACTTTATCAGCTGGATCTTTGAACATTTGTATATCCTGATCGTGATTGGCTTTGCTTTGGTGTCCTTCTTGGGGAAAAGCATCCAAGGTACAGGGCGGAAATCACCGCCGCGAAAAGGTATGCCTACCTTTGGGGGGGATCAGGGTTCTCGCGGGCTCTCGACGTCATCCAGACCCTTCACAACGGAACATGGGCAAGAGCAGCGTCAGCAGGATGTTGCTGGTGAGTTGCAACGTCAATTTCCTAATGAACGACGGGCGGTTATGGAGGCTCGTCGTATAGAAGAAGTGGGCGATCGGTCGGAAATGGAAGAACGGATGGACCGGGATTCATTAGATAACGGTTCGACTCTAGAGGATCGGATCCGTGCTATGGAAGAAGAACGCAGATTGGTTTTAGCCCGTCTCGATCGTATATCCAACGCGAGGGAGTCAGGGGAAATTACAGATGCGCCAGAGATAGCTTCACAAGAACGTAATACGGTGGATACGGCTGATCTGCGCAGAGGTGTGATTTGGGCAGAAATATTAGGTCCTCCGCGTTCCAAGCGCTACATGGGTGGAGGAAGACGTTAAAATGATAGTGGATCCGTCACGGCTTTGGCTGTGGCGGATCTTTTTTTGTGATGCTTTAGGGATACATAAGCATGCTCAGAATAAAAAGTGAATTAACGACAAATGCTCTAATTACCTGACAACGAATGTGATAATCTCTTGTGTGCCCTAGGTTTCTAACATTTGCTGTCATCTAAAATGGTGGCATTTTGTCTAATTTAGGGCCTCATTTATGAAAATATATTCGTGAGAAATGATCAAATGTAACAATATGAATGAAACTTTCTGAAAGCAGTTTTCATTTTTTCTTTTTTATATATAATGTTCTCAATGATAGATACTTATGAAATTTACTCCATATTTAGCTAAAAATTGATTTAAATTGAGGTGATAAACAAGGTTATAAAAATGAAAAATTAATTTTTAGGAGGATGGAATGGATGGGGAATAGCTTGTTCAGAAAGAAGAGCATTGATCAGTTGATTGCTGCTACGCGGGGGGAAAAAGCACTCAAAAGGGAACTAGGTGCGTTTGATTTAACGATGCTTGGAATTGGAGCCATTATTGGAACGGGGATTTTTGTGTTGACAGGTACGGGAGCAGTTGGGACTGACCCCCGTTTGTGAGACAGGGATCAAAACACCTTTCAAGTTTAAGCAGCCAGTCGCCTGTAATCTACC
>NZ_JANAVI010000018.1:0-85994 GCF_024213325.1 Paenibacillus sp. MZ03-122A | reverse complement strand
TGAGCCCGGTACAATACCGAGCTCATGCCCAACTGGTTGCATAAAAATAGTTGTCTAACTTTAAGGGGTCACTTCAAACATGGCTGCTTTTTTCTAATAGGAATCTTACGTTTCCAGTTTCTTTAATATAGATTTTAACTTGTCACTTAAATGCTGTGGATAGAATTGCAAAGGAACATATGGACGTTGTGCTGCTTTCAACGCTTTATACACGTCAATTTGACCATACCCGAAATATTTGTCATGCCCTGGTGTGCCCAAGTCAATTACGCTGCTTCTCATTAATTCCATTACCTCTTTGTTGGTCAGATCGGGGTTAATGGATCGAATCAGTGCAGCAAGCGCTGATACATGGGGACTGGCCATGGAAGTGCCTGACAGTGCAGCATATTGATTTCCTGGGTACGTACTGGCGATACTTGCACCTGGAGCCATGACGTCTACATAATCTCCATAGTTAGAAAAGGATGCACGGTGCATAGAAGAATCTGTAGCGGAAACGGCAAATACTTCTGGATACGCTGCTGGATAGCCAGGTCGTTCCGTATTGTCATTACCTGTAGCTGCAACTAATACGACATCTTTATCATAGGCGTATTTGATCGCATCATGCAAAAATTCAGCTTGTGCGTAATTGCCCAGACTTAAATTGATGACCTTGGCCCCATGATCAGCTGCCCATATAATACCTTCTGCAACCGAGTAAGTCGTACCGGAGCCGGATTGGTCAAGAACCTTAATCGGCATGACTTTGTTGTACCATGTCATGCCAGCGACCCCCTCACCATTATTCACGAGGGCAGAAATGATGCCAGCGACGTGCGTTCCGTGACCGACGTCATCATAAGGTTTTTCAGACGGGTTTACCACGTTATGACCTGAAAGGATTTGACCTTTTAGGTCGGGGTGATCCAAATCTACTCCCGTATCTACGACAGCGACAATTACGTCCTTGCTTCCTTTGCTTAATTTCCAACCCCGGTTGGTTTCCGTAGCCGGCAGATTCCATTGATAGCGGGAAAAGAGCAGATCATTGGGGATAGAGTTGTCCGCTTGGATAGGTGTTTTCTCATTGGTTAGATACATATAGTGAGGCTCAGTATAAAGCGGGTTCCACTTTCTTGAAAAATATTGCTTTAGCTCCTTGAAGTTCATCTTATCCGAATGAAATACATAGGTATAACCAAGCTTGCGGCCTGGCGCACAGTGTAAATCTGCTGCAATTTCCTGCAGTTGTCGTGAATCAGGATTGTGACGGAAGCGAACGACAATTTCGTTTTCAAAATAATGACTTGCATTTTCGTTGTCGTGGCCCGTCTTGACAGTAATATCGTGCAATGTGTCGGGATGTACGGATTCGATTTTGTAGCTGCCTTCTTTTGGATAGGGAATCAACCGCAAATTCTTACGCTGATGCTTCTCCACGTCACGCAATACTTGCTGACTAACCAGGGCAGCAACACCACATGTTCCGTCAGCCGATGGTTCTGCCATGACAAAATATTTACCGCCTTCAGCCTGAAATGCAGCAGATTCGTAGGATTTATTTTGCATGACGGAACGGCGAGCCGCGGCCAAACTGCTTTTAATTTGAGGATGACTCAGCAGACGAGTTTGTGATTTACCGCCCGTATAGGTACTCGTGTTCCCGTCGCGTGTGTGAATCCACAGTAACGTATGAAGATGACTGTGCGATTGCTGGAGCGTGCGGGTAAACTGCCTTTTCTGATCAGCAGTTTTACCATCAAGCTCCCGCATCACGTATTGAATATCCTGCCTTGCATCCATGCGTGTGAGGGTATCCGTAGCGGACAGGTCCAAAGCCAACATTCCTTTTTTGAGCTGCTTCTCTTGCTGTGGCACCATCTTGGCCGTATATTCGGGCTGCGGTGTATGGCGGTGATCACGGGAAGGCAGCATCAGTGTGATGAGAAGCACCCCGGCAGCTGCTCCGAGCAGGGGTTTTAACCATTTTCGCCGAGACATGAGACCGTCCTCCTTGAGTATTCATAAATTTATGGTTTAGCGTGAGGAGGTTGGCATGTTTTTATACCTTTCAATGCTCATTTGTGGTAGGATAAATACTGAAAATTACAGCTCTTTCGGTTAGAAGGGACTATTTTCGGGTAATCAAATTGATGAACAAGCAACAAATAAGGGGGAGCTGCCTTGATGTCAGCAGTCAACGTACAAAAATTATGTGAGTCGGCGCAGGAGAGACTGAAAACTGCCGTGAAACGGGTGGAAACATTCCTCAATGAGCATGCTCTGCCACAACTTGCTGCAGATGGCAATGAGGAGTCCGTGCTTTTTTACAAAGGCCTTTTGTCGGATCTCCGTCATGTCCTTGTTTTTTCCGAAGTATCTTATGAAAAGCTGGGTGTGGCTTTACGCCGTGCCAATTTTGACGTCGATTTTGCGGAAAAGGCATTGTATAACGTTTACCATGACTGTGTGAACAGCTTTTTTTATCCCAAAAATGAATCTTACGCAGAGGATGGACGCTATGCGTATACGGGACAAGATGCTATTCGCTTCCGTAAAACGCCAGTGCCAGCCGCTCGCGAAGTGATCATGGACATTACGAAAAATTTTGAAGAATTGCGTGATGATCTGACTTATTATGAAAGTGACTATTTGACTCAGCGCCGGATGCAGACTCGACGTACTCATGCCTAAAGCATTCAACGGGGAAGATCATTTCTAATCAAAAACTAAAACAAGACAAGCAAGCCGTTTTCTACTTGCTTCCTGCCATTTTGGAGGAGGTGAAGGAAGCGGCTTTTTTCGTATGTCACCAACTGCCATATACCATGAACGCATAGGTGCAGGGTAGCGGGGGGACAATGAATCCGAGGTGATAATCATGAGCCAAGAGGCCAAGCCAATCGTTAAGTGTAGCGTAGCCAATTGCCATTATTGGGGAGAAAACAACTTTTGCAAGGCAGATTTGATCATGATTGAAGTTGATGGTCATGCCGGTAAGAAATTTAAAGAAGAATATGCGGGAGAAAGCTTCAGTTCAGAAGAACGTGATAAGGCTGCCACGTCAGCCGCAACCTGTTGCCACACTTTTAAGCCGAAGTCCGTGTAAATTTTATTGCGCGATTCATTTCGCATTTGGAGGTGCAGTTTATTATGGAAGATCATGAAAATGACAAGCATCAGAGTAAAGAGCATGTTAGCCGCGAACGTGTAGATTACCCCCGTCACATTCATGAACGATCTGCCAAGCGCCGTAATGATCGTGAGGAATATGCAGCAGAGGTTGCTCCCGGCTCAGCTGTGACTCGACATGAGGTTAAGGGTCAAGAGCAGGTTATAAACAATAGTGGTCGTATTTCTGGCTATATTGGGCTAGCTGCAGGAATTGCCTCATTGTTTATGTGGTCAATTGTGCTGGGGCCTATTGCTGCAGTTTTAGGTTTTTTTGCTTATGTGAATGGCAGCAAAACGACCGGCATTTGGTCTATTGGTCTTGGGGCGCTGGCGACATTGAGTTATTTTGCTTTTATCCCGTTCGTTCGTTGACCCTACTGAAGAACAAGCTCAGTTTTCTTTTGTATATCCGAGAAAATCATCTTAGTGATATAATTACATTAAAGCTGATCTATAAAGCTCCGCTGTCTTTTCGACAGAAACGGAGCTTTTTTTCATTAAAAGGTATGGAAGTACATAGTAAAAAGTTGTATCATAGCAGTAATGACAAGCTATTTGGGATATAACAACTATAGAAAGTTGGGAACACCACATGCAAATTGATCCGCGCGTGTCCAAGTCCATGTTAGACATGCAGCTGTTAAATAATATGAGTGCTACAACCCAGACGGGTACAACGGACGCTTTTTCCGGATTACTGGAACAAGTAGGTCAGTTGGAAACCGATGGTGCTGTGACACGAGAAAATTCAAGTGATGTTACCAGAGACGAAAACGGTTTGCTATGGCTTCAATTGGGACCTTCGAGGGGAACGGCTTCGTCATTGTACCCCGCTCCTTCCAGCACAGCAACAGACGGACCCACAACACCTACAGCATATGATGATTTGATTAACGAGGCTAGCCAGAAATACGGCGTTCCAGTAGCGTTGATTAAAGCGGTTATTGATACGGAATCTTCGTTTAATCCGTCGGTCACTTCTTCGGCCGGAGCCAAAGGGCTTATGCAGCTTATGGATGCTACGGCTCAAGGCCTGGGAGTCAGCGACCCATATGATCCTGTTCAAAATATTGATGCCGGTGTTCGTTATTTGTCCTACCAGATTAAACGATTTAACGGACAAGAAAATATGGCGCTGGCTGCATATAATGCAGGTCCCGGACGGGTGCAGCGGCTTGGTGTAAGTAGTGATGAACAGTTAATGGCTGTACTGGACAAGCTTCCGGTGGAAACGCAAAGATATATTACCAAAATTCAAAATGCACGTGAAAAATATACGATCTAAGCCCTATAGCTTACAACGAAAAAAGTGCGTAATTTCAATTAGATTAGGTCCGCAGACAGGATCAATATGGGGAAAGGGTGTCGCTATAATGTAGCGGCCTTTCCCTGTTTTGGTCTTTTTTTGTTGCAGCAGTTATAGAGCGGAAAAGGGGAGTGCAATGAAATATTTTGATTATGCCGCGACAACTCCGCCTTTTGAAGAGGTGATTACAACAGTTGCCGAGGTCATGAGACGCCACTACGGGAATCCATCCTCAATGCATCGATATGGAGAGGATGCGGATAAGTTGCTTAAGCGTTCGCGCGAAGTATGTGCTGCGGCTTTGGCAGTGTATCCATCAGAGCTTGTCTTCACATCTGGGGCAACGGAAAGCAACAATCTTGCTATCAAGGGAGCAGCTTTGCAGTATCAGACCAGAGGCAAGCATATTGTTACTGTATCGACAGAGCACCCGTCGGTGTATGAAGCTTGCAGACAACTGACAAATCTGGGATTTGAGGTTACATTTTTACCTGTCGATGCAGAAGGGCATGTGAGCGCCGAACAGGTTTGTGCCGCTGTCCGTAAAGATACGATTTTAGTCAGTATTATGCATGTCAATAATGAGACGGGAAGGGTGCAACCGTTGCATGATATCGGAGTTGCGCTGAAGAAACAGTTCCCTCGCGTTCTATTTCATATTGACGGTGTACAGGGGTTTGGAAAGCTACCGGTTGATATCCGGGGATGGCAGGCTGATCTGTACAGTCTCTCTGCGCATAAGTTGCGTGGACCCAAAGGTGCTGGACTACTATTCGTTCGGGAAGGTGTAGAGCTTTTCCCACTGCATAGTGGCGGCTCTCAGGAGCAGGGTTTTCGTGCAGGTACGGAAAATGTACCGGTGCTTGTTGGTATGTCTAAGGCGATACGGTTGGCGGGCGAACGGCAAGTAGAGACAGCACGCCGTATGACCGAGTGGAGAGAACGGGTGGTCGCAGAAGTGAAGACACTCCCTCAACTGCGGCTGAACAGCGGGGAAGAAGCGCCGCATATTGTCCACTTTTCGTATCCGGGCATGAAAGCCGAGGTAATGCTGCATACGCTAGAGCAACTGGGTGTGGTAGTATCCACCAAATCGGCTTGCTCTTCGAAATTGGCTGAACCCAGTCGGGTGCTGCTGGCGATGGGATGCAATGAGGCAGAAGCGTCTGGCGGCATTCGTATCAGCTTCGGTGATGAACATACGGAACAGGATATCGATGAGCTTATACTTGCACTGCGAAAGGCTGTAGCCAAGCTGGAATCCCTTGAAAGGTGGAAACGTTAAAATGCACTATGATATGCTGTTACTTCGCTTTGGTGAATTTACATTAAAAGGAAAGAATCGGACTCGTTTTGAAAAGGCAGTACTGAATCACGTGAAGCTGCTGCTCAAACCCTTTCCCGGTGCTTCTTTGCGGAAGGAATTTGGACGGATTTATGTGGTTCTTGGAGGAGAGCCTTATGAACAGATCATTCAGGTGTTACAAAAAGTGTTTGGCATCACGACAATAAGTCCTGTCAAAATGGCTCCTGTCGAGCTGGGTGCTATCATTGAGACCGCTGTAGCTTTGATGCGTGAGCTGAATGTGACCGAGGGAACGACGTTCAAGGTAAATGCCCGCAGAGTATGGAAGGAGTTTGCTCATTCCTCACAAGAGATGAATCATTTAATTGGTTCTCCTATATTGCGAGAGTTTCAAGCGTTGAGGGTCGATGTACATCAGCCAGATATTGAGTTACGTGTGGAGGTTAGAGAGCAGGCGGCCTATATATTCAGCGATGTTATTATGGCTGTAGGGGGCTTTCCGTTAGGAACGAACGGTAAAGCTATGCTGCTGCTGTCTGGTGGAATTGACAGCCCGGTAGCAGGATGGTCTTCCATGCGTAGAGGATTGGAAATCGAATGTGTACATTTTTATAGCTATCCATTTACAAGTGAACGTGCGAAAGAAAAGGTTATTGATTTGGCAAGGGTATTAGCAGGCTATGCGGGTCGGATCAAAATCCACCTTGTACCGTTTACAGAGGTGCAGACGGCCTTTACGCGCACTGGACAGGATAATCTGATTATTACGCTAATGAGACGGTCTATGCTGCGAATTGCAACGATGCTGGCTGAGCGTGAAGGAGCACTGGCACTCGTGACAGGCGACAGTCTGGGGCAAGTCGCTAGTCAAACGTTATCCAGCATGAATGTGATTGGCCGCTCGACAGAATTACCATTGCTGCGACCTCTCGTAATGATGGATAAACAGGAGATCACGGAAATCGCAAAGCAGATTGGCACCTACGATCTATCGATACTCCCCTATGAGGATTGCTGCACATTGTTTGTTCCTAAATCCCCAACGACCAATCCAAATTTGTGGGTTGTTCAAAAGATTGAAGCCTCTATTCGGGATTTAAATGTGTTGATTGAACAGGCTGTGGCTACAACAGAGACGCTTGTCCTGGAGGCAGGCGGAGCTATAGAGGGGCGCAAAGAGGAAGTTATACAGGAAGATTGGTTTTAAACAAAAAGGCAGACCCGCCAGCTATTTTGGGTCTGCCTTTTTATTTTAATTAAAACAGTTTTTGAATCATTTTAGACGGCTTTTTCTCGACTGGACACTGCTCTGCGATTTTGAAGATATCCTGTGAGCAAAATACCTGCCATGACTGCGGTAATAAACAAGATACGCAGCGCAGGGTGCTCAGTAAAGTAGGGTTCCAGCTTACGTTCTTCAGTAATCATATTAGAGGCTGTATAACCAAGCACAGCCGATCCTAAATAGATAATCCAAGGGAATTTATTGATCAACTTGATAAAAAGAGTGCTACCCCATACAACGATCGGTACACTGATTAATAGTCCCAGCACTACAAGTAGCAAATGCTGCTGGGCCGCGCCAGCAACAGCAATCACGTTGTCCAGACCCATAGCCGCATCGGCTACAACAATCGTACGGATAGCACCCCATAACGTTGTTCCCGCTTTGACTTCGGTATGATCCTCCTGGTCTACGAGCAACTTATACGCGATCCAGACTAACATGACACCCCCGATGAGTAACAACCATGGTACTTGAAGCAGCCAGAGTACCACAATGGTGGCTGCTATGCGAATGAGCAGGGCACCACCGGTACCGTACAGGATCGCTTTTTTTTGCGTTGCAGGAGGCAGCTTTCTGGCGGCAAGTCCAATTACAATCGCATTATCTCCTGCGAGCAGAAGGTCAATAAATATCACATTAAGCAGTAGCCAAAAGAACTGAAGTCCGGACATATCAATCGTTCTCATCTCCCTGATTAAACATCCTAAAATCATTGTATATTGTTTATTTTAATACCCGTTTTTCGGAAATACGATTCATTATATTGCTGTTTGTTATTGATTTCAAGGTCTTTACTCAACAAATTTGACATCAATTTTTAATAAATGATGACTTATTTGACAAGGCTTATAAGCATAGCCTCGTCCTATTTCGCATACAAGTAGGATGGGGGTGTTTGTACACATGGAGCATATCATTTTGCTGTTGAAAATATTAATGATTAATTTGGTGTTAAGCGGTGATAATGCAGTTGTTATAGCCATGGCGAGCAAAAACTTGCCTGCAAGGCAGCGGAGTCAAGCTATATGGTGGGGGGCAGTCGGTGCAGTCCTCCTGCGCTGTGTTTTGACTTTTGTAGCTGTCATTTTGCTGGGCGTACCCTTTATTCAGGCGGCAGGCGGTCTACTTCTGTTATGGATTGCGTTTAAGCTGCTTTATGAGAATGAGGATCATGTGGGAGTAAGAGCAGAAACAACCATATGGAAGGCTATACAGGTGATTCTGGTAGCGGACTTTGTGATGAGTCTAGATAATGTATTAGCTATTGCAGCCCTAGCAGATGGGGATATCGCCATTATTGTCATTGGGATTGCGATTAGCATTCCGATTGTCGTCTGGGGCAGCAACGTGATTGCGATCTGGCTTCACCGGTTCCCTGTACTTGTTTTGCTCGGATCTGCAATCCTGGCTTTTACGGCAGGAGAAATGCTACTGCGTGATCCCCGATTGGGTGTATGGTTAGCAGGTACGGGAGAGCTTATACATGCATGGTTACCGGGACTCTTGGCAACAGCAGTTGTCGTTGCAGGTATATATCGTCAGTTACGAGCTCGCCATATTTGAACGTAGTTTTTTTGGAAAACATCGGCTAAAATAGACATAGAGTTTTTGCGAATGCCAGGTTTACTCGGTTTTTGTAAAGACTCTATATTCACAAAAATATACTTAAAAACAATCACATTAAGAGACCTAAAAACAAATTCAGCAAACAAAGGAGACCACGATGAATTCCGGAAAAGAGCGTATGATCGGAGTGGGCATTGTTGCCGTAGGACTGATTATTTTGTTGGGGAAACTGGGGGCGTTCTCCTTTTTGGGACGAAACTTTTGGCCTTTGCTGTTTTTAATACCTGGAATCGTACTGCATGCAATGTACATAAAGCGTAAAGTTTCACCCTTTATGTTGCTGCCGGCAGGGATTTTGTCGGTTTATGGCTTCTTATTTTTGCTCTGCAATATTTGGGGCTGGCATTTAATGGCCTATTTATGGCCTTTGTTACTTCTAGGTATGGCGATTGGATTATGGGAGTACGCCATTAATGATATTTCGCTTTCTCGCAATGTATATACAGGGGGCGTAATATTGGGCTTGGTATCGGTGCTTTTATTGGTTATTACCTCCCTAAGAACGGGTATCATATATGTTATTGCAGTTTTACTGATTGGCGCTGGAATCTGGTTGGTCCTAAACAACCGTGGCAAACGCAAAAGGTAAAACGACAAGCTGTGAGATTTTATGGCGGTAAATTACGGAACAGGCAATAATGTCTTGCTTTATGACATATTTCAACTATAATATAATGGATATGATAAGAGCGTCGGAATGATTTCTGACGCTTATTTTAAGGTTTTCACGCGAATCGGAGAGAGAAGCTGTCTGTACAAAGCCTGAAACATATAGAAGGCTGGCAGGGAGTGGGCCTAAAGAACGATTGTTAGCCTTGAATCAGCACTGCTTCAGGATAGAGACACTATTTTGATATACGGAAAGGATATGGATACAAACCATGCATGCTAGAGAAAACATTCGCAATATTGCGATTATTGCCCACGTCGACCACGGAAAAACGACGCTTGTCGACAAGCTGCTTCAACAGTCCGGAACATTTAGAGAACACGAGGCTGTTCAGGAGCGCGCCATGGACTCCAACGATCTGGAGCGTGAACGCGGTATTACGATTTTGGCTAAAAATACAGCTATCACTTACAAAGATTATCTGATTAACATTGTAGATACACCGGGACACGCCGACTTTGGTGGCGAAGTGGAACGGATTATGAAAATGGTTGACGGTGTTTTGCTCGTCGTTGATGCTTACGAAGGTTGCATGCCGCAAACGAAATTCGTACTGCGTAAAGCGCTGGAGCAAAATCTGACGCCAATCGTTGTAGTAAACAAAATTGACCGTCCGGCAGCTCGTCCGGCAGAAGTTATTGACGAAGTACTGGATCTGTTCATCGAGCTGGGTGCGAATGACGAGCAATTGGAATTCCCTGTTGTGTACGCTTCGGCGCTGAACGGAACATCCAGCATGGATGCTGAAAAGCAAGACGATAACATGCAAGCATTGTACGAAACAGTTGTAGAGCACATTCCGGCTCCAACTGAGAAAGTAGATGAGCCTCTTCAATTCCTCGTAACACTGATGGACTATAACGAATACCTTGGCCGAATTGCAGTAGGTCGTGTAAACCGCGGTATCATCAAGCAGGGGCAAGCAGTCACAGTTATGCAGCGTGATGGTAGCAGTAAATCAGCGCGTATTGAGAAGCTGTTCGGCTTCCAAGGTCTGAAACGTATTGAAACTGACCAAGCGGGCGCTGGTGACATTGTGGCGATTGCGGGAATTAAAGATATCAACATCGGTGAAACCATTGCTGATCCAAATCATCCTGAAGCGTTGCCTGTACTGAAGATTGATGAGCCGACACTGCAAATGACCTTCCTGGTTAACAACAGCCCGTTCGCAGGTCGCGATGGTAAGTGGGTAACATCCCGTAAATTGCGTGAGCGTCTTCTGAAAGAACTCGAAACGGATGTCAGCTTACGTGTTGATGAAACAGATAGCCCGGACGCCTTTATTGTATCCGGACGTGGTGAGTTGCATCTGGGTATCCTGATTGAAAATATGCGTCGTGAAGGTTACGAACTGCAAGTGTCCAAGCCGGAAGTTATCGTCAAGGAAATTGACGGTAAGAAAATGGAGCCAATCGAACGTCTCCTTATTGATATTCCGGAAGAAAGCATGGGTGCGGTTATGGAAAGTTTGGGCTCCCGTAAAGCCGAAATGGTTAACATGATTAATAACGGCACCGGACAGGTTCGCTTGGAATTCTTGATCCCTGCACGTGGTCTGATCGGCTACACTACAAACTTCCTGACTTTGACTCGTGGTTATGGCGTAATGAACCATGCGTTTGACAGCTATGGACCATTTGTTGGCGGTCAAGTAGGTGGACGTCATCAGGGTGTACTCGTGTCAACGGAAAACGGCAGCTCTACATTTTATGGTATGCTGGGCGTGGAAGATCGCGGTATTTTGTTCCTGGAGCCAGGTACTGAAATCTATGAGGGTATGATCGTTGGGGAGCACACACGTGATAACGACATCGTCGTTAACATTTGTAAAGAAAAACAACTGACAAACGTTCGTTCAGCAACAAAAGACGATACAGTTAAATTGAAAACACCTGTTATCTTCTCTTTGGAGCAGGCGCTCGAATATCTGAATGATGATGAGTATTGCGAAATTACACCTAACGCTATCCGTTTGCGTAAAAAGATCTTGAACAAAGGTGAACGCGAGCGTGCGGAGAAACAACGTAAAACAGCACAAGCAAATATGTAATTGATTGGATTGGTCTTTGGCCACAGCGGCGACGCCCGGGAACGGGATGCGCCGCTGTGTGTGTTTTAGGATTGTAAACTTGGAGAAAGCTATATTTCTCAAAACGCAGGAAAAGGTGTTGAAGCATGAGTAATCTTTCAAACGGATTGCCTCCCCGGACACAAAGCGGGAAAAAGTCCGCCAAACCGAAAAAAACGAAAAAGAAAAAAAGCTTTTTCAGATCGTTTATGAAGTTTGTCTTGTTTCTGCTTATTATAGGTATTTTGGCAGCAGGTGGTTATACCTACTATCTTTACAATCAGGTAGAGGAAGTTTTGGATACGGGAATCAACAAGGAAGTACCCAAAACACAATTGGCAGAAGCTAAGCCTTTGACTATCTTATTGCTAGGAACCGATTACCGCCCTGATCATCCGACTTATTTGTCCGACGTTATTATGGTAGCTACATTGAACCCCAATACTAAATCGTCTACCATCGTGTCCTTACCGCGCGATACGCGTCTAGAAATGGATGGATATAAACCTCGCAAGTTGAATGAGTATTATCCGGTGTTTAAGGCTAGAGAGAAAGAATCTGGCGAAGTTGCTGAAGAACAAATGAAGAAGATGATTGGCAAATATTTAAACATTGATATTGATTATGTGACGGTTATTAACTTCCAGGGCTTTAGAGATGTAGTAGATAATTTGGGTGGCGTAGATGTGACGGTTGATAAAAACATGTGTTATCGTGACCGTGCAGATGGTACCGATATTAACCTGACAGTTGGAGCCAAGCATTTGAACGGTGATCAGGCTCTTGATTTTGTTCGCTACCGCAAATCGAATTGTCGTCCGAGAACAGCTGAATCTGACGACTTTGATCGTAATCGTCGACAAAATCAGGTGCTTCATTCCCTAATTGACCAAATGCAATCCTTTAACGCTTTGACCAAGTTTAGTGCAATTATTAAATCGGTTGATAAGAATATGATGACTGATATCGAGTCACAGCAAATGAAAAATATCGTACAAACCTATTGGAATATTTCCAAGCAAAATGTGAAATACAATCCGGTAGCAGGAACGTGGCGTAGCCCGTATGTGTACATTGATGAGCAACAGCTCGATTTGGCCAAGCAAGCGCTACAAGAGGAATTAGCTAAAAAAGCAAGCGACAATACCGCAGCTTCTTCCAATTCCTGAGTATGTATCTTTCTTCCCACTTATGTTATACTCGCAGCGAGTAAAGCTCTTATATAACATAAGGGGGTTGAGGTATGTCTAAAGTTATAGTGAACCAAGTCTAGGTCCAGTGAGCAATCACTGGGCCTTTTGTGCCTAATTTCAAAAATGGACAGGCTCAGAGGCTATCTTCACTTACAACTTTTCGTTGTTTTATGCTGCTTTGGGGTTCTTTTTTCAGGGAATCAGCAAGTATTAGGTACCCGGTGAATAGGTATAGTATGAAACACGAGATTGTCCACGCCGCTTTGGAGGGGATTTAATGAAGAAAATTTTTGTGCTGGATACGAATGTGCTGCTGCATGATCCGAAAGCCATATTTACCTTCAAAGAACATGAAGTTGTTATTCCAGCTGTAGTTCTGGAAGAAATCGACTCCAAAAAACGCAACGCGGATGAGATTGGACGGAATGCCCGCAATGTATCGCGATTGTTGGACGGGTTGAGAGAAGTGGGTCATCTGCATAGTGGCGTTCCACTTCCCCAAGGTGGAAGGCTTAAGGTTGAGTTAAACCACCGAAGTTTTTTGAAAGTTCAGGAGATGTTCGGGGAGGTTTCGAACGATAACCGGATTTTGGCGGTCGCCTTGAATTATCATCTGGAAGAGCAGGAGCAGCCTGAACCACGTTCGGTCGTTTTGGTCAGTAAAGATGTGCTGGTCAGGATCAAGGCAGATGTATTGGGACTGCTGACCGAAGACTACCTATCCGATAGAACAGGCGATCTAAGTGAGCTATATCCCGGATACTCGGCAATACAGGTGCACCCGTCCATCATAGATGAATTTTACTCTAACCGTTTTTTACCAATCAAGCCGCTGGAACTACCTTATACGCTGTATCCACATGAATTTGTCATTCTGAAAGATGAAATGGGAACTGGAAAATCAGCTTTGCTGAAAGTAAATCAGGAGGCAGAGCGATTAGAGCCGCTGTACTTAAGTAACGAATCGGTGTGGGGAATCAGCGCGCGTAATGCTCAACAGCGGATGGCATTGGAGCTTTTGCTTAATGACGATATCCCCCTCGTGACCATTACAGGAAAAGCGGGTACGGGCAAAACGCTGCTGGCGCTGGCGGCAGGTTTGCTTAAGGTAGAGGATGAACATCGCTTCAAGAAACTATTGATTGCTCGGCCTGTTGTTCCTATGGGTAAGGATATTGGTTATTTACCGGGAGAAAAGGATGAAAAGCTTCGCCCGTGGATGCAACCAATCTACGATAATCTAGAGTATCTGTTTGATGCCAAAAAATCAGGTGATATCGACAAAATTTTGATGGGCTTGGGCAGTATTCAGGTGGAGGCACTTACTTATATTCGCGGGCGTTCGATACCTGGGCAATTTATTATAGTCGATGAGGCGCAAAACTTATCCCGACATGAGATCAAAACGATTGTGTCCCGGGTGGGTGAGGGGAGCAAGATCATTTTGATGGGAGATCCGGAGCAGATTGATCACCCTTATCTGGATGCAGCCAGTAACGGTCTAACCTATGTGGTGGAGCGGTTTAAGCAAGAAGGGATTAGTGGGCATATCATGTTGGAAAAAGGAGAACGCTCCAAGCTTGCGCAGTTGGCAGCCGATCTGCTATAAAATTCCTATCGTTATGACAATAATAAAGACCTCGGGAATATCCCGGGGTCTCTTGTTTTGTACACGTAAAAATTCAGAACAATGAAAGTGAGCAAAAGCTTATTTAAAGTTTAATTCGAGCTTAACTTCAAGCATTCCTGCTAAAGTGCGTACTTCTGTGGCTTTGACATAGGAAATAAGCTGCTGTGGGTAGAAACCTAGATCAAAATCTTTTTCCAGCTTGTTGCGGGTCGTATCAGGTAGTTCCAGACCATTAAATACCAATCGATCTACATGAAATAAAATTGCATTTTTCGATTCATTTTCTACCGTGTAGTGACCTTCTACTCTTAATTTCATCGTTCCCTGCTGACCTTCTACCATAATTCGATCCTGTGCAAATGTAAAGTTGAAGTGATTAAACAATTCATTTTCTGACTTTAAAAAACGGTTAAAGTCTTCTTCGCGAATGCTTATCGTAATCACTTTTCCATTTGTAACCATAGCACCTTGTTGTTGTTGAATGAATTGCGGTAAATCCTGCATAGCTTGAGCTAATGCTTTAAAGTGCTTATTTACCTCGTAGACACCTACATTTTCCCAATAAGCTGTCATTTCGCCAATAAGCTTGCGTAGGGTATCCGGGTCATTACTGGCGTTAACGCCGTCATTTACACGCGACTGAAGCAGGATAATGCGTTTGCGTTGTGCCAGTAAGTTTGTTTTGACTGTCTCCAATTCCATTGAGGCTTGGGTGACTTGTTGTTCTGTTTTTCGCATAGATTGATAATTGGATTCGTATTCATGAAGCACATCCTGATCGTGACTAATTAATAATAAGTAGTAATCGTACAGAGAGAGAAGTTGCCTTATACTTTTCGCCCCTAGCACTACACTCAACAGCTTGTCCCTTTCTCCCATATAATACGATCGCAGCACAGAACCTGCACGCTTCCGTTGTATGGTCATTTGCTCTTGCTGAACGGTGAGATTACTTCGCAATTCCCGCTGACGCTGCAAAAGAGTCTGCTGCTCTTGACTGATTCGCTCAATTTCATGGTCTATCTCTACAATCGACAGGCTATCTTGTAAAATCTGATTTTCTTCATGGGAGGGAGCGGCCAGAGTAGGACGTACATATATGAAAGTTAGCATCATGATAGTGGTCAGCAGGGTGCTGATTGTGATTTTTATTCGTTTGTTCATTTGGTTTCCCCTTTTATGTATTCGCGAAAAAAACTAATGGTAATGATGTATATGATCCTTTCTGTTTCTTTAACCATTCATTTTATTGTACAGCAGTCTGAGCATGCTTGAAACCCGAAACTGTTTACATTCACGTATGAGTTCTTGCAGAAATGGAAATACAATTTAGTATCAAATAGATTCTATGAACTCTACGAGAGGCATAGGAATGAATAAACAGCTTTTATACCCTATTCAAATACCGGCAAGATCGGTTCATGAAGACGGTTATTTCAGGATGTTGTTAGGAGGGCTAGAGGCATGACTGCAATAAGACAAGATGCATGGAGTGTGGAAGATGACTTGATATTGGCGGAGGTGACATTGCGGCATATCCGTGAAGGTGGGACGCAGCTCGCTGCGTTTGAGGAGGTTGGTCAAAAAATCGGAAGAACCTCTGCAGCATGCGGCTTTCGTTGGAACAGCTGCGTGCGCAAACGTTATGATGAAGCGATTAGCATTGCCAAAGCACAGCGCCAGAAGCGCAGCTATATCCGTAAGCAGAACCCGGTAGGTGTATCACAGGTTGCGGCTTTTGCCTCGCTTGATACGGTCGAAGGTGGGTACAGAACGGACGGTACGAGTGAGGATACGTTATCTATTGATGCAGTAATTCGCTTCTTGCGTCAATGGAAGGGATCTGTCCAGGAAACGAATCGGCAGATTAAGATGCTGGAGAAAGATTTACGGGAAAAGGAAGAAGAATTGAATCAGCTTCGCTCCATTAATGACCGGCTGTCCAAAGAAGTGAATGAGGTGCAAACCGACTATCGTGTTGTGAATGATGATTATAAAGCTCTGATTCAGATTATGGACCGGGCTCGGCGCTTGGCTTTAATCACTGATGATGAGGAAGAGCTTAAATCCAGATTCAAAATGGACGCCAATGGGAATCTGGAGCGCATTGAGTAACAAGATTACTTTTCAATATTGAAATAAAACGTCAACTAGCGCTTTGCTGTAGTTGGCGTTTTTTGTATTTCTCTAGAGTGCATATGATATAGTAGAAAAAAAGATGGAAGCGAGACGATACAAGGTGATTGATATTATTGGAGCGGGTTCGCTGGGATTGTTGTTTGCCGGGAGGTTGTCTGCCTCAGGTACAAAAGTAAGGCTGTGGACGCGTACACTTGAGCAGGCACGCATCATTGCTCGTGAAGGGATTACTGTGTTTGATAAGGAGGGACAGACGGCAGTACATGTGTCCGGGAATAAATTGAAGGTAGCGCCATTAGCAGATTGGCAACGGTTAAATTCACAGGCTCCGGCACGATGGATAATGCTTATGACCAAACAGGGGGCGATTGAGGAAGTATTAGAACAGATCCAGCCTGCAGCTCAAGTGGATAGAGATACAGGAATTGTTTGCTTGCAGAATGGAATCGGCCATATAGAACGCATTAGAAAGGCTTGGCCTAAAGCTGTAGTATACCCTGCTGTGACGACTGAAGGAGCCAAGAGGCAGGGAGTAGCATCTATTGTACATGCAGGATCGGGTGTTACTGAAATAGGATGTTCGGAGGAAGAGGAGGAGTCGAAGAACAATAATTTTAATCAATGTGTGCTAAATCGGCTGGTTGCAGCAGGATTTGACGCTTGCTTGTCGAAAGAAATCGAGAACGGTATGTATCGCAAGTTGTTGATCAATGCTGTGATCAATCCGCTGACGGCGTTATGGCGAGTTCGTAATGGCGAGCTGCTTTCGGACCCTATTCGAATACATATGATGCGCAGGCTGTACGATGAAGGCATTCAAGTGTATGAAGCTCATGGTATCCACTGGGAAAACGCATGGTGGGAGCAAATTATGAATGTATGCCGGGCAACGGCAGAGAATCACTCGTCCATGCTAGCTGATGTACTTGCACAGTCCATGACGGAAGTTGCTTCGATTAACGGACAACTGGTGCAGATGGCAGATCGGGCTGGAGTTACTGCACCAACTCATGAGTTATTGTGGCAATTAATTGAAGGCATGCGGCTAAAAGAGGGGTGATCAGTTGAGTCTTATACAAGGTACTATTATCACTTTCAGTATTCTTCCCTTTTTTCCGTTTTTGATCGTGTTTGCGGTTTGTCGCTACATTCTTAAAATGGAAAAAAAGAAATCGTTACTTACTTCTATGGATATTACCACGTTTTTTCTGATATTTTCCGTCGCAGCACTCTTTAACATCATTTTTACATCTCGATTCGGTTTTTATTTGATTCTACTGCTTCTATTACTGGCCTTGGGTTTAATTGGAGGAGCTCAAAATCGAATAAAAGGGAAGGTTGATGGTAAAAGATTATGTAGAGCGGTCTGGAGATTAACTTTTATGGCGATGACATTGGCGTATATTTTGTTGACTGTAGTTGGTATATTTAAGAATATATTCAACACCATGTGATATAAGGTGACATGAAAAGGTGAAAAAATATGAATTAATCATGTTTTTTTGAAAAAAAAGCTCAATTTGAAGAAATGTAATGTAGATTTTTTTGACCGCTGGTTGTATAATCTATAAACATATACCACTTTAGAACTAGGGGGAAAACGCTAGATGAAAAGGAAAAGCTTTTTAGTCCTTTTGACACTCATTCTTGCAGTTGGCGCACTGCTCGCAGGTTGCGGCGGCAAGAACGATACCAATGGTAAGGGCGCACAAGAAAACACCTCGACTACGCCGGCTGCGGCCGACAAGCAAATTTTGCGCATTAACCTTGCATCCGAGCCGCCAACGTTCGATCCGGCACAGGCTCAAGATACTCAAGCAAACACTGTTTTAAAAACAATGTATGAAGGTCTTGTTCGCATGGGCCCTGATGGTAAAGAAATTCCTGGCGTAGCTGAATCTTGGAAAATTTCCGATGACGGCAAAACCTATACGTTCAAGCTTCGCGATACTGCAAAATGGAGTAATGGCGACCCAGTCAAAGCAAGCGACTTCGTATTTGCTTGGCAACGGGTATTGGATCCTTCCACGGCTCCTGCACCTCCATATGCTTACCAATTGTACTATATCAAAAATGCTGAGGGTTACAACCTGAGCACTTCCAAATCTTTTAAAGGTACTAAAGTTACGGACTTCAAAGATGTAGGTGTCAAAGCAGTTGACGACCATACATTGCAGGTAGAACTGGAACATGCAACACCTTACTTCCTGGGATTGACTTCTTTCTACACCTATTACCCGGTGCATCCGTCTGTTCAAGGAAATGATAAATGGGCGACTAAAAAAGAAAGCATGATCACTAACGGGCCTTTCACATTGTCGACTTGGGAGACAGGTCAAAAGATCGAGGTTTCCAAAAGCGAGAATTATTGGGGTAAGGACGAAATTAAACTGAAGAAAATTACAATGTCCCTTGTAAACAGCGGTGCAACAGAACTCGCTTCTTACAGAAGTGGACAACTTGATTATGCAGGTAAACCTAATGGCGAAATTCCTGCAGACCAAATGATGGCTGTGAAAAATGAAATGCCTAACGAATTCCAGGCTAAAGGTATAGCAAGCACCTATTACTATTTGTTTAACGTCACCGAAAAACCGTTCAATAATCTTAAAATTCGTAAAGCATTTGCAATGTCGATTCAACGTCAGCCGATTGTTGAAAGAGTAACGATGGGTGGAGAAATTCCTGCTTACGGCTTTGTACCTCCGGGTATTAAAGGTTTATCTCAGGAATACCGTAATGAACATAAAGATGATTATTTCAAAGAAGATGTAGCTGAAGCGAAGAAATTGCTTCAAGAAGGTATGAAGGAAGAAGGAGTAACTTCACTCCCTCCAATCACTCTACTCTACAATTCTACTGAAGGACACCAAAAAATTGCTTTGGCAGTTGCAGATATGTGGAAGAAAAGCCTGGGAATCGACGTGAAAACGCAAAACCAGGAGTGGGGCGTATTTATCCAAACACGTAACAAGTTGAATTTCCAAATTGCACGTGGTGGATGGTCTGCTGACTTTAATGATCCGATGACTTTCCTGGATATCTGGACAACTGGTAATGGCAACAATAATTCTGGATATTCTAATCCTGAATATGATGGTTTGATTAAAGCGGCTAAAACAGAAACTGATCCAGGAAAACGCATGGAAATATTTGCGAAAGCAGAGAAGCTTCTTGTTCAGGATGATATGGTTTTACTGCCGATTTATTACTACTCTAATACTTCTTTGACGAAACCAAATGTAAAAGGCGTTGCCTTGGATTTTAGTGGTGCAATTGATTTTACAAGAGCTTATATAACACAGTAAGTAGCTGATACTTGATTCTGAAGTTGAGGAGTTACTTCGGGATATATATGTGGGTACTGCCATATATATCCCGTTTTTTTTGTGTGTGAGGGTTCTTCTTAAAATGATTAAATTAACCATGCATATAAGTAGATTGGACAACCCAACTCTATTTCTATAGAATCGAATGGTGTCGAAAAATATGGGAGGTGTAAACGGGCGATGGCGCGTTATTTGATCAGTAAATTTATATTTATGCTTATTTCTTTGCTCATTCTGATCTCTGCGACGTTCTTTCTGATGAAGGCAATTCCAGGTAACCCTTTCATGAGCGAAAGAGCGACGTCTCCTGAGATTCAAGCCCGATTAATGGAACAGTATGGGTTGGATAAGCCTGTATATGTACAATATTTTAAATACTTAGGTGATATTGTTACGGGTGATTTTGGTATTTCTATGAAAAAATTGAATCAAAATGTGAGCGACATTATTGGACAGACCTTCATGGTATCACTAAAATTAGGTCTGGTCGCAATTATTGTTTCCATTATTGTCGGTATTTTACTAGGTATGCTGGCGGCTTTATACCATCGTAGACTCATTGATACCGTAGCGATGATATTGGCAATTCTGGGTATTGCGGTTCCCAGCTTCGTTCTGGCATCATTAATTCAGTTCTTTTTTGCCCAAAAGTTGGAATTGTTTAATGTTATGGGCTTCGAGGGCCCAATGGACTACGTTCTGCCTGTTGCGGCTTTGTCCGCTCAACCAATTGCATTTATTGCACGATTGACGCGTTCCAGTATGATAGAAGTACTGCATGCAGATTATATCAAAACGGCCAAAGCTAAAGGCTTGAAATCCATTACGATCATGTTCAAACACGTTGTGCGGAATGCTATTTTGCCAGTTGTTACCTACGTTGGTCCAATGACAGCGAATATTATTACCGGATCTGTGGTTATTGAACGGATTTTCGGGATTGGCGGTATTGGTAAAGTGTTTGTGGAAAGTATCACAAGCCGTGATTACACCATGATTATGGGCATAACGATTTTTTACGGTGTTTTGCTTATGTTAGCGCGTTTTATTACAGATGTCGCGTATGGGTTTATTGATCCTCGGATTAAGCTGTCCGGCGGGAAGGAGGGGTAACTTTATGTCTGTGAAAGACAATGCTGTGAATTTGGATAAACTTCAGGTAAAACCGGAAGATTTCCGAAAAATAGGGGTCGATGAAAAGCAGTCTGAAGTTATTCAGCGAGAAAGCTTATCTGCTTGGCGCGATGCTTGGGAACGACTTCGTAAAAACAAGGTTGCAATGACTAGCTTGATTGTTT
The DNA here is from genome assembly GCF_024213325.1 of Paenibacillus sp. MZ03-122A. Lineage (NCBI taxonomy): Bacteria > Bacillati > Bacillota > Bacilli > Caryophanales > Paenibacillaceae > Paenibacillus > Paenibacillus sp. MZ03-122A. The sequence goes on along the minus strand of NZ_JANAVI010000018.1, from coordinate 64,979 downwards.
TAGTTCTGATTGTGCTTTTTTCTTTAATCGGTCCGATATTGTCACCCTATAATTATTACTCTAATGATTTACTGAGCACGAATCTGCCACCTTCTGCGGAGCATTGGTTCGGTACGGATGATCTTGGACGTGATATGTTTGTCCGTACATGGATGGGAGCACGGATTTCCTTGACGATAGGTCTGGCTGCAGCTTTGATTGATTTGCTGATTGGTGTTATTTATGGTGGAATTATGGGTTACTTTGGTGGCCGCGTTGATGAAATCATGAATAAATTTTCTGAAATCTTGTACTCCATTCCTTACTTGCTTGTTACGATCCTGTTGCTGGTTGTACTGGAGCCAAGTATCACTACAATTATTATTGCGCTCTGTGTAACGGGGTGGATTAACATGTCGTGGATTGTACGTGGTGAAATGATGCAACTCAAAAACAGAGAGTTTGTACTTGCTTCCCGTTCCATGGGTGCTGGAGCAGGTCGTTTGCTTTTCCGCCACCTCTTGCCTAATGCAGTAGGTCCGATCATCGTTACATTGACGTTGAGCGTTCCAACCGCTATTTTTTCCGAAGCTTTCCTGAGCTTCCTCGGTTTAGGGGTACCGAATCCGGAGGCATCGCTGGGTTCAATGATTGAATCAGCTCTGACCGGGTGGATGTATTACCCGTGGCGGATGCTTTTCCCAGCAGGTTTGATCAGTTTGATTATGCTTGCGTTCAACCTTTTTGGCGACGGCTTGCGTGATGCGCTTGATCCGAAGTTGAAGAAATAGGAGGTGAGATCATGGTGAGTAGCAACAATTTAATTGAGGTTGAAGGTCTTAAAAAGTATTTTAATGTTGGCAAAAACCGTGTGCTCAAAGCGGTGGACAACCTGAATTTCTATATTCGCGAGGGTGAAACGCTGGGTATGGTTGGCGAATCCGGCTGTGGTAAGTCTACAGCGGGTCGTACGATTTTGCGCTTGTATGAACCTACAGCAGGTAGCGTACGTTTTAACGGTACGGATATTTACAAATTATCACCAAGTAAAATGAAAGCAATGCGCCGTGATATGCAGATGATCTTTCAAGATCCGTATGCATCATTGAATCCGCGTTTTACCGTTTCTGATATTATTGGTGAGGCACTGGATATTCACAATATGGCGGGTAGCCGTGCAGAACGCAAGAAACGGATCGAAGAGTTACTTGATCTGGTTGGTTTGAACCCTGACCATGCAACACGCTATCCGCATGAGTTTTCTGGTGGTCAACGTCAACGGATCGGTATTGCACGTGCACTGGCTGTTAATCCTAAATTCATCATTTGTGATGAGCCGATTTCAGCTCTTGACGTATCTATTCAGGCTCAGGTTGTCAACCTGTTAAAAGAGCTTCAAGAACGTTTGGGTCTGACATACCTGTTTATTGCGCATGATCTGTCGATGGTCAAGCACATCAGTGATCGGGTAGCTGTAATGTATATGGGTAGAATGGTTGAGCTTGCAGAAAGTGCTGAGTTGTATGCAAATCCGATCCATCCTTATACGAAAATGCTTTTGTCGGCGATCCCACTTCCTGATCCAGAAGTAGAAGCCAACAAAAAACGGATTATTATGCCAGGCGACCAAGCAGGCCCGATTCATGATGCATCTGGCAGTAAGACAGGGGCTTATAACCTGGAAAATGCCACGCTCATCGAAGTGTCTAAAGGACATTTTGTAGCTGAGCCCTACGCCTGATCTTGTTTTATGCACCAACCGCCGAGTTATTCGGCGGTTTTTTTTGTAGGAAGCTTTGACGTGGACATAGGCTTTCGGTACAATCAAGCAGTAAGGTTTTGGTGGAGACAGGAGGCAGACCCATGAAAATAATTCCGGAAACGCTTAGCGGAGGGTCGGCTTTGGCAGAAGATTATATACAGGGTACAGGACGCGCGAGCGACTTGTATGAATATAATGTGCTGCACGCCGATGCTTATGCCCAACGGGCGAAGTGGCTGGATAAGACGGGGCATCTGCGATTAAACCGTAAGGATGTCGTAGCATGTCTTCGTATATACAATGAGAAATACAATTCGTATGAGGCGGTTCGTGCTTCATTGGACCGTCTGGAAAGTCCAGATGCTCTGGTAGTAGCTGGCGGTCAGCAAAGCGGACTGTTCACAGGTCCGATGCTGGTCATTTACAAAGCCGCTACCCTCATTAAGGCGGCGAGAGAAGCAGAGGAACGGCTTGGACGTCCGGTTATTCCCGTCTTCTGGATTGCTGGCGAAGATCATGACTGGGACGAGGTCAATCATACATACGTAATGGCAAATGACCCACAAGCCGTCAAAATCAAGCTGAATAAGCAACCTGAACGCCGTTCTTCGGTTAGTGCCATTAAAGTTGACGCTTTTGAATGGAAGCAAGCGATAGCGGATATAGAGCAAAGCTTGCCAGATTCAGAACATAAGGCTGATATAATGCGCATGATTGAGAACGGGATAACGGATTCATATGGACTGAGTGAAGCCTTTGCCAAGTTGCTGGGCCTTTTGTTCGGCACCTATGGATTAGTACTCTTGGATTCAGCAGATCCTTCGCTACGCAAGCTGGAAGCATCCGTTTTTAAGCGGCTGGTTCAGCACAATGATGAGTTGGAGCAGGCTTATCGGACGGCAGCCACACGGATCGTAGATTATGGATATCATTTACAAGCCGATGTGCATGAAGGTGGCGCGAATCTCTTTTATATCCATGAAGATGAACGCCTGTTGCTTTTCAAAAAAGCTGGACTATTCACGGATCGACACGGTCTGGTGGCGTTTACTGTGGATGAACTGCTTGAAGAGATAGATAGACATCCCGAACGTTTTAGTAACAATGTGCTAACTCGTCCTCTAATGCAGGATTCACTGTTTCCGGTGCTGGCATCTGTGCTGGGTCTAGGTGAGATTGCTTACTGGGCGATTACACGGGATGCTTTCGGGGTGTTGGAGATGCAGATGCCGATACTGCTGCCACGAATGTCTTTTACGTTGGTAGAGCCAGGTGTGGAGAAGCATATGCTTAAGTATGAATTAAGTTTTGGTCAAGTTAGAGACGGACTTGAGGAACGGAAAAAGCAATGGATTGCCACTCAAGATCAGCTTGGAATGCAGGATCAGTTTTCCGGGGCTAAGGAAGCTTTTGTCCGCATGTACAAACCACTTGTGCAGCAGACAGGTTTGATTGAAAAAGGTTTGCTACGGCTCGGAGAAACCAACCGCGAGAAGATTCTGGCACAGATCGCCTATCTGGAAGCAAAAGTTCAGGAAGCGTTGCTTCGGCAAAATGAAACAGCACTTCGTCAGTGGGATCGCATCGAATGGTCGCTTTTTCCATTTGGACAGCCGCAGGAGCGGGCGTATACGATCTATCATTTTCTAAACCGTCATGGTCTCAGCTTGATTGATACGATTATGAATGTACCATTGGATCTGACAGGTACGCATCGTGTGATTTATGTATGATTGTTATTTTATATAGGATTTATCATGAAGCAAATTTAACCAATATGAAGGAGGAAACAAAGTATGACTTCCCATTCTCTACAAAATAGCATAGTTCACGATCTTAAATTGGCCCCTGAAGGTCATTTGAAAATTGATTGGGTAGAAGCCCATATGCCGGTATTGAACCGTATACGTCAACAATTTGAGCAAGAGCAGCCTTTTGCTGGTCTGAAGGTAACCATCTGTCTACATTTGGAGGCCAAAACGGCTTACCTGGCTAAAGTGGTACAAGCAGGTGGAGCTCAGGTAACTATTACGGGGAGTAATCCATTGTCTACACAAGATGATGTTTGCGCCGCATTAGTTGAAGATGGCGTTACAGTATTAGCTAAATACAATCCAGACCCAGAAGAATTCAAGAATTTGCAAATCAAGGCACTGGAAACAAAGCCGGATCTCATTATAGATGATGGTGGTGACTTGGTTACTCTGTTGCAATCCGAACGGCCTGATCTGATTTCAACGATCCGTGGGGGAGCAGAGGAGACAACTACTGGCATTATTCGTTTGAAGGCTTTGGAAAAAGAAGGGCAACTTCACTTTCCGATGGTGGCTGTTAATGATGCTTACTGCAAATATTTGTTTGATAACCGCTATGGTACAGGACAGTCAGCTTTCGACGGTATTATTCGTACGACTAATCTGGTTGTAGCAGGAAGTACAGTGGTTGTGGTAGGTTATGGCTGGTGTGGCAAAGGAGTTGCAATGCGTGCGAAAGGGTTGGGAGCCAACGTTGTTGTAACCGAAGTTGATCCGATCAAGGCAGTAGAAGCCCATATGGATGGTTTCCATGTCTTGCCGATGGTAGAGGCTGCTAAACTGGGCGACTTCTTTATTACAGTAACTGGAAACAAGGCTGTAATTACAGGAGAACACTTTGATGTGATGAAGGATGGAGCTGTGCTGTGTAACGCAGGGCATTTTGATGTGGAGGTTAGTAAGCCTGAGCTTGCTAAACGTTCCGAATCCATTCGTACGGTGCGTCGCAATATCGAGGAATATCGCTTTAAAGATGGACGTAAAATGTATTTGCTGGCAGAAGGACGCCTCGTGAATCTGGCTGCTGCTGATGGACATCCTGCGGAAATTATGGATACGACATTTGCGCTTCAGGCGCTTGGCTTGAAATATGTGAATGATCGTTACAATGAACTAGGCAAAGCCGTTATTAATGTACCTTATGAAATTGATGAGCAGGTAGCTCGATTCAAGCTTGATAGTCTGGGAATCCAAATTGACACGTTAACTGAAGACCAAAAGATCTATTTGGACAGCTGGAACGCGTAATCGGATTTTTCCATCACGATTTTCGCTGCAAAGTGTTGCGTTTTTAATGCAAGTATTTGTTTAGGTTGACATAATGGACAGAGAGTAAGCCCTTTATTCCGTGTTATTTCGAAGCCTGATGCATATTGTCGGGGGACGGCTTCATGGGATAAGGGCTTTTTTGCATCTTGTGACGCGGGGCTACAATAACAGACATAATGGTATGGATCCAGCTTCTATCACTTTTTGGTAATGAAAAAGAGGTCTTTGATTTTTTAAAGCGAATCTATTATGCTTAGGTGGTGGAAAGTGGGCCAAAGTGGGAGAATAGGGTAAGGGGTGACGAAACCAATGTTTATGGGGGAGTTCCAACATAGCATTGATGAGAAGGGCCGGCTTACTGTACCGGCCAAGTTTCGTGAACTTCTCGGTGCCTCGTTCGTGGTTACCCGCGGGTTGGACCAATGCCTCTTCGTGTATCCCATGGATGAGTGGGCTGTCATGGAGAAAAAACTTAAAGCACTGCCTCTGATGAAGGCCGATGCGCGGGCGTTTACCCGTTTTTTTTTCTCGGGGGCGACTGAATGCGAATTGGACAAACAGGGCAGGGTAAATTTACCGGGGAATTTGTGCGAATACGCCAAGCTCACTAAAGAGTGCGTCGTATTGGGAGTGTCCACCCGTGTAGAGATTTGGAGCAAGCACACTTGGGAGCAATATTTCAACCAATCAGAAGAAGCATTTAACGACATTGCTGAGAAATTGGTTGATTTCAACTTTGAATTGTAATTTAGGAGGTCAGCCGTTTGTTTCACCACATTACCGTACTCAAAGAAGAAGCAACACAGGCACTAAACATCAGGCAGGACGGGATTTATGTGGACTGCACGTTGGGAGGGGCAGGACACAGTTCCGTCATTGCATCACAGCTTGGCCCTGAGGGAAGGCTCATTGCCTTTGATCAGGACGACTGGGCATTGAACAATGCGCGAGAGAAGCTGTCAGCCTATGAAGGCAAGATTTCATTAGTGAAATCCAACTTTCGCCACTTGCAGGACAAGCTGACCGAATTGGGATTGCCCGAGAAAGACGGCGTCCCGCAGGTCCAGGGGATTTTGTTCGATCTGGGTGTGTCCTCGCCCCAGTTCGATGAGGGGGAACGGGGATTTAGCTACAATCATGATGCGCCGCTTGATATGCGGATGGATCAGAGTAGCTCGCTTACGGCTTACGAAATTGTCAATGAATGGTCCGAAGCAGAGATTGCGCGTATTTTGTTTCATTACGGAGAAGAGAAGTTTTCACGGCGGATCGCAAAGATCATGATTGAACGTCGATTGAACAAGCCTATTCACACAACAGGGGAACTTGTCGATATTATCAAAGAAGGAATTCCGGCTGCGGCACGCAGAACCGGGGGACATCCGGCTAAACGCAGTTTCCAGGCTTTGCGGATTGCTGTGAATGATGAGTTGGGTGCACTGGAAGATACTTTGCATCAGGCAGTAAGATGTCTGGCTCCAGGAGGCAGAATTTCGGTCATTACATTCCATTCTCTGGAGGATCGGATATGCAAGCATATTTTCAAGGGGTATTTGGCGAAAAGCATCTATCCATCTGATTTGCCTATTTTGGAGGACAAAATGGAAGGCGATCTGAAGCTGGTGAACCGTAAGCCGATTGTGGCGTCGGAGCAGGAATTAGAGCTTAATCCACGGTCCCGGTCAGCGAAGCTGAGAGTTGCCGAAAAATTGTAAATTTAATGGAGAAGGAGAGGCGACATGGCTTATACACGCGGTAATTTGGCTGTAAAAGAAAAAGCCCGTCAGGAACAGGTTCAGCAACAACGGTATCGTGAGACCACCAAAGTCGTTACACGCCGCAGAGAGCTGCCGATTCGAGAAAAGCTGCTGTATCTATTGACACTTGTAGCGTGCATTGTCATTGCTGGTATGTTGATTAGCAGGTACGCTCACATTTATCAAATCAATTATTCGATTAATACGGCAAGCAAGGACATTACCAAATTACAGACCAATATCGCCCAACTGAAGATGCAAAAGGAGCGTCTGGAAAATCAGATCGTGCCGACTGCAAAGCAACAAGGATATATCGAACCAACAAGAGAGCCCATTCGTGTGGAAAAGCAGGCTGCCAAATAGTTAAGGGCATAGCATCAAGCTATGCTCTGATGTACATTTTTTTGCAGAGAGGTTTGAGCTATGGTCAAAAGAATAAAGCTTCGCACACTGCTAATAGGGGGATGTATTACCCTCTTTTTTCTTGTTCTGCTACTTAAGGTATTTTGGATTCAAGTTGTGAGCGGGGAGTACTGGCATAACCTGGTAGTTAATCAAGTAGAAAGAGATCAGGTGATTCAGCCCAAGCGTGGAACCATTACGGACCGTAAAGGAAACGTATTGGCTACGGATGCACCGGCTTATACGGTAGTTGTCAATCCTAGCATCATTCAGGAGTATGATTTGGAGAATGAGGTTGTAGTTAAGCTGCACCAGTTACTCAAAACGCCTGAGGATGAGCTTAGAGGACATCTTTCTGCAAAGGATAAAAAGGGGAACTACTTAAAAAATCGCGAGATTCGTAATGGGGGCTGGAAGGTAGACCCTGAGATCAAGGCGCAAGTGGATACGTTCAAAGAGTATTTGAAGGATAAGTATGAAGTAATTGGAGCTGTGGACACCGTTCAAGAATCCAAACGCTATTATCCGGAAAATAAGCTGGCTTCCCATGTTCTTGGCTATCAAAGAAAAGATGGCACAGCAGGTATGGGGTTGGAAGCTTATTATAATAAAGAGCTCTCGGGGACGGCTGGAAAGCTTCTGTATCAGCGGGATCGGAAGGGAGTTCCTCTTCAAGGATCGGAAAGTGTCTATGAGCCGGCACAAAATGGTAAAAATTTAAAGCTGACGATTGACGATACGATTCAGTATTATATAGAGGATGCCATGCAGGAAGCTATTGCAAAATACAACCCGAAAACGATGACTGTAGTAGCTGCTGATCCCCAGACGATGGATGTTCTTGGTATGGCAACTTATCCGAATTTTAATCCCAATACATATGGGAGTACACCCTTGGAATATTTCCGTAATAATGCTACTCAATCTATCTACGAGCCTGGCTCCACGTTTAAGATTGTAACCTTGGCAGCTGCGGTTCAAGAAAAGGTGTTCAATCCAAATGAATCTTACCAATCTGGTATGATTCGGGTCGGAGGCTGGGATATTCGTGATGTAAGCCGCAACTGGGGAACGTTAACCTATCTGCAGGGAGTCAAGCGCTCAAGTAACGTTGGTTTCGTCCATCTGGGTTTGGATAAGTTGGGTGGCGAGAGACTGAAGAAATATATTAATAACTTTGGATTCGGCGTGAAAACGGGCATTGATCTTCCAAGTGAGTCTACCGGAGCTATTACGTTCCATACCCAGTACAAATCCGAGGTCGCAACCGCTTCATATGGACACGGACGTGTTCAGGTGACGCCAATCCAGCAGGTAGCTGCCATCTCGGCAATTGCTAACGGGGGGAAGCTGATGCAGCCTCATCTGGTGAAGGAAATCATCAACCCAGATACAGGCGAAGTTCAGACGATTCAACCGAAGGAAGTCCGCCAAGTGATTACTCGGGAATCGGCAGTCCAGACAAGCAGCTATCTAGAGCAGGTCGTATCTGACCAAGAAATTGGTACGGGACGCCTTGCTTATATTGACGGATATCGTGTAGCTGGTAAAACAGGTACAGCGACGAAGGTCGTCGGAAAAGTATATGACCATTCGAAGGATGTCGTGTCCTTTATAGGTTTTGCACCGGTAAATGATCCGAAAATAGCTGTTTTGGTTGTTATGGACGAACCCAACAAATCAGTAGGCGGCGGTACAGCAGCAGCGCCTGTATTTAAAAAAATCGTATCCCAATCGCTGCTATATATGGGAGTTCCCAAAACGGGAACCAAAACGAATAAATCAGGTGCCGCTGTTGTAAAAACAGTGAATTTGCCAACGATACCAACATTAACTGGTCAGGTGAAGAAGGATGCGCAAAATGCATTGCTCAAACAGGGAATTGCCTATGAAACGGTAGGCAAAGGCTCCAAAATTGTTCGCCAGTATCCTGAAGCAGGCGTCAAAATGAAACCCGGACAACGCATTTACTTGCTGACTGAGGATAGTGCCAACATGACTATTCCTGATTTTACAGGTGTTTCGTTGCGTGACACACTTCAAGTTCTGACCCTTATGAAGGTTGGTGTGCAGGTAAGCGGCGAAGGTTATGTTGTCTCTCAAAAGGCGCAAATGGTAAATGGAAAGCGGATTGTCAGCGTGACGCTTCAGCCGGCCAAAGAAACGGTGACCGGAGTGAAACCGGAGGTCGATACTAAAACTGATTCCAGTACTACTGCTGATGCTGGAACAGACTCGGGAGCTCCTAAGGGAGGAATATCTGCTGTTGCAGATGAGGAAAATGCTGCTGCGATTAAAGGCGAGGATAACTGATAGCTTGTTCTAATGTCCGTTCTTTTGAATATTCATGAGGTAAGACATGTCATGAGTATTTGAGGAACGGAGGGAGCGCGTTTGAAAAAATCTAACGTGACCATGCGGCGGAGGCTGGTATGGGGGCTAATGGGATTATTTGTACTGTTTGCGGCCTTGTCGATCCGGCTCGCCTATGTTCAATTGGGTAAAGGAGGCGAGCTCTCGGCCAAGGCTGAGGATTCGTGGCGCCGCAATATTCCATTTGCCGCCAAGCGTGGCGAAATTTTGGATCGGCAGGGTACGGCGCTGACCTATAATGTCAGTTCGCCGACAGTCATGGCGATACCAGTACAAATTAAGAAGCCGGAAGAAACGGCACGCAGGCTGGCACCCTTGCTGGATATGAGTGAGGATAAAGTGCTCAAGCTGATTACCAAACGAACAGCAAGCCAAAAACTTCAGCCCGGCGGACGAAAAATTACGATGGAGAAAGCGCAGCAAATTCGTGATTTGAAGCTGCCGGGTATCGTTGTTGCTGAAGACAACAAACGTTATTATCCTTATGGTGATCTAGCGGCTCATATTCTTGGGTTTACAGGAATTGATAATCAAGGGCTGACAGGCGTAGAGAAGCAGCAAAACAGTAAGCTTCGGGGAATCGACGGAAGCATTGCGTATTTATCGGATGCAGGTGGTCGTCTAATGCCTGGTTCTTCTGAAAAATACATTGAACCGAAGGATGGACTGAATTTACAATTAACCATTGATAAGTCTGTGCAGTCCATTATGGAACGGGAGCTTGACCAAGCCATGGTCAAATTTCAGGCGAAGTCCGCATTGTCTATAGCTATGAACCCTAAGACGGGTGAAATATTAGGCATGGCTGGACGACCAAGCTATGAGCCAGCGCAATACAAGCAATATGCGCCTGAAATCTATAATCGAAATCTGCCTATCTGGATGACATATGAACCTGGGTCTACTTTCAAAATTATTACATTGGCTGCTGCCTTGGAAGAAAAGAAGGTTAATCTCAAAAATGACCGTTTTTTTGATCCGGGATATATTGAAGTCGGTGGAGCACGCCTGCGTTGCTGGAAGAAAGGCGGACATGGAAGCCAAACTTTCCTTCAAGTGGTGGAGAATTCTTGCAACCCTGGTTTTGTAACATTGGGGCAGCGATTAGGTAAAGAAACACTGTTCAAATACATTCGCAATTTTGGCTTCGGCAGCAAAACGGGGATCGACATGATTGGTGAGGGCAACGGTATTTTGTTCAAACTACCTCAGGTCGGTCCTGTAGAGCTGGCGACAACCGCTTTTGGTCAAGGGGTGTCTGTTACTCCGATCCAGCAGGTTACGGCTGTATCAGCGGCAATCAATGGCGGTAATCTTTATAAGCCTCACATTACAAAAGGTTGGGTTCAGCCGGGAACCGGAAAAGTGCTGGAAAAAGTAGAGCCAGAACTGGTACGTAGGGTTATTTCAGAGGAAACCTCCCTACAGGTAAGGGAAGCGCTGGAAAGCGTCGTTGCTAAAGGTACAGGTCGTCCTGCTTTCATTGAAGGCTACCGGGTGGGAGGTAAAACGGGGACAGCACAAAAGGTGATTAACGGGCGTTATTCTTCCTCGGAGCATATTGTATCCTTTATTGGTTTTGCACCGGCGGATGATCCGCAAATCGTCGTTTATACCGCTGTCGATAACCCGAAAGGCATTCAATTCGGCGGGGTGGTTGCTGCGCCAATCGTGCAAAATATTTTAAAGGACGCGCTGATTGCCTTGAAAATACCGCCTCGCACCAATCAAATTGCCAAAGAGTACAAGTATGGAGAAAATCCGATCGAAACGGTACCTGATCTGGTAGGTGCTACTGCAGCTGATTTGTACGAAGATATGAATATGAACTTTATGCTCGTGAAATCTGGGTCAGGCAAGACGGTCGTGAGTCAGGCGCCGAAGCCGGGCTCCAGATTGGAGCGGGGATCAACGATCCGTATTTACATGGGGGATTGATAGGTTCATTTTATACCATACTATGAATAACGAGAGAGCAATGGAGGAATGAAAGATGCAGCTTCAACAATTGGCTTCACTGCTGGCCGTCTCCCGTGTGGTGGGTGACGGTACAGTGGATTGCCGAGGAATCGGGGCGGATTCACGTCGAGTGCAACAGGGAGATTTATTTCTATGTTTGCCAGGTTTTACAGTGGACGGACATGACTATGCTGAGCAGGCAATTGCGTCCGGGGCGGCAGCATTGGTCGTTGAACGGGAACTGGATGTACCTGTTCCGCAACTTGTAGTTAAGGATGCACGACATGCCATGGCGGTTTTGGCGGATTATATGTTTGATTCACCGAGCCGACGTATGCGCATGATCGGCATAACCGGAACCAACGGTAAAACAACGATAACTTATCTGATTGAAAAGATCATGAAGGATGCCGGGGTGAACACCGGACTGATTGGTACGATTCAAATGCGTTACGGAGGTCAGTCTTACCCAATGTCTGGCACTACGCCCGAAGCGGTGGAACTGCAACGTTATCTCGGAAATATGGCAGAGCAGGGGGTTCAATGCTGTGTCATGGAAGTATCCTCACATGCGTTGGAGCAGGGCCGCGTCAAAGGAACTGATTTTCGCACCGCTATATTTACAAACCTGACGCAGGACCACCTGGACTACCACAACACAATGGAGGAGTACCGTGCTGCAAAAGGACTTTTGTTCTCTAGGTTGGGAAATGCTTTCTCGCGGGATGCATCAGATAGCAAATATGCTGTTCTGAATGCAGACGATCCGGCTTCTTCCTATTTGCAGGCTCAAACTGCGGCCCAAGTGATTACATACGGCGTAGAAAAGGAGTCTGATGTGCAGGCATCTCGTATCACTATAGGTTCCAAGGGAACCTCCTTCCATGTGTCTACTTTTAAAGGAGATACCGATATTGAGCTTCGAATGGTGGGCAAGTTCAATGTGTACAACGCACTGGCGGCCATTACCGCTGCTTTGCTGGAAGGAATCTCGCTAGTGGATATCAAGCGCAGTCTAGAGTCTATCGCAGGCGTAGATGGGCGGGTAGAGCCTGTAGATGCGGGTCAGCCCTTTGCTGTTATTGTAGATTATGCCCATACACCGGACGGATTAGAAAATGTTCTTCGCACCGTAAAGGAATTTGCGGTCGGTAAAGTATGGTGTGTATTTGGATGCGGCGGTGACCGGGATCGTACAAAACGTCCGTTGATGGGGAAAATTGCTGCGCGTTACAGCGATCATTCGTTTATTACTTCCGATAATCCGCGAACAGAGGACCCGAAAGTGATTTTGAAAGACATCGAACAAGGGTTGATTGACGAAGGTGTACCCGCAGAACGATACGAATTGATCGTGGATCGCAGAACTGCAATTCATAAAGCTGTTGAAATGGCAAGCCCTGACGATGTAGTATTGATTGCGGGAAAAGGTCATGAGACTTACCAGTTGATCGGAAAAACGGTGCATGAATTCGATGACCGCATCGTAGCCAAAGAAGCGATAAGGGGTTTATCCAAGTGATGAAAAGAACAATCGGTCAGATTGCATCTATGTGTGGAGGAACACTTCATGGAGAAGCGGACGCCGAACAGATGGTCGAAGGCGTTTTTACAGATTCTCGCAGGCCGCAGAGCCAAGGGTTGTTTGTTCCACTCGTGGGCGAACGGTTTGATGGACATAATTATGTGCAGCAGATCGTAAGCGAGGCAGGTGCAGCTGCATTTTTATGGCAAAAGGATCATGGAGCACCTCCGGCTGAGAACGCTATTGAGGTAGAGGATACGTTAGAAGCCCTTCAGCATCTAGCAGCTGCATACTTACGCGAAATTGGCGTTTCTGTCGTTGGGATCACGGGAAGCAACGGCAAGACGACAACGAAAGACATCGTAAACGCTCTGCTGGGTACGACTTTTAAAGTACACAAAACCGAAGGGAATTATAACAATCATATCGGTTTGCCTTTAACGGTACTTTCCATGCCGCAGGATACAGATATTCTCATTCTGGAGATGGGTATGAGTGGGCGCGGAGAGATTCGTCTGCTGGCTAATATCGCTCAACCAGATGTAGCTATCATAACGAACATAGGCGAATCGCACTTGCTGCAGCTTGGTTCTCGAACGGAAATCGCTCGTGCAAAGTTGGAGATTACAAGTGGCCTTAAGCCTGGTGGTTTGCTGATCTACAATGGGGATGAACCACTGCTTTCACAAGTGTTGGCGGAGTCTGAAACGGTCAAGCCTGAAGGTTTGAAATTGTTTACGTTCGGGCTAGCTACAGGCAATGATGACTATCCGACTGAAATCACTTCGGATGGAGAAGGTAGCTTATTCATAACAGCCCAATCTGGCAAAGAGGCTTTCCGGCTTCCCTTGCTTGGACAGCACAATGTTGTAAATGGTTTGGCAGCACTGGCGGTAGCGCGTCATTTCAATGTCGATGCAGACCATATACGTAAAGGGTTATCGTCTTTAAAACTGACGGGCATGCGCATTGAGGTCGTGAACTGTCCTAATGGACTTACCGTGCTAAACGACGCTTATAATGCCAGCCCGGCTTCAATGAAGGCTGCCATTCAGACGTTGTCTGCGTATAAAACGGACGGACGTAAAGTCGCCGTGCTTGGTGACATGCTGGAGCTGGGACCTGAGGAAAAGCAATTCCATGAGGAGATTGGAATTTTCGCGGCAAAGCACGACGTAGAGGTACTGTATACCTACGGTGCGTTAGGCACTTCGATTGCGCAGGGTGCGCAAGGGTTGATGCCAACTGCTAACGTGCACGCTTATACAGATAAGCAAGAGCTGATCCAGCATTTGCAGGTTCATCTCCACGCCAATGATATTGTGCTGGTTAAGGCATCCAGAGGGATGCGACTAGAAGAAATTGTGGATGCGCTGAAAAACGGTCCGCTACAGAACTGATGTTGACGAGAGGGAGACTCCCATGGATATTCAATTATTACTGCTGACGATCGTCGTATCGTTTATACTGGCGGTCATTGCCGCTCCACTGCTCATTCCGCTGCTGCGGCGAATGAAATTCGGCCAGCAGGTCCGGGATGACGGGCCACAAAGCCATCTTAAAAAGATAGGTACGCCTACAATGGGCGGTATCGTGATTCTGGTGGCTTTTACGCTGACCTTTCTTAAGTTTTCAGCTATCAAAAATACGGACTTTTACGTTCTGTTGGTTGCTACGCTCGGTTTTGGGCTGATCGGCTTTTTGGACGACTATATCAAAATTGTATTCAAACGCTCGTTAGGTCTGACGGCGCGTCAAAAGCTGTTTGGGCAATTATTGTTCGGCGCAATTATGTGCTGGCTTCTGCTTAGCAATGATCATAGTACTGCGATCGGCATCCCTGGAACGTCATGGTCATTTGATTGGGGCGGCTGGTTTTATTATCCGTTCATCATTATTATGATGCTGGCGATTAGCAATGCTGTCAATTTCACGGATGGGCTGGACGGGCTGCTGTCCGGTACAAGTGCCATTGCCTTTGCTGCTTATGCCATTGTCGCGATTCAGGCAACCTCGCTTCCGGCAGCAGTATGCTCAGCAGCTATGATTGGCGCTGTACTCGGATTTCTCGTATATAATGCTCATCCAGCCAAGGTGTTTATGGGTGATACAGGCTCGCTGGGAATCGGCGGCGCCATAGGTGCCATTGCCATCGTTACGAAAAGCGAAATTTTGTTCCTCATTATCGGTGGTGTATTCGTAATTGAAATGCTGTCCGTAGTCTTGCAAGTAGCTTCCTTTAAAACACGTGGCAAGCGTATTTTCAAAATGAGCCCAATTCATCATCACTTCGAGCTGTCCGGCTGGTCCGAATGGCGCGTAGTTATTACATTCTGGGCTGTAGGACTGCTGTTGGCAGGACTCGGACTTTATCTCAACAAGGGGTTGTAGACAAATGAACCATCCAGACGCATACAGAGATCAGGAAGTCGTCATTATCGGTCTGGCTAAAAGCGGCGTGCAAGTTGCCAAGGTGCTGCACCAGGCCGGAGCCAAGCTGACAGTCAATGATAAAAAGGATAGGGAACAATGTCCCGAAGCTTCTGAATTAGAGGCTTTGGGAATTTCCGTTTTATGTGGGGGTCACCCAGAAGGGCTAATTCATCCTGGAGTGAAGCTGGTTGTCAAAAATCCAGGGATTCCTTATACCGCCCCTCCCGTACAGAAAGCTGTCGAGCTCGGCATTGAGGTCGTGACCGAGGTTGAGGTCGCCTACCATCTATGTAAAGCTCCGATCATCGGAATTACTGGCTCCAACGGAAAGACGACCACGACCACTTGGGTAGGCAAGCTGTTGGAAGCATCCGGCATGAATCCAATCGTGGCTGGTAATATCGGTACGCCCGTATGTGAGGCGGCTGTGGATGCCAAGTCGGACGAGTGGATGGTTGTGGAGCTGAGCAGCTTTCAGTTAAAAGGAACAAAAGATTTCAAGCCCACTGTGGCCTGCCTGCTCAATGTAGCTGAGACCCATTTGGACTACCACGGAGGCATGGAGGACTACGTTGCATCCAAGGCGCGTCTATTTGCCAATCAAACGGCAGCGGATACTGCGGTGGTGAACTGGGATGACCCCGTCTGCCGGGAGCTCGTACCCTATATAAAAGCGAAGCTGCTTCCGTTCTCTATGACAGAACGTTTGCAGGAAGGGTTGTTCGCTGACCCGCCATACATACTGGATGTGACGGACGATATTGAACGTAGCATCGTATACCGCGATGGAAATGGTGTGCTGCATCCCATTATAGGCGTAGCTGAGATTGGACTTCCCGGTCGTTTTAACGTAGAAAATGCTCTTGCTGCTTGCGCAATCGCCATTGCTGCAGGCGCAGAATCAGCGAATTTGGCGGAACCATTAAGTACTTTTCGCGGCGTCGAACATCGGCTTGAATATGTTTTAGAACACGCTGGTGTAGCTTATTACAATAATTCCAAAGCAACCAATTCGAAAGCAACAATGATGGCCTTATCTTCCTTTAAGCAACCCATTGTACTCATTGCCGGAGGATTGGATCGAGGCTCTGATTATACAGAGCTCGTACCTTCCTTGCAGGAAGGTGTGAAAGCCGTTGTGCTCTTGGGTGAGACACGGCATAAGTTGGCTGAGCGGGCCCAGCAGGCTGGAATAGAGCATGTCAAGGTCGTCGATAATGGGGAGGATGCCGCCGCTACGCTCGTGGAGGCTGTGAACAAGGCTGCTGAATTTGCTGAGACGGGAGATGTAGTATTACTCTCACCCGCCTGTGCAAGCTGGGATATGTTCCGATCCTATGAAGAGCGTGGACGTATTTTTAAAGAGGCGGCGCATAAATTGTAAGTAGGGGGGTTGGATAAGCCCCTACTTTTATGCAAGGGGTGGCCTCCTGATGAAGCAATCTCGTCCAGCGCCGGATCTATGGCTTTTCGTTTGTATTGTAAGCTTATTAGCCATCGGCATGGTTATGGTATACAGTGCGGGCGCCGTCCTCGCTTTTCACGAGTACGGGGACTCCTACTATTTTGTAAAGCGGCAATTGCTGTTTGCAGGGCTCGGCCTTGTAGCGATGTACTTTACTGCCAGAACGGACTACCGGATCTGGCAGAAATATGCCAAGGTCGTGTTGTTGATCTGTCTAGCGCTACTGGTTGCCGTATTAATTCCCGGCATTGGTGTAGTAAGAGGCGGGGCACGAAGCTGGCTCGGTATTAGCTCTTTCGGCATTCAGCCTTCCGAGTTTATGAAGCTAGGTATGATTCTTTTTCTCGCTCGTTGGCTCAGTCGTCCTGACTATGATATTAGCTCTTTTACGCGCGGCCTGTTGCCCCCGCTTGGACTCATGGGACTGGCTTTTGGGCTTATTATGCTCCAGCCCGATTTGGGCACAGGCACGGTAATGATGGGAGCGTCCATGCTCATCGTATTTACGGCAGGCGCGCGTATGAAGCATCTCGGTCTGCTGGCTCTGTCGGGAGCAGCAGGGTTTGCTGCACTGATTGCAGCTGCGCCTTATCGACTCCAGCGCATCACCGCTTTTCTGGACCCTTGGTCCGATCCGCTTGGCGCAGGCTATCAAATTATTCAATCGCTATATGCGATTGGTCCTGGCGGGCTGGCGGGCTTGGGACTCGGCATGAGTCGACAAAAATATAGCTACGTTCCTGAGCCGCAAACTGATTTTATTTTTTCCATTTTGGCGGAGGAGCTTGGCTTTATCGGTGGAATGACGGTGCTGGGGCTCTTTTTGGTTCTCGTATGGAGAGGAATGCGTGTCGCTATAACCATTCCCGATACCTATGGCAGTTTGCTTGCGGTGGGTATTGTCGCAATGGTCGCCGTACAGGTCGTCATTAATATTGGTGTCGTTATCGGTTTAATGCCGGTGACAGGAATAACACTGCCCTTAATCAGCTATGGAGGTTCTTCTCTGACCTTAATGCTAACAGCTCTGGGCATTTTACTAAATTTATCACGTTATGCGAGGTGAACGTTTATGCGCGTCGTGTTGAGCGGCGGCGGCACCGGAGGGCATATTTATCCGGCGCTGGCCGTAGCCAGACAGTGCGAAGAGATTGATCCGGACGCTGAATTTTTATATATTGGCGGTCAACGAGGACTCGAAAGCAAGTTGGTTCCTCAGGAAAAAATTCCATTTGAGGCTATTGATATCACAGGATTTCGTCGCAGCTTGTCTGTGGAAAATATAAAGACGATCATGCGCTTTTTCAAAGGGGTTCGCAGATCCAAAGCATTATTAAAGAAATTTAAGCCAGATGTCGTTATTGGCACGGGGGGATATGTATGCGGACCCGTCGTTTATGCAGCTTCCAAGTTGGGAATTCCCAGCATTATTCATGAGCAAAATGCAATTCCAGGGTTGACTAATACATTTCTGAGTCGCTATGTGGATACAGTGGCTGTTAGCTTTGAAGGCTCAGAAGGAGCTTTCCCCAAAGCTAAAAATGTACTGTACACTGGGAACCCGCGTGCTACAACAGTTCGTTTGGCTAACCGGGATCGGGGATTTGCTACAATTGGGGTTCCGATGAACAGTTCGGTCGTCCTTGTGGTCGGTGGCAGCAGGGGAGCGAAGGCCATTAATGACGCCATGATTGCAATGGCTCCGCAACTTTCGCAACTGAAAGACGTCCATTTTGTATATGTAACCGGTGAATCTTATTATGAGCAAACGCTGGATAGCATACGGAATCAGATCGGCTCATTGCCCAATCATCTACATGTGCTTCCCTATATTCACAATATGCCAGAGGTGCTGGCTTGTACCTCATTAATTGTTAATCGCGCAGGTGCGTCCTTCTTGGCAGAGATCACATCTTTGGGCATTCCGTCCATTCTGATCCCATCACCTAATGTGACGAATAACCATCAGGAGGCTAATGCTCGTACACTTGAAAAGGCAGGCGCATCCGTCATGATTGTAGAAAAGGAACTGAGTGGCCCGGCCCTGTTTCAATCTATAGCGGGAATTATGAAGGATGAGGCACGGCGAAGTCGCATGGCAGAGTCGGCGTCTGCGCTCGGCAAGCCTGACTCAGCAGATATTTTAGTAAAAGAAATGGAACGTCTTGCCCATAAAAGGTAGTCTGCAGCGCAGAATTGGGCGGTTGTCACACACCGGATGGTATTTACATAGGATACCCTATAGATTGTGACCATCACTCAGGCTGCCGGTTGTCAGGTGAGAGCCTTACAACCATGCGGGGCAAGCAACAAGGAGGTTTCAGTACAATGCAGCAATGGATGCCATTATTAGCGGAGCATGATATCGGAAAAGTGCTGGAGCATGAGCCGCTGTCCAAATATACGACATGGAAGATTGGAGGCCCTGCGGATGCACTTGTCATCCCGGATACCAAAGAGCAGCTGGCAAGAGTTTTGAAGCTGGCTAGCGAGCACGGAATTCCCTGGATGCAGTTGGGGCGGGGCTCCAACATGCTCGTCTCTGACAAAGGGATACGGGGACTTGTGATCAAGCTGGGGCCAGGATTTGATTATGTTCATTTTGAGAATGAACAGATCGTTGCTGGAGGAGGCGTTTCACTGGTCAAACTGTGCGTTATGGCCAGCAAGCAGGGCCTGTCCGGTCTTGAATTTGCTGGTGGTATCCCAGGATCAGTTGGTGGGGCTGTCTACATGAACGCCGGTGCCCATGGGTCTGATGTGTCACAAATATTCCAGTCCGCTGAGATTGTGCTGGATACAGGGGAATTGGCTGTGTACGATGCTGACAATATGCATTTCAGCTATCGTCACTCCGTGTTGCATGAGCAACGTGGAATGGTGACAGAGGCAGTGTTTCGGATGAAGCGGGGCGATCGGGAGGAAATTTCATCAGCGCTTGCGGCTTTTAAAGACCGCCGTCGGCTGACCCAGCCGCTACAGTTAGCTTGTGCAGGAAGCGTGTTCCGTAATCCTCCAGGTGACTATGCTGCTCGTCTTATTGAGAGCGCAGGTCTCAAGGGCTTGAAGGCGGGAGGCGCTGAGGTATCTGTACAGCATGCCAATTTCATTGTAAATACCGGTCAAGCGACAGCAGAGGACGTGCTTACCCTAATGAAGCATATTCAAAGTACAATATCATCTCAAACCGGCATCAAGCTAGTTCCGGAGGTTTTCGTAGTGGGTGAGCGGTAAACTCGGAGGTGATACATTGGACAAATTGGTGATTGAGGGAGGCCGTCCCCTGTCAGGCACCATACGTATCCATGGGGCAAAAAATGCGGCACTACCTATTCTTGCAGCGAGCTTACTTGCACAAGGTAAGGTAGAAATTCGGAATGTGCCCCATCTTTTAGACATTAAGGTCATGCTGCACATCCTTGAAAGACTCGGCTGTACATGCCGACATGAAGAGGAAACGGTATACGTGGATACGTCGTCCGTCCGAACGTTCCAAATTCCGGAAGATTTGATGAAGCAAATGCGCTCATCTATCTTTCTGATGGGACCGCTGCTCGCCAGATATGGAGAAGTTTCCATTTACCAGCCCGGAGGCTGCGCCATAGGCGAGCGCAAAATTGATCTTCACCTAGAGGGCTTAAAAGCTCTTGGCGCAGAGATAGAGGAAAAAGACGAGCAAATTACGTTTCGAGCCCACAAGCTAATCGGCTCGGACATCCACATGGATTTCCCGAGTGTAGGTGCAACGGAAAATATTATGATGGCCGCTGCGTTGGCTGAAGGACGAACAACGATCACCAATGCAGCGAGGGAACCGGAGATTCAGGATCTGCAAAACTTCTTGAATGCCATGGGAGCCCGTATTATTGGTGCTGGAACCGACACGATTACAATCACGGGGGGCAGCCGCCTCAATCCGTGTACGTATGAGGTCATTCCTGACCGCATAGTAGCTGGAACGGTTATGATTGCAGCTGCAGCTACACGAGGAAGTGTGTCGCTGACCCACTGCAATCCATCCCACTTGTCTGCTCTGATTCACGTCCTCAGGCGGGCTGGTGTTCAAATCGGCATCTTGAATGATATAATGACCGTAAGTTGTATGAGTCGTCCCAAAGCAGTGGAGAGGATCGTTACCTCCCCTTACCCGTCTTTTCCGACAGATTTGCAATCTCAGGTCATGGTTCTGCTTTCTTTGGCGGACGGATTTAGTGTCATGAAAGAGACCGTCTTCGAAAGCCGATTCAAACATGTGGATGAACTAAATGTAATGGGTGCTGATATTACGGTTGATGCAAATGCTGCTTTTATAAGAGGAGTTTCTCGTCTGTACGGGGCTACGGTAGAGGCTACCGATCTGCGGGCAGGGGCAGCGCTGGTCATAGCGGGTCTAGCGGCTCAAGGACGTACTATTGTCGAGCAGGTTCATCATATTGACAGAGGGTATGACCGGATCGAACGTCTTTTCCAGGGACTGGGTGCCCGAATGAGCCGTCAGTCTCCGGTGCCGGAGCACCTGGATTTCGTAAATTAATGCCTGTAATGTCCCTCCGTTAACGGGGGGACAAAAGGCTTTTGTGGAGAGAAGCTATGCCAAATGCTCAAATACCTGTTCTTAAAAAGAACAGAACGAAAAAAAGAACAAGCCGGAAGATTGCTATTCTTCTCATTTTGTTGTTTATCGTACTGCTCGCTGTTCTCTTTTTCCGTTCTTCGTTGAGTCGGGTTTCTGAAATTCGTTTTGATGGTAATGTATTTTCGACCCGAGATCAGCTTCTTAATCGAAGCGGTCTGGCTGTTGGAGACCAGTATTTCGGAGTCAGTTCATCCGACATCTCTGAGAAGCTGCGGGAAATTCAATCGATACAGCAAGTCACAGTGGACAAGCAGTTTCCGGGTATTATTGCTATTCACATTAAAGAGTTTGCTACGGTCGCTTACGAGTTGCAGAGTGATGGGAGCCTTCGTGCTATTCTAGCGAATGGGACAAGCGTGAGCGTGGGAAGTAGCGGAATAGCTGTTGAGAAGCCTATTTTGACTAAATGGAAATCTGATGATCCGTACAAAGCGAAGCTGTGTGATGCTTTATCGCGCATTCCGGGGGAATGGACAGCCGATATTTCGGAAATCATTCCCGCACCGATTCCTTCTTTTCCGGATCGCATCAAAATGTACACACGTTCCCAGTTTGAGGTTATTACAACTGTTTCTCTACTGAATTCTAAAATCAGCTATTTGAACCAGGTGCTAGAAACAGAAGATCCAGGTTTGATCACCATGTTGGAGGCGGATTCCTACGTTCCGTTCAAACCGGATACGAGTGAAGAGGGCCAAGAAAAAGATACTACTCAGTGATGTGAAAAAATGCTAGAATTGATTTTATGGGTAATAGACTTGCCTCCTTCTTTTTTCTTCAAATTTTTATGTGACTGCAACCATAAATTGGCTTCTAAAAAATTTGTAGAAAAAAGAGGGAAAGCATGGAGTTTGTTGAATATGTACAGAGTGTGTTTAAAGAACGAAATTCATTTTGGAGTCAGGAGGTGCCACAGACTTGAGCAACAATGACATCATTGTTAGTTTGGACATCGGTACATCCAAAGTTCGGGCTATTATTGGGGAAATGAATAATGGAACCTTTAATATTATTGGAGTTGGATCTGCCGACTCGGAAGGGATTCGCAAAGGTGCAATTGTAGACATTGATCAAACCGTGCAATCAATCCGTAACGCCGTGGATCACGCAGAACGCATGGTTGGTATTCAAATAACAGAAGTGTATGTGGGGATTTCAGGCAATCATATTGGCCTGCAAAATAGTCATGGCGTAGTAGCCGTGTCCAACGAGGACCGTGAAATCGGTGAGGAGGACATTGAGCGTGTACTGAAGGCAGCTGAGGTTATTGCCGTACCACCGGAGAGAGAAATTATTGACGTGGTAGCCAAGCAGTATGTCGTGGATGGCCTTGAAGGCATTCAGGACCCTCGCGGTATGATTGGAGTTCGTCTCGAAGTAGAGGCTACGATTGTTACTGGAGGCAAGACCCCGATACATAATCTGTTGCGCTGCGTTGAGAAAGCCGGCTTGAGGATTAAAGATCTGGTCTTGCTGCCTCTTGGAGCCGGACAATTGTCTCTTTCGAAGGATGAAAAGGTGATGGGTTCAGTGCTGGTGGATATTGGTGCAGGATCTACGAATGTTGCCATTTTCCAGGAAGGAACGATTGTTGCCACATCAACACTTCCGATTGGTGGAGAATTTGTAACCAATGATATTGCCTACGGACTGAGAACCCTTACCGATCAAGCCGAAAAAGTAAAGCTTAAATACGGCTGCGCATGGTATGATGATGCGGCAGCCGATGTCGTCTTTAAAGTGACGCGTATCGGCAGTAATGTGGATAAGGAATTCAACCAGCAGGATTTGGCTGCTATTATTGAGCCGAGAGTGCAGGAAATTTTTCAACTCATTCAGGCGGAAGTTAAGCGCTTGGGTTACACAGAGCTTCCGGGAGGTTATATACTTACCGGAGGCACCGTCTCCATGCCTGGTGTACTTCAGGTGGCACAAAGCGAACTGGCCGCTTCCGTAAGGATCGCCGTACCTGATTTTATCGGTGTAAGGGATCCGGGCTACACGAGCGGAGTTGGAATCTTGCATAATGCTATTCGTTACTATCGCGGAAGATCGACTAGCGTTAGCAACAGTGGCGGAAGTACCAAGAAGCCGACTAACCGAACCAAAAGCAGTAGTCCCGCCACGGAAGGCGAGCAAAAGCAGGGGTTGATTGAACGCTTAAAAAATATGTTCAGTGAATTTATATAACGTTCATTGCTAATTATGCCAATCATGGACGGGCCATCCATGCACATTGAGGGGGAGATGGAATAGTATGTTGGAATTTGATTTTGAAATGGAGAGCTTGGCTCAAATTAAAGTGATCGGCGTCGGAGGCGGCGGCAGCAATGCGGTTAACCGAATGATCGAAAATGGTGTTCAGGGTGTGGAGTTCATTACAGTCAATACAGATGCCCAGGCACTTCATTTAGCAAAGTCTGAGCATAAGCTTCAAATTGGGGATAAGCTGACCCGCGGTCTGGGTGCCGGCGCTAACCCCGATGTGGGTAAAAAAGCGGCTGAAGAGTCGCGTGAGCTCATTATGAATACGCTCAAAGGTGCGGATATGGTATTCGTAACGGCGGGAATGGGTGGCGGTACTGGAACCGGAGCGGCTCCTGTCATTGCTGAAATTGCCAAGGAATGCGGCGCGCTGACTGTAGGCGTCGTAACCCGACCATTCACGTTTGAAGGGCGTAAGCGTTCCAATCAAGCTGAACTTGGTATTGAAGGATTAAAAGAAAAAGTAGACACTTTGATTGTAATCCCGAATGACCGTTTGCTTGAAATTGTGGACAAGAAAACCCCAATGTTGGAAGCATTCCGTGAAGCAGACAATGTTCTGCGTCAGGCGGTTCAAGGTATTTCAGATTTGATCGCTGTACCGGGTCTAATCAACCTCGACTTTGCTGACGTTAAGACGATCATGACGGAGCGTGGCTCCGCTTTGATGGGGATTGGCGAAGCAACTGGTGAAAATCGTGCGGCTGAAGCAGCACGCAAGGCTATCATGAGCCCGTTGTTGGAGACATCCATTGAAGGTGCTCGTGGTGTGATTATGAACATCACTGGCGGCAACAACCTGTCCTTGTATGAGGTTAATGAGGCAGCTGAAATTGTAACATCGGCTTCCGATCCGGAAGTAAACATGATTTTCGGTGCTATCATTGACGAAGAGTTGAAAGAAGAGATCAAGGTTACCGTCATTGCCACTGGCTTTGAAGGCAAGCCAAGTCAACCGGCACCGGGACGTAAACCGGCAGCCAACCCGGCTACTTCCGAATCGGCGGAAAAAGGCTCTCCTAACTTGCGTCCATTTGGTAACACTCAAAGCAGTGACCAATTAGACATTCCTACATTCTTACGTAACCGTTCGCGCAATAATAATAACGATAACTAGTTTCAATTCGGATTGCCCGCATTCTCCCTGGAGATGCGGGCTTCTTTCTGTTTTCCGTGTCTTGCAGTTCAGGCGCTTCTCCTCTTTCCGACAAAATTAGTCGGTCACCGTCCCCACCGTTAGACAGACTTTGAACAGCATGACTACTATACTTAATCCTATCCTGCAAACGCTGGGCGGGTGAAGCCTTGGTTGTTTATATCGACTTGATTTTTTTGGCCAATTTGTTCATTGATGCTGTGTTGCTGATGGTCACCGCCTGGATGAGAAAAATCCGTCCAGTGTGGTGGAGGTTGTTGACTTCAGCTGGAATCGGCGCAATGTATGTGGTCATGATGTTTGTGCCGGAACTGTCCTTTTTATTTACATTCCTGATCAAACTGGCATTATCGGTCATAATGCTGCTGGTGGCTTTTGGATTTGGCAGCATGCAAAAGTATCTTCGTACAATGGGTGCTTTTTACATGATCAATTTTGTAGCTGCAGGTGGCATTTTGGGGATGCATTATTTTCTCCAAAATACGGGGGAATTGTTTAACGGCATCTGGTACACCGCTTCGGGTGGAATGTCCTTTGAACTCAAAATCGCATTCTGGTTTATTTTATGCGCATTTGGCGGAGTGATGCTTTTCTTTCGTATTGTGCAGTCCTCAAAGCAGCGCACAGAAAGGATGAGTGGGTTTTTGGGACAAGTGCAGGTATGGATTGGGCAGGATCATATTGAGTGTACAGGCTTGTTGGATACAGGTAATCAGCTCTATGATCCTTTGACCCGAACCCCGGTGATGGTCATGGAGGCGGCTTTGTGGGAATCGTATTTGCCCGCCTCCTGGCTCCGAAAATGTTCTGAGGGTAATGCTGACCAACTGGTGATGGAACTGGGGGACGAATCGTTTAGCTGGCAGGATCGTGTTCGCCTCGTCCCCTATCGTGGAATTAACCGCAATCATTCCTTTATGCTCGCCCTTAAACCAGACCGGGTAGAGGTGGTGATGAATGGGGTTCATTTTGTACATCATCGAGTGTTGATTGGCTTGGACGGGGGGACATTGTCGGCAGAGGGTAAGTATCGCGCCATCATCCACCCGGATGTGACGGCACAAGAAGAGGGCAGTGCTGATACAAACCAGAAAGAAGATGCACATATTGGTGAGCATTTTACAGAATCAGGATGACGGAGCATAAACACAAAACGATGTTTGAAGGCGACGAGAAATATCCAATGGTGAAATGGGCGGAGCACAGCTGGAATTGCACTATTTTCAAAAGGGGGAGAATGATATGCGGGAACAGTTGAAATTGAAGATGAAAATTAGGTTAGCATTGCAATTGCAATATTATCGTATTTTATTTTTATTTGGGCTGAAAAGTGAAGAAATTTATTATATTGGCGGCAGCGAGGCGCTCCCCCCACCGCTGACGAGAGACGAAGAAGAATATTTGCTGGGAAAACTTTCTTCTGGAGATGCGGCAGTACGGTCGATGCTAATCGAAAGAAATTTGCGGTTAGTCGTATACATTGCCCGTAAATTTGAGAATACGGGCATCAACATTGAGGATCTCGTATCCATCGGTGCTATTGGACTAATCAAAGCGGTTAACACTTTTGATCCGGAGAAGAAAATCAAACTTGCCACATACGCTTCTCGATGCATTGAGAATGAGATTTTGATGTATTTGCGTCGCAATAGTAAAACGAGAACGGAAGTTTCTTTTGATGAGCCTCTGAATATTGACTGGGATGGTAATGAGTTGTTGCTTTCTGATGTGATGGGCACGGAAAATGATACCATTTACCGTAATATTGAGGAGCAGGTGGACCGTAAATTATTGCATAAGGCACTGGATAAATTGACGGATCGAGAGCGTTTGATTATGGAGCTGCGCTTCGGCTTACAAGACGGAGAGGAGAAGACACAGAAGGATGTTGCTGACCTGTTGGGTATCTCGCAATCGTATATTTCGCGTCTGGAAAAGCGAATTATAAAGCGCTTACGAAAAGAATTTAATAAAATGGTATAATGCATGGGTATATCCGGAAGCGATGGAAACGGCGAATAAAAAAATGCCCTCAGGAGATAATGTACATTAATGTTGCTCCTTGGGAGGTAAGACACGATGACCCGAAACAAAGTGGAAATTTGCGGTGTGGATACCGCCAAACTGCCGGTATTAACCAATGCAGAAATGCGCGAGTTGTTCACATCACTTCAGCAAAATAATGAACGATCAGCCAGAGAAAAATTGGTCAACGGCAATCTCCGGCTCGTCCTGAGTGTGATTCAACGATTTAACAATCGGGGAGAGTTTGTGGACGATTTGTTTCAGGTAGGATGTATCGGCCTAATGAAGGCGATTGATAATTTTGACCTTTCGCAAAACGTAAAGTTCTCCACTTATGCGGTGCCGATGATTATCGGAGAGATCCGCCGTTATTTGCGGGATAACAATCCGATCCGTGTGTCTCGTTCGTTACGGGATATTGCATATAAGGCGCTTCAGGTGCGGGACAGTCTGACGAATCTGAACTCGCGAGAACCAACGATTTTTGAAATTTCAGAGGCACTGAATGTGCCTAAAGAAGACGTTGTGTTCGCGTTGGATGCGATTCAGGATCCAGTTTCGCTGTTCGAGCCGATATATCACGACGGGGGCGACCCAATCTATGTGATGGATCAGATCAGTGATGACAGAAATAAAGACGTCTCATGGATTGAGGAAATCGCTCTGCGGGAAGCGATGCATCGCCTGGGCCAGCGTGAAAAGATGATATTGTCTATGCGTTTTTATGAAGGAAAGACGCAAATGGAGGTTGCCGACGAAATCGGTATCTCTCAAGCCCAGGTTTCAAGATTAGAGAAGTCGGCTATACAGCAAATGCAAAAACATGTAAAGTCCTAATGAAATGAATGCTTGAATGATCAGCGATAAAAACGATCCTATTCGGATCGTTTTTGCGTTTACAGGACATTTTTTGGGCTCTTCCACTCATATAGTGAAATAAAGGATGTGATGCGTGTGAGTGCACCGGAAACGTCAGTAAGAGCAATGAAAATTTCCGAGTTTCAAACCAAGGATGTCATTAACATTGTAGATGGACGACGCCTCGGACAAATCAGTGATTTGGAGATTGACGTGCGGCAGGGGAAAATTGAAGCCATTGTGGTTCCAAGCAGCAGTCGTTTTATGGGCTGGTTTGGAGGCGGAAGCGAGTTGGTCATCCCGTGGCGCAACATTGTGAAAATTGGTTCGGATGTTGTGCTTGTACGACTAGAAGGATTGCAAGAGCCGCCGGGTGAAGGGGAAGAAAAGTTGTATATCGAACGTCAAGAGCGGAGTGACCGAAGGGGCTTCTGAACTTGCAGATCTATCTACGTATTTTAGTGTGTTGTGAAGACACGGCGGCGGCTTTTTGGTACACTGGGCAGTAGAGGTGAGAATGAATGGAACCATTTGTAGTGAATACCGAGGCTACGGGGGCAAAGCCAATGCAAGATGGCGGGCGTCCCGTACCGGAGTTGTTATATATTCAATCTTGGGAGCGACAGGTTCAGGGATTAACAGCTGGTTTTACAGGTCGTCATGGCGGTGTCAGTGAGGTGCCCTACGCTAGTCTGAACTGTGCGTTTCACGTAGGGGATGACCCCGAGAAAGTCATTCGTAATCGGCAGCTCATTGCAGAGCAGCTTGGTTTTGCTGCTGAAGCATGGACGTGCGGTGAGCAGGTTCATGGTCACCATGTTGCTGTCGTCAAGGCTGCTGATCGCGGGCGGGGCTTTATGGATCGTGCATCCGCTTTTCAGGACACAGATGGACTTTTGACGAATGTACCTGGCATTTTGCTGACGTCCTTTTATGCAGACTGTGTACCTTTATATTTTTGTGATCCAGTGCGCCGTGTGATTGGGTTGGCGCATGCAGGCTGGAAGGGAACAGTTGCGGAAATTGCATTGAAAATGGTACAGACCATGCAGAACGAATATGGATCTCAGCCGTCTGATATACTAGCAGCTATCGGTCCTTCCATTGGTTCTGAATCCTATGAGGTGGATGAGCACGTGATGAGCCAAATTAGGGTTTTGGAGCATGATTGCCCGGGTAATGATAAATGGGAAGGTTCTGTTTACTTCCCCTTAACCGACGGAAAAACACTACTTGACTTGAAACAATGCAATCGACACATTATGATGAAAGCAGGAATATTGCCGAGCCATATCGAATGTACTACCTTATGCACGAGTAGCCGTAGCGATTTGTTTTTTTCATATCGCAAAGAAGGCGGCGTCACAGGAAGAATGGCGAGTTGGATTGGTCTGGAAGAGAGGTGAGTCCTCCCGTGTCTATGGAGGAACGAATTAAAGAAGTGAATGCCCGTGTAGAAGCGGCATGTGCCCGAAGTGGGCGTTCGCGTGATGAAGTTAATGTGATCGCTGTCACGAAATATGTTTCGGCAGTGGCAATGACATCAGTATTGGATAGCAACTTGGAGCATGTGGGCGAAAATCGCTGGCAGGATGCTGCTGATAAATGGAGCAAGTTGGGTGACCGGGGAACATGGCATTTTATTGGTCATCTCCAAACGAATAAGGTTAAAGATGTGATTGGAAAATTTAAATTTATACATTCGCTTGACCGCTTATCGCTCGCTCAGGAATTGGACAAGAAAGCAGCCGCTCTGGGATTGCGAGTTAAAGCTTTTGTGCAAGTCAATATTTCTGGAGAAATGTCCAAATATGGCTTGTCCTCTGAGGCGGTTGCCCCCTTCTTGGAACAAATTCGCGAGTTGGAGCATGTGGACGTGATTGGCTTGATGACGATGGCTCCTCATGAAGAAGACCCGGAAAAAACTCGGCCTGTGTTTCGGGGATTGCGTGAATTACGGGATACGTTAAATGGACAAGCCTTGACCAGAGAACCCATCGTTCACTTGTCAATGGGGATGTCCAATGATTTTGAAGTGGCAGTTGAAGAGGGAGCGACCTGGCTGCGGCTTGGTTCCGTACTGGTCGGACGAGAGGAGGATTTCCATTGGGCGTAATGAATAAGTTCATGAACTTTCTGGGGCTTCAGGAAGAAGAGGAAGTTATAGAGCGAGAGGTTATGAATACGCCGGAAGATCAAGAAATTGAAACCCCAAGCTTTGATAAACGTAAGAACCAGAAGGGCACTAATGTTGTCAGCATCCATTCACAGAAAAATGTGAAAGTTGTCCTGTATGAGCCGCGTTCTTATGATGAAGCACAGGAAATTGCCGACCATATCCGTTCCCATCGTACCGTTGTAGTCAATTTGCAACGAATTCGCAAGGATCAGGCGCTGCGCATTATTGATTTTTTGAGTGGTACTGTGTATGCACTGGGTGGTGGTATTTCCAAGGTCGGGAATAATATTTTTCTGTGTACACCAGATACGGTTGAAATTCAAGGCTCTATTACAGAAATACTGGCTGACACTGAACAAGAACTTAACAGAATGAGGTGAACTTTTCTTGATCGAGGTAATTTACTGGCTATTTCAGATTTATTCGTACATGATCATTGCATATGTTCTGCTGTCATGGCTTCCTAATGCCAGAGAGAGTGTAATTGGTGATTTACTTGCCAAGTTTGTGGAGCCGTATTTGTCTCCTTTTCGCAGGTTTATACCGCCAATCTTCGGGATGATTGATATTTCGCCCATCGTTGCGCTGATTGCTCTGCGTTTTGCGTCGTACGGTTTGATTTCTTTAATTGGTAATTTCGTCTAGGAGGAGTTATGCGAACTGAGATTTATGAGCATTTTCACCCGGATGAACGGGACTATGTGGATCGCGCTTCCGAATGGATCAGTCATGCGGGAGCTTATCATGAGCAGAAGCTGACTGATTTTTTGGACCCGCGCCAACAGTACATATTGGAGACACTTGCTTCGAAGGAAGACAAGGTCACGATTAGGGTAGATGGCGGATACATGGCTTCGGAACGAAAGCGGGCGCTGATTGCGCCCGATTATTCGTATTTGGACGGTGAGAAGATGGGGATTCAGGTCCTTTCCATCACATCTGACGATCATAAAATAGGTACCCTTGAGCACGGTGATTATCTAGGTGCCCTACTGGGGCTTGGAATCAAACGTGGGAAAATCGGGGACATTCATGTACTGGATGATGGGTGCCATGTATTGGTAGCTTCAGAGATTGGTGATTTTATGACGATGCATTTACAGCAGGTACATCGTGTTCATGTATGGACAGAACTGTTGCCTGTCGCGAGTCTGCGAACGAAGGAAGTTGCATTAGATGCGCTAGATCTGACGGTCGCTTCCTTGCGCCTGGACGGTATTGCCAGCGACGTGTACAAGCTAAGCCGAAGTAAAATATTAACACCGATTCGGGCGGGGCGGTGCCGGGTAAATTGGAAGGTGGAGGAGAATCCATCCACTCCGCTTAAAGCGGGGGACGTTATTTCCATGCAGGGTTTTGGGCGTTTCAAAGTGCTTGAAACAGACGGGATGACAAAAAAGGGGAGATTCCGTGTCAAAATTGGTAAGTTTGTATAGCTATAGGCAGGAATCACGAGCTTTCTGTCGAAAGAATTAAGCTATAGCCGAAGAACTGGAACGATTTTGCTCTGTACAGTATTCACAAAACGGGGTATGATGACCGATAGATGATAGTGAGCGTCGTGACGCGGAAAATGTATTTTTTGTCAATCTTATAGGAGGTGGACGGCATGCCATTAACGCCATTGGATATACATAACAAGGAATTTGCCCGCCGGCTTCGCGGTTATGATGAGGATCAGGTTAATGAATTTTTGGATCAGGTGATCAAAGATTACGAGGGCGTTATTCGTGAAAATAAAGAACTCAGCACCGAGTTGTTGAACGTACAGGAGAAGCTCGATCATTTCGCGACGATTGAGGATACGCTGAGTAAGACGATTATCGTAGCGCAGGAAGCGGCTGATGAAGTTCGTAACAACGCTAAGAAAGAATCCCAACTGATCGTGAAGGAAGCGGAAAAAAATGCGGATCGTATTGTGAACGAAGCATTGTCCAAATCCCGCAAGATCGCGTTGGAGGTTGAAGAACTGAAGAAGCAGGCATCGATTTACCGAGCACGGTTTCGTACACTGGTGGAAGCACAGCTTGACTTGTTAAGCCAAGACGGCTGGGAAGCACTTGAAAACCGGGAACGCGAAGTACTGGAGCGCGAGCGTGAGATGAAAGAAATTTACTAATTTCATTTCTGACAAGCTTTTATCAGGCTTTGTTAGGGTTGACTTTTATCTTTAAACAGGCTATAACTGTAAATACTATACTGATTTCAATGATTATCCGTTGTCGGCTGATGATTGTTATTCAAGGCAACGATGTTGCTGATTTCGATGAATTTAACATGTTTAATTCGTTGATGGGAACGAGTACGTCATGATTTGTCCCTCAGAGAGTTGGCCTTCCGGTGCAAGCCAACGTTCAGAACATGACCGAAGATCCTCCCGGAGAAGTGAGCTGAAGCGCTTAAGATTTATGGCGTGTGTAAGCAATCACCGTTTGCCATGCGTTATAATGGCGCCCTGCTGTAGTTGAGTGGGGCTCAGAGAGCCGTGATGAGACTGTATTTTTAATGGTCTGTTTTTACGGAATCAGGGTGGTAACGCGAGCACAGTCTCGTCCCTTTACAGGGATGGGGCTTTTTTTGTTGCTTTTTTTAGGAAATGCTAGAGAAATCAATGATGAGCAGAGAGGGAGTATGACGTATGAACAGAGTGGATGTTAAAGAAAAAGCACGGTCTCGTGACCTACGCATCCTGAGCAAATGGAAGCAGGAGGACACATTCCGTAAATCCATCACAAATCGTGAAGGAAAGCCAAATTTTGTGTTTTATGAAGGCCCACCAACAGCTAACGGTAAACCGCATATCGGTCACGTGCTGGGCCGTGTAATTAAGGATTTCGTCGGTCGCTATCAGACGATGAAGGGATACCGCGTCGTACGTAAGGCAGGCTGGGACACGCATGGCTTGCCGGTAGAATTGGGTGTACAAAAGCAGCTGGGAATCTCCCACAAACCTGAAATTGAAGAATACGGTGTTGAAAAGTTTATTAAAAAATGTAAGGCGAGCGTGTTTGAGTATGAGCAACAATGGCGTGATTTAACCGAAGCGATCGGATATTGGACAGACCTCGATAACCCGTACATTACATTGGATAATAACTATATCGAGAGTGTATGGAACATTTTGGCGACGATTCATGAAAAAGATCTGCTGTATCGTGGTCATCGTGTGAGTCCGTATTGCCCGGATTGTCAAACGACGCTAAGTTCTCATGAAGTAGCGCAGGGCTACAAAGATGTGAAGGATCTGAGCGCCACGGCTAAATTCAAACTGCATAACAGTGGTGAATATGTACTGGCTTGGACGACAACGCCTTGGACCTTGCCGAGTCACGTGGCGCTCGCCGTCAACCCTGAACTGGAATATGCACGTGTGAAGCAGGAAGACGGTGTATACATCGTTGCTAAAAATCTGGTTGAGGACGTAATTAAAGGCGAACATGAAGTGATTGGCACGCTATCCGGTTCAGAACTGGTTGGCCAAACGTATACCCCGCCATTTACGTATTTTCAGGTTGAAAAGGGTAATCAGATTCTGGGTGCGAAGTTCGTAACAGACTCCAGCGGTACAGGTATCGTTCATATGGCTCCGGCGCATGGTGAGGATGATTACCGGGTATGCCGTGAAAATGGTGTTGAATTTATCAACGTGGTGGATCTTCAAGGTAACTATGTAGAGGAAATCACTGATTTTGCAGGCCGTTTTGTGAAAGACTGTGATGTAGATATTGTTAAAATGCTGTCCGAAAAAGGCTTGCTGTACAGCAAGGAAAAATACGAGCATAGCTATCCGTTCTGCTGGCGCTGCGACACTCCATTATTGTACTATGCTATGGACAGCTGGTTTATCAAAACAACTGCGATCAAGGATCAATTGATTGCCAACAACAGCGAAGTCGAATGGTACCCGGGGCATATACGTGAAGGACGTTTTGGCAAGTTTTTGGAGGAACTGGTGGATTGGAACATCAGTCGCGATCGCTATTGGGGTACACCACTAAACATCTGGGTTTGTGAGGAAACTGGAGAACAGTTCGCTCCGCATAGTATTGCTGAGTTGAGGGAACGTGCGATCGGCGACGTACCAGCGGATATCGAGCTTCACAAACCATATGTAGATGATATCAAGGTTCGTAGCCAATGCGGTAAATACGAAATGACTCGTACACCGGAAGTAATCGACGTATGGTTCGATAGCGGCTCCATGCCGTTTGCGCAGCATCATTATCCTTTTGAGAATAATGAAACGTTCGAGCAGCAATTTCCGGCAGATATGATCTGTGAAGGAATTGACCAGACTCGTGGCTGGTTCTATAGCTTGCTTGCGGTTTCGACTATGCTGACTGGCAAAGCTCCTTATAAAGCTGTCATGGCGACAGGCCATGTACTGGATGAGCAAGGGCAGAAAATGTCTAAATCCAAGGGCAATGTTATTGATCCGTGGGAAGTGATTGACGAGTACGGTACAGATGCTTTCCGTTGGGCATTGCTGTCCGATAGTGCACCATGGAATAGCAAACGTTTCTCCAAAGGCATTGTAGGTGAGGCTAAATCGAAGCTGGTCGATACGCTTGTCAATACACACGCTTTTCTGACCTTGTATGCAGATATCGACGGATTTGATCCGGCACAGCATCCGTTCAAACCATCGGCCCATAAGTTGGATCGTTGGATTTTGTCCCGTCTGAACAGCCTCATTTTGGTAGTGGACAAAGCGCTGGCTGTAAATGACTTCCTGAACTCATCTAAAGCAATTGAATCGTTTGTGGATGAGCTGAGCAACTGGTATATCCGTCGTTCACGCGACCGATTCTGGGGCAATGGTCTTACAGAAGATAAGCTGGATGCATACCGTACACTGACTGAGGTGCTGTTAACGACTGCCAAACTGCTTGCGCCATTTACACCACTGCTTGCAGAGGATATTTACCTCAACCTAAGCAACGGGGAAAGTGTTCATCTGGATGATTATCCGACTGCCAATGAGTCCTTGATCGATCTGGAACTGGAACGAGATATGGAAACGGCACGCCGTGTCGTTGAATTGGCGCGTAACGTCCGCAACGAAACGGGTTTGAAAACGCGTCAACCGTTGTCCGAGTTGATTCTGTCCATGGATCAGGACTTTGAACTGAGTGGCTATGAGGAAATCATCAAAGATGAGATTAACGTGAAGCATATTCATGTGGAGACGGACGATAGCGGCTTTGTAGATTTTACACTGAAACTGAATTTGAAAGTAGCAGGCAAGAAATACGGCAAAAATGTCGGTTTCCTACAAAACTTTTTCAAAGGAATGTCTGCTGAGGATACCCGTTCTGTTGTAGAAAAAGGAGTGTTAAACGTCGCTTCTCCAGAAGGTGAAGAACTGCAAGTTACGGCCGAAGAATTGCTGGTGGAGAAAAAAGCGAAAGAAGGCTTCGCTTCTGCTTCCGGTTATGGCTTAACGGTAGCGTTAAACACAGACATTACACCGGAGCTGGAGCAAGAGGGCTGGGTACGTGAAGTGGTTCGTGCGGTACAGGATTATCGTAAAAAACTGGATCTGCCGATTGAAAAGTATGTGGCGTTGACGTTGGATGTGGATAATGAGCTACGTCTGGCCATCGAAAGCTTCGACTCTGTGTTGCGTGAGAACGTACTGGTTACTACTGTGACATTTGGTCAAGCCGAACCGGCAGAACATGTGGAAGTGAACGGTAAAACCATCGGCGTTCATATTGGGGAATAATTACAAGCCCCCTGTCCCATAATACAATAACAGGCAGCGTATAAAAACGAGCCTAAGCATCGGAAACGGGTTTTCTCCGTTACGTGCTTCGGCTCGTTTGCTGCGTTCAGGGCAGCCATGGGAAAAGGGGGATTGTGCATATGACGGCACGATCAAGGCGTAGACAGGGAAGGAGTCTCCGAGGTATCAATGGAGAAGGGGCTGCCATAGCCGCAGATAAAAGCAAAACAGGTAATCAGGCAGAGCAATTAAGTCGTGTTGAAAAGCTGATACGTGCTGTGTCAGAGCAAATGGAACGGACACGTATTGCAGATTACGCCTTGCTGCTGAATAAGCCTTGGCGATTACTCTGGCTAAATCTAATATCAGGCGTTTCCCGGGGAATCGGCATCGCGCTAGGTTTTACTTTTTTTGCCGCTACCATTATTTATGTGCTGCAAGTGCTCGGAGCGTTGAATTTGCCGATTATCGGTGATTATATCGCTGATATAGTACGGATCGTACAGCGACAATTGGAGCTTACCACCTATTAGGCAGCGATCTCCACTTTGAGGTTCACGATTCGTCTTCGTGCGTATCCGGCTCCAGCAGACCTTCGCCCTCGCCATCTTCTATATAACGCTGATAAATGGAGCTGCGAATAACAGATACATTTTGTCCATAAATGTCAGTAGCAATAAAGCTTTCGTATGGCTCTACGAAGCCCATATTATCATCACCTGCTTCAATTTCCATATCATCATAACTGTGGATTTCTCCACTTTCGGCCATCGCTGGTGTGTTAGAGGTACCCCAATTTTCGACGATCTGCCAAGCATCTTCACCGTCGAAGCCGTTTTGATCATCACGCTCATCCAGACTCGTTCTGCCGAACGAGGGAGCGAGAAATTCTTCCTCTACTGGGCGGCGGTTAGACACTTCTGTTTCGGGACTGTACTCTTTACAGTAAATGGTATAGGGAACAGCCAGTAGGCGCTCATAGGGAATGGGTTTACCGCTGGCGGCACAAATGCCATACGTCCCCTTTTCCATGGCCATTAGAGCTGATTCGATGCGTTCTAATTGGAATTCGTCGTGTTCCAGTAAGGAAATATCCTTGGCTCGCTC
Source organism: Paenibacillus sp. MZ03-122A (assembly GCF_024213325.1). Lineage (NCBI taxonomy): Bacteria > Bacillati > Bacillota > Bacilli > Caryophanales > Paenibacillaceae > Paenibacillus > Paenibacillus sp. MZ03-122A. Next base: position 28,287 of record NZ_JANAVI010000018.1, on the reverse strand, counting down.
GTAGGTTTCGGTAGCCAGGTCTCCTGGGTGGTTATCAATAGGAGAAAGCTCGCCGGTTTGGTCGCGTTGGGAATCGCCGAGTCCGTAATGGTCGTTGCCTTGCAAACGATGCTCAATTTCTTTTTTGCGTTCCAGCAGTTCGTTACGCAAGCCCTGCAATTGTTGCTCCGTCAATGGGGACATGGAATCCTCTCCTTGTTCTAGGTTTACATGCGCATGCGTTGTGTGAAGTATGCTCCATGTAGCATGCACCGGGAAGACCTCTTTTACATAGGAAATTCTAATCAAATGCGAAGGAGTTCATTTTATGGATGATCTGTACTTGAAGCTTGCGGGATTCGTGGACGATCTGAGAATGCTTATGCTACAATAAATGGGTTCAACAACGGATATAAGCGGATCGGAGTGACGAAGGACTGTGATTTATTTTGGTATTGCGCTAATTATTTTTTTGATTGATCAGGGAGTCAAATATTTGGTGGCTACGCGGATGGAATTGTACGAACAAATACCAGTCATCGGCAATTTCTTTTTAATCACCTCCCATCGAAATCGTGGAGCCGCTTTTGGGATTTTGGAAGGTCAACGTTGGCTTTTTATCGTGATTACAATTGTAGTGGTGATTGGTATCGTCTGGTACCTGCGAAAAACAGTCAAGGCTGGACAAAAGCTACTTCCTGTTGCGCTAAGTTTGGTGCTGGGGGGAGCAGTCGGTAACTTTTTGGATCGAGCTATTTCAGGGGAAGTAGTTGATTTTGCACAATTTAATTTTGGGAGCTATACGTTCCCCATTTTTAATGTGGCAGATTCGGCGATTGTCATCGGTGTAGCACTGATTATTTTGGATACATTGCTGGAATCGCGTCGGGAAAAAGGAAATGGCAATGATAGCATTGAAGGGAAGTCATAGCATGAGCGAAGTGAATGAAAACGGCGAAGCCGCAGGTCTGTCTTATGAGGACGAACTGGAGGGTGAATCTCTGGAATGGACGGCCGATTCCGGGGATGCCAAAACGCGTATAGACAAATATATCGCCGAAGAAATGAAGGAAGTGTCTCGTTCTCAGATACAGATGTGGATCGGAAATGGTCGCGTGCTGGTGAACGGTACGGCGATCAAGGCGAACTACAAGCTGGCTGAAGGAGATCGTATTGTATTATCGATACCGGAGCCAGAAAGTGTAGATATTGTACCGGAAAATATTCCGTTGGATGTCGTTTACGAGGACTCGGACGTTATTGTTATTAACAAGCAACGTGGTCTGGTCGTGCATCCTGCACCGGGACACTCTTCGGGAACATTGGTTAACGCACTGATGTACCACTGTCACGATCTTTCCGGCATCAACGGGGAATTACGTCCTGGTATTGTTCACCGTATTGATAAGGATACATCAGGACTGCTGATGGCGGCTAAAAATGATCAGGCTCACGCATCACTTGCAGCACAGCTTAAGGACCATAGTGTGACTCGGAAATATATAGCCTTAGTTCACGGTCATTTGAGCCACGATCAGGGAACGGTAGATGCTCCGATTGGCCGCGATTCCGGTGATCGCAAATTGTTCACAGTGACGGAACGTAACAGCAAGCACGCAGTCACCCATTTTCTCGTCATTGAACGGTTGGGAGATTATACCCTGCTTGAACTTCAATTGGAAACAGGACGCACACACCAAATTCGTGTTCACATGAAATTTATTGGACACCCATTGGTTGGCGACCCTATGTATGGGCGCAGCAAAGGGGTTCGTATGGATGGTCAGGCGCTGCATGCGGCGGTACTGGGCTTTAAGCATCCATCCACTGGAGAGTACATGGAATTCAACAGACCGATCCCTCCTGATATGGAGGATGTGTTAGCGTCCCTGCGTAGTCGCTAAAACAATGACAATTTGCATTCCTATTCACAAACCTGAATAAATCATTAAGTTAAACCGCCTAAATGGCGGTTTTTTTTATTGTGGGATAAGGTATAGGTAAAAACAACTATGGATAATTATACAATGAAGTTGTATAATTATTAGAGTGCTTCCGGTGGTTCCGGTTGAACGGGTGTTGACACACGATTTTCAATCTGTCATACTTCTTGTAGTTGCGATGAACTTTGTCCAAGAGATGGCTAACCATCTCACACTATGAGAAGCAGGACAAAGGAAATCCTGAATAGCACCTTTAAATCAGTCCCGTGAGGCTGGCAAGGTAACGTGAATGGATCACTGATCAGTGCATCCGCTGCGGCGGTATGTCTTCAGTGTGTCCGAGAGATCGGAGAACAGTGGAAGACTGTTCATACGAGACTCCTTGCCAAACTTGGGCAAGGAGTCTTTTTTGTATCCGAACACGGGACCAGGTCTGAAGGGAACATCACCTGAGGAGGCTGGAAGCATGAGTAATGAAACACATGTACTAATGGATGAAATTGCGATTCGTCGGGCATTGACACGGATTGCACATGAAATTTTGGAGAAAAACAAAGGTATTGATGATTGTGTGCTAGTAGGTATTCGAACACGCGGAGTTCATCTGGCGCAACGCCTGGCTGAAAAAATTGCTGAGATTGAAGGCGCACCAATTCCATGGGGAGAGCTGGATGTCACAGCCTACCGGGATGACCGGAGCAGCGTAGCCGAAGCTAAAGGAAATGGAAAAGAGCTTTTGATGAATCCTGCTGACGTATCGGTTCATGATAAGAAAGTCATTCTCTTTGACGATGTGCTGTACACAGGCCGCACCATCCGCGCGGCGATGGATGCATTGATGCACTGCGGACGACCGCAAATGATTCAGCTGGCAGTGCTAGCAGATCGCGGACACCGTGAGCTTCCGATTCGTCCGGATTACATCGGCAAGAACATCCCGACCTCCAAATCTGAGGAAATCGTAGTAGCCCTTCAAGAGACGGACGGTAAGGACGAAGTGACGATCATTCAGAACCGGGGGGAACAGCTATGATCACAACAGCCAGTCAACTTAAAGAACGTAGCCTGCTCGGGTTAAAGGAACTTAGCCGAAATGAAATCGAGTCCATTCTGGATCGCGCTCATTATTGGGAATCTCAACCAGAAAAACTGGTTCCAGTACTGCAATCACGCTTTGCGGCCAACATGTTTTTTGAAAACAGCACTCGCACCCGCTTTTCTTTTGAGATGGCAGAGAAGCGGCTGGGCGCTCAGGTTTTGAACTTTTCCGCTGCGGCTTCCAGTGTGGAAAAAGGGGAGTCCATTTACGATACAGTACGTACGCTCGAATCCATGGGCATTGATGCAGGAGTCATCCGGTTAAAGCCAGCCGGGGTGCTGCAAGAGCTCGCTGAGAAGGTCAGTGTTCCACTGGTTAATGCAGGGGACGGCAACAATGAGCATCCAACGCAGGCTCTGCTGGACCTGTACACCATGCGCAAAACTTTCGGTGAGCTTAAAGGCTTGAGAGTATCCATCATAGGAGACATTCTGCACAGCCGTGTCGCTCGCTCGAATCTGTGGGCCTTGCAAAAATTCGGAGCCAAGGTTAGCTTCTGCGCTCCTGATAATATGCAAGCACCTGATCTTGCGGCGTACGCGCCTTATGTTCCGATGCAAGAGGCACTACAGGCGGACGTGGTCATGATGCTTCGGGTACAGCTGGAACGGCATGCCGAAGGGATGTTACGCTCAGCGGATGAGTACCGAGAGCAGTACGGTTTGACAGAGAAAAGAGCAGCGAACCTGAAGCCCGGAACGATCATCATGCATCCAGCTCCAGTGAATCGGAACGTGGAAATTGACAGTGCGGTTGTGGAGAGCGAACAATCACGAGTTTTTCCACAAATGGCAAACGGGGTTCCGATCCGCATGGCGGTTATGGAACGGGCAATGAAGCTATAGAAGCTGTTAGTAGGATCGTAGGAAAAGTTGCAGAAAACTGAGCGGAGGAATATTTCAGATGAAACAATTAATTATGAATGCAAGCGTATTGAACGAGCAGGGCGAGGCTGAATTGAAATCCATCCTAATCGCCGACGGAAAGATTTTGGCTATTGCAAATGCGGATGCTGGAGTGAGCCTACTTATGGAAGAAGGGGCATCTGGGCAGGAGCGCGAAATCGAAAAGATCGACGCCCAGGGAAAACTGGTCACCCCCGGTTTAATCGACATGCATGTGCATCTGAGAGAACCTGGCTTTGAATATAAAGAAACAATTGAAACGGGCAGCCGCGCGGCGGTGAAAGGCGGATTTACGACGATTGCCTGCATGCCAAACACACGTCCAGTGACGGACAATGTTGACACAGTCCAGCTGGTATTGAAAAAGGGACAGGAAGCCGGGTTTGCCAAGGTTCTTCCTTACGCAGCCATTACGAAAAACGAACTGGGTCGTGAGCTGACAGATTTTGAAGCGCTCAAAGCAGCAGGTGCAATCGGCTTTACTGACGATGGTGTCGGGGTGCAAAGCGCGCAAATGATGAAGGACGCCATGGCGCGGGCCAAGGCACTGGATATGCCGGTTATTGCACACTGTGAAGATAACACGCTTGTTGAAGGAGCGGCAGTGACGGACGGCGAATTTGCCAAGCGCCACGGACTTAAAGGCATTCCGAACGAATCCGAAGCCATTCACGTCGGACGCGACATTTTGTTATCCGAGGCAACCGGGGCACACTATCATGTATGCCATGTCAGCACAGAGCAGTCAGTGCGGTTAATCCGCCACGCGAAATCTTTTGGTATCAAGGTAACGGCTGAGGTATGCCCGCACCACTTGGTATTGTCAGATGAGGACATTCCTGGGCTGGATGCGAACTGGAAAATGAATCCTCCGCTACGCTCCCCACGTGATGTGCAGGCATGCATCGAGGGACTGGAAGACGGCACGATTGACATCGTCGTAACCGACCATGCAGCGCACAGTGAGGAAGAGAAGGCAAGAGGTATGGAGCTGGCGCCATTCGGGATCGTTGGATTTGAGACGGCCTTCCCGCTGTTGTACACGAAATTCGTAGCTACCGGACAGTGGACGCTGGACTTTCTGGTGCGTCGTATGACTGCTGATCCAGCGCGTGTCTTCCGCCTGGATACGGGACGCCTGGAAGAAGGAGCTCCAGCTGACCTGACCATGATTGATCTGGAGCAGGAGCAGGCAGTTGATCCGCAAACGTTTGCCAGCAAAGGACGCAACACTCCTTTTACAGGCTGGAAGCTCAAAGGATGGCCTGTGAAAACTTGGGTAGACGGCAAACTGGTATGGTCTGCTGACGAAGCAAAATAAATAGAAACCACTAAAAAAAATAGAACCTTATAGCAGGAAACAATATAGAGGAGTGAGACGGGATGCAGGCAAGATTGTTACTTCAGGACGGCACGCTGTTTACAGGCACATCATTTGGTGCGGAAGGTGATAAAACAGGCGAGGTCGTTTTCAACACAGGGATTACAGGCTATCAAGAGGTGCTGACTGATCCCTCTTACTGCGGACAAATCGTAACGATGACTTACCCGCTGATTGGCAACTATGGAATTACTCGTGATGACTTTGAATCGGTACGGCCTTATGTCCATGGCTTTGCTGTTAGACATTACGAGCCAGCGCCAAGTAACTGGCGTGCTCAATACAGCGTGGGCGATTTGCTGAAGGAATATGGCATCATTGGCATTAGCGACATCGACACCCGCATGCTTACCCGGATTATTCGCCATCACGGCACGATGAAGGGCATTTTGACGACTGGTTCCCAGCCGCTGGAAGAACTGAAAGAAATGATGTCTGACTTGACCATTGAAGAACTGCGCAATCAGGTTCCTATGACTTCCACACCTCATCCGTACAGCAGTCCTGGCAACGGAGAGCGGATCGTATTGATTGACTACGGTGCCAAAAGCGGCATTTTGCGCGAACTGAACAAACGGGACTGCGATGTAGTTGTCGTTCCACATGATACGACGGCTGAGGAAATTCGTCGCTTGGACCCGGACGGTATCCAGCTGTCTAACGGCCCTGGAGACCCAAAAGACGTACCCCATGCCGTTCGTACGGTAGCTGAACTGTTAGGGGAATACCCAATTTTCGGAATTTGCTTGGGACACCAGTTGTTCGCTTTAGCTTCCGGCGCGGATACGGAAAAGCTGAAATTCGGACATCGCGGTGGTAACCATCCGGTGAAAGAACTGGAGAGCGGACGCTGCTTTATCACATCACAAAATCACGGCTACACGGTGAATGAGGATTCGATCCAAGGTACTGAGCTTGAAGTGACGCATATTAATAACAACGATAAAACGATTGAAGGTCTTAAACATACCAAGTATTCCGCGTTTTCGGTGCAATATCATCCAGAGGCTGCACCAGGACCTTACGATAATGGCTACCTGTTTGACCGCTTTCTGGACATGATCCGTGAGCACAAAAGAAATCATCCAAAGCAACCGCGTCAGGCTGCTATCGCCGCCGCAGTGAGAGGAGAGCGCTAATATGCCGAAAAATACAGAACTTAAAAAAATACTTGTGATCGGTTCCGGTCCTATCGTCATTGGTCAGGCAGCAGAATTTGATTACGCTGGTACACAAGCTTGTCAAGCGCTCAAAGAAGAAGGCGTCGAGGTAGTACTGATCAACAGTAATCCGGCAACCATCATGACAGACACCAACATGGCAGACAAAGTATACATCGAGCCGATTACACTTGATTTTGTAACACAGATTATCCGTCAAGAGCGTCCAGATGGGCTGCTTCCTACGCTGGGAGGACAGACAGGTCTGAATATGGCAGTGGAACTGGCTCGCGCCGGAGTGCTGGAGCGTGAAAACGTCAAGCTGCTGGGAACTCAACTGAATTCGATAGAAAAAGCCGAAGATCGTGATCTGTTCCGTGATTTGATGCGCGAGTTGGAACAACCTGTACCGGAGAGTGTAATTGTAACAACCTTGGAAGAATCGTTAGAATTTGCTAACGAAATCGGTTATCCAATTATCGTTCGCCCGGCTTATACGCTAGGGGGAACAGGCGGTGGTATCTGTTCCACAGAAGAAGAACTGCGTGAAACCGTCAGCTCTGGCTTAAGATACAGTCCAATCGGACAATGTTTGGTGGAAAAAAGTATCGCAGGTATGAAGGAAGTCGAATATGAGGTCATGCGTGACGGCAATGATAACTGCATCGTAGTCTGTAATATGGAGAACTTTGATCCAGTCGGCGTGCATACTGGCGACAGTATCGTCGTAGCTCCGAGTCAGACGCTGTCAGATCGCGAATACCAGATGCTGCGCTCCGCTTCTCTGAAAATTATCCGCGCCCTCAATATCGAAGGTGGCTGTAATGTACAGTTTGCGCTTGATCCGCACAGCTATCAATACTATGTAATTGAAGTAAACCCGCGCGTAAGTCGCTCCTCGGCACTGGCTTCCAAGGCAACCGGATATCCGATTGCTAAAATGGCTGCCAAAATTGCACTGGGCTACACGTTGGATGAAATTGTGAATCCGGTAACGGGTCAAACGTATGCTTGCTTTGAGCCAACACTGGATTACATCGTGAGCAAAATACCACGATGGCCATTTGACAAATTCATTTCTGCCAACCGCAAGCTGGGCACGCAAATGAAAGCAACGGGTGAAGTCATGGCCATCGGACGCACATTCGAGGAATCCATCCATAAAGCGGTACGGTCGTTGGAAATCGGTGTACACCGTCTGCATCTTAAGGGAGCCGAACAGCTGTCTGATGACGTACTCCAGGATCGCCTGATTAAAGCAGATGATGAGCGGTTGTTCTTGGTAGCCGAGGCGTTCCGTCGCGGCTGGCAGCAGCAGGAGATTCAAGATTTGACGAAAATTGACTGGTGGTTCCTCGATAAGGTAGAGGGAATCGTCAAGTTCGAAGCCATCATCGCTGGAGAGTCTGAGCTGACCTACGAAACACTCTATCAGGCCAAACGTAAAGGTTTTACCGACCGCTCGATCGCCGAGATTCGCAGTATGGGCCAAAACGACAGTATGATAACCGAGCGTGAGGTACGTGAATTTCGTCTAGCTCAAAACCTGCGTCCGGTCTACAAAATGGTAGATACGTGCGCAGCCGAGTTTGAAGCCACAACTCCGTACTACTACTCCTCTTACGAGGTGGAAAATGAAGTGATTCCATCTAGCAAAGAGAAAGTTATCGTACTCGGCTCTGGACCGATTCGGATCGGGCAAGGGATTGAATTTGATTACTCCACCGTACATGCGGTATGGGCTATTCAAAAAGCGGGCTACGAAGCAGTGATTATCAATAACAACCCGGAGACGGTATCTACGGACTTTAACACATCCGACCGCCTCTACTTTGAACCGCTCTTTTTCGAAGATGTCATGAATGTCATCGAGCAGGAAAAACCGATTGGGGTTATCGTCCAGTTCGGTGGTCAAACGGCCATTAATCTCGCAGCTCCGCTGAGTGCGGCAGGCGTGAATATTTTGGGTACGAGTCTGGAAAGTATCGATGAAGCGGAAGACCGGAAAAAGTTCGAGCAACTTTTATCTCGTTTGGCTATCGCACAGCCTAAAGGCAACACGGTCACATCGGTAGATGAAGCAGTAGGAACCGCACAGGCGCTAGGCTATCCGGTCCTGGTACGGCCATCCTACGTCTTGGGCGGGCGCGCTATGGAAATCGTGTACTCAGATACGGAATTGCTGCGGTACATGGAAGAAGCGGTTAAAATCAATCCAGAGCATCCGGTGCTCATCGACCGTTATATGCTGGGTAAAGAAGTTGAGGTCGACGCCATCTGCGACGGCGAGACAGTATTGGTACCAGGCATTATGGAGCATGTAGAACGGGCCGGGGTTCACTCAGGTGACTCGATCGCGGTGTATCCACCACAGCACTTGTCTGCCGAGCTGAAACAAAAAATTGTGGAAATTACAATCAGCATCGCTAAGGAATTGAAAACGATCGGTCTGGTAAATATCCAGTTTGTTATTCATCAAGACGAGGTGTACGTGATCGAGGTTAATCCTCGCTCCTCGCGGACAGTTCCTTTCTTGAGTAAAGTAACAAATATCCCGATGGCGAATCTGGCTACACAGGCTATTTTGGGCGGTAAGCTTAAAGATGCAGGTTATTCAGAAGGTCTATGGCCTGAAAGTAATTATGTCTCGGTTAAGGTTCCGGTATTCTCCTTTGCCAAACTGCGCCGTGTAGAGCCGACGCTGGGCCCGGAAATGAAATCGACAGGTGAAGTTATGGGACGCGATATTCAGTATGCTAAAGCCCTGTACAAAGGACTTGTGGGGGCTGGTATGAAAATTCCATCCACTGGAGCGATCATCATTACAGTGGCGGATAAGGACAAGGAAGAAGCTGTCGAGTTGATGCAGGGCTTTTACAGACTGGGCTATAAAATTATTGCAACAGGTGGAACGGCGGCTGCTATGAAGCAGGCCAACATTCCAGTGAACACGATCAACAAGCTGAGCGAAGGGAACCCAAACATCCTGGATATGATCCGTACGGGTGAAGCCAACTTTGTCTTCAATACGCTGACCAAAGGCAAAACGCCAGAGCGTGATGGATTCCGTATCCGCCGTGAAGCAGTTGAGAATGGCATCGTCTGCATGACCTCATTGGATACAGTACGCGCTTTGCTAAGAATGCTGGAAACGATCAATTTCACATCCGAATCCATGCCAGTCCTGAGCAAATAATGCGTTACGAATAGATGTGAGGAAATAAGTAGCACAGGGAAGGACATTCATCAGCTTCGGCTGACGGATGTCCTTTATCACGGGCAAATGTACCCGAATTGACGCGAAAAGGGGATGTAGAACGGTGAATGGAGCATTTCAGCAGATGGCAGGACGGCTGATGGTTGCATTAGATTATCCCAATGCACAACAGGCTGAGCAGTTAATTCGGCAGCTAGAGGGGATTCCCTGTTATATAAAAGTAGGTATGCAACTGTTTTATAGTGCAGGGCCAGCTTTTGTAGAACAGCTAAAGTCCAGAGGATACTCCGTATTTCTGGATTTGAAAATGCATGATATCCCTAACACGGTGCGGGGAGGGGCAGAGAGCATTACCCGCCTAGGTGTGGATATGTTCAACGTACATGCTGCTGGGGGCGTTAATATGATGTCAGCCGCTAAAGCTGGTGCAGAAGCAGCTATTTCCGCAGACAGCTCGCTTTCCATGCCGCTCATTATTGCAGTCACACAGCTGACCAGCACGGATCAGACGACTATGAATAAGGAGTTAGGTATTCCTGGTACGGTACAGGATGCAGTGGTTCGTTACGCACAACTGACCCGTGAGGCGGGATTGGATGGTGTGGTAGCATCCCCTTTGGAAGTGCCTGCCATTCGTGCTGTATGTGGATCAGAATTTAAGACGATAACCCCTGGCATACGCCCGGCAGGTAGTGCTACAGGCGATCAATCGCGTGTGCTTACACCTGGACAAGCCATTGCCCAAGGCAGCAGCTACATTGTCGTTGGACGTCCTATCACCGCAGCAGCAGACCCACGCGCCGCAGCGGAACACATTATTAAGGAGATGATACAAGTATGACCACATTTAATAATATACCCGAGCAAATTGCATCCCATCTGTTACGTATCCAGGCGGTGGCATTGCGCCCGCAGCAGCCTTTTACATGGACATCCGGCATTAAATCGCCAATTTACTGCGACAATCGCCTGACTATGTCCTACCCGGAGGTGCGCGAGCTGATCGCAGACTCATTTGCTGCCCTCATTCGTGAGCAATATCCCGAAACCGAAGTCATTGCAGGGACAGCTACAGCAGGGATTCCTCATGCGGCCTGGGTGGCGCAAAAGCTAAATCTGCCAATGGCCTATGTAAGGGACAAAGCCAAAGGACATGGGAAAGAGAACCAAATTGAAGGCCGCATCAGCGCAGGACAAAAGGTTATGGTCATCGAGGATCTCATTTCTACAGGAGGCAGCTCCATTAAAGCAGCGCAGGCTGTAGCACAAGCAGGCGCTCAGCCGTTAGCGGTACTAGCTATTTTCAGCTACCAGCTAGACAAAGCGACTCAAGCTTTTGAAGAAGCAGGTGTGGAGCTGCAAAGCTTGTCCAATTATACAGCTCTGATGAATGTTGCCTTGCGTGAAGGAACCATTCAGGAAGAAGAGATGGAACTGCTGCGTTCTTGGCGTCAGGACCCGGCTTCCTTTGGCAAATAAGATGAGCTATAGGGGACAACAGAGCTAATGATTAGAACGATTCGTACTCATTGCTAACTATTGTAGATTGTTATGGCTCAGGCCGTGTAAATCGAATTCGATCCGGTTACACTACTCCTACCATCATGTGAAAAGAGGGAGCTCGGATGTATTGGATTTACTATGGCAGACTGTACACGACTAAATTTCAGGCAGGATGTCTGGCAAAAAGGTTGGAACACGACGGCTGGATGTATGGCTACAATGATCCCCGCGCAGTGGAGGTGTACCGCTCGCGCAAAGGTCGTTATGGTGTCCGATTTATTCCGTAAGTCCACAAAAATAATTTTATAAAAGAAAATTTTCGAAAGACTATTGACGAAACACAAGAAAATGTTGTATATTAATTAACGTTGCTGTTATGAATATGTAACGTGAATATACAAATTTTTTTGAGGGCCCTTAGCTCAGTTGGTTAGAGCGGTCGGCTCATAACCGATTGGTCGGGGGTTCGAGTCCCTCAGGGCCCATTTCCTCAAAAACCCTTGCGTAGCAAGGGTTTTTTTGTTGTTTATAGAGGGTTAGAAAATGGAGGGAAGTAGCATTTATAAGGGGCGATTATAATTTGCTAACATATTTGTTAACGTGAATTTATTGTCGAGGTTTATCGCCCTTACTAAGCTGCATCACAAATGGTAAATCTGCAGGTAAGAAATCATATTGGAGTATTGTTTCTTTGTTGACCCAACGTAATTGATCATGATCTATTAATTGAATTTCACCAGATACCCACGTTGTCCAAAATGCAATTAATTTTATTGAACCATGACCATATGAATAAACAGACTCTCCAAATTGTTGACCAACCTCAATATCAATTCCAAGTTCTTCTTTGATCTCACGTTTAATACATTCTTCAAGTGTTTCATCGATTTCAAGCTTTCCACCAGGAAATTCCCACTTACCAGCATGTTTGTTGTCGGGGCCTCGTCTGGTGATTAAAAATTCGTCATCATTGTGAATAATGGCCGCCGTAACTAATTTCATCGCCGACACCTCTTATAATATACATAACTTTAAACTTGTCTTGTCCAACACGAGTTTGTACTAAATCACCAATAATTACATCAGCTATCCATTTCTGATCTCCATTAATTATTTAGAAATTGTCCCCTTTTTAATTCTACAATTTAAATCTACAGTATCATGTTAATTCCTTGGAATATGACGATATTTTACATCTTTTGTAACGAGAGCTTTAATCTAAGATCTTAGTTCGGTTTTTTTCCACATAGTATCATCTATATCCAACGGATCAGATGAACCCAAACCAGTAATGCGGCGTGTTCCGCCATGTTGACTTGGTTTTCAAAATCCTTGCTGAAGAACAGATTTAAAGCATTCAATTAATTGTTCTTTGGATATGGTAATCATACATAAGCTCCTCAGATAATTGTTATTCTCAGTATAACAGAAGCTATACTTTGTTATGCTATACTGCACGTTAGTTGATAAAACGACAGCCAGTTTATCGTCTGCCGTCTTATCGTGTTTATTGAACTATCGTTTTCAATTAGTTGAATCATAAGTTATATGTAAAACAACTACGTGTAATACCCATAGGCGAAAAAACAATCGGAAGGAAGTTATCCAACCGACTGCTTCTTTGCTAGCATATTAAAGTCCTGTACCCTTGCGAGAAATTATCTGTTCGACGAAATTGTTGGATTTGATCAAGTGTTAGAATATCGTCGTAACGTCTCTCTAAATTTCGAATCCCACGTTGCCACACCACACGAATCTTCATCCACGATATTTTTCTTCACTCCATCTCCTCTGACTCAAATATGAATTGGAAGAAGGTTGTTGCAATCCGAAGGTATCAATCAAAATCATCTTCTTCTTCAATCTTTATTATCCGTCCTGTTTTGGCAACTACCTCAACCTCAAATATTTTGTTTTGTGGTGTCAAAATGAAAATTTCATAAATGAAAATTCCATTCTCTAAATCCATGCCTACATGAACAACTTGCCCAGGCACATTTCTAAGGGCTATTTCTTGTGCTTGCTGTAGTGAAATTCTTTGTCTAAATACAGGACCAGAATTATAGCCAATACCATACATACAGAATCATTCCCCTTTAAAAAATTAGTTCATTCATCCATATGTATCAGACAGGTTTTTGGTGCAAATTTTACTTAGTTGCCAGCTATGAAGGATCTGAAAATAAAAAGATCACTGGTCATGGGAAGCACCAGTGATCTTTTTGCTAATCCTAGTGTTTGAATATGGCTTGGTGAAAGTGTTGATCATCTAGTAGCTACATCTAAAATTAATAAACTTAATCTCAACTTAATCTCAATTTTATCATAATAATAAATTGTTCATTACATACCGCAGGAGGATGACTATGGTGGTTGAAAAAAGAACAGCAACGCGTTAATATTATGTATCCAAAATTTAAATTAATGGAGGCACATTCATGAATGACATATTAGCTTTTGTGCCTATTACTTATTTTCATAGTCATGTCACCGGGGATTGATTTTGCATTAATCACAAAGCGAACACTCACTGATGGTAAAAAGGATGGTATCAAAATTGCACTAGGTATAACTACTGGTGTTCTTATTCATACGGCTGCTGCTGCATTGGGACTTTCTTTGCTCTTAATGAAATCAGCATTCGCATTTGAAATCGTTAAGTACATCGGGGCTATTTATTTGATTTATATGGGCCTATTATCTTTCATCAAACGACGTAAACCAACAGAGAATTATGACCAGACAGTACACTCGAAGAAGTCACCCTTTATGCAAGGACTTATATCTAACACCTTAAATCCTAAAGTAGCTATATTTTTTCTAACGTTTTTACCGCAATTTATTATGCCGGACTACAATCCAAGTCTACAATTTTTACTTATGGGGTCCTTTTATGCAGCAGTTTCCATTGTTTGGTTTGCCACAATCGTATTATTGTTGAGTTATGTAAGGAAATGGTTAATGTCTCCGAGAGTACAAAATGTTATTGATAAAGCTACGGGCCTCGTTTTAATTGGATTCGGTTTAAACATGATCTTTAGAATTCAAAGAACAGGACATTGAATAGCTATGAGAATAGGGGTTGACATCAGCCCGTCCATAAAAATAGCACTGCCCCAATAAACGGACAGTGCTATTTTTACCGTTTTTATCTTAAGATACCTTAACAGTGTATACCATTCTCAATTTACCGTTACCGCCGTAAATCTCAACTCTTGCATTCGTTGCAGTAGTGGTGGTTACCACCCCGGAAGCGGAGACGGTGACATTTCCGCTCGCCACTTTATAAGTATCTCCTGGGTAATTTGACAACGCATAGGAATAATTACGTGGCAACGTAGCCGTTCTGTAGTATACTCCGTTAACTTCTACGACAGGCGTAATTACCGGAGAAGGGCCTACAGATGCGGACGCGCTAGGGACGATAATACTCCCGATAAGTCCCAGAGACATAGCTGTTGATAATAATATTTTCTTAGTTTTCATAAAAAATCCTCCTTATGTATGATGCAATCTCCTAAAATTACCATGTAAAGTTATGGATCTCACTTCATTCGACAAATGTTGTTAAAATAATACAATAAAATGATTCTAAAGTCCTATGAAATACAAAATAATTAAAATATAACAATTAAAGAATTTTATTTTAAGTTACTGTACTTTTGAACTATTCTCCTAGCTGTATAGTCTTTGATCCACACGGAATAAAAAACGGACGTCAGAGTGATTAGCTCCAAGTCCGTTTTGTGTTTGTATCTAGTTAGTTCTTGAAATCAGTTTACAAGTTGGTGTGCAAGCCTCTCATCGCTGTCTAGATTCCTTTCTACGATACGCTGTTTTAATGCAGACAGTTCCGCACACTGTCGAATGGCTTCCGCTACAAGCTGGGCGACCTGTTTGGCTCCTTCGTCAGAAAAATGGGTATTATCTGTTACACCAGCGGGGTAATTAGGATGCGCTTTTTTAGGCAAATGCATAAATAGCTGCTGTGACTCTTTTTCACCCATTGAACGATAAAGCTGCTGAGAAGCTTCAAAAATATCGAGCAGGGGTGTCTTGGTTTCCGCGGCTACTTTTTTCATGGCAGCAGGATAGGCTCCTACAGCCAACGGATCAGGTTCACCGTCTGCGGTGAATCGGCGGCGGCTTACAGAGGTCAATAGCACTGGAATTCCACCACGCTCCCGAGCGGACTGAATGTATTGAATTAAGTTTTGACGATACTCTCCATCAGGATCGGTATAGCGAGTGGGGTCTTCTTGTTTCTCATCGTTGTGTCCAAATTGAATAAACAGATAATCTCCAGCTTGAATATCTTTTTCAATATCAGCTAACCGGCCTTCTGCTATAAAAGATTTGGTGCTTCGTCCATTGACGGCACGATTGTCCACATGAACAGACGGTGCCAAGTAGCTTTGCAAGTGTTCGCCCCAGCCTGTCATCGGTTTTTCGGTAGCCCCTTTTTGAGCTGCAGTGGAGTCCCCAGCGATAAACAGTCGAGTTGTCATCTGTTGCCTTGCCTGAGCATATCCATGTTTTTGAAGCCAAGTTTCCGCCAGATTAAGCCATTGATGGCATTCATGGTTGTCCTCTGACAGTCCCAATCCGTGTCTTCCTTCCTCAAATACATGCAGTTCAAACGGAATATGTTCTCTGGATAATGAAAAAGCGAACAACAGACTATTTTCTACTGGTACAGCGCCATCATTAGCTGTAGTCCACATCAAAGTTGGAGGTGTCTGTGAAGTTACTTGCTGATCGGATGAAAAGGCTTGAAGCTGCTCCGGCGTCGGCTGTTCACCTAAAAAATGTGTACGGCTTCCGATATGTGTATAAGGCTCATGAAATGAAATTACAGGGTATCCCAACAACAGAAGATCTGGCTTTACTGTCCCTATAGTGGAGACAATGGAGGCCAAGTGACCGCCTGCAGAAAAACCGATAAGCCCCACTTGATCAGGAATGACTAGCCAGTCATGCGGTGTTTGGCGAATCCATTGCAGAGCATGTTCTACATCCTCCAACAAAGAAGTAATCTCGAAATCGCCGACTTGATACTCCAGCACACCCGCATGAATACCTAGATCATTCAACCACCGGGCTATAGGCTCTCCTTCATGTGAGGCCAAATGCTCGTAGCCACCGCCAGGTAATACCAATATAAAAGGACGAGCTTCACGAACTGCTACGGGATAGAGGGAGAGAAAGGAAGTGTCTGACGGAAATTCTCCTTTTATAATCGGTTCTTTAGGACTAACAACATGTAACATAAGTAACTCCTCCAAATTTCTTTTTAACTGCCGCAAACCAAACAAAATCGACTTAAATTGGAATGATACGGATGTAAAAAATAATGCACACGTGAAAAAAATGATTTAAACCTTGTTATGAAAGCGCTATAATTTTGATGTGAAGCAAAGAGCCAGAGGGGGAGCGCAATGAAAAAAGGAAGAATGTTCTACACTATTTTTATTACGATTCTGGTTTTGGGAGTAGGATTGGTGGCCAGTTTTGGCAGCTACATCTATTTTACAACAATTAGCTCCGTTGTGGAGAGAGTTTCCAATACCAAGCAAAGCTACATGGCACAGATCAGAAATAGTCTGGAGCAGAAAATTCAAACGATTGAATATGCTTTTAATACGTATAGCACGACCAGTTCCTTTAATGATGTTGTGAAAAATCCCATTACAGAAAAAGATTTTATAGCGTATCGGAATGTGAATACTCAGCTCAATTATATTGCTACGATGGGATTAGAAGGAACGGAATACTCACTAATCAGTCTGGATCAGAATTGGAGAATCTCCAATGGAAGCCTGTCCTATTTGACGAAAGCGGAACGAGAAAAGCTGATTAGTACCTATATCGACCACCAAGAGAAGGGGCTATTCTGGGTTAAAACAGATAAAGGAATTCGTTTTGTGAATACCTTGCCTGTATTCTCTAAGAAGAAGCAAGCCATTGCTTTGTCGGATATTTCGCTGCAAACGTTAAATCATACGATTCAAACCGAGGATCATATGGCTGTTTTTATTTTGAATAAACAAGGCGATTTAATGTATGAAACCCAGCCTGCTGAACAATTATTGTCCACCCAGCAGCTTCAGCACATTTCAGAAGCTACAGTGAAGCCGAACAACACAGGTATGTTAACTTTGGAGAAAACGGATCAGCAGCCTGCACGACAAGTCATTTACGCCAAATCTGCCTATAACAATTGGACTTACTTAACGGTATTGGATAAGAAAGAAATTGCGGATGCCTTTCAAACGACCAAATTCGGAATCATCATGATGGGACTTGTATTAACGCTCTTAATGGTGGTAGTGGCGTACTTCATTGCCATTTACTTTACAAAGCCATTTCAGCAAATAAAACGAAGCTTGCCTAAAAATCCTAATTTCGCTTTCAAAAATGAACCTTCTAAAAATGAAATTGAATGGATTATTAATTCCATCGACAACATTGTAACCGAGAAGGAAAGCTTGGAAAGTCTCATTCAGTCCGAAATGCCACAGTTGGAAACCCAATTGATTCTCAACCTGTTCCGCAAACGTATTTCTGCAGAGGAATTGGCACGAAAAATGCCACGCCTGGGTTATCCGCAGATCGAGAATCAAATGTATATTACCTTGTTAGTCCAACTGGATAATCTGGGAGATCGAGAGCCCTCGGATAAAGACGTTTTGCTGCTGGCTATTAACAAAATCGTAGAAGAAACGATTCCAGAGCAGCAGCGAATGCTTCCCATCATTTTGAACGATAACACTCAGGCCACCATATTAATTTTGACAGGTAAGAGCGAACAGGAAATGAGAAAGCAAGTCCTAGATGATGCGACCCTTTTAGTTCGAAACGTAAAAGAGTATTTGAATGTATCCATCAGCATCGGCATTAGTACGGTGTATGATAACTTATTAGAAAGTAAAGAAGCCTGTGAGATGAGCAAGCAAGCTTTGCATCACCGTTTAAACTTAGGCAAAGAGTCGATTATTTTTTATGAAGATATTTCCATGGTCATTTCAGGTCCGGTGCTGCTTCATTATCCTACGGAATTGGAATCAAAACTGTTTGATGCCATCCGAATAGGGGACGAAGAGCAGGTATATCATACCGTGCACTCTTTATTAGAGGAAATGATGATAAAAAATAATCATTCCATGAACTTTGAAGTGCTGTTGGTACGGTTTGTGAATAACCTCATCCAATTGGAGCAACTATTAGGGATTGAAGTGCTGCTGACGCAAGACAATCATGCCTTGTATCATCGTTTGCTGGACATCCGTAACCCGGAAGAGATAGAACGTATGCTAATAGAGCAAGTTATTTTCCCCATGGTAAAAAGCATGAAAGAGAAGACCAACCAGCAATTCCGTTGTCTCTCGGAGAAAATTGCTGCTATTATCCGTGCTGAATATGACCAGGAATTATCATTAGAACTCATTGGAGACCGACTTCATTACAATCCGAATTATTTAAGCAGTATTTTCAAAAAAGAATACGGAACGACGTTTAGTGAATATCTGATGGGCTACCGCTTACAAATGGGCAAGAAATGGCTCGTTGAGACAGATATGACGATTAAAGAAATCGCCGAGCGACTGCAATATCATAATTCGCAAAACTTTATCCGCTCTTTTCGGAAAAAAGAACAGGTTACACCGGGAGCTTACCGAAAGATGAAGCAAGCCAATTAGCCTTTTACCGCGCCTAATAAAGCTCCTTTGACAAAGTGCTTTTGCACAAATGGATATACGATTAACATCGGAACGGTCGCAATGACAATGACCGCCATCTTAATCGTCTGCGCAGGCGGGATGACATCTACAGCAGTTCCTTCTGCCTGCATACCACTGGAAACGATTACAATTTGTCGTAGCAAGACTTGAATCGGCCATTTGGCAGAATCATTGATATAGAGAATGGCGTGCATATACGTATTCCAGTAGGCAACAGCGTAGAATAGAGAGATGGTTGCAATAGAAGGCAGGGCTAATGGCAACATAATTTTAAAGAAGATACCAAAATCGTTGCACCCGTCCATCTTGGCTGATTCCTCCAGATCATCTGGCAGCGCCTGAAAAAAGTTACGCATGATAATCAGGTTAAACGCATTAATGGCCACGGGAAGAATCAAGGACCAATACGAGTTGATAAGCCCCATGCTTTTTACAACCAGGAATGTCGGAATCATCCCCCCACTAAACAACATAGAAAACACGACAATGAAGTTAATCGTATTGCGGCCAAGTAGATATCTTCGGGATAATCCATAAGCCATAAAAGCAGTAAATATCATACTTACAACTGTACCGACGATCGTTACTCCGACCGAAACCCCGAGACCTCTAAAAATGGTGGGAGTCGACAGAATATAGCGGTAGGCATCCAAGGAAAAAGTAACTGGGAATAAAATGAACTTCTTGGCTATCACCTCTTCGGTTGAGGCAAAAGAGCTGGCGATGATATTCAAAAAAGGTAAGAGACAAGTGAGGGCAATGAGAATCAATAGTGTACTGTTTACAATGTTGAAAATACGGCTGCCCAGCGATTCTTTTTTTCGTAATTTTTGTTTTCGTAATGGCTGTGTCAATGTGGTTGACCTCCTCGTAATCGTTTACATGTCAACTTTATCAAGAGGAAAGAATTCCGTATATAATCAAATCTTGAGGTGTTCTCTAATCATGGAAATAAGCGGATGCTCATTAGGTTGTGTAGTAATCATTAGCTAAGGTGATAAGGTTGAAAAGTAGGCTGCACACCCAGTTTTGTAAACGCTATCATTTGATGATTATATGCGGAATGCCGAAAATCGCATACTCTTGAAAACGTATACAGGAACGTTTGAAGGAGGTCGAACTAATGAAAGTTTCAAGTGTCCCCGCACCAAACATGAAAATGAAAAAGAACAAAAGAACGACGGAAAGCCTTTTACGAATGCAGAAACACAAGTTGCTCTATTTAATGGTTTTACCCGGACTGGTGTACTTCATTATTTTTAAGTATTTTCCTATGGGGGGATTGGTGATTGCATTTCAGGATTATCAAGCTTTTCAGGGAATCACGGGCAGTCCATGGGTAGGAATGAAGCATTTTATTCGTTTGTTTACCGAGCCTACGTTTTTTATGCTGCTTCGCAATACGCTGGTTTTGTTCGCATTGAACATTGTAATCTTTTTTCCATTGCCCATCATTTTGGCACTCATGCTGAACGAGGTTAGGAAGATGTTTTTTAAAAACATTATTCAAACCATTATCTACATCCCGCACTTTATGTCATGGGTTATCATTGTTTCGATTTCTTATGTATTCCTAACCGTAGATGGTGGGGTGCTGAATGAAATGATTGCCGCGCTAGGCGGTGAGAAGATCAGCTTCTTAACTTCTCCCCAATGGCTGCGAACCGTCTACATCGGGCAAGTGATTTGGAAGGAACTCGGCTGGTCTACCATCATTTATTTATCTGCGATTACAGTGGTAGATACGCAATTGTATGAGGCAGCAGAGATGGACGGAGCTGGACGCCTGAGAAAGACATGGCACGTTACCTTGCCTGCGATTCGCCCGGTCATTATTACATTGTTAATTTTGAAAATCGGTAGCACTTTGGATTTGGGCTTTGAGCATATGTATCTGTTATTGAACTCATTAAATCGCGAGGTTGCCGAAATCTTTGACACCTACATTTATACTGCGGGTTTAAAGAATGGACAATTAAGTTTCAGTACGACGGTAGGACTTTTTAAAGGTGTGGTAGGTTTAATCCTGATTATGGGGTCCAATCGACTGGCCAAGAAATTTGGTGAAGACGGCGTTTATTAATGACGACGGGAAGGATGCATAATGGTACGGTTTGTAGAAAACATGAACAAATGGTGCATGCGCCTGCTGCGCCTGGTCTACCTTAATTTGCTTTGGACGGTTGCGACGATTCTAGGCTTGGGTTTTATAGGTGTCGGACCTGCGACCGTTGCTATGCTTAGTATTTTAAGGCAGTGGATTCGGGGCAATGAGGAAGTCGCCATTTTCTCGACGTTTGTACGTTACTTTAGAGAAAGCTTTAAAGAAGCAGCAATCATTGGCGGGCTTTACAGCCTTGTGGGTTACGTACTCTACGTGGATATAGTCAATGTCTCGTCCTGGTATGTTCGTGTGGTGACGCTTATTGGAGCCTTTTTGTATCTCATCTCTTTGGCCTACATTTTCCCGCTACTGGCTCACTATGATTGGAAAGGTATCAGACTGAAGGTCAAAATGTCGATAGTGATTGGATTTTCGTATTTACAATATACGCTTGTTCTTTTTGTAGCCATTGTCGTGCTTTTTGCATTGATTCTAGGCTTGTACCCAGGAATTCTAACTTTTGCCGGAGCAAGTATTATGGGTTATCTCGTGATGTGGATGACGCATCAGGTGTTCAGCAAAATAGAGCGAGAGGTTCTGGTGAAAGAGGAAGATATGGCATAAATATATAAACAGAAGAGGAGCAAACACGATGAAAAAGGGAATCACGACGAAAAAGGGAGTATCGGGCCTTCTTGCTGTACTAATGGTCATGAGTGTTTTTTTAGCTGCTTGCGGTGACAAGGGAGCTGAGGATCAAAGCGGCCAAACCTATGATCCGAAGTCCAAACTGGAATTTACCTGGTTAAACGTATTGCATACCGCTTCTCCGCCTACAGAAACGATCAAAAGCAAAATTGAAGAATACACCAATTCTAAAATCACGTTCAATTGGGTGCCTGACGCTTCCAAAGAAGAGAGAATCACTACCGCGCTTGCATCCGGCGAATTGGCCGATATGGTGACGCTGACGATGATGACAAATTCTTCAGTACGAAGCTCTTTGAAATCAGGGCTATTCTGGGATGTAGGAAAGTATTTGGATGATTATGAAAATTTGAAGAAGATCCCGCCTGAAGTTCGGGAAGCCGCATCCATTGAAGGGGTACTGTATGGCGTTCCGTTCCAGAAGAATCTGGCTCGGGCGGGTCTAGTCATTCGTCAGGATTGGCTGGATCGCTTAGGACTGAAGGTGCCGACGACACTGGATGAGTTGTATGAAGTTGCGAGAGCGTTTACAGAAGATGATCCGGATGGAAATGGAAAAAATGATACGACTGGGTTTGTTGACAGATCAGATCTACGCTACAGCAGCTTCAAAACTTTAAGTTCCTACTTTGGCACACCTAATGGCTGGAAAGTAGATGAAAGCGGAAAGTTTACGCCAGAATTTGATACTCCTCAATATTTGGAGACCTTAAAGTATTCCAATAAATTATACAAAAATGGATATCTCTCTAAAGACTTTGCTGTAACCGCTAAAACGGATCAGCAGCAACAATTTGCACAAGGTAAAGCAGGTATTTATACGGGTATGATCGATATCTCTAACCTCAGAACCTTGTCCCAAGGCCTACAAAAGGGACTGAAGCTGGTACCGGTTAACAAGATTTCGAATGGAGATGGCAAATACCACGTATGGTCTGAAGGAAGCGGGGTAGGAGGTTTGCTGGCATTTCCAAAATCCGAAGTAAAAACGGAAGCTGAGTTGAAGAGACTGCTGCAATTTGTAGATGATTTAATTGACAAAGATGTATATATGTATATGACCGGTGGTATTGAAGGCACTCATTATAAAATCGAAAAAGATGGAGCCTTTAAAATTACGAATACAGATTTGTGGCAAGCAGATGTTCAGCCGTTTTCAAGCTCCAGACCAAGTGAAGTGACCTACAACTTAAAAGATGCCAATCCAGAAAAGGAACTGGCTAATGAATTAGTCCGAGAAAATAATGAATTTGCTGTTCTGGACCCGACCGTGCCACTGGATTCAGTCACTGCTAATGAGCAAGGAACAGAGCTGGAGAAAATCATTACCGACGCCTCCTTCAAATTTATTATGGGCGAGCTTGACGAAGCCGGATTTAAAGCAGCCGTAGAAAACTGGAAAAACTCCGGTGGATCACGGATTACTGCTGAGTATGAGGAAGCGTATAAAAAAACGAAAAAATAATAGCTGAGTATGGCTGTTGCCCCCAGACTCCTTGAATGATTTCTTGGATGTTGAAACCCGGGGGCAGCTTATGCTTTCCCAATACAAAATGGATCTAACATCCACAAAATATAAAGACAGGAGAGAACGAAATGCAATTGTATAACATTGTAGATTATGGAGCAGTTCAGGATGGTACGACGTTGGCTACAGAAGCGATTGCGGCTGCCATTGAAGCGGCCAGCAATGCTGGAGGAGGAACCGTTTATGTTCCGTCTGGGACGTATCTGACAGGAGCTATCTTTCTGAAAAGTAACATTGAGCTGCATGTAAGCCCTGGCGCAACTCTGTCCTTCAGTACGGAACTGGCTGATTACCCTGTAGTAGAATCCAGATGGGAAGGCGTTCAGCGGGAAGTGCATGCGTCATGCATTTATGGACAGAACCTTGAGAATATTTCAGTTACAGGTAGCGGAACGCTGGACGGAAATGGCCAACCGTGGTGGGAAAAGCACCGGAATCATCCAGAGGAGTTACAATATCCGAGACCCAAATTAATCAGCTTTGACCGTTGTCAGCGGGTTACCATTAAAGATGTTATGTTAAAAAATTCCCCCAGTTGGACTGTAAACCCCATCGCTTGCTATAACGTTACGATTGATAATTTGTCCATTCTTAACCCTGCGGACTCCCCCAATACGGATGGCATTAATCCTGAATCCTGTTCCAATGTTCGTATTAGCAACTGCAATATAGATGTGGGCGATGATTGTATTGCCATCAAAGCAGGAACCGAAGATACACAAGAGCGAATTCCATGTGAAAATATTACGATTACCAACTGTACGATGGTACATGGACATGGCGCAGTCGTACTGGGAAGCGAAATGAGTGGTGATATTCGTAATGTTACGATCAGTAATTGCGTGTTCAAGCAAACGGATCGGGGTATACGTCTGAAATCCAGACGAGGACGTGGCGGAACCATCGAGGATATTCGCGTCAGCAACATTGTGATGGAAGATGTAATTTGTCCATTTATTCTGAACCTTTATTATTTCTGCGGCCCTCGGGGCAAAGACAAATATGTGTGGGATAAAAATCCCTATCCGATTACCAATGAAACCCCATGCTTTAGACGAATCCATTTTTCCGATATTACGGCACGACAGGTTCATGCGGCTGCTGGATTCTTATACGGACTTGCAGAGCAATATATTGCTGAAATTACATTTTCCAATATTGATATTTCTATGGCTAAAAATGCAATTCCCGGTCGTCCGGCGATGATGACAGGGATTGAAGATATGAACAACCGTGGTTTTTATCTAGGTAATGTGAAGGATATTCGTTTTCAACATGTGACGATTGAGAATCATGAAGGTCCTGCCTTTTACATTGAAAATGGAGAAGACGTTGAAATCAATCGTTGTCATTCGAAGAATACAGCTCAGCCCGAAAAGCTGATAGAACAAGTAACGATACAACCTTCTGAACGAAATAAGATGAATTAGGAGGGCATGAAAGGAGGTACAACGTGGATAAGTTGCAAGCATTGTTGGGCGACCTTCCGGCAGATCGCCCTGTAACGGCAACTCTGCTGAATCAAGAAGAGCGCGAGGGATACCGACTGGAGTGTCTCCTGCTCGACTTGAACGGGATCGAGTCTGTACCCGCTTATGTAGCTACACCCTTACAAGGGAACGGTCCGTTCCCATTGGTCGTTTTTAACCATTCGCATGGAGGCAATTATACGAACGGGCGCAAGGAACTGATCCATAGCAGCCCTTACTTGCAGCAGCCCTCGTTTGCTACTACCCTGACAGACATGGGGTACTGTGTATGCTGCATTGACATGTGGGGTTTCAATGAACGTGGGGGCAAAACTGAGAGCGAGCTGGTAAAGGAAATGCTCTGGCAGGGCCAAGTGCTGTGGGGCATGATGCTGTATGATAACCGTCGCTTGGTGGATTATATGTGCCAGCGTGAAGATATCGATGCTTCCCGTATCGCAACAATCGGTATGTCGATGGGCGGACTCATGGCATGGTGGATGGCTGCGTTAGATGAACGGATACAGGTGACGGTTGATATTTGTGGACAGGTAGATGCCCATACGCTAATCGCCAAAAGGGGGTTGGATCATCATGGTTTCTATTCCTATGTCCCTGGCTTGTTGAAGCATTTTACCACCTTGGATATTCAAAAGCGGATCGTACCTCGTCCACGGATGAGTATAACAGGTCAAAATGATCGGATGTGTCCTATTGAGGGAGTCGAGCATTTGGCAAAAGGTCTGCTGGAAGCTTACCAGGAAGCAGGTCACCCTGAGCATTGGCAGCCTGTGATTGCGGGCGGTGGACATATGGAGACGTTGGAAATGCGAACGGCGTGGCAGTTATTTTTAGCTGAACACCTGTAAATCAAATGAAAGGATCGGGGTAACCATGCTAGTTGGAAAAGAATCCTTTTGCGATTTCCATACGATTCAGGAGGCGATTGCTGTATTGGAGCAGTCGGATTCCAACGAAATGGAAACGCTAACTATTTTATCAGGTACTTATGAGGAAGAGGTGCGAATTTACCGTTCATATCTTCATATTATAGGCATCGGACAGGTAGAGATTCGAATGGATCGGTATGCCAAGGAGCAGGATGAAGCGGGTGAGGAAATAGGGACCTTTGCCACACCTACTTTATTTTTAGGTGGTAGCCATCTGATCTTGGAAAATCTCACGATTTCCAACACGGCAGGACAGGGAGAAGCCATTGGGCAGGCCGTTGCGGTATACGCTCATTGTGATGAAACGGTCTTTAGAAACTGTACCTTTAAAGGGCACCAGGATACTTTATTTACAGGCCCTCTACCTCCTGCACCGAAAGAACGACTCCAGTTTGGTGGAATCCATTTGAAGGAGCATCATAGGCACTATCGACAGCTCTACCAGCATTGTTATATAGAGGGGACGGTGGACTTTATTTTTGGTGGGGCTACCGCGTATTTTGAAGATTGCGAGATTCGCAGTTTACGCCATCATGACAACCAAACGAGCTACGTCACAGCCGCCTCTACGCCGCAAGGACAAGCGTATGGTTATGTATTCAACCATTGCTACTTAACCGCAGAAGCTGATATTACCCCGGTTTTTTTGGGGCGTCCGTGGCGGGAGTATGCCAAGACCGTATTTGTCGATTGTAAAATGGGCGATCATATTGACCCACGTGGCTGGGACAATTGGAACAATGTCGCGAACGAGAAAACAGTCTGTTATCAGGAATATAACGGACCCGATGAAGTTGCTACGTTACGTAAGCAGCGTGTTCCGTGGGCAGATTGTTTTGAAACGGGAACAGAAGTATGGAGCAAGGAACAGGTATTTGATGAAGTAACATTTTGGAAGTAAGGAGAAGTGAGGTCTCATGATGATCCAAAATCCCATATTAAAAGGCTTTAATCCCGATCCGTGTATTACACGAGTCGAGGATACTTACTATATTGTGGTGTCATCGTTTGAGTGGTTGCCTGGAGTACGGGTGTACCAGTCCAAAGATTTGGCCAACTGGGAGCATTGCACAGATATTTTGACCGATCAGGTTGATTTAAGAGGAAACCCGAAAAATTGCAGCATTTGGGCACCGCAGCTTAGCTATGCGGATGACCTTTTTTATCTGCTCTATACGGATGTGAAAAGCACCAAACGTCCGTTCAAGGATGTTCATAATTTTGTGATGACGGCGCCTACGATCCAAGGGCCTTGGTCGGAACCCGTCTATCTTAACAGTAGCGGATTTGATCCGTCTTTATTTCACGATGAGGACGGACGCAAATGGCTGTTGAACGCATTGTGGGATTACCGCATGTTGGAAAGTAATAAATCTTCCGGCATCGTCATGCAGGAGTATGACAGCAAGCAACAACAACTCATTGGCGAGCCTGTTAAAATCTTTGATTGTACTCCTTTGAAGAAAACAGAAGCGCCTCACATCTACAAGCAAAACGGTTATTACTATCTTGTTACAGCGGAAGGCGGAACGGGTACGGGGCATGCCGTTACCGTAGCACGGTCGAAGCAGATATCCGGGCCATATGAAGTAGACCCGCACAACCCCATGCTTACGTCACGTGATCGACTGGATTTCCCGTTACAATGCGCAGGACATGGCAGTCTTGTACAAACACCGGACGGTGAATGGTACATGGCTCATTTATGCACACGTCCAGTAGAGGGGAAATATGCCATTTTAGGACGGGAAACAGCCTTGCAGCAAGTGTACTGGAATGATGAAGGCTGGCTGCGATTAACCGCCGGGGGCCATACACCTCAATTGGAGGTGCCCGCACCTCAAGGGAAGTTCTCGGTTAAGCAAGAGCAGCAGAGTTATATTTTCGAGGATTTTTTCGAGGGACCCGCATTAGATAAAACGTGGAACACATTGCGTATCCTGGCGGACGATAGCTGGTGTTCATTAAGCCAGCGCCCCGGTTATCTTCGGATTCTAGCTGGAGAATCCATTCAAAGTCTGTTTCAGCATCATGTGCTTGCCATTCGGCAAACGGATCATCATTTCCGGGTGGAAACAGCATTGGAGTATCAGCCAACAAGCTATTTGCAAATGGCGGGGCTTCTACTGTACCTTAATGAAGAAGATTATTTGTACGCCTATATTAGCTATGAGGAGGGACAAGGGAAGGTACTGCGCATAATGCGATGTGAAGCCAACACATTTACCTTAGTTCCCCAAGCGATTACGCTTCAGGACGATCTTCCTATACATTTAGCTGTGGAAGTCCATGCATCCCACGGGCAATTTTATTATGGAGTCGGAGACAAACCTGCGTGGAAGCGGCTTTTTGAAATGCAGGATATCAGCTTTTTATCCGGTGGTTTTACAGGGAATTTTGTAGGTATTGCTGCTCATGATATGCAACAATTCCAAGGAAGCTACGCTGATTTTTCTCATTTCTTATATCAGAGTAAGGATCATCTTTCCTCATAAAAAACATGATAATGAATATGTTGAAAGGGAACTGACCCCATAACGTGAGACAAATCAAAACACCTTCAAGAGAATCAAGCCATGTCGTAAGATATGGAGATAAC
>NZ_JANAVI010000017.1:0-95936 GCF_024213325.1 Paenibacillus sp. MZ03-122A | reverse complement strand
CGACCGTTAAGCCCTCCAGCGCCGATGGTACTTGGACCGCAGGGTCCTGGGAGAGTAGGACGTCGCCAAGCAACAAGTAAAAAGGATCATGATCTCGTTGAGATTATGATCTTTTTTTTGCATATACGTATATTTTAGAAATATCCTTACAAAAGGAAGGTAACATTTTTGTTACGGAATGTAGGAGTAAACCCTGTATAATATAGGTATTGAATCCCATACACACACGCTGCATTATTGCAGAATTATGCAAACTCCATCATAGGATTTTGTATAGTCAATCAGGCTGGTAAGGAGGGAAGATCATGCGGCGAAATAAATGGCTTGCTCTATTGGTGCTATTCAGTGTCGCTGTCGCGATTCTTACCGGGTGCGTGGAAGAGGAGCCTTCTTGGACATCGTTTGAGGGTGCTGCCAACGAGAAGACGTTTCCGGTTCCTAAAGAAGCTAGTAAAACCGATCGGGCCAGCAGTAATTCGGACATGGACTATGTTCGCTATGCACTGCCAGCGTTGAAGGAAAGTGATAGTCTACCTGCTCCTTATCTAGAGGAGATTGCAGCTTGGGGCTGGACTGAGGAACCGAATTTATCCACCTCGAATCAGAAGGTGTTTCAGAAAAATAAGCATATGGTGCATTTGTCTGTGCATGATGGTTCTTTTACTGTATTGGTTCCAAAAGACAGAAAGGCTGTTGTGAAGAGCAAAAGCGTGGATCTTAATTAGGGACACGGTTTTCAACCGAGTAAGTAGCATAGGATTTATTGTAGATCATATTTATAGTAAACTCAGCATATTGTATGCAGTGTATCATGATGAATGAAGAGATCGGATATGGGGAAGCACTCAGAACTGCCGTTGAGTAGGGAGTGGCTTCCTTTTATATATTTGCATGTTGATCAAATGCTCTACATGAATAACGTGGATAAGGATGAGGAAAAGTTACTTGATAAGAGAATAAAGCGATTTTAATTGTTAAGCCATAAAAAAAGGAGTAACCGTTTGAGGTTGCTCCTTTTTTATGGCTTCAGTCTAGATTGTTGATAGGTTAGTTCAGACCTGAGTTTTCTATCTGTACGGATAATTAGTGGTTAAATTTACTGTTGATAATATGAGGCATCTTCATCGGTAAACTTCAACATGCCGTCTTTTCTCTCGCCTGTAAGCCGACTGAGGATGTATAGACGCGGTGCAATAAGCCATAGATGCCAGAAGAGTAAGGATACAGTAAAGGCTGGTGGAGACCAGAGAATGAATACGGCTGATAAGCAGATACCGATCCAGAGGGTATGTATGTGCACACGACGAAAGATGCTATAGCCTATGTACTGGTCTGTCATATAGCCTAGCCAAGGTAATTTACGGTGGAATGCCCAGCGTTTGCGGAAGGATGTTCCGCCACCGATGTATAGGACAGATCGTGAGATTACGAAGTGTACCCATAAGGTTAGGAAAAAGGCAAGAGCAAACAAAAACACGCTAGTCCAGGAAAAGGCAAGAAGTAGAAAGAGAAGCATAATAACAGGCAGTGTGATATGACTCCATATTAGTTGACGCGGTATACTGATTTTTTTAATGAGCTTGTAGTGATAGTAGGTAGCTTTGGTTCCGGTTTCCTCTGTCATGCGAACAGTCCTTTCATTAATCTACTGCATCACAAGTGGCTTCCCGTCCACAGCCGGAAAAAGGGACGGTACTTCGCTCATGCCGCTTTAAATAAGCATTTAATCGTTTTTGTTGAAATACAGAATGATCGACATCCAGTGTTAGCTAGCCTACTCTATAATTACTGGAAAGGCTATCACTGATGAAGTGTTCAAGGGCTCCGATGAAAGGGTATCCATACATAAGAGCTTTTCTTATTATATCGGCATAGACGGCTGTTTTTTAAACATACGGGGTACAAACACCATAATGGCCCAGATGGAATATATATAGAATATATCGTCAAACTGGGCTATGAAAAGGTTTAAAATAGTAGAAAGTGCCCCATACTAATAGTAAAAGAAACAAGGTGGGATGGATATGCATGATCAAGGCGGCCACCGCTGTATTATATGCGGGCAGCACAAGCATGAAGGCATTTTTATCGTTTCCGAGTTTATCTGTGATACGTGTGAAGCTGAAATGGTGCACACGGATGCAACTGATGCCAAATATCATTTTTTTATTGATCAACTAAAGCAAATCTGGGTACAGAAAAATGCATAATATCCTTTGCTAATTAGTCTTTGAAGGATTGGCATTCTAAGGTCTGTCGATACGGGCCTTTTTTTCTGTGAGTAAAAGTAGGATTCCGCTTGATTTTACGATAAAATAAGGTAGATATAAAGCTTTGTTTGGAAGGATTGCAGAATGATGGGGAAAAAGGCGGTACATGCACCATTAATGGAAGCTCTAATACGTTACCGGACTCAGGGCAATGCTTCTTTCCATGTACCCGGTCATAAAAATGGACAAGTATATGAGCATGAAAATATTGCATCTCTGTTGCAAGAAGTGATGTCTATTGATGCGACAGAAATTACTGGACTGGATGATTTGCATCACCCAGAAGATGTGATTCGTGAAGGGCAAGAGCTGGCTGCAAAGTGCTTTGGTGCTGAAGAGAGCTTTTGGTTAATTGGAGGAAGCACGGTCGGTAATTTGGCTATGATTTTAACTGTATGTACGGAGCCGGGAGATCTACTGCTGGTACAGAGAAATGTACACAAGTCTGTCCTGAACGGTCTCATGCTGTCAGGGGCTAATGCGGTATTCCTAGATCCGGAAATAGATACACGAAGCGGGCTGGCAGTTGCCCCAACGACGGATACAATAAAAGCTGCACTGAAGTCCTATCCTTCGGCTAAAGGGGTGTTACTTACACTACCTAATTACTATGGGATGGGGCATGACCTGAAGGCAACGGCTAAGGCCTGTCATGCAGCCCATGTGCCGCTATTGATAGATGAGGCACACGGTGCCCATTATGGGCTGCATCCTCGTTTGCCAGCCTCTGCGCTATCCTGCGGGGCTGATGTAGTCGTCCAGTCGACACATAAAATGCTTCCAGCCATGACCATGGGGGCTATGTTACATGTGCAGGGAGAGAGAATCCATCGGGAACTGCTTCGTCAGCGTTTGGCGATGGTGCAAAGCTCTAGCCCTTCTTATCCGTTAATGGCTTCACTGGATTTGGCAAGATGGTATATAGAGGCGTATGGAACAGATGCTTTTACAGTGGGCTTAGCGGCGGCAGATGCTTTTAGAAAGGGCCTGGAGCACCTCCCTCGCTTTCGCTTGCTAGAACCTACACAGCAGGCACTAGATGGAGAATACGCTCACAGGGGAATCTCTGAGGTCCTAGAAAGGGCTGATGAGGGAATAAGCGGATATTCAGCCCAGGATCCTTTTAAATTGGTGCTGTATGATACATGGGGTATACTGGATGGGTTTGGACTCAAGCATGAGTTGGAGACTTACGGATGTGTTCCAGAGATGAGCGACGAAAAACATGTTGTTTTATTGTTTACGTTAGGCTCTACGGCTAAGGATGCGAGTCACCTGTTGCAGGCTCTTGTGCATATAGATAATGATATAAGATTTAAGGAGACGGCTGGTGAGCCGGGGGCAACGGAAAAAGAGCAGCAAAGATTCGAATTAGATTTTTCCACGTGGAACAATGATAGAATGAAGGGATACTCTAGTCCGGTGCCGTTTGGGCTTCGGCCGATTAGCCCGAATCAGATGGAGACCGTGCCTGTAGACGAATCCGCTGGCAGGGTAGCGGCTGAAATGATTATCCCGTATCCTCCAGGTATTCCACTGCTATATGCAGGAGAGACGATTACAGAAGCGATTGCATTGCGGATGAGTCGTCTACGTGAGCTGGGAGCCAAGTGGCACGGGGTAGCAGATGAAAATATGCTTACAATTCGGGTATTCCGTTTACAATAAAGATTAGATACTAGAGACTTAACAAATACAGAAGACTGAATAAAAGAAGCATACGTAGCCTATGGGTGACTTTTATTTTTCAGGCAGGAAAGCAGGGAATAACATGAATCGGAAAGGCATTTTTATCACACTGGAGGGGGGAGACGGCTCCGGTAAAACAACTATGATTCAACGGCTGGCGAAGTTTATGGAGGAAGAAGGCTATCCAGTCATCACGACGAGGGAGCCGGGTGGCATCGAAATTTCCGAAAAGATTCGTTCTATCATTTTGGACCCTGCTCATACCAGTATGGATGCTCGAACAGAGGCGCTTTTATACGCGGCGGCGCGGCGCCAGCATTTGGTGGAGAAGGTAAAGCCGGCTATTGAACATGGAGCTATCGTATTATGTGATCGTTTTGTGGATAGTAGCTTGGTCTATCAAGGATTTGCAAGAGGGATCGGAATTGAAGAGGTAGCTTCAATTAATCGCTTCGCGGTGGATGATTGGGAGCCGGATGCCACATTTTATCTGGATATTGAGCCCGAATTGGGATTGGCAAGAATTAATGCGTCACGAGGAGCAGAAATGGACCGCCTCGACATGGAGAGTATATCGTTTCACCATAAGGTGCGAGAGGCATATTTGGAGTTGGCTCGCAAATTTCCAGAGCGAATTACAATTGTTGATGCATCTCCGGCGCCAGAGCAGGTGGAGCAAGTATTGAAGGATTTGCTGAAAAAGCGGTTTGTTCAGAATTTTAGCATATAATTGTCGAAGGATATACGGTAAAATTGAGCTAGGGACAAGGTTGTCTCTAATATGACTTGAAGGAGGAATACAGGATGAAGCTGATTATTGCGATTGTACAGGATAAGGACAGTAACAGATTATCCAGCGGACTGGTGAAAGCTAATTTCCGTGCTACTAAATTGGCGAGCACAGGAGGATTTCTGCGTGCTGGTAATACGACATTTATGATCGGTGTTGATGACAATCAGGTGGACTCATTAATGAACGTCATTCGCAGCAGTTGCAAGGTTCGTGAACAGCTGGTCACACCCGTTACCCCTATGAGCGGGACGACGGATTCCTATTTACCGTTGCCTGTTGAAGTCCAGGTGGGTGGAGCGACGGTATTCGTGATGCCTGTAGACCGTTTCGAGCATTTCTGAATCTACACAATAGCGCCTATTCTGCCGATATGATAGGGGAATCGCCTGTATCTTCTCACATGATGAGTTGATGAGAGTGAGGGCAGATCCACTAAAACGGCAGCGCTACAGCGCAGTTCCCGGAAAGCCGAAGAAACCCTGGGTTCTAGATTGAACTGTTCATGAAGGGGGAAAGTGGAAGCATCCGGGGAGAAAGCAGGTTTATATGAAAATAAATCCGGGCTATCGCCCTTTACAAAGTACATTGTCTACAAATGAAATGAGTGCAAAGCCAATTCAGCCCAAGAGCTTCTCCGACGTTATGCAGCAAAATGGGGAGCAAGCTTCGCAGGAGGAATTGAATCGGCGCTTTAAGGAAATACAAATGCAGGGAGATCGTCTTGCACGTTCAATGACGATTCGTGAGCTGAAGGCCTATAAGATGCTGGTTAAACGGTTTTTGGAAGATACCGTTCGGCGAGGCGTGTCCATGAAGGACACGAAGGGCTGGGATCGCCGGGGACGCAGCAAACGTTATAAGCTGATTGATGAAGTGGATGAGCTGTTGCTCAAAATGGCGGATGAGCTGCTCGAAACCGAGCAAGGCAAGATTGAGCTTTTGCAAGGGGTCGGTGAGATCAGAGGATTGCTAATTAATCTCTCATTTTAATGCAGACTTATGTTATAAATGAATACAGACGGGCTGTTGCCACGAAGAAATAATCTGCTTGCTGATCATGCTGGCAGATTATTTTTGACTATGTACATGCCCGGAAGAACAACGATTTGTTGAGGGATCACAGTTGTTTTCAGTGGAGAAAGTGAGGAAATATGTCTTTTCAACATATAATGGGCCAGGATGTAGCCAAAAAAATGCTGCAAAGTGCACTACGGAATCATACGGTCAACCATGCCTATGTTTTTAGCGGGCCGCCGGGAAGCGGGCAGATGAACATGGCGCAGATCTTTGCTAAGGCTTTATTTTGTGAGCGACAGACGGATGATGCATGCGGGGAGTGTTTGTCATGCCGCAAGGTAGAGCACGGGAATCATCCAGATTTGCATATTGTAGAGCCCGATGGAGCTACGATTAAAATTGATCAGATTCGTGGGCTTCAACGTATATTTTCTTACAAATCTGAAAGCTCCAATCCGAAGGTATATATCATTCGGCAGGCGGATACCATGACAGTGCAAGCTGCTAATAGCCTACTTAAATTTCTGGAGGAGCCCCAGATTCCAGTGGTCGGCATACTCATTTCTGAAAATGGACAGGCGTTGCTGCCTACGATTCAATCACGGACGCAGCAGGTTCCTTTCCATGCTTTACAGCCGGAGGTGATGATGCAGGCATTAATTGGGGAAGGCTATACGGCAGGGATTGTCCGGTCGGTCGTTCATATTGCTTCAGGACTGGAATCATGTAGAGAAATTCTCCAGCAGAATTGGTTTGCAGAAATTAGAAACGTAGTGTTACAATTAGTGAAGGAGTCCATGAGTCGGGGGAGCTCGTCTATTATTCTGGCTCAACAGAAGATTTTTAAAACTGGACTTTCTGAACACCTGGATATTCTGTTTCATCTGTTTCATTTGTGGTTTAAGGATATGCTTCATTTCCGTTACGGAAGGCACGAAAGCATTGTTTTCATAGATCATTTGGAGTCCGTCTCCAAATTGGCAATCACCCGCAGCACGGAACAATGGGTCTCTTATATGGATTTGGCCGCGAATTGCAGGAAGAAGCTCCGTTTTCACGTCAACGGGCAATTATGCGTGGAGCAGCTTCTGATTGGGTTGTCCGATACAAGCGGTTCTATCACCGGCTAACAGGAAGGCGCGCTTGTTCCACTCTGCACAATCCGCGACGCCAGGTTCCCGGTTTGTGCGACAGTGAGACTTCAATTGCGGCCATTCGTACAATGTCGGCTTCAAATGAGGTTTAGTGGCATACAAGGGGGTTAATTTTTGTATAGTGTAGTGGGTGTCCGTTTCAAGAAGGCGGGCAAGACTTATTATTTTGATCCGTTGGATCTTCCAGTGGAGAAAGAAAACTGCGTCATTGTAGAGACCGCGCGCGGTATTGAATATGGCAAGGTTGTAGTGGGCAAAAAAGAGGTAAATGATTCGGATGTTGTCCTGCCCTTAAAAAAAGTCATTCGTATTGCTGGGGATGATGACGCTCTCGTTGTAGAAGAGAATAAATTGGCGGCCAAGGATGCATTCGGCACGTGTTTAAATAAAATTAAAGACCATGGCCTTAAAATGAAGCTGGTAGATGTAGAATTTACATTTGACCGGAATAAGATCATTTTTTATTTTACGGCAGAGGGTCGGGTGGATTTTCGAGAGCTTGTAAAGGACTTGGCCAGTATTTTTCGTACACGGATCGAGCTGCGGCAGATCGGCGTACGGGATGAGGCTAAAATGCTTGGCGGAATCGGACCTTGTGGACGTATTCTGTGTTGCTCCTCATGGCTGGGGGATTTTGAGCCGGTATCTATTAAGATGGCGAAGGATCAGAGTTTGTCGCTGAATCCGACGAAGATTTCCGGGTTGTGCGGGAGATTGATGTGCTGTCTCAAGTTTGAACATGATAACTACGAAAGCATGCGAGAAGAGCTACCTCAGGTGGGTAAGATGGTTATCACCTCTTTGGGAGAAGGTAAAGTCGTAGGTGTGAATGCAGGTCATCGCACGGTGCATGTTCAACTGTTTGAGATCAGTAAGGTCAAGGAACTTCCAATGGACGATGTAGTCGTCAAGTAAACCATTAGGTTGCTTCGGGGTGGAAACTTGGATAAATTAAATGTTTTTGCGCGTATTCACGAAATGGAAACCCAAATGGGACAGTTGCATAGCGATCTGGGTGAATTGAAACTGGCAGTAAAAGAGCTGCTGGAGGAAAATCAACGACTAACGATTGAAAACGAACAGGTGCGCAAGATGCTCAAACGTGAAACCTCTGGAGAAGAAAAGACGGCAAACAAGCCGAAGCTTCCTCCTCCGATCGTCATTAAGGATGAAGGGCAAACGGGTGAGGTCGTGGGCGAAGGCTACGACAATCTAGCGAGGCTGTATCATGAAGGATTTCATATATGCAACGTGTATTACGGACATTTGCGAACGGAAGGCGATTGCCTCTTCTGTCTGTCATTTTTGAATAAATAAAAACAAGCCGTAGGAGGAAGATGCCTACGGCTTTTTTGTAAGGAAGTATGAGTGAAAAGCGATTTTGGTTATAAAAGATGGGAGAGCATTATGTACGAAAATGAAAAGAAGTCGGAACGAATTGATGATCTGCTTTCACATAATTTGCGTATAATCCAAAGTGATGAAGTATTCAGCTTCTCGATGGACGCGGTCTTGCTGGCACGTTTTGCCGGTATTCCACAGCGTGGGAAGATTCTGGATCTGTGTACTGGCAATGGGGTTGTCCCGCTGTTGCTAACGACACGAACAAAGGCGTCTATTGAAGGAATTGAGATTCAACCACGCTTGGCAGATATGGCTAGACGGAGTGTCAGCTTGAATGGATTAGAAGCAGCAATTCAGATTCGGGAAGGGGACCTACGTGAGCTGGTTCACATCACGGGACATGGTGTTTATGATGCGATTACCGTGAATCCCCCCTATATGCCGCTAAATGGTAGCGATATCAAGCTGAATCCTCACCAGGCAATTGCCCGTCATGAAGTGAACTGCACACTCGAAGAAGTCATTCAGGCATCCACCCGGCTTGTCCGTAATGGGGGAAAGGTATCTATGGTTCATCGCCCGCAGCGGCTGGGTGAGATTATAACCTTGATGCGTAAACATAGTTTGGAACCCAAACGAATACGTTTTGTTCACCCACGAGTTCATATGGAAGCCAATATGGTCCTGGTTGAAGCATTACGTGACGGCAAACCGGAGGTTCGTTTGTTGCCTCCGCTCATTGTATATCAGGAAAATGGGAATTATACTCAGGAAATAAGAGATATCTATGGAGAAGTAAGCAAGGGGGATTCTGTGTGAAAGCAGCTGTACAAAAAAGCTTTAGTACCAGCGAAGAAGAACGGGGAAAGTTGTATCTTGTTGCGACACCTATTGGAAATCTGGACGATATGACCTTTAGGGCGATTAACACCTTAAAATCATGTAGTATTATCGCTGCTGAAGATACACGGCAGACACGCAAACTGCTCACTCATTTCGAAATTACACCGGATATGCTCTTCAGTTATCATGAACATAATAAGGCTGCTAGTGGGCCTGAACTGATACGTTATATAATAGAAGGAAAAAATTTGGCACTGGTTAGCGATGCAGGTCTACCAGCCATTTCTGACCCTGGTTCGGATCTGGTCAAACTGGCACTGGAAGCGGAAATTAGCGTCATTCCTATCCCAGGAGCAAATGCGGCACTATCGGCTTTAATTGCCTCAGGACTGGATACAGAAAGGTTCACCTTCGCTGGCTTTCCACCACGGGAGAAAAAGGACCTAGAGAAGCTGTTGCTATCGTTTCAGGTATCTCACGGCACAATTATTTTTTATGAATCGCCTCATCGTATTGTGAAGACATTGATGGTGTTGAAGGAAACATTAGGTTCACGCAAAGTGGTGCTTGCGCGTGAGCTGACCAAGCTGCATGAGGAATGGGTGCGGGGAACCGTGGAGCAATGCCTTGCTAAACTAGAGGAGAATCCGCCGATTGGTGAATATTGCCTGGTGGTTGAAGGGAAAGACGAAGAGGAAGAGGAACAGGAACGTCAGGCATGGTGGCAGTCTTTATCTTTGGAGTCCCACGTCGCACATTATGAGGCAGAGGGACTCACACGCAAGGATGCAATGAAGCGTACAGCCACAGATCGTTCAATCTCCAAGAGAGATGTTTATAACGCACTCTTATGAATATCTGCCTAAACAAAAAAGGGCCTTCCAACGGTTGGGTTCAAACCGTGGAAGGCAACAAGGAGTATATATGAAAAAGGTTAGAATTAACAATATCTGATAAGTCTATTATATACTAAAATTCTCAGTTTGTCACAGGTGTTGGGATTTCAGAAATGCAATCTTGGCAAACAATTTTTCCTTTGAAGTAAATTACGTTCTCAGCATTGCCGCAGAAGATACAAGCTGGCTCGTATTTTTTAAGCATGATGCGTTCGCCATCAACATAAATTTCCAAAGCGTCTTTCTCTCCGATTCCCAGGGTACGGCGCAATTCGATTGGAATAACAACACGTCCGAGCTCGTCAACTTTTCTTACAATACCAGTGGATTTCATCATAATAAATCAGGCTCCTCTCGCCGTTTAAAATAATATAAGTGTCATGATTCGACAAAATTTTCTCTTTTCTGATATTTACTATACCAACGATTCCCAAAACAGTCAACCTTAAAAATGTAGTAACAGTCTGATTATGCAAAAGTATTTAGATTAAAGAGCTTTACTTGTGTGTATTGCCTTATCTTATTGATGATTTATTCAGTTTGTCGATTTGGAAATGTCGAAAAACTATAATTCGACATATTACGACAAAGAATGTCGAATGAGGGAAACCATTTAGGATTTTATTGTATTTTAATCCATTATTCCGAATATTAAAGGAGCTGATATCTTGCACCAGCCACTCAGTGAAGAAAAAGTTTTTAAAGACCCGGTACATAATTACATCCATGTTCAGGATACTGTGATATGGCGGTTGATCAACACGCCGGAGTTCCAACGTTTACGGCGCATACGGCAGTTAGGCACGTCGTATCTTACGTTTCATGGAGCGGAGCATAGCCGGTTTTCACACTCATTGGGCGTATATGAGATTACGAGAAGTATTATTTCTCAATTTGAACGTGGAGATTTCCCGGATTGGCCGAAGGAGGAAAGGCTGGTTGCTCTGTGTGCAGCTCTATTGCATGATGTGGGGCATGGCCCATTTTCTCATTCAATTGAGGAAGCCTTTCATATGAACCATGAGGATTGGACATGCCGCATTGTACTGGGAGACACGAAGATCAACGCCGTGCTACGGCAAGTCGACGAGAAGCTTCCACAAAAGGTGGCTGCGGTTATAGCCAAAACGTATGATAAACCGATTGTTGTCAACCTGGTAACCAGTCCGCTAGATGCCGATCGTATGGATTATTTGTTGCGGGATGCTCACTCGACAGGCGTCAACTACGGCACGATTGATTTGGATCGTATTTTACGACTGCTGCGTCCTCATAATGGGAGAATTGTTGTGAAGGAATCAGGTATGCATGCAGTAGAAGATTATTTAATGTCACGCTACCAGATGTATTGGCAAATTTATTTTCATCCTGTAACACGCAGCTCGGAAATCCTTTTACGTAAAATTTTTAAGCGAGCAAAGGAATTGTTTAAAAACGGATATGAGTTTGGCTTTCTGCTGGACCCGTTGCCGGATCTGTTGAAAGGAGATCTTACAGTAGAGCAATATCTGATGCTCGACGAGTCATTAATCCAGACCGTATTTAGCCAGTGGAAACGAGAAAAGGACGAGATTTTAAGTGATTTGAGCAGCCGGTTTATGGACCGTAGATTGTATAAATATGTAGAGATTGAAAATATGGATACAGATACCATTGACAGTATTCGAGAAGCTTTGAAAGAGGCTGGTTTGCACCCTGAATATGATTTTGAAATTGATTTTCCGACAGATCTTCCTTATGATGTGTTTCGGCAGGGTGGCTCGACGGACAACCAGATTTTACTGCTTGGACGTCAGGGCGAGGTGAGTGAAATATCCGAAGTTTCGGAAATTGTGCGCTCAATAAGTGGTATTCACCGAGGAAAATATCATATGTATTTTCCCCAGAATAAATTGAACGCGGTAAAAGACAGGTTACCTGCCAAAATAAGGAATTATTTTGTCAAAGAATAGACAACTATATAGAAATGTAAGTAAAAAAAGGAGATGTAAACCTTGGATTTATTCGACACCCATACTCACTTGGATGCGCCACAATTTGACGAAGATCGTGAAGAAGTTATAGCACGTGCTGTCGAATCAGGAGTAACGCGGATGATCAATATCGGATTTAATCGTGAGACCATTCCATCCACCATGGAATTGGCCGAGACGTACGATTTTATTTATGCAGCAGTTGGATGGCATCC
Organism: Paenibacillus sp. MZ03-122A; assembly: GCF_024213325.1. Taxonomy (NCBI): domain Bacteria; kingdom Bacillati; phylum Bacillota; class Bacilli; order Caryophanales; family Paenibacillaceae; genus Paenibacillus; species Paenibacillus sp. MZ03-122A. The sequence continues at coordinate 83,742 of NZ_JANAVI010000017.1, read as the reverse complement.
GCAGGATGCGATTACAATGCAGGAGGGCGATCTAGAATGGATTGCATCGTTATGCAGTCATAAGAAGGTTGTAGCCATCGGGGAGATCGGTCTGGATTATTATTGGGATACATCACCGAAGGATGTGCAGCATCGGGTGTTTCGAAACCAAATTGGTCTGGCTCGTGAGCTCAAGATGCCCATTGTTATTCATAACCGGGATGCACATGAAGATATTGTTAAGATTTTGCGCGAGGAAAAAGCGAGTGAGATTGGTGGAGTCATGCACTCTTTTTCGGGTAGCTGGGAGACAGCCAAAATGGTGCTGGATATGGGATTTCACCTTTCCTTCGGTGGTCCAATAACGTTCAAAAATGCCAAGCAGCCAAAAGAGGTGCTCGCACAGGTGCCGCTGGACCGTCTGCTCATTGAAACTGATGCTCCCTATCTGACACCTCATCCGTATCGTGGGAAGCGAAATGAGTCTGCACATGTGAGACTGGTAGCAGAGGCTGCAGCCCAAATCAAAGGGATTACAGTGGAGGAATTAGTGTCAATAACGACCCGAAATGCCCTGGAACGATTTGACATTCAATGAAAAAGTGAAGAAATCGATCAAAATAAAGAGATAGACGAAGCTAATCATGAATTTGTTGCAGGAAACTCGAGAATATTACAATATTTTAACCGAATATTTTAAAAAATGTACTTGAAACCTGCTTTACAACATGCATAGAAACAGGATATCATCTTTTCAGTGAATTGTTGTTTGAATGTAAACATCAACAAGTCATTTCATGAACCAGTCTCGCTGAGTCCCTTTTACAGGGAACGGGGGAACCGATATGGCTTACAGTACGTCCGGCGTATGTGCAAGAAGGGAACGTCTCTTCCGCCAGCCGGCTCGACCTAAATTCTTTTCCCGGATGGGATTGAACAGGTGGAGGAGCCGTATTTCGATTTCTTTCTGGGTCTTCGGGGTGAATGTGAAGGCGACCGCCATGAGCGGTTGACCCAAGCTAGGGCGACTCTCTACGTCCGAACCCGACAGCTAACCCCGTAAGCGTAACAAGAGAGAAGCCATCTCGTGCATGAGTTTTCCCGCATATTCACACATGCCGGAAGCCACGAAAGAGCTCTCTAGTCTCTTTCTCTGGCTTTTTTTGTTGTGAATAAAAGAAAATCTGTCATCATACTGTGGTTAAACAGGGGAGGACAGCATGCCGCGAAGACGGGTACATGGTGCAGGACAGTCGTAGTTTGGGCTTGTCTTGTAGAAAATCTGTTATAGTCACGTCAAATCTCAACTATGTCTTACTCCAGACGGCGGGCTATGTAAGGAGGACGGAGGAAATGGGCATTTTCCAAAAAAAGGATACCCATGAGTCACGCTCATCCAGCATGTCTTACGTATTGCGTTGGAAGCAAGAGAATGTGCGCCAGGCTGCTTTGGTTGCTATTTTTCTAATCGCGCTAACGATTATGATTTCAATTCTGATGTACACGCAATCTAAAAAACAAGTCTTTTTTGTCATCGATGGCAAGGCGTCTGCGGTAGAAACCCGGGAATCCATGCTTCAAGATTTGCTGAGCGAGCATTCCATTTCACTTCAGCCGCATGATACAGTTTCCATGCCGCTAAATGGAGCAATACAGGATGGCGATCGCGTAGTCATTAAACGTGCCAATCAAGTCAGAGTATCTTCAGGCAATGAGACGAAAAAGCTGTACACAACAGAAAATACAGTAGAAGGTGCCATTCGTACCTCGGGCTATAAATTATCATCAACGGATAAAGTTTATCCTGCGTTGGATGCCTCTGTTTCGTCTAACATGGACATAAAAATCGTCCGTGTGAAGAAACAGCAGGTCGAACAGAAAAAACAGGTGCCTTATCAGGTCATCAAAACGGCCGATCCGAGTCTTTATAAAGGCGATAATCGGGTCATTCAAAGCGGCAAATCGGGTGTGGTCGTCCAGCACGTTCAAAAGGTATATCATGATGGAAAGTTGGTATCCAAACAGCTGGTTAACAAGGAAGTTGCACAGAACCGGGTGGATAAGGTCATTGCGGTAGGAACGAAGAAAAAACCGGTCGTTCTTGCTGCTTCCGTCGGTCCCAATGATGCGGTTAAGGCAACGACGGTTAGTTCGGGCAGTGCTGTCCGTAAAGCAGGCGTAAATTTTAAATATAGCAAAGTTTTACAAAACGTCTCCATGACGGCGTATTCCTCACAGGAGCCAGGTATCGGTACACGTACTGCATCCGGCGCACGTGTCACGGAAGGACGCACCATCGCGGTCGATCCGAGTATAATTCCAATCGGCTGGTGGGTGTATATCGAAGGGGTGGGCTTCCGTCGTGCGGAGGATACCGGTGGCGCGATTAAAGGCCACAAAATCGATGTGTATTATGAGAGTTTGAGCCGAGCCAACCAATTTGGTCGTAAGCACGGTAAAACCGTATATGTTATCGGACCGGTAAAGCCTGAAATCAACTAAAACAGGTTGTGTATGTTGAGGGCAATGCGATAGTATTAACAACATAGTTATGCCATGCTAAGAAGAGGATATCCTCTTCTTATTTTGTTTTCAAAAGCAGGGAAAGATAAATATAGCTTGCTGTGTAGCAGTGGAGGGAAACACAAATGATCAAGGAAGTGATCGTGGTAGAGGGCCGGGATGATACGGTGGCCATTCGCCGCGCTGTTGAAGCGGATACGATAGAAACTGGCGGCTCCGCCATTAATAAAATGACGCTGCGTAAAATTGCATTGGCGCAGGAGCGGCGGGGGGTCATTATTTTAACCGATCCCGATCATGCAGGGGAGCGCATCCGTAAGATTATCGCTTCCAAGGTACCCGGCTGCAAGCAGGCCTTTATACCCGAGGCAGAAGCGACGCGTAAAGGAGATATTGGCGTGGAGAATGCCTCACCAGATGCGATCAGACACGCTCTTGCACGGGTTCATACGACAGTGGAAGGCGCCGACCCGCTGATTGAGTGGGCGGACCTGATTGATGCTGGACTCATCACCCATCCCAATGCTGCTGCACGCCGTATGGCCTTAGGGAATGTGCTGGGTATTGGTTATTGTAACGGAAAGCAGCTACATAAACGGCTGTCTGTATTTCAGATCAGCCGCGAGGAATTTGCCGGGGCACTGGCACAAATTGAAAGTGAAGGATTGTGATGTCCGTATGGCAGGGATTCAAGATATAGCAACACCGCGGCGTACGAAGGAAATTATTCAACGGCACGGTTTTTCGTTCAAAAAGAGTTTGGGACAAAATTTCCTGATTGATCAAAATATTCTCAATAAGATTGTAAATGCTGCCGGATTGGATGAGACGAAGGGTGCACTTGAGATCGGTCCTGGGATTGGCGCTTTGACCGAGAAGCTGGCGCAATCGGCTAAGGCAGTTACCGCTGTCGAGATTGACCAGCGGCTGCTGCCAATTCTCGAAGAGGTGTTGGCCCCTTACGAGCATGTGAAGGTACGTCATGGAGACGTGCTGAAGCTGGATTTACGTGAGGTGTTCGCAGCCGATTTTGCAGACGTGAGTAAAGTAAGTGTCGTGGCTAATCTGCCGTACTATGTTACTACACCGATTCTGATGAGGCTGCTGGAGGACAAGCTCCCTCTGGAGAATATCGTCGTTATGATCCAAAAAGAAGTGGCTGAGCGCATGGCTGCGTCTCCTGGAACGAAGGATTACGGCAGTCTGAGCATTGCAGTGCAATATTACAGCGAACCTGAATTAGTCTGCATTGTGCCGAATACAGTATTTATTCCCCAGCCAAATGTGGAGTCTGCAGTCATCCGGCTGCGTGTACGGGAAGCCCCTCCGGTGGAAGTGGTGGATGAGAAGCACTTCTTTGAAGTGGTTCATGCTGCTTTTGCTCAGCGTCGTAAAACCATTTCCAATAACTTGAAAAGCCGTTTCTTCACCAAAGAGAACAGGGACACGCTGGAGCCGCTGTTGCAACAAGCTGGTATTGAACCCTCCCGTCGAGGAGAAACGCTAAGTATTGAGGAATTTGCGCGTCTCAGCGCTGTGCTGTTGGAGGCAGGTATATCCTAAGCTGGAACCAAACTGTGCATTCACCCATACGATATAGGAGGGGTGATACAGTGTGATGAGTTTAGGAGACTTGGTCGTTCGGAAATCGTACGGCGGAGATGTCACGTTTCGTGTTGAGGACATCCAGCGGGATAAAGCGATCATTAAGGGAATAGAATTTCGGCTGCTGGCTGATTCCCCGGTGAACGATCTGGTCAGAGTGCCTGCAGACCAGATTAGCGGTAAGACTCAGCAGGCCCACATTAAGGCTGGTGAGTCTCTTAATCTGTTGCAACGGGCACGCCAGCAGCAAGCTGCTCGTAGTCAGGCAGCTCTGGTAGGGGACTGGAGTGATCCGGTCGAGTCAACGTATTTTGAAATGCCGGGAAAGGTTCTTCACCTGGATGGAGATCCCAGCTATCTGAAAAAATGTCTCAGTTTATATGAACAGCTCCGTGTTCCTGCAGAGGGACATCACGTTCACGAATCGGCAATGGCGGACACGTTGTACCGACTGCTTCCTCGTATCCGCCCGGATATCGTAGTCATTACTGGACATGACGGTGTACTGAAGCAGCCACAGCCTTACGATTTGTACAGCTTGAAAAGTTATAAAAATTCGCAAAATTTTGTGGCGGCAATTCAGGTAGCAAGGCAATATGAACGTCATCTGGATTCCCTGACGATTGTAGCGGGAGCGTGCCAGTCCCATTTTGAGGCGCTGCTACGTGCGGGAGCGAACTTCGCCAGCTCACCAGGGCGTATCCTGATTCACGCGCTGGACCCCGTTTACGTGGCTGCCAAGGCGGCCTTTACTTCGATCCGTGATACGGTCAACATGGGGGACCTGTTTCACCAGACAATCAGTGGCAGTCGCGGAGTGGGTGGAATTGAAACTAGGGGAAGCTATCGCATCGGCCTGCCGAAGCTTGAAAATTTATCAACGCTTAAAGTAACGCCTTCCGCAATCTAGGATTCAAATGTGCCAATAGGACTAACCTGAGCAAAAAGCCTCTGCTTTCAGAGGCTTTTTGTCATTTTTTATATAAATTATTCCTGTTCGCAAAAAATTAAATTGACAACTTATTTTTCGTGTTGTTATAATATTTAGCTTGATTTGACAATCCCTCTAAAATTCGTTATAATGGACAAGGAAAGAGGTGGTCGTTAGGCAATGGCTAAAAATACGCTGTTGGAAATCAAACGCAGTCTCGACGCACATGTAGGGCAAAAAATTTTGCTGCGGGCTAACGGCGGACGCCGTAAGACCGTCGAACGAACTGGTGTCTTGGAAGAAACGTACCCTTCTGTTTTTATCGTCAAGCTGGATCAGGAGCAACAGACGTTTAAACGTGTCTCCTACAGCTATGCTGACATTCTTACCGAGTCGGTAGAAGTCAGCGTATATGATCCCGACTCCCATACAAGTGTAGTCGAATATTTTGAAACACCTTAATTGATTTCGTGATTTATACCAGCTTTGCAGGTTTAACGACGGCTTCGTCATTTCAAATGACGGGGCCGTTTTGTATATACAGAGCAGGATGAAGCATGACATCTCTGCACATACTAAGCCGGGAATGATCTTCCTTATTCCATTGCTGAAGGAGGCGTATGTATGAGCCGAAGAAGACGGAGTGTCATGTCGGAGGAGCTAAAGTACGAGCTGGCCAAAGATCTTGGATTTTACGACACGGTCAAGGAAGAAGGCTGGGGAGGCATTAAAGCCAAGGATGCGGGCAATATGGTCAAGCGGGCTATCCAACTTGCCGAGCAGGCAGCTTCCCGCAAATCGTAGCTATCGGTGGTGCTGATGAAAAGCGGGGATATCCGGGATTAGACCGGGTCATCTCCGCTTTTTTGAACCTCATGACTTGACACGCTGAGTCTGATATAATATGTTAAGCTGTCTTGAGGGAAAAGTTGAAGGTGGGTGAACGCCTTGAAAATATATGAAAAAGCACCGGCGAAAATCAATTTAATGCTTGATGTTCTACGTAAGCGGGACGATGGTTATCACGAGGTCGAAATGATTATGACCATGGTCGATCTGTCTGACCGATTGACGATGTCTGAGTTACCGCGTGATACCATTATTATTTCAAGTCAAGCCGGGTACATACCATTGGATGAAAAGAACTTGGCTTTTCAGGCTGCTCGTCTGATCAAAGAACGTTATAACGTGTCTACGGGCGTCCACATTCATCTGGATAAGCATATCCCGGTGGCGGCAGGGTTGGCGGGTGGAAGTAGTGATGCTGCCGCAGCGCTGCGTGGACTGAACAAGCTATGGAAGCTTTGTATTTCGGATGCCGAATTAAGGGTACTGGGTGCGGAACTGGGCTCAGATGTACCTTTCTGTATTACAGGGGGTACAGCTTTAGCAAGTGGACGCGGAGAACTGCTCAAGCCACTTCCGAATCCGCCACAATGCTGGGTGATCCTTGCGAAGCCGCCGATTAATGTATCGACGGCTGAAGTGTATGGTCGTGTCAAAGCAGATCAGATTGCGCACCACCCGTCTGCCCGCCAGATGGAGCATGCGATCCATAACGCTTCATTTACCGATGTATGCAACGCGCTGGGGAATGTACTTGAGGATGTAACACTAAAGCTGTATCCAGAGGTAGAGCATCTTAAAAGCTCCATGATCCGCTTAGGAGCAGATGGTGTGCTGATGTCAGGTAGTGGACCTACAGTGTTCGGACTGGTATCGAAGGAAGCCAAAGTGCCACGGATTTACAATGGATTAAGAGGGTTTTGTAAAGATGTGTATGCAGTACGACTTTTGACCTGATTTTAGATATTTTTTTCTTATTATAGTGGTAATTGTTGTACAAATACGTACGAAGATGATATATTTACTATTAAATATTCGGATTTTACTATATCACTTACATTCCGCCAGCAACCGGCCAGTCCGCCGGTGCTTTACTGTACAAAGCGGGCGGCAGGAGAATAGATCGCGAGGAATTGTTGTGAAAAAACTTAAAAGAAGCTCACGATTGGTGGAAATGACGCAATTTTTGTTGTCACGGCCGCATACGCTGGTGCCTCTTACTCATTTTGCGGATCGCTACGGGGCAGCTAAGTCCTCCATAAGCGAGGATCTGGCCATCATCAAGGAAGTTTTTGAGGATGAGGGCACTGGCGAGCTTCTGACACTGGCGGGAGCGGCAGGGGGCGTGAAACTGATCCCGAGGCTTTCCAAGCAGCATGCGCTTGCGTTTGCGAACGACCTGTGTGCGCAACTGGAGCAGCCTGACCGCATATTACCGGGAGGATACCTGTATTTGTCCGATTTGCTGGGCCAACCTGCGATGATGAACGAAGCTGGTAAAATATTCGCGACCGCTTTTGCCAATCGTCAGATTGATGTGGTTATGACGGTGGAGACCAAGGGTATTCCACTTGCCTATGCAACCGGAGCACAGCTGAATTTGCCAGTCGTCCTCGTACGGCGTGATCATCAGGTGACAGAAGGCTCGGCTGTAAGTATTAATTATGTTTCAGGATCACAAAAGAGCCTGCATACAATGTCTTTATCCAGACGTGCGATGCGTGAGAAATCGCGTGTGCTCATCGTAGATGATTTTATGAAGGCCGGTGGCACGATTCAGGGGATGGTCGACTTGCTGGCTGAGTTTGATGCTGAGGTGGCCGGTGTAGGTGTGCTGGTAGAATCGGGCGAGGTGGAGAACGAAGAGCGCCTGCTGCACGATTATATTTCACTGGCGAATCTGACCGCAGTCGATTCTCGAAGCAAGCAAATTACGGTCAAGCTGGGCAATTATTTTGATGAGTGAACAGGGCAGTAAATTGTCACAATCCATCATAAAATACCTAAATATGTCGAAAAGAAATCTTTTCAAAAAAATTACCTGAATTTAGGATACGAATTACCGAAAAAAAGAAGGATTTCGAACTGCTGTGTGGAATGTATACACCAAGTCCTATTTGGAAAAAGGTGGTGAAACACACATGCAGATTACGGATGTTAGACTCCGCCGAGTGAACTCAGAAGGAAGAATGAAGGCGATTGCATCCATTACGATTGATAACGAGTTTGTTGTTCATGACATCCGAGTTATCGACGGTAATAACGGGATGTTCGTAGCTATGCCAAGCAAACGAACTCCAGACGGAGAGTTTCGCGATATCGCTCACCCGATATCTTCTGGAACCCGTGAGAAGATCCAAGCTGCTGTATTAACTGAGTACGAACGTGCAGCTGTGGATGAAGAAGTTGCTATTGAAGAAGGCGCTTAATTCACCTAAAGCAGGATTGGGGAACAAAAGAAAAAGAGAGCCACTAACTGTGGCTCTCTTTTCTTTTTGTCTGGAATGAGATATATTCTTTAGTGAGTTAACAGTCAGTTTTAAGGCAACTTGGAGCCATCCGGGCTGCCGAAGCGGCTTTTTCATAAGACAGGGACTAGGCAGCGATGCGTCCCGGGGATGAATGTCCAGCACAAGCTGGCCTGAAAAAATAGCCATTAACCAAAGGTTCGCCGTTATTTTTCAGGAGGATTGTGAAAAGTTAAGCAAAATCTGATCTGGGAATTAACGTTTTAGCCAAGGGGTAACTGTTATTTTCAGGATAGGAGGTTGGACTTGTTGGAAAGGTTGGCAGTCATTCTTGCCGCAGGGCAGGGAAAACGTATGAAATCCAAATTATATAAAGTTCTGCATCCGGTGTGCGGAAAACCGATGGTCGGGCATGTGCTCGACACGGTTCGTGAAATCGGTGTGTCCCGAAGCGTAGTCGTCGTGGGTCATGGAGCAGAGGCGGTACAGTCTTATTTGGGACCGTCGGCAGAATATGCGCTTCAGGCTGAGCAGTTGGGAACAGGCCATGCTGTCAAGCAAGCCAAGGACTTGCTCGGTCAGGAAAAAGGTACAACCATTGTCATTTGTGGGGATACTCCTTTGATCACAGCGGAAACGCTGGAGGGCTTGGTGCAACTGCACGAGAGCCGTGGGGCGGCTGCGACGATTCTGACCGCTGAGTTGGACGACCCGAAAGGATATGGACGAGTTATTCGTGATGCTTCCGGGGCCGTGCTCAAGATCGTGGAACAGAAAGATTGTTCACCTGAGGAAGATGCTGTCCGGGAGATCAATACGGGAACGTACTGCTTTGACAATGCCAAGCTGTTTGCAGCGCTGGACAAGGTAACGAACACCAATGCACAGCAGGAATATTACCTGACAGATGTCATTGGTATTTTGCATGGTGAAGGTGAGCAGGTTGAGGCGTATTTGACAGATGATGTGTCTGAATCCATCGGTGTTAACGACAGAGTGGCTTTGTCGGTAGCTGAGGGCTATATGCGTGAGCGCATTGTTCGCAAGCATATGCTGAATGGTGTCACTGTCATTGATCCCTCTTCTACCTATATCGGGAGCGAGGTTGTTATTGGTTCCGATACGGTACTGTACCCGAACACATGGCTGCATGGTCAAACACAAATCGGAGAAGATTGTGTGATTGGTCCACAGGCTGAGATTCAGAATACGATTATCCATTCAGGCGCAACGGTAAAACATTCGGTGTTGAACGAAGCGGAAGTGGGAAGCAGTACATCTGTGGGGCCGTTTGCTTATCTGCGTCCAGGCGCGAAGCTTGGCGAACATGTGAAAATTGGTGATTTTGTTGAGGTGAAAAATGCGACCATTGGAGATCATTCCAAGGTGTCTCATTTGAGCTATGTCGGTGATGCCAAGGTGGGTACAAACGTAAATATTGGCTGCGGGGCAATAACGGTCAATTATGATGGATATAATAAATCCATTACAGAAATTGAAGACGATGCCTTTATTGGCAGCAACGTGAATCTGATCGCCCCGATTAAGATTGGAAAAGGTGCTTATGTTGTAGCAGGCTCCACTGTAACACATGCTGTCCCTGATAACGATCTGGCCATTGCCAGACCACGTCAAGAGAACAAAGCCGGATATGCGGACAAAATCCGCGCACGTGCCAAAGCGAAGAAGAAAAGATCGGAATGACCTTAATCAGCAAGCTGTTGAATCTGTAATGAATGAACCAGCACGGAGGGTTTCTATTAATGACTTATTGCGATTCCAAACTCAAAATATTTACTTGTAACTCCAATCCGAAGTTAGCCCACCAGATTGCGGACTACATCGGCATCCCAATGGGGGAATCCCATACCACATCGTTTAGTGACGGTGAAATCCAGGTTAAGCTGTCGGAAAGCGTACGCGGCTGCCATGTGTATATTGTGCAGTCAACTTGTCTGCCGGTTAACGACAACTTGATGGAGTTATTGGTTATGATTGATGCACTTAAACGCGCTTCTGCCAAAAGTATCAATGTCGTTATGCCATATTATGGTTACGCTCGTCAGGATCGTAAAGCTCGTTCACGCGATCCGATTACAGCGAAGCTTGTCGCTAACTTGATTGAAAAAGCGGGAGCTCACCGCGTAATCAGCATGGATTTGCATGCGATGCAGATTCAGGGATTCTTTGATATTCCAGTAGATCATATGTTGGGAGCGCCAATTCTGGCCCAATATTTCCGTTCCAAGCAAATTGAGAACCCGATTGTCGTTTCACCCGATCATGGTGGGGTTGTTCGTGCGCGTAAGCTGGCGGACTTCCTGAGTGCGCCGCTCGCTATTATTGATAAGCGTCGTCCAGAGCCAAATGTCAGTGAAGTGATGAACATCATCGGGAACATTGAGGGTAAAACGGCTATTTTAATTGATGATATCATTGATACAGCCGGAACGATTGTATTAGGTGCAAATGCGCTTAAAGAAGGCGGCGTAAAAGATGTGTATGCGTGTTGTACACATGCTGTGCTGTCCGGTCCTGCTATGGAAAGACTGGAGAATTCGCCATTAAAAGAGGTGGTTGTGACGGATACAATCCCGATCGTTCACCCGAATCCGACAAGCAAGCTGAAGGTATTATCTGTGGCTCCATTAATGGGAGAAGCTATCATCCGTGTGCATGAAGAATTGTCGATCAGCAAACTGTTTGAAATCGAATAAGCGCTGGCTCATTAAAAAAGGGGTTGCCTTTTCCATATGGAAAAGGTAACCCCTATCAGCATGTCAGGCTAAAAGCCTGGGCGAGATATGAATGTGAAACGTTGACGATTGTATAGTGTGTCCTCTATTTCGACGAAATGCTCATTAAAACGCGCAACGATGCCAATCTGAATATGTACATTCCCGTCATAGATCTGGACAGGAACGGAATGTTTTAAATGATATAGAAAATGGCTGTCATATAAGAGGATATCACCTTGATTGAGCATACCGGCACGCACCTTCCTATTCAATACAACTATTTTACCAAAAAATCAAGACTGCGAAAGAGGGTGTCAAAGTTATGAAGTGGATTGTAGGATTGGGCAACCCCGGTCCCCAATACGAGAAAACGAGACATAATGTCGGATTTATGGCATTGGATGCTCTTGCCTCGCGTCATAACATCCAGATTAACCAAAGCAAATGCAAGGCGTTAATTGGAGAGGGTCACATTGGTGGCGTAAAAACCGTACTGATTAAGCCAATGACCTATATGAATCTATCAGGCGAGTCTCTACGTGCTTATATGGACTATTATAAGGCCGATATGGAAGATCTGATTGTCGTGTACGATGATCTGGATACAGAAGTCGGTAAAATAAGATTGCGTTATCAAGGTAGCGCAGGCGGTCATAACGGCATTAAATCGATCATTCAGCATACCGGCACGCAGTCCTTCAATCGGATTCGTATGGGCATTTCCCGCCCGGAGCCTGGACATGCTATTGTCGATTATGTTCTGGGTACCTTTCCCAAGAAGGAAAAAGAATTACTGGCCGGAATGATCGAGGACACGTGCAACGCCTTAGAACACAGCTTGAGTCATCCGTTTGAACGGACGATGGCTGAATTCAACAAGTAAGTTCAGACGTAGCAGACGGGCTTAAATGGAAGATTGTTGGACATACTGAAAGGTATAGAAAACTTTCAGGAGGCATATACATTACATGATTGTTAATTATGTATGCAGACATTGTCGAACTTTCTTGGGACGAATTGATTCCGCGGCAATAACCGAAGAAAGGTTGGGCTTCCATTCCTTGACCCCTGCCGAACGTAGAGATATAATAGCGTATAATTCGGGTGGTGAAGTGACCGTCAAAGTCATTTGCGAGCATTGCAGTCAGGCATTGGAGAATAATCCAGAGCTGAGTCTGCTCGTTAATCCGCTCCAATAACAGGTATTCAACTGGTAGGATGTACCAGCTTGAGAGGTGAAGCGGCAATTCCGCTTATGGAGCCTTGGCAGCATTGCTGAGGCTTCTTTTTCGGTTTACATGTAACTATTTATAAGCATAAAGGGGTGCCTTTTTTGTTACAAGCACTTATTCAGGCTTTTACGAAGGATGCTGATTATGCATCCATTGCAGCAGGTATTTCATCAGGGATGAAGGAACAACTGATATCAGGTTTATCAGGCTCTTCCCGACAGGTACTGATGGCCGCGCTTGCCGAAGATACCGGACGACCGTTAATGGTCATGACGCACAATATGTTTGCCGCTCAAAAAATAGCAGATGACTTACAGGAAGCGCTTTCTCCTGATCAGGTTTTATTGTATCCTGCTAATGAGCTGGTAGCTGCTGAAGCTGCAATATCCAGTCCAGAGACATTGTCCCAACGAATTGATGTATTGATACGCTGCGCCCAGGGTTTTCGTGGGATTGTTGTCGTGCCGTTTTCTGGTGTCCGACGTCTACTGCCAATCCCGGAAACATGGCGTGAGGCTCGTATTGAGCTGAAAGAAGGCGAAACGATTCAGCTGGAAGCGTTTTTGCTACATATGGTCGAGATGGGCTACCAGCGTGTAGAGCGTGTGGAATCACGTGGAGAGATGAGCGTACGCGGAGGAATTATTGATTTTTATCCAATGACAACCCGTTGGGGCTATCGTGTGGAGCTGTTTGACGATGAAATCGATTCGATCCGTAAGTTTGATCCGCAAGATCAGCGTTCGGTGGAAAAGATTCAGGACGTTACCGTAACACCGTGTAAGGAAGTTATTGCGAATAACCAGCGTATGGACCAGGCGGCGGATGCCGCTGCTATTTTGCTGGAGGAGCAGCTGGGCAAAATGACGGATCGTCAAGCTAAGCAGCACCTGAAAGAAGAGATTCATCGTGAAATTGAGTTACTGCGAGAGCATGTGTATTTTGACGAAATCTATAAATATATCTCCCTGCTGTATCCTGAACGTAAAACACTAGCAGACTATATGCCGGAAGATACGATTCTGATTATTGATGAACCGGCACGTATGCTGGAAACAGCCAAGCAACTGGAACGGGATGAGTCAGAATGGAATCTGCATTTGCTTCAAAACGGTAAAACGTTACCGCAGCTAGAACTGTCAGATGACGCGGACAATCTGCTGTACAACCGGAGATTTCAGACGTTGTTCCTGTCGATTTTTCTTCGTCAGGTTCCTCATACCCAGCCACAAAATATTTTGAATTTCATCTGCCGAGGCATGCAGGATTTCCATGGCCAAATGAATGTGCTCAAGGCGGAGATGGATCGTTGGCGCAAAGCCGGCACACAGGTTATGATGCTGGCAAGTGGAGATGAACGTCTGGACCGGATGCGCCGAGTGCTTGAAGATTACGGTATTGATGAACCGACGATGGCTATCGGCAATCTGCAAAGCGGTTTTGAAATGCCATCTATTCATCTGGCGGTCATTACCGAGGGCGAGATGTTTTCCCAGAAGCAGCGGAAAGCTCGTAAGCAGGGCCGGCATGTGGACAATGCAGAACGGATTAAGAGCTATAGCGAGCTGAAGGTGGGCGACTACGTCGTACACCAAAATCACGGGATCGGGAAGTACATGGGGATCGGCACGCTGGAGGTTGGCGGTATCCATAAGGATTACATGCATGTCCTCTACGCGGGTGGAGATAAGCTGTCAGTGCCGATTGAACAAATTGATTTGATTCAGAAATATGTCGGCTCAGAGGACAAGGAACCCAAGATTTATAAACTGGGTGGCAATGAGTGGACACGGGTTAAAAGTAAGGTGCGCAGCTCGGTTCAGGATATTGCGGATGACTTGATCAAGCTATATGCAGAACGACAGTCGGCACCAGGGTTTGCTTTTGAAAAGGATTCACCGGAGCAACAAGAGTTTGAGGATATGTTCCCGTATGATGAGACACGTGACCAGATTCGGGCCATCGAAGAGATTAAGAAGGATATGGAGCAGAGCCGCCCGATGGATCGTTTGCTATGCGGTGATGTAGGTTACGGCAAAACTGAAGTTGCCATTCGTGCTGCTTTTAAGTCTGCTATTGAAGGCAAACAAGTAGCGGTGCTGGTACCGACGACGATTTTGGCACAGCAACACTATGAGACATTCCGTGAACGTTTTTCAGGGTATCCGTTCAATATTCAGGTATTGAGCCGTTTCCGCTCGCGCAAAGAGCAGAATGAGACGATTAAAGGGGTCCGGCAGGGCACGGTCGATATTGTCATTGGTACCCATCGTCTGTTGTCGCAGGATCTGGTGTTTAAGGACCTCGGAATGCTGATTGTCGATGAAGAACAGCGATTTGGCGTAACTCACAAGGAAAAGCTGAAGAAGCTGAAAACGAACGTAGATGTGCTGACGTTAACGGCAACACCTATTCCGCGTACGTTGCATATGTCCATGCTGGGTGTACGTGACTTGTCAGTCATTGAGACGCCACCGGAAAACCGTTTTCCAGTGCAAACCTATGTGGTTGAGCACAGCCAAACTCTAGTTCGTGAGGCCATTGAACGCGAAATGGCACGCGGTGGACAGGTGTACTATCTGTATAATCGCGTGCAGGGTATTCAGGAGATGGCTGCCGAGATCAATGCGCTCGTACCGGAGGCTAAGGTGGGCGTGGGTCACGGACAGATGTCCGAAACCGAACTGGAGAAAACGATTTTGGATTTCCTGGATGGCGAATACGATGTGCTGGTCAGCACCAGCATTATTGAAACCGGCGTGGATATTCCAAATGTGAATACACTCATTGTGCATGATGCCGATAAAATGGGGCTATCTCAGCTTTATCAGTTGCGTGGGCGTGTAGGTCGTTCCAATCGGATTGCCTATGCTTATTTCACGTACCAGCGGGATAAGGTGCTCACGGAGGTGGCGGAGAAGCGCCTTCAGTCGATTAAAGAATTTACGGAGCTCGGCTCCGGGTTCAAGATTGCAATGCGCGATTTGTCCATCCGTGGAGCGGGTAACTTACTTGGCGCTGAGCAGCATGGTTTCATCGCATCCGTCGGTTTTGATCTCTACTCGCAGATGCTGGCTGAGGAAATTAATAAACGTAAAGTCAGCGTACTTGGAGAAGAGGATCAGTCCAATCGGAATTGGAGTACGTCGATTGATTTAGGCGTCGATGCTTACTTGCCAGGAGACTATATTTATGACAGCATCCAGAAGATTGAGATTTATAAAAAGGTTGCAGCGGTCAGCACCTTTGACGAGGCTTCCGAACTGGAGGATGAGCTGGTCGACCGATTTGGTGATCTGCCAGAGGCTGTGCGTCATTTGCTAGCCGTGGCTCGCCTTAAGGTATATGGACGCATGTATGGCATCGAGTCCATGGTGCAACGGGATGACAATATAGTGCTGAAATTCCATGAAGGGCGCCAGCAGGCGGTACAGACCGCCAAACTTGCCGAGATTGGCAATCGCTTTGAAAGACGTGTACAATTTGAACAGGGCACTTCTATGAGCGCACGCATAAAGGGCAAAGGTCTAAATGATCCACAGTTGCTAGAACTGCTGGAACAATTTTTGAGTGCATTGAAAGAAGCATTCACATTGAAGGAGGAACTGCAAAATGCCACAACTAAATAAAAGAAAACCTTGGAGAATGCTCTCCTTGGGAATGGCAGCGCTGCTAGCTATATCTGTCCTGGCAGCATGTACGAAGCAAGCGGATGAGAACAAGGTCAAGGATGAACCGAAGGACAACAGCAAGGTTGTCGTGACCTATAAGGGTGGAACCCTTACCGAAAATGAGTTCAACCAAGAAATCAGCATGATGAAGTTCCTTTACCCGGAATATGAGGCTGCGTTAGCTTCGGATCAGGTACGGGAGCAAATTGTAAAGCAGGAAGTGGTGTACAAGCTTCTGGCGGCAAAAGCGGACGATAAAGCTAAGGAGCAGGGTGCCAAACAAGGGAACGAACAGCTGGAGCAGTATAAAAAGTCAGTCGGAGAAGATAAGTTCAAGACATTTCTGAGTGATAAAAAACTGACCGAACAAGGTGTGAAAGATTACTTCACGCGTGTAATGACGGTAATCAACAGCGAAACCAACAAAGTAACAGATGATCAGCTAAAACAGGAATTTGAGAAAAATAAAGATCAATTCACGACAGCAACTGTGCGCCATGTATTGATTAACTTCGAAGATCCTAAAACGAAGAAACAGCGCAAAAAAGAGGATACCCTCAAGCTGGCCAAAGAAGTGAAGGCGAAGCTGGATGGAGGAGCGGATTTTGCGACGATTGCTAAGAAATATTCAGAAGACCCAGGTTCTGCCTCTAACGGAGGTCTGTATGAGAATGCATCCGTAGCGCAATGGGTACCTGCTTTTAAAGAGGCCGCTGAGACTCAACCGATTAACAAAATTGGTGAGCCAGTGGAAACGGAATACGGATATCACGTGATCAAAGTGGAGTCTCGCAATGAGCCAACGTTTGATAAATTGAAAGACAACGAAAAGGCAGCCCTGAAAAATAAATTGGCCGGGGAAAGTATCCAAAACTTTACCGAAAATGATTTGGCAAAACTTGATTTGAAAATCAATCTGCCGAAGGTACCAGCTACGCAAGAGAAAAGTGGTGCAACTTCCGGTGCCGGTAGCACAACTACACCTGGCGCAACAACAAACGGTACGGGCGATACCAACGCAGGAACAGCCAAAGATGGAGCTACAAACGAAGGTAAATAACTGAACATGCATAAGGAATTGGGAACAGATGAATACTATGGTCAGATATCACCATAAACACCATGACCGTGACGTTCTTCGTGACCGCTTCTGGGGGAGTGGAAGCGTCTTTCGATACCGTCAGTAGTTTACTAAATTCTTCTTGAGAAAGTGGGGCAACATGTGAAATGAAAGCTACTGGTATAGTTCGCCGTATTGATGACCTTGGGCGGGTAGTTATTCCAAAGGAAATTCGCCGCACCTTGAGAATTCGTGAAGGAGATCCGCTTGAGATTTTTGTGGATCGTGACGGAGAAGTCATTTTGAAAAAGTATTCACCTATTGGTGAACTTGGTGATTTCGCCAAAGAATATGCTGAGTCCCTGTTTGAAAGCACGGGCCATATTACAATGATTACCGATCGGGACACCATTATTACGGTGGCTGGAGGCTCCAAAAAAGATTTTCTGGACAAGCCAATCGGTAGCATTATCGAAGGTAGTATGGATAATCGCAAAACTGTGCTGGAGACAGCCAGCGGCTCTTATGAGCTAACGCGAGACCACGAAGAAACACTCTCGTCCTTTGTGGCGGCTCCCATTGTTTCCGGTGGTGATCCCATTGGTTCCGTTGTATTGTTGAACAAGGACGAAAATGTAAAAATGTCCGAAATGGAAGTCAAAATGGCTGAAACAGCCGCTGGCTTCCTGGGCAAACAAATGGAACAGTAACATCCCGTTTCACCCCTGTATGACGTACAGAATGGCGAAAGCCGTCCTACGTTGTACAGGGTTTTTTTTCTTTCCGGGAGAAGAGGCGGTATAATAGGACTCGTGAAAGATGCATATTTCAGGTGGGAGTGAAGACGGAGAATGCAGGAAAATCGCGCCGCTTCGCGGCTGCTACGGGGTGCTGTCATTTTGACACTGGCAGCAGTAGCGAGCAAGCTGATCGGCACAGTGCAAAAAATCCCGCTGCAGAATATCGGCGGCGACGGCGTGTTTGGCATTTATAATACGGTTTATCCTTTTTATACGCTATTCATTACCATTGCAGCTGCTGGATTTCCGGCTGCAATATCCAAATTTGTAGCTGAGTTTGAGGCAGTGGGAAACCGGGCAGCGGGGCAACGTGTTGCTCGGCTATCTTCGCTTGTCTTGGGTGTCTTTGGATTGATCCTGGGCGTGCTGATGTATACGTGTGCGCCGCTCATTGGTCAATGGATCGACAATGCTCACGTCATTCCGTCGGTGAGGGCGGCGGCGTTTGCCTTTTTGTTCGTGCCGGTTATGGCGGGATTGAGAGGATATTTTCAAGGTTTGCAAAATATGCTTCCGACTGCTATCTCCCAAGTGACGGAGCAGGCGATACGGGTAAGCGTGATGATTATGCTGTTGCTGCTCATGCTGTCACAAGGAGCGGGGGCGGATATGATTGCCGCCGGAGCAGTGTTTGGTTCAGCAGCAGGCGGAGCAGCGGGCTTGGTCGTCATGTTGCTATATTGGCGAAATCACAGGAAGAGGCTTAGAAGGCAAGGGACGGTCATGGCGACAGTGCAAGCACAAACTGGAGAGCTACAGCCAGCGGAAAGCAACGGTGCCTTGCTAAAGGCGCTGCTGCGTTATGCCTTGCCTGTTTGCCTTGGAGCGCTAGCCGTTCCGTTAATTAGTCTGGTAGACACATTTACCGTACCTCGATTGTTAAAGCAGGAGGGTTTGGACGATACTGCGGTTATGGTGGCCTTTGGCGTGTATAACCGAGGTCTGCCGCTGGTACAGCTAGTCATGATGTTTGCCACCACCCTGTCGGCATTATTCATTCCATCGCTGGCTGAGGCCCGGATAACCGGCGGTACGGAGCTGGCACGTCGCCAGTGCGAGCAATCGCTGCGCTGGTTTTGGTTACTGGGACTAGCCGCTGCGACAGGCTTGATCGTGCTGGCTGTGCCCGTCAATGTGATGCTGTATGCGGACGACACTGGCAGCGGGGTCATGCGCTGGATGGCGCTAACCGCCGTAGGCGGCACGCTCAGCATCATCTCGGCTGCGCTGCTGCAAGGGCTTGGCGCGGTTCGCGCGCCGGCTCTGGCGATGCTCGCGGCTGCAGTAGCCAAGGCACTGCTGAACTGGTTGCTCGTGCCGCAGCTAGGCACGGCTGGAGCCGCCATTGCGGGGGCTGTCGCCTATCTGCTGGCGGCGGTGATCAACATCGTGCTGCTGGCTCGCTTGGTAGGCCTGCGTGGGAGCTGGTCCGCCAGCGTGCTCAAGCCGGCGGCACTGCTTATCGCCCTGGCTGGTGCGGCCGGGGCGGCGATGTGGGGCACCAGCGCTGTGCTGGGTGCCTTGGGGTGGGCTGCCGGAGGTCGTGCCACGGCAGCCGCGGAGAGCCTGCTGGGCGTAGCCGCAGGCACCGTAGTGTTCGTGATCGGCCTCGCACGCTTGAGGCTGATCACGGAAGCCGAGCTTGTGGCGGTGCCCAAGCTCGGACGCCCGCTGGCAGCCGTGCTGCGCAGGCTGCGTGTACTGACGTAGCCCAGGCATAGGGCTTAGGGCACGAAAGCGGCACAGCCATTTTATGAGCCTATACCACTTTGTGGTATAGTAAATGCCAAAGCAAAGGAAGCGGAAGCGGGTTAGGCCGTGTATTTTTTCGAGCATGAACCTTGTTTCTGCGAAACGGAGGATTGAATATGAGCGTAACATTAACGGTCGTAGGTTTGGGCTCGGGAGACCCGGATCAGCTTACGATAGGGATATTGAACAAAATGCGGGGCGCTTCAGCGCTCTATCTGCGGACCAAGGAGCATCCTGCGGTTCAAGTGCTGAATGAGTTTGAAGTGGCTTTTGAGTCGTTTGACAACGTATATGAGACAAAGGAGTCCTTTCCAGAGGTATACGAGGAAATTACCAGCCAATTAATTACGACGGCTGCTAAGGCGGCAGACGGAAGCGAAATCGTCTATGCGGTTCCCGGTCACCCGATGGTGGCAGAAGCAGCGGTGCAGTTGCTTAAGGAGCGTTGTCCTGCGCAAGGAATTGAACTGAACATTCTGGGCGGCGAAAGTTTCCTGGATGAAGCTTTTGTGCGTCTTGGTTTTGATCCGATTGAGGGTTTCCAGCTGTTGGACGCAGGTACACTGGATGCCAGCTGGCTCCAGCCTCAGCTGCATACGCTGATCGGACAGGTGTATGACACCTTCACGGCATCTGATGTGAAGCTGTGCCTGATGGAGCGGTATCCTGACGATTATGAGGTGTATGTCGGTCACGCTCTTGGGGTGGAAGGTGAGGAGGCGGTGCACAAGGTGCCGCTGTACGAGCTGGATCGAGTAGAGGGCTACGGGAACCTATCCTTGGTATACATACCTCGCAGTGAAGATGAGGCGCTGAAACGGCGTTCTTTTGACCGTCTACACGAGATTGTCGATATTTTACGCAGCCCGGAGGGCTGTCCATGGGATCGTGAACAGACACATCAGTCGATTCGCAAGAATCTGATCGAAGAAACGTATGAAGTCATCGAAACGATAGATGAGGACGACCCTGAGCATATGAAGGAAGAACTGGGTGATCTGTTGTTGCAAATTTTGCTGCATGCCCAAATGGAAGAGGAAGTCGGAACCTTCAATGTGTATGATGTAATTCAGGGGTTGAATGATAAGCTTATTTTCCGTCATCCACATGTATTTGGTGACAATCAAGCGAATGATGCGGAAGAGGCGCTGCAAAACTGGGAGCAGATGAAGGCTGAGGAAAAACGGCTTAAAGGCACGACGGCAGCATACCCTTCCGTACTGGATGGGGTTCCACGTGATCTGCCTGCTCTTATGAAATCGTACAAGCTCCAGAAGAAAGCAGCTAAAGTAGGCTTTAACTGGGATAGCATTGAGGGCGTATTTGATAAATTAGACGAAGAAGTGGCTGAGTTGAAGGAAGCGGTTCGTGAAGGGCATGCCGTGGAAGCCCAGTTGCTGGAGTTAGGCGATGTGTTATTTGTTGCCGTGAATGCAGCCCGGTTCATGGGAGTAGATCCAGAAGAGGCATTGTCCGCCACCAATCGCAAATTTGTCGACCGTTTCCAGTATATTGAGCAGAAATTACGCGAGCAGGGGCGTCGTCCCGAAGAAAGCAGCGTAGATGAAATGGAGACTTACTGGCAGGAAGCGAAAAAGCTCCTTGGCAAAGCGTGATTCCACACATTCGCTTTTGGCTGCACAGACCAGTAAAATGAGACATATGCAGGGTTGAAAGAAGGCTCCGTTTGAGGAGACTTGCCAATGGACAGAGTTTTGTAGTAGGATGTTGGCTTAACTGGGGTCGAATAAAAAAACGCCTGTTATTGCAGGATTTTTACGGACAAGCCAGAATAACTTGTAGTAATTCTGAAAATAACTGTAGCTTATAGTTAAGCGTGTTACAGTGACATTCAGGAGGGCTTCGGCCACAGTTGGACCTCACGTCTGCTCCATGAATGGACATGCAGCGTGATGATTATTTTTTGACATTTGGGAGGCTTTTATCTTATGAACAAGACAGATCTGATCAACAATATTTCCAGCAAAAGCGGTTTGAGCAAACGTGACGTTGAAGCTGTATTGAATGGCGTTCTTGGTGAAATTACAGATGCACTTGCTAGCGGTGACAAAGTGCAACTGATCGGCTTTGGTACTTTCGAAACACGCAAGCGTTCCAGCCGTACGGGCCGCAATCCACAAACCGGTAACACGATTGAAATTCCAGAATCGACCGTTCCTGCTTTTAAAGCCGGTAATAAGCTTAAAGAAGCCGTTAACTAATGCGTCTTGATAAATTCTTGAAAGTCTCGCGGCTGATTAAGCGGCGTACGGTAGCCAAGGACGTCTCCGAACAAGGGAGAGTGCTGGTGAACGGACGCGAAGCCAAGCCGAGCAGTGCGGTCAAAGTAGGCGATGAAATTACCGTCCAGTTTGGCCAGAAGCTGGTGACCGTGCGAGTGGAACGGCTCGCCGACACTACACGCAAGGACGAGGCTGCAAGTATGTACACTTTGGTAAAGGAAGAGCCTATTGCCAGGGACAATGGTTTGAACTGGTAAGCAGACATCTGATTTTCTCATAACTGTACATGAAAGCATTCCTTCATTATTTTATGAAGGAGTGCTTTTTTTCTTTAGATGACGAGTTTTCGTCCATCATATGCTGATTAACAGCAAAAGCGGTTCTAAATCATACGGCCCCCTTCATAAGCTAAGAACAGAAGGAGGGGTACATGCCATGATTGAACAAGGGAAGTCCAAGCACCATGATCTGCGCATGCAAAGCCGCAAGCAACTCGATATTTCAGGCGTCAGCAATGTGGAGAGCTTTGACAGTGAAGAATTTTTGCTTCAGACCGAGCTGGGCCATCTCACCATTCGCGGACAACATTTACATATCAAAAACCTCAGTCTAGAAGAGGGGCTGTTGTCCATTGAAGGTCTGATTACTTCCCTCGTCTACCTGGAGCCCGGGGCCCCGGCCAAAAACGGAAAAAGCCTATTCGGCAAGATCTTCAAATGAACCCTTACACGCAATGGCTGACGTTGACGTGGATGCTGTTGTCGGGCATAGCCATGGGAGTGGTGTTTGACAGCTACCGGGTGCTGTCCATCCGCTTTCATTTTGCCCGCTGGAGCGTTCATATGTTGGACGTGCTCTACTGGGTGGCCTCGGCTTTGTTTATTTTCCGTGTGCTATACGCGAGTAATCGCGGTGAGCTGCGGTTTTATGTCTTTTTAGGACTACTTTTGGGGGTTTGGCTCTATTTTTGGGCCTTTAGTGTTACAACCCAACGTTTTGTGGTAATGTTATTAGAGATAGTTCGCAGACTGACGTTGATCGTGAACAGCATACTGCGCATCCTGATTGTTCTTCCGGTGTTAGCGCTGTATCGGCTGTTACGCAAGCTGGTCGGATGGACATGGGCACTTATTGTGTTCCTGGGAAGGATGCTGATATACATCCTGATGCCGGTTTGGAAGCCGATCCTATGGCTGATCGGTCCGCTTAAAGCGCGCTGGAAGACTCCAGAGTTGCTCGTAAAGCTAGGTATCAGACTGAAAAACACAGCGAAAAGATGGTTTGGAAGGAGGTAGTATCATGCGTAATTCGTCTGTAGATCGCCATTCATCTTCTACGTCCAAGTCCAACGCGGGCGGGCGCAGGCGAATCATGATTTGGTTGCTATCGCTTGCCGCCTTTGGTAGTTGGGCAATTTTTACCTTTTTTTCTCAAGGCATGATTATGGCCGATCGAAGTGAACAGCTCACCCAGAAGGAAAAACAGAAGCAAGCTGCTACACAAACGGAACAACAGCTTCAAACCGAAGTGAATCGTCTCAAGGACCCTGAGTACATTGGCGAGATTGCCAGAAGCAAGTACGGTCTTTACAAACCGGAAGAGACGCCAATCATCGGAGATCAGAAATAGGAACATTATCGGGCCAATGCTTAGTTGACCTTGGTTCCGCCATTTTGTATAATCAAATCACCACAGCGGGATTTTTTTGCAAAAAAATCGGTTGTATATTTTAAGGGAGGATCATTTTATTCTATGGCAATTGAAGTGGGCACCAAGTTAGAGGGCAAAGTGACAGGCATCACGCATTTTGGAGCATTTGTGGATTTGTCTGGAGGTGTCACGGGTCTCGTTCACATCTCGGAAATCGCCGATAACTATGTTAAGGATGTTAACGACCACCTGAAGATTAATGATGTTGTGACGGTGAAAGTCATTAATGTTGACAAAGATGGCAAAATCGGGCTTTCCATTAAGCAAACGATTGACAAGCCGGCAAGTGAAGCCCGTCCCCCAAGAGCTCCAAGACCGGAGCGTACAGGAGGACCAGGCGGAGGCGACCGTTTCGGCGGTGGAGGTTCAGGTCCAAGTCAAGGACGCGGTGGTGGTGGCGGTGGTTTTAACCGCGATCGTGGAGGCCGTTCTTTCAAGCCTGCACCGGGTAAACCTTCATTTGAGGATAAAATGTCACGCTTCCTGAAAGATAGTGAGGAACGCATTTCGTCGCTGAAAAAGAACACCGAAGGTAAACGCGGAGGACGCGGCGCGAAGCGTGTTTAATTCACTTTGACAACCGTATCAATCATACACGGAAAACCGTACAGTCGAGAGACTGCTACGGTTTTTTTGCGTTCTACCGACAACAGATGCGATAAGCAGCGGCTGTGGGCGCTGAATCCCGTGGTTAGTCGTACGGGCATTTATGAGATTCGCAATTTTGATGAAGAAGAAAAGAGCTTTGATGCTGGAAAGCGGATGTTTTTTTTGTCGTGAGGACATAATCGTCCGACAAACTCCAACGGTTTTCCGTCTATCTTCTGTGCAAATCGCTAGTTTGGACATCAGGATGAACGACATCGAGAGGTCATATAAGGAGTAGCGGGACGTTTCTTCCATCGGCTCCCATACGGGCGTAGCTTGATGTTCAGAGTGATGCTCTGTCCTTTCGCGCAGAACGTTTTTTTGTCGGAAATTTCTTGGAATAAGACGTGGGGTTCTGACAAACTTTCTCAGTCGTTCCGGTTTAAGATGGGAACATCAAATTGATGAATGGGGTGCCTGACGCATGATGGAGAAATGGAACGTGGTACATTTTCCGGGGTTAAAATCTAGAAAGTCCAAATCCAAAGAGCGTACGGAAGGGTGGTCTTCCAGACTCAAGAAACGGCTGGATTCACATAAAGTGGTGCAATGGGTAACGGCGCAAAGATGGATGCTGCTATTGTCAGCTATGGGAGTTCTCCTGGGACGCGCCACTATTTTGGACGAGCTTTCTCCTTTTGCCCTCGCTTATTTTGCGGTCATAACGTTCCTTCGGCGTGACCTGATGCTGCCTGTAGCTGTATCCGTTGTGTTAGGCAGCCTGTTAGCTCCTTATCCATCGTTATTTATGATTGGTGGCGAGCTACTGGTATTTTATCTCCTGTATCGCGGACTACGAACCTTCGATCGTCTGGAATTATCCTATGCCCCGCTTATGGTTTTCTTGTCGGTATTTATGGTCAATTTATTTAACGCCGTGATGGCTCCAACTTTCACATGGTATGAGCTTATCATTGTGGGAACGGATGCGGTTCTCAGCTTTATGCTTACGCTGGTGTTCACGCAGGCCATACCGTTGTTTACGTACCGCAAGAAGACAAGCCAGCTCAAGAATGAGGAAATTTTATGTCTTATTATATTATTAGCCTCTGTGATGACGGGAGCAGTAGGATGGACTGTTCATTCATTGTCTGTCGATCATGTACTGTCGCGATATTTGGTCTTGGTGTTTGCTTTGGTGGGAGGTGCTTCGCTGGGTGCATCGGTCGGTGTAATTACCGGTTTAATTTTAAGCTTGGCCAATATGTCTGCAATTGTGCAGATGAGTTTACTCGCTTTTGCAGGTTTGCTGGCAGGGATGTTGCGTGAAGGGAAAAAGGGTGCTGTTGCGCTTGGGATGCTGCTAGGCTCCTCAATTCTGACGATCTATTTGGACGGGACCGGAGACGTGCTGACGTCAACCTGGGAGAGTTGTGCGGCAATTCTATTATTCTTAATGACCCCAAAAAGTTTCTTTAAAGCGGTTTCTACCTATGTTCCTGGTACGCAGGACCACGCCAAATCTCAGCATGAATACGCCAAAAGGGTTCGCGATCTCACCGCAGAGCGGGTAACGAAGTTTTCCCGTGTATTCAGTCAGTTATCCCGCAGCTTTCACCAGATATCTGCGAGTGAGAGCACGAAGTCGGACGGAGAAATCGAACATTTTATGAATGCGGTGGCCGAAGGGACATGTGCCTCCTGCTTCAAGTGTGAGCAGTGCTGGGACGGCAAGTTTATGCAAACCCATCAGTATATGACGGAAATGATGAGCGCCATTGAGGATAACCCGGATTTGGAGCCGGAGCAGATACCCCCGCAATGGAGCAAGGCATGTGCTAAAACGGGCGCTGTCCTGCAAGTGATGAAGCAGCAGTATAGCCTCTACCAACATAATATGCAATGGAAGCGCCAAGTATACGATAGTCGTCAGCTTGTTGCTGACCAGCTATCGGGTGTATCACAAATTATGGAGGATTTAGCGCGAGAAATTCAGCGGGAAGGGCAGACCATGCATCGGCAGGAGGAGCAAATACGAGAGGCTCTTGATAGACTGGGCTTGTCCATCCAATCTATTGAGATTATTAACCTGGATGCAGGTCAGGTAGAAATAGAGATTGTCCATGCCTATACAAGGGGATTTGATGAATGTCGGAAAATCATTGCTCCACTTCTGTCGGACATACTGGACGAGCATATAGCTGTGATGCGCGAAACGGAGGCAGATCGCCGCCAGGGTTTGGCTACAGTCATGTTCGGTTCTGCTAAAACGTATGAGATTGCTACAGGGGTAGCTAGTGCCGCCAAAGGAGGCGACTTTTTCTCAGGTGACAGCTACAGCATGATGGAGCTAGGGAACGGGACTTTTGCAGTCTCTTTAAGTGATGGTATGGGGAACGGAGAGCGTGCGCAGCAAGAGAGCAGTGCAGCACTTAACATTTTGGAGGAATTACTGCAATCGGGTATGGACGAAAAGTTGGCAATCAAGTCGGTTAACTCTGTCCTGATGCTGCGATCACCTGAGGAAATGTATGCTACGGTCGATATGGCGCTGATTGATCAGTACACGGCCCAGACAACTTTTATGAAGATTGGGTCTACGCCGAGCTTTATTAAAAGAGGGGATGAGGTCATCCCTGTATCTGCCAGCAACTTGCCGATTGGCATTATACAGGATATTGAAATTGATTTGGTATCACTGCAGCTCCAGCCGGGTGATATTCTCATTATGATTACAGACGGTATATACGACTCACCGGGTTACGCGGTTAATAAGGAAATATGGATGAAACGCATGATTCAGGAAATTGAAAGCGAAGATCCACAGCAGTTGGCCGACTGTTTGCTAGAACGGGTTATTCGATACCAACAAAATCAAATCTATGATGATATGACAGTAGTCGTTAGTAAAATCGACCACTTCCGCCCAGAATGGGCAACTCTCCATGTACCTGGCATGAGGTGGTTGGAACGTCCACGGACGGTGAGCTAAGCCGACATTGCCCGGGAAATTCCTTATTCGTTTTTAAAAATCCGCATCCTTCGTTTGAATCGTTCCGGATTAGGCAAAGATAGAATCTATCGGGATAGATTAAGAGGAAGCGGAGGTCAAAAAACGATGAAGCAAATTTTGATCATTACAGATGGATGCTCGAATGTAGGTGTTAGTCCAGTCATGGCGGCTGCCCAGGCTTTGCGGGAAGGTATTACAGTGAACGTCGCCGGAGTCATAGATTATGGAACTATTGGCGAGCTTGGCAGTGAGGAGATCCAAGAAATTGCTAAAGCAGGGGGAGGGTTTAGCCAAATCGTAGGGACGAAACAGTTGGCGCAGACCATGCAGATGATGACGCGCAAAACGGTGGTTCAAACCATTCAGCAGGCGGTTAATAGAGAGTTAACGCACATTCTGGGTGAGGGTGGCGCCAAACATATCGGTGAACTTCCTCCGGCCAAACGAGCCCAAGTGGTTGAGGTGATGGATGAACTGACAGAAACAAGCACCCTGGAGATTGCTTTGCTCATTGATGCAAGTGCGAGCATGAAGCCCAAGCTACCTGCTGTAGAGGACAGCATCCGTGATTTGCTGCTCAGTTTACAGTCCAGAAGCGGACACAGTCGTATATCTGTATTTCATTTTCCGGGCGGCAAAATGGGAGAAGACGCAGTCATGGATATCGGTTGGACCTCTGAGCTTAACCAGATCAAATCGATATTTGGACGCTTGCGGATGAAAGGGGCAACACCGACAGGTCCTGCCATTTTACAAGTGATTGATTATTACCGATATGTTACACTAGGAGAACAGAAAGATCTGGAAGAATCCTATGGCAAAGGAGAAGGGATGCTCGGTGACTACGTCGTCTGATCCCGTTCTTGCACCCGGAACGGTCATCAAGGGCAAGTGGAAGCGGAGCAGCTATGTCATCCAGCGCTTGCTGGGCCGGGGAGCGAACGGAACTGTATATTTGGTAAAAGAAGCACAGGCCGATCGGCAATTTGCTCTGAAAATGGGGAAGAACACGCTTGATCTGCAATCGGAGATTAATGTGCTGACCACATTGCAGTCTCAGGGCACTCAGGCCGCCCTTCAGCGAAATGGAAATCCTTCCTTTTTGTTTGAGGTGGATGATGTAGTGTTACGCAGCGGAGAAATCCCCTTTTATGTTATGCGATATGTTAAGGGTGATCCGCTTCATCGTTTTGTGGCAGCCAAAGGGCCGGAATGGTATGGTGTGGCTGGAACCGGTATACTGAATCGTCTGGCGGATCTCCATCAGGCAGGATGGGTGTTTGGCGACCTGAAGCCGCAGAATATTTTGGTCAATGCCTATGGAGAGGCTGAATTAATTGACTACGGTGGGGTGTCTCTTGCTGGTCGGAGTGTTAAACAATTCACAGAGTGGTATGATAGGGGATTCTGGAATGCTGGCAGCCGAAATGCTGATTCCCAGTATGACCTGTTTGCCTTCGCTCTTCTAACGATTCATATATTGGAGAGCGAATCTTTAAAGGCGGCTGCAAGTAGGCTGCCACAGTTGCGTAATACGGCAGAATTGACGGTCATCATTCGCCGCAGCCGTGTATTACGCCCCTATGCCGAATGGCTGCTGGGTGCAGTGCGTGGAGAATATTCCGATACTCGTGCAGCGGCCCGATCTTGGTCACGTTTGGCTTCCGCACATGTCAGGCAATCGTCGGTCAAAAAAGGGAACCCACGCTGGCTGGGATATGCTTTCACGGTATCGCTTTTGCTGCTTGCCGGAGCGCTCTGGATTGCGTTAAGGTAGCAGCATGACTTACATAAGATAACAGATGATCATCATTTTTACGGTCGGGAGAAAAGAGGGTCGTGAATGGGAACAACAAAACCGACCGGTGTTGTACAGGAAGTGCTCGCCTTGGCGCGAGATCATTCACTGTGGAGCCCCGGAGACCGCATTGTGGTTGCTGTATCCGGTGGGCCGGATTCGGTGGCCCTTTTGCACATTTTACATGAAATATCCGTTATACATATGCCTTTACAACTCGTTTGCGCTCACGTTCATCATGGCTTCAGACCAGAGGAATCGGATGCGGAGGCTGAAGAGGTACGCAATATTGCCCGAAAGCTCGAACTTCCATTTGAAATGACTCGGGTGGATGTACCCACTTATATGAAGGAGAGCGGGAAGGGCCCGCAGGAAGCAGCTCGCGAGCTGCGCTACAGCTTTTTACATGAAATGGCTACAAAGTGGGAAGCACAGCATATTGCAATGGCTCACCACGGCGACGATCAAGCCGAGACGGTTCTCTTGCACTTGCTGCGTGGTAGCGGCCCAGCAGGT
Source organism: Paenibacillus sp. MZ03-122A (assembly GCF_024213325.1). Lineage (NCBI taxonomy): Bacteria > Bacillati > Bacillota > Bacilli > Caryophanales > Paenibacillaceae > Paenibacillus > Paenibacillus sp. MZ03-122A. The sequence continues at coordinate 54,269 of NZ_JANAVI010000017.1, read as the reverse complement.
TTGGCAGGTATGCGTTTGGCGCGCAGGGAAAAAAATGTGCAACTCATTCGCCCGCTGCTACGTATGTACAAGGCTGACCTGATTGAGTTTTGTAACTTTTATGATCTTTCCTATGTGATAGACAGCACTAATTTATCATCCAAATACCGTCGTAACGCCATTCGCATGGATGTGCTTCCTTTTTTGGGGCAATATAATGAGCGACTGACACCGTCCCTAAACCGGCTCGCCGAAACGATGGCTGACGAAAATGACTTTATGGAGGCATCCACGCTGTCGGCATACGAGAAAATGGTGCGCTTGGATAATGGCAGGTACATGTTTCCCATCGCTTCATACCGTAAGCTATCCGTTGCTTTACAACGGAGGTTGATTAAACTAATATTAAATTATCTGCCTTCGGACAGTGAAAATTTTGATTTTCGTAAAATTGAGACCGTTCGACTAAGACTTCTCCAAGAGGCATCGTCTACATGGAGTTTGGACTTGGGAGGCGGTGCGGTTGGAGTCCGCGAATATGACCAGGCGGTTTTGTTTGACCGTACGCAAGTCGTTATGGGCGAATGGTGCTATGGACTAAGTGTATTGCCTTTTTCCGGTGAGCTAGAATTGCCTGAGGCAGGTGGTATACTTCGGTGGCGAAGGGCTTCCTATTCGGATGCGGACCATCCGGCGAATAAGGAGGAAGCGTGGTTCGACGCAGATCAATTGAGTCTGCCTTTGACTGTACGCTCGCGATTACCTGGAGATACCATGTATGTAATGGGATTAAACGGAAGAAAAAAGGTTAAAGATATTTTTATTGATGAAAAAATACCTCCTTCAATGCGTTCCGTTACTCCCATCGTCTGCGACCATGCTGGAGCTATTCTCTGGATTCCGGGCGTACGACGTTCTGTACATGCCGCAGTGCAAAAGCACACGTCTTCGGTTATATATATGTCATGGCAAAGACGAGAGAGTCCGGGGCACCGGTAATTGAGCAGGAACGGCTTTCATAGTATAAACTTAGGAGGTTTACACCGTTGCAAAATGATATTCAGGAAATATTGATCAGCGAAGAAGAAATTCAGAGTAAAATTAAGGAATTGGGTGCACAGCTAAGCGTGAAATATGAAGGTAAAAATCCATTGGTGATTTGCGTACTGAAAGGTGCGTTTATCTTTATGGCTGATTTGGTTAAAACCATTACAGTGCCGTTGGAGCTTGATTTCATGGCTGTATCAAGTTACGGAGCATCCACAAAATCCTCAGGTATCATCAAAATCATTAAGGATTTGGACGCATCTGTGGAAGGACGCGACGTTCTGATTGTCGAAGATATTATCGACAGCGGCCTGACACTGACGCATTTGATTGAATTGCTTAAAAACCGTAATGCCAATTCGGTATGTGTCGTAACCTTGTTCGACAAGCCTGCACGCCGGACAGTTAATCTTGAAGCAGATTATACTGGATTTACGCTTCCAGATGCGTTTGTTGTCGGCTATGGTCTGGACTATGCCGAGCACTACCGGAACCTCCCATACATAGGGATTTTAAAGCCGGAAATCTACACCAGCTAATCTCAGCCTCCAGTCCTAGGACTAAATAAGGCCCTTTGTTGAGAAGGACTTACAGGCTATGGTAAAATAACTTAAGTGTCTCGAGAGGAGGTAGGGGATGAATCGGTTCATCCGGAATTCTGGTTTTTATTTGATTCTTTTTTTAGTTGTGGTGGGTATCGTTCAGTTTGTTAGCAACAGTAACGAAGCCTCCGATCTCCCTAGATATGACCAATTACGGCAAGAGGTTAAAGCTAATAACATCTCTAAAGTAACGGTCCAATTTGACGGTTACGCCTATCTTGTAACCGGTGCATATAAGAAGCAGCCGGCTAATGCTAAATCGTCCAATTTTTCCGTATATGTTCCACCAACGGATCAAGCACTAAGTGAACTGGTGAATGCCAGCGAAACGAACGGGTTTGAATACGTGCAGAAGAAAATGGAAGGCGAAAGCATTTGGCTGACGTTTTTGACTTCTATCATTCCTTTGGTGATCATGTTCCTGTTGTTCTTCTTCCTGTTTAATCAGGCACAGGGCGGTGGCGGCAAAGTTATGAACTTCGGCAAGAGCAAAGCCCGTCTGTATAACGAAGAGAAGAAGAAGGTTACGTTCGAGGACGTGGCAGGGGCTGACGAAGAGAAGCAAGAGCTTGTCGAAGTTGTAGAATTCTTGAAGGACCCACGCAAGTTTGCAGCTGTGGGCGCTCGTATTCCAAAAGGTGTCCTGTTAGTGGGCCCTCCAGGTACGGGTAAAACACTCTTGGCGAGAGCTGTTGCAGGCGAGGCTGGAGTACCGTTTTTCAGCATCTCGGGTTCTGATTTTGTAGAAATGTTCGTCGGGGTCGGTGCTTCCCGTGTTCGTGATTTGTTCGAGAACGCGAAGAAGAACGCACCTTGTATCATTTTCATTGATGAGATTGATGCCGTTGGACGTCAACGTGGCGCCGGATTGGGTGGCGGACATGATGAACGTGAGCAGACGCTCAACCAATTGCTCGTAGAGATGGATGGATTCGGCGCAAACGAAGGTATCATCATCGTAGCGGCTACAAACCGTCCGGATATCTTAGACCCGGCGTTGCTTCGTCCAGGACGTTTTGACCGTCAAATTACGGTTGACCGTCCAGATGTTAAAGGCCGTGAAGCGGTATTGTATGTACATGCTCGCAACAAGCCATTAACGAAGGATGTTAAATTGGACGTAATTGCAAAACGTACAACAGGCTTTACAGGTGCTGATCTGGAAAATCTGTTGAACGAAGCTGCTTTGTTGGCGGCTCGTCGTAACCGCAGAGATATTTCGATGCGAGAAGTAGATGAAGCTATCGACCGTGTTATCGTAGGTACAGAAAAACGCAGCCGCGTTATCAGTGACCGCGAGAAGCGAATTGTTGCTTATCATGAAGCAGGCCATACGATTATCGGCTTCTTCTTGGAAAATGCGGATATGGTTCATAAGGTAACGATTATTCCACGTGGACGTGCAGGCGGATATGTCATCATGCTTCCGAAGGAAGACCGCATGCTGACAACCAAGCAGGAATTGCTGGACAAAATCACTGGATTGTTGGGTGGACGCGTATCCGAGGAACTGTTCATTGGTGAGATCGGAACGGGAGCCTATAGCGACTTCCAGCAAGCGACAAGCATTGCACGCAGCATGATCGTAGAATATGGTATGAGTGAGAAGCTTGGTCCGATGCAGTTCGGTACTTCACAAGGCCAAGTATTCCTTGGACGCGATATCGGTCATGAGCAGAACTACAGTGATCAGATCGCTTATCAGATTGACCAGGAGATGAATCGCTTCATTACTGAGTCTTATGAGCGTGCTAGAGAACTCCTGACCAAGTATTCCAAAGAGGTTCATTTGATTGCTCAAACCTTGCTGGTAGAAGAAACTCTGGAACTTGAACAAATCAAACGTTTGATCGAGACAGGTTCTTTGGATGGTGGCACAACGGAGGGAGAAGGAACACCGGAAAATGGTGAGCCTGTGATCGACAACATTGGAGACGTCCGTGTACGTATTCAAGGTAAGGATGACGAGCCTAAGAATACAACGGATCAACCGAATGATATCCCTAATCTGAAAAAGCCAGAGGATGATAACAATTCGGGCAACTCCGGTGGTACTCCACCGACAACAACCTAATCATCCGATGGATAGTTGAATAAGCGTATAGGTAAGCTCCGGGGAACCAGGTATTATTGGTTTTCCGGAGTTTTTTAAATGGAAGATTATTGCTAACGTGATTTGACAGACATCGGAACGTTGTGTACATTTATTGTTAAATAAACGGCTGTCGTCTTCTTAGCGTATAAAAGCCAACAGTCGCTGCAATCGACTCTCTATCATTTTGAACATATACGTGAGCGCATACTGTAGAACTTATGGTGTGCGCTATTCTTCTGTGAAATCAGGTGAAGGCATGATGATTCCAAGATATCTAGTTGATTTTGATGTAGCGGAATTGACCCGATTGGAGGCCGACGTGTTAATTATCGGCTCAGGCATTGCGGGCTTATATACGGCGATTAAGGCTGCGGAGAATCGGAAAGTGTTGCTGATTACTAAGAAGACTTTGATGGAAAGCAACACGCGTTATGCTCAAGGCGGCATTGCTGCTGTCACATCGGACGAGGATACACCAGCTTATCATATGGAAGATACTCTGATTGCTGGTGCAGGTCTGTGTGAATCTGAGGCGGTCAGTACGCTTGTCCATGAAGGTCCAGTTGGTATTCAAGAGTTAATACGTATGGGAACGGCTTTTGATCGTGTGGATGGTGAACTAGCGTTGACACGGGAAGGAGCACATAGTCATCGGCGTATTTTGCATGCGAATGGAGATGCTACCGGTTATGAAATTGTGCGTGCCTTATCACACCAGGTTGCTGCCCATCCCGGTATCGAAGTGTGGGAAGAATGCATGGTAATTGATCTGCTGACGGAGCATGGTGAGTGTATTGGGGCCCTCGTCCAAAAGCCAGATGGGGAGAGGTCGTATATCACTTCTAATGCAACGATTTTGTGCTCAGGAGGTAGCGGACAATTATACCGTTATACGACCAACCCGGATATTGCAACCGGGGATGGTATCGCTATGGCATATCGTGCTGGGGCGATTGTACGAGATATGGAATTCATACAGTTTCATCCTACGGCGTTGTGCCATCCGGGCGCTCCAAGGTTTCTTATTTCCGAAGCTGTACGGGGAGAAGGAGCCGTGTTACGCAATATTCACGGAGAACGCTTCATGGACAAGTATGATTCCCGGCAGGAGCTTGCACCCAGAGATATCGTAGCTCGTGCTATCATTCATGAGATGGAACGCACCCAAGCTGCGTTTGTATACCTGGATATTACGCATGAGCCACCTGAGCGGGTGAAGCAACGTTTTCCAACCATTTACCGGACATGTTTGTCATTTGGTTTGGATATGACGACAGACTGGATCCCCATTGCGCCTGCTGCCCATTATATGATGGGTGGTGTTCAGACTAATTTACACGGGGAAAGCTCCATTGCGCGTTTGTTCGCCTGCGGGGAAACCTCTTCTACAGGTGTTCACGGAGCTAATCGTCTGGCGAGCAATTCGTTATCTGAAGCTATTGTATTCGCCAGCAGGATTATTGAGCGACTGCATTCATTGCCACCGCTGGTCGGCCATACGTTGATATCTTATAGCGATAACCGTACAGAGTTCCCGGCTTCATCCGTTGCGGAGCAGCGGCATAGGCTGCAAGAAGCAATGGTTCGTTATGCTGGAGTTCGTCGGCACGGCGAAGGGCTGCAAGCAGCATTAGATGAGTTGCAAGGGCTAATGCCTATTTTTGAGGCTGTGATCGCTAGCCGGGAAGAGATCGAATTTGCCAATTTGCTCACCTGTGCTTTATTAGTAACAGATGGTGCGCTGCTACGTGAGGAGAGCCGGGGAGCGCATTATCGCGAGGATTTCCCTGAGTCAGATGATAGCGTCTGGCGAAAGCATGTTCAGCAGCGACGTGAGCAAGGGATAACGGAGGAGTACGTTCATGACATCTAACAGCGAGCTTTATGGAGAGTTTAGTGGATATCAGGAAGAACTGACGGCACAAATTCGCAGCTGGCTGCGAGAAGATACGGGCTCTGGCGATGTGACCACGCGCTGGACAATTGAGCAGGGCCACCAATCCAAGGCTGTTATTCATGCCAAGGAGAGCGGCGTGGTTGCAGGGTTACCCGTGGCTGCCCTTGTATTTCAGATAGTGGACCCTTCCTTGTCGTTCACTCCGCTGGTAGTCGATGGACAGTGGATTGAAAAGGGGAGCGTTTTGGCAGAAGTAACGGGGAGTACCCATGCAATTCTGACCGGGGAGCGATTGGCGTTAAATCTGCTCCAACGGATGTCTGGTATTGCCACGCGGACTCGGGCTTTTATAGATCAATTGCATGGTCTGTCCACTCGCTTGGTGGATACACGTAAAACAACACCGGGACATCGACTGCTGGAGAAGTATGCTGTTCGTGTAGGCGGTGGCTCGAATCATCGCTTTGGCTTGTACGATGCTGTTATGATTAAGGATAATCATATTAAGGGCGCAGGTGGGATTGAACAAGCTGTGAGTCGAGCGCGCGCTAATATACCGCATACGATGACGATTGAAGTAGAGACGGAAAACATGAAACAAGTTCAGGAAGCCCTGGAAGCTGGGGCGGATATCATTATGCTGGATAACATGTCTGCCCCAGATATGAAGGAAGCCGTTCGGTTCATTCGGGAACGGGCACCACATGTCAAAACAGAAGCCTCAGGCAATGTATCGCTGGATACATTGAGTGAGATGGCTGAGAGTGGCGTAGATGTGATTTCTGTAGGCAGGCTGACATACTCTTTTCATAACCTGGATATCAGCCTTGACCTTAACGCAAAGAAAGATAGGTGACACCCATTGATTCTTGTAGTGGATGTAGGCAATACGAATATTGTTCTGGGGATATACGAAGGGCGGGAGCTGTTGCACCATTACCGGATCAGTACCTCCAGACAGGCAACCGCAGATGAATACGGCGTACTCATACATAATCTTTTTAGTATGGGTGGCGTATTAAAGGGTGACATCCAGGGAGTGATTATTTCCTCTGTCGTTCCGCCATTGGTCCGTGTATTAGAAGAAATGTGCGATAAATACATAGGCAAAACGCCGTTAATCGTCGGGCCGGGAATCAAGACTGGTCTTAACCTGCGTTATGAGAATCCACGTGAAGTAGGTGCGGATCGGATTGTGAACGCTGTTGCGGCTGTCGAACGGTTCGGCGGGCCGCTGGTTGTGGTGGACTTTGGAACAGCGACGACGTTTGATTGTATTGACGATAAGGGAAACTACTTGGGCGGTGTCATTGTGCCGGGGATCGGCATTTCGACGGAGGCACTGTATCAACGGGCTTCCAAGCTGCCCCGCATCGAGTTGGAGAAACCCAAAAAGGTTATTGGTCGTAATACGGTTCATGCCATGCAAGCTGGGATTATCTTCGGTTATGCGGGGCAAGTGGATGGCATTGTGAGGCGCATTAAGGAAGAAATGCAGGTGGAGCCTACGGTTATTGCTACCGGAGGTCTTGCAGAGCTAATCGCATCAGAGACAGAGAGCATTCAGAAAGTGTTGCCGATGTTGACGCTCGAAGGATTACGCATCATTTACCAACGTAACGCTGAATAAAAAAAGTGGATATAAGCTGCCGCTGAGTCCAACCGATGATCTTATCGGTTTGGATTAGCGGCGTTTTTCGTCTATACTGAAATATGTTACGTTTTTGAACAATTCGCGTGATCTGTCGATGCAGGTTGTTTATATAATAGGAAATTATGCTTCAATGATGAGCCATACTAACGAAAATAAGCAGCATAGCTGTCCTGGAGAATAGGGGAGGATATCAATATGGAAATTAAGCAAGATCGACTTATTCGTGGTACAGCCATGGATGGAAGGGTTAGAGCTTTTGCTGTTCGGACAACTCAATTGGTAGAGGAATTGCGGAGAAGGCATGATACTCATCCTACGGCAACCGCTGCTTTGGGGCGAACCCTCACAGCAGGTGCTATTATGGGTTCTATGCTAAAAGGCAAAGAGCGATTGACCATTCAAGTTAAAGGTGATGGACCGATTGGGCAAATCGTCGTTGATGCCAATGCTTTAGGGGAAGTGCGAGGTTATGTTACTGAACCGCATGTGCATTTGCCGAGCAATAGTATGGGCAAACTGGATGTAGCGGGTGCCGTAGGTACAGAGGGGTTCATTCATATCATCAAGGATTTGGGGTTAAAAGAACCGTATCGCGGCAGTACTCCGATTATTTCCGGTGAACTGGGTGAGGACTTTACCTATTATTTTGCCAAATCGGAACAGACCCCGTCAGCGGTGGGCTTGGGTGTGCTGGTAGATACGGATAACTCGGTTATTGTGGCCGGTGGATTTATTATTCAGTTGCTTCCAGGCTTGAATGATGATGAGATTACTGCGATCGAAAATGCAGTCAGCTCCATTCCACCCGTTACTGCTTTGCTGGATCAAGGGTTGGAACTTGATGAAATGCTGCGCTGGATGCTGCCGGACGTTCGGATTCTCGATGAATTGGATATTCATTTTCAATGTGAGTGTTCACGTGAGCGCGTGGAAAAAACATTGATCAGTTTGGGAGAAAGCGAATTAGAGCAGTTAATTGAGGAAGAAGGACAGGCTGAGGTCGTATGCCACTTTTGTAATGAGGCTTATCAATTTAATAAAGATGAATTGCAAAATCTGTTAGATCAAGCCAAAGCCTAACCGGATGGGCGGTGCAAGCGATGATTACACGGGAAAAAGGATTATGGACAGCTGTCATTATTCTGACCGTTAGCGTCGCCGCCTTGGGTGGTCTTATCATGCTTCGGGGGCTGTCAAAGCCGGGTGATGTAAGCAAGGATGACGGCGATCATACTGTGGCGGAGATGGGTCAGGAAGGCATATCGGAGGAACAGTGGGTAGCGGAACTGAAAAAGCGATATGGAACCAATACGCTGTTGCAAATGTTGAATCGTAAAGCCGTGCAGGCTGAAACCAAGCGTCTCGGTATCAAGATCACCCAAGAGGATCTACAGCAGGTGCTGGAGCAGGATAGTAAAGGGTATGACTCAGATCATGCCTATTTTGATGAAATGCAGCGACAGTTTGGCTTAGGTCCGGTTGATTTGCGGAATGAAGCGGAATACCGGATTGGTTTGGAGAAAATAGCCACGCAGGGTATTCAGGTTCAGGAAGCGGAGATTGACGAGTATTGGGAGCAGCATCCTGAGGAATTTGCCGTCGGTAAGCAGATCCAATTGGCAGCTCTTTATGTGGATAATGCGGAGGAAGCAGAAGCGTTGCTAGATCGGGTTAAGCAGGGGGAGAGCTTCGATGTGCTGATTCAAGAGCATGCAGGTAAGCCTTTCGACAAAGATAGCAGTGGACAGCTGGGATGGGTGGATGAATATGATCCATTGCAACCGGAGGCGATCATGAAGGCGGCGAGAGAGCTAAGCTCTGGGGATGTTGCAGGTCCGATCTCTGTTAACGATGGCTATGCTGTCATTTATGTACAGGATGTAAGGTTGAAGAATTCTCCGGATAAGCAGCAGATCCGGCAGCAAATTCGCCGATCTCTTGCGCTTGCACAAGCCGCTCCTTTGGAAGAGGTCGAGAAGGGTCTGCGTGATAAATATGGAGCGCGTATTTTATCTGGAAAGAATGCATCCTAAACTTCTCTGCAACGTAGTGAAAGAATATTGGTTTGAAGGAAGCACGATGCTGATAACGCGGGTTGACAGCATCGCGGCTTATTCACTCGTATTGACATTGGAATTGAAGATTGTTATGATTAGTGTATAAAACCAACTATTTTTATCGGAAATTAATGAACGGCACCAAATTAAAGTAATTGACTAAGAATCATCTACAATATGATTTCGCAATTTTTAATATATCATCTACAGTCAGGGAGGAATTATCATGGCTAAAGTTGTTAATAACATTACCGAACTTATCGGAGAAACACCCCTCGTTCGCCTCAACCGGATCGTACCGGAAGATAGCGCCGAAATCTATTTGAAACTGGAATATCAGAACCCAGGCTCCAGTGTAAAAGATCGTATTGCGATTAGCATGGTAGAAGAAGCTGAACGTGAAGGTCTGCTTAAGCCAGGCGGTACCATTATTGAAGCAACAAGCGGTAATACAGGAATCGGCTTGGCTATGGTAGCTGCTGCGAAGGGCTATAAGGCAGTCATCGTTATGCCAGAAACGATGAGCATAGAGCGTCGTAATTTGTTGCGTGCTTATGGAGCCGAGCTTGTGTTAACACCAGGATCAGAAGGCATGAATGGGTCCGTTAAGAAAATGGAAGAATTGCTGAGTGAGAATCCGGATTATTTTGCTGCTGAGCAGTTCAAGAACAAAGCTAATATCAAAATTCACCGTGAAACGACCGGTCCTGAGATTGTGGAAGCCATTCGTTCCATTGGCGGAACTCTGGATGCTTTTATAGCGGGAATAGGCACTGGCGGAACCATTTCTGGTGCCGGAGAAGTGCTTAAGAAAGAATTCCCTGATATTAAAGTTGTGGCTGTAGAGCCTGCCTCTTCCCCGTTGTTAGCAGGCGGTAAGCCAGGACCCCACAAGATCCAAGGACTGGGTGCCAACTTTATTCCTGAAATTTTAAACCGTGATATCTATGATGAAATTATTCATGTAGAAAACGATGAAGCTTTCGAGGTAGCACGTAGAGTGGCCAAGGAAGAGGGCATTTTGTCCGGTATTTCATCTGGCGCGGCTGTTCATGCGGCTTTGAAACTTGCTAAGCAATTGGGCAAGGGTAAACGGATCGTTGTCATTGTTCCAAGTAATGGAGAACGTTACCTGAGTACGCCACTATACAATTTCGAGCTGTAATTATGTCGTAATTGTGTATACTATACGTAAGGATTCCCTCATTTCCCTGTTGCAGGGGGGTGGGGGTTTCTTTTTAAGGAGAGAATGTAGACTTATTGAAAAGTAGGGAAGGGGAAGCACACACGGATGAAATCGACAGCTAGAGTGACGGAGGCGCAGTGGCAGGTTTGGCAGGAGGAAGGCTGGAACATACTTCCCTATATCGCTGAGTACCCATTACCTGTGGGAGGGCTACCGTCATCGTGGCGGAAGGCTTGGGAGGATTCGTCGCCATATGCCTTTTTGCTGGAGAGCGCTAAAGGTGGGAGGTACACCTATCTGGCTTTAAATCCGGTTGCTATATTGGAAGGCAAGGGAGAACATGCAGTTTGGACCGATTTGCAAAGTGGGAAACATGGAGATATACATGGTCAACCTTTGAAAGTCATGAACAACTGGATCGCTCCTTACCGTGCACCGCGTGTACCTGGCATGCCTTTTTTCTCCGGGGGATTTGCGGGTTATCTTGGTTACGATGTAGCTCGCTCGTTGGAGCGTTTGCCATCTCAAGCTGCAGACGATACGGGCATACCTGATTATGTATGGATGAGGGTGAATGAGCTATGGATTTATGATCACGAAAAATCCTGCATATATTGTGCTGTTCATATGCCTGCTCCTGCGCATTCCGATAAAGTCAGCCGTGATACCGATATGACCAATCCCGTTATACGGGATGGGCCAAATCCCATACTTTGCGAGCATTATGCGGAAGCTGCCCAACGTGCAGAACGTATGCTGATTCAGTGGAATAACATCATAAATGCAGGAGAGATTGATCCTGCGTACCCTCGTCGTTGTGCTAGGCTTGCCGAAGAGGGGCTAGAGGCTGCTCATCAAGAATCTGATGGTTGGACAGCGGCATTTAACCAACAAGAATTTGAACATGCCGTAAGACGTGTGCAGGAATACATTGCCCAAGGGGATGTATTCCAGGTTAACTTGTCGATTCGTCAGCAACGTGCGCTTACAGCCCTCCCTGAAAATATATATGAATGGCTTCGTCTGCTGAATCCTTCCCCTTATATGGGTATGCTGCGTATGCCAGATTTACGGATCGTCAGTGGCTCGCCAGAATTGTTGGTGAAGCTGGAGGATGGACGTGTGAGCGCCCGACCTATTGCAGGTACGAGAAGAAGGGGGCTAACACCGGATGAAGATGCCGCTATGGCAGCAGAGCTTCTATCAAGCGAAAAAGAACGCGCCGAGCATATTATGCTCGTCGATCTGGAGCGTAACGATATCGGACGGATTGCTGAATACGGATCGGTGCATGTGCCTGAACTGCTGACTGTCGAATACTATTCGCACGTTATGCATCTGGTATCTCAGGTTGAGGGAAAATTAGCCCAGGGTCGTACAGCTATAGATGTAATTGCTGCTACCTTTCCAGGTGGAACCATTACCGGGGCACCCAAGGTGCGCACCATGGAAATTATTGAAGAATTAGAGCCCGTTCGCCGGGGTCCTTATACAGGGTCTCTTGGATGGATTGACTATAACGGCAATATGGAATTAAATATTATAATAAGAACACTAGCTGTTAAAGGCAGCACTGCCTATTTACAGACAGGTGCGGGGATCGTCATTGATTCAGACCCGTACAGGGAATATCGGGAATGTCGGAACAAGGCCAGAGCTGTCATGAAGGCGGTACAATGTGGTGAAGAAGAAGCTGCTTTGAGCAGAAGCGGTATCACAGGAGGGTGAGTCGTATGATTTTGGTGATTGATAATTATGATTCGTTTACGTACAATCTTGTTCAATATTTGGGTGAACTTGGCGAAGAAGTAACCGTAAAACGGAACGATGAGATTGATGTGAAAGGCATAGAAGAGCTGGCACCAGAGCATATTTTGATCTCGCCGGGTCCATGCACGCCGAATGAGGCGGGGATATCACTGGATGTGATCAGCCATTTTAAAGGTCGCATTCCGATTTTTGGCGTTTGCCTCGGCCACCAGGCTATCGGACAGGCTTTTGGCGGTAAGGTTATCCGGGCTGAACGACTCATGCACGGTAAAACATCACCGATTCTTCATCACAATACGTCGGTATTTGAAGGCTTGCCTTCTCCGTTTACAGCAACCCGGTATCACTCATTGCTGGTGGAACGCGAGAGTCTGCCTGAGTGTCTAGAGATTACCGCAGAAACCGCGGAAGGTGAAATTATGGGTTTGCGGCATAAAGAATTTGCCGTAGAAGGAGTTCAGTTCCATCCAGAATCCATTATTACGGATTACGGGCATCAACTATTACGCAATTTCCTAAAACGCAAGGTAGGCGTCTGATTGATGAAATATATCGGAGTCAACGGCGTCCTCACGGAAGCCGCAAAAGCCGTGATTCACGTAAGTGATCACGGCTTTTTATACGGAATGGGCTTGTTTGAAACATTCCGCACCTACAAGGGTGTTCCATTTTTACTGGATCGGCATCTGCATCGACTGCAGGAAGGTTGCCGAATGCTCGGCATTCCTTTTCAACCGGATGAGGAGCAGCTTACGAGACACATCCAACATCTGATGGTGGCGAATGGACTGGATGAAGCCTATGTTCGTTACACCGTATCAGCGGGCGAAGAGGTGCTAGGATTGCCGACGGGGGACTATACGCGCCCCAACCATATTTTGTTTGCGAAACCGTTGCCCTCTACCAATACACAAACCGGGCAATCCATTTCCCCATCGGCGCTTCAGTTGTTGCGAACCCCCAGAAACACTCCAGAGGGTGAGGTTCGTTTAAAGTCGCTCCATTATATGAATAATATTCTTGCAAAGCGGGAACTTCAGCAGTATGCCGAGGCTGTCTGTTATAAGGCTGAAGGAATGATGCTTACGGCGGATGGTTTTCTGGCGGAGGGAATGGTCAGCAATCTGTTTTTTGTGCGGAATAATACGCTGTATACCCCTGACTTGTCCACAGGAATTCTGCCAGGCATTACGCGTGAATTCATTTTGGAGCTGGCGCATCTGCGAGACATTCCTTGTGAGCAAGGTTTGTACCGCTGGGACGAGCTGAAACAGGCTGATGAAATTTTTATGACCAACTCTATACAAGAAATACGGCCCGTGGATTTGTTGTTGGAGCCGGGTGGAGCAACGAACCATGTATCGGTTCCCTTGACACAAACCCGGTCCATAACAGCTTTGCTGTTGCACGATTATAGACAGAAAGCAGGGATCAAGTGAACATACCGACCCTTTATCAACGTAGTTACCGAATGGGCGATGCCAAGCTTACGCTCGGACATTCCACACAGATCATGGGTATACTGAATGTGACCCCGGATTCATTTTCCGATGGAGGATTACATTATAGTCCCGAGATTGCTGTTTTACATGCATTGAAGCTAGTGGAAGATGGAGCCGATATCATTGACATTGGCGGGGAGTCTACCCGTCCGGGTCATGATCCGGTAGGTGTGGAAGAGGAGCTGGCACGGGTCATTCCGGTCGTCCAAGCCATCCATCGTATTGCACCGCACATTCCGTTATCTGTAGATACTTACAAAGCCGAAGTAGCCAGGCAGGCGCTTGAAGCTGGTGCACATATCATTAATGATGTGTGGGGGTTTAAGGCAGACCCCGATATGGCACGTGTAGCTTCGGAATTCGATTGCCCGGTCATTTTGATGCATAATCGTCATGATCGTAATTATAGTGATTTGGTTTCTGATATGCTGTCTGATTTAAAAGAGAGTATCCGATTAGCGCTGGATGCGGGGGTACGTGAGGAACAGATCATTTTAGACCCAGGCATCGGTTTTGCCAAGGATTATGATGAAAATATCCATGCCATGACTTCTCTCGATACATTGAGTCAGCTAGGCTTCCCACTGTTATTGGCTACGTCACGCAAAAGATTTATTCGTACAGCACTCGATTTGCCTGTGAATGATGTGGTGGAGGGCACGGCGGCTACTGTTGCTTTTGGCATTGCTCAAGGGTGCCAGATTGTGCGTGTACATGATGTGGCACAAATCAAGCGCACCGTACGTATGTGTGATGCGATGGTGTACGGGTCTAAAAATGCACTGAGTTATGGTGGTTGAGCCTATTTAGAAAAATCTAATAAAAACAGGGGGTCTACCACGATGGATAAAATGGTTTTGCATCGTATGGAGTATTACGGATATCATGGCGTTTTTCCAGAGGAGCGAAAGCTGGGACAGCGTTTCTATATTGATTTGGAACTGGAGCTTGATCTGCGTGAAGCGGGTGAGCAGGATGCTTTGGACAAAACGGTTAATTACGCCGAGGTGCATTACACCGTTAAAGATATTGTAGAAAAGGAATCTTACCAATTGATTGAAGCTTTGGGCGAACGTATTGCATCTTCCCTACTGGACACTTATACTAGTGTCAATGCACTGACTGTCAAAGTCACGAAGCCGCATCCGCCGTTTGATATTCATTTTCAAGGCGTGACGGTTGAGCTTTATCGCGCAAGAAAGTAGGAACGATACATGAATGCACATTCGACCTCTGAGGCATCAGAGGCTTATATTGCTTTAGGGGCTAATTTGGGGGAGCGCGAGCATACCCTGTATGAAGCCATTACGGCGCTGGACGAACATCCGGGTATACGGGTGCTGCGTTGCTCCAGCCTGTACGAAACAGAGCCTGTTGGGTATCTGGATCAACCTTCTTTTTTGAACATGACGGTAGCCGTATCGACAACACTTGCTCCAGAGGAGCTTCTAGTATATATGCTGGAGGTGGAGAGTCGTCTGGGGAGAGTAAGACATATTCCTAATGGTCCACGAACCATTGATCTGGACTTGTTATGGATGGAAGCGGCACAACTGGCTACACCGGATTTGGAGCTTCCCCACCCTCGTATGTTGGAGCGTGCTTTTGTGCTGGTTCCTTTGGCTGACATCGTTCCGAACAAAGATCCGTCCGGTCTGTACAGTATCGTGCATACTGCATTGAATTCTGTGGATGGAAAGGACGGCATACAGCTTTGGAAAACATGCAGCTGGCGCAACGACTCCGCGCCTTTCGGAAGCTAAAAGGGTTCACACAGCAGGAGTTGGCAGAACGTACTGGTATATCTTTGACTGTATTAGGTGCTGTGGAGCGAGGCAATCGTACAGTAGACCCAGACATGCTGAACATCATCGCCCAAACGCTAGAGATTGAAGTCCGGGAATTGACGGATTGACGATAAGTATACGATATAAAAGAAGGAATAAAGGGGTGAACAGATATGTTGAAAATCGGCGATATTGAAATGAAAAACCAAGTCGTCTTGGCACCCATGGCAGGCGTGTGCAATCCTGCTTTTCGCTTGATCGCCAAGGAATTCGGTACAGGCTTGGTATGTGCAGAGATGGTTAGTGATAAGGCCATCATTCACGGCAACAAGCGTACACGTGAGATGCTGTTTGTAGATGAGCGCGAGAAGCCGCTTAGCTTGCAAATTTTTGGAGGCGACCGCAAATCTTTGGTGGAAGCTGCGAAAGTCGTAGACCAGGAGACGAATGCAGATATTATTGACATCAATATGGGCTGCCCGGTTCCCAAAGTGACCAAATGTGATGCAGGCGCTCGTTGGCTGCTTGATCCAAACAAGATTTATGAGATGGTATCGGCGGTAGTGGAATCGGTAAGCAAGCCGGTTACCGTCAAAATGCGTATTGGTTGGGATAGCGAGCATATTTATGCCGTAGAGAACGCTCGCGCTGTTGAACGTGCCGGAGGTCAGGCCGTTAGCGTGCATGGCCGTACACGGGAGCAACTGTATACGGGACATGCGAATTGGGATATTATAAAAGAAGTTAAAGAAGCAGTTTCCATTCCTGTAATTGGAAACGGTGATGTGGCATCACCGGAAGATGCCCGCCGTATGCTGGATTTGACCAATTGTGATGGCGTTATGATCGGACGTGGTGCTCTGGGGAATCCGTGGATGCTCTACCGTACGATTGAGTACCTGCAAACGGGCGAGCTGTTGCCCGATCCTTCACCGGAAGAAAAAATTCGTATTGCCATTCTGCATATGGATCGTCTGGTTGCATTGAAGGGTGAAGCAGTAGCTGTCCGTGAAATGCGTAAGCATCTGGCTTGGTACCTCAAAGGGTTTAAAGGTTCGGCACGTATTAAGGATGTCATTATGGAAGAAACAAAGCGCGACGATATGGTACGCATTTTGGATCAATTTGTATCTCAATTGCACATGGTAGATAACGATGAGCCTTTTACAAGTGCTGCTTCTCCTGCTGCTGTTGCGCAATAAGGAAGCTGTTCCGGCCTGTGCACGCGATTGACTTTTCCAATTGCTTGCCCTATAATCGTTCAGTATAAAATCTTGATGTATGCTACAAATTGTGTGCAGCTCTCAAGACAACAGCAGGAAATGTTCTCATTCCCTCAGAGTGGCATATTATGTTTTGAAAGCGTGCATTCCGATGCACTTTTAAACTTTTCCCATGACAGGAGAATCGGTTAAGATGAGCGATAAAGAAGTCATTCTGACACAGGAAGGTCTTAGAAAGCTCGAAGATGAGCTTGAGAACTTAAAGTCTGTCAAACGCCGCGAAGTGGCTGAACGGATTAAGGTAGCCATCGGATACGGAGATATTAGTGAAAACTCCGAATATGAGGATGCGAAGAATGAGCAGGCCTTTATTGAAGGCCGTGTAATTACGTTGGAAAAGATGCTACGCAATGCCCGCATTATCAATAGTGATGAAATTGACACCGATGTTGTGGGAGTAGGCGCAACTGTGACCGTTGAAGATTTGGAATTCGGAGATATTACAGAGTATGCTATCGTAGGTTCAGCCGAATCTGACCCGCTACAAAACAAGATTTCGAATGAAAGTCCGGTTGGCAAGGCAATTCTCGGTAAGAAAAAGGGAACTGTTGTGGATGTCACCGTTCCAGCAGGCGTTATTCAATATAAAATCGTGGATATCAAGAAATAAGACACGGACTTTGGAATTTAGTGTAAAAGCTTCCTTGTGGAAGCTTTTTTTCTCTACACCCGGACGGACCCCGGCCCGTCTATTCATATTGAAGGAGCTGATTTAGCACCATGTCGGATGAAACTACTAACCAGGAATCACAAGAAAATCGCGAGGAATTAAGTGAACTATTGCAAATTCGCCGTGCCAAATTGGACGAGCTTCGCTCATTGGGCATTGATCCCTTTGGACGCAAATACATACGCACGGCTGAAGCGGGCGTACTACTGAGCAAGTATGACAGTTTGACTAAGGAAGAACTGGAAGAAAAGAATATTGAAGTTAGCATAGCAGGCCGTATTATGGCTAAACGTGTGATGGGGAAAGCCAGCTTTGCTCATATACAGGATCTTAGCGGACGTATTCAAATTTATGTTCGTCAAGACACGGTACCTGAATCCAAATATAAAGCATTTGGTATTTTGGATCTGGGCGATATTGTTGGTGTTAAGGGTGTGCTCTTTAAAACCAAAACAGGCGAAACGACAATCAAAGTGCTGGATATTGAGGTCTTGTCCAAATCCTTGTATCCATTACCAGAGAAATATCATGGCCTGAAGGATGTTGAATTGCGTTACCGTCAGCGGTATGTCGATTTGGTTATGAACCCTGAAGTACAAAAAACGTTCATTACACGGTCCCGTATTATTCAATCCATGCGTCGTTATCTCGATTCGCTCGGCTATTTGGAAGTTGAAACTCCAACATTGCATTCTATTGCTGGCGGGGCGGCAGCGAAGCCATTTGTTACGCACCATAATGCATTAGACATGCAGCTTTATATGCGTATTGCTATTGAACTCCATTTGAAACGACTAATTGTCGGCGGAATGGAGAAAGTATATGAGATCGGTCGTGTGTACCGTAATGAAGGTATTTCGACCCGCCATAACCCTGAGTTTACGATGATTGAGCTGTATGAAGCGTATGCTGATTATAAAGATATCATGCAATTGACGGAAAACATGGTTGCACATATTGCGCAGGAAGTACTGGGCACACAGCACATTCAATATCAAGGCCAGGAAGTGGATCTGACGCCGCAATGGCGCAGAGTCTCCATGGTTGATGCTGTTAAAGAAGTAACAGGCGTAGACTTTAGCGTGCAGATGAGTAATGAAGAAGCTCATCGTCTTGCGAAAGAGCATAAAGTTTCGGTTGAACCGCATATGACATTTGGCCATATCCTGAATGCATTCTTTGAGCAGTTCGTAGAGGAAACGCTTATTCAACCGACCTTTATTACTGGACATCCGGTTGAAATCTCACCGTTGGCCAAGAAAAACGAACAAGATCCGCGGTTTACGGATCGCTTCGAGCTGTTCGTGGTTGCTCGTGAGCATGCGAATGCGTTCACTGAGCTGAATGATCCAATCGACCAGCGCCAACGTTTTGAAGCACAATTGCTGGAACGTGAGCACGGTAACGACGAGGCGCATGAAATGGATGATGACTTTATCCGCGCCTTGGAATACGGGATGCCACCAACAGGTGGACTGGGCATCGGCATCGATCGTTTGGTTATGTTGCTGACAGATGCGCCTTCCATTCGCGATGTGCTGCTTTTCCCGCATATGCGTAACCAACAGTAGAATAACATAACATTATGAATATAGAGGATCAGCCGGGCTTCCCGTGTCTTGTTCCTCTTTTTCATAAGAACGGATGGAGAGAATACTCTAATGAAACGCAGCGTCAAGCTTAGTCGGTTTGCATCGCCTCCTTTTATATTGGTCATCGGATATTTATTGATTATTGCATTGGGTACTTTGCTACTGATGCTTCCTGTTGCCAATCATAGTGGTCATGCTCCGCATTGGATTGATTCGCTTTTTACGTCCGTCTCAGCCGCTTGTGTCACAGGACTGGTCGTTGTTGACGTCGATTCAACGTATACGATGTTTGGCGAAACTGTCATTTTGGTGCTGATGCAGCTAGGCGGTCTGGGGTTTATGACCTTAGCGACCTTGTTTGCGCTGTTGTTGGGGCGGCGATTATCGTTAAAGGATCGGTTGCTGCTTAAGGAGGCTATTAATGCCGATAGCATGGAAGGGATCGTGCGTATTATTCGCAAGGTGCTGATCTTTTCTTTTACCATTGAGGCGATAGCTGCCGTCGTCTTGGCTTTGCGGTGGATGCGAGAGATGCCTGTCGGACAAGCGATCTATTATGGAATATTCCATTCCGTATCCCTCTTTAATAATGGGGGATTCGATCTGTTTGGGACTAGCTTCCAACAGTACGCTGGAGATTTTGTTTTCAATATGATTGCATCTGTGCTCGTTATATCTGGAGGCTTGGGTTTCCTTGTACTTAGTGATTTGTTCGATTTTCGCCGTACCCGAAGACTGTCTCTACACTCCAAAATGGTGCTTAGCGTGTCGGGAGTGCTCATTGTGATTGGTGCGCTGGTTATATTTATATTTGAGTTTACCAATACACGAACCTTGGGCGCGTTGAACTGGGAGGGCAAAGTATATGGAGCGGTCTTTCAATCGGTCTCCACGAGATCATCAGGTACGAGCACAGTCGATATCAGTGGGTTAAGACAGGCAAGTCAGTTTTTTATTATGTTGCTGATGATTATCGGTGCTTCTCCGGGCTCCACGGGAGGAGGAATTAAAACGACTACGTTCCTGCTTATGGTAGGTGCGCTAATCGCCGTCATGCGAGGACAGAAGGAAATTGTGTTTTTCCGCCACAGGGTCCCTAACGATATCATGATGCGGGCGCTGACCATTATTGTACTGGCCCTATTTATATTCTCGATTGTGGTTGTACTGCTCCTAATGACAGAGGATGCCCCATTTCTCTCCCTTGCATTTGAGGCTGCTTCCGCAATCGGAACGGTAGGCTTGTCCGTAGGAGTAACGCCAGGATTGTCTGATGCAGGCAAGCTGATTATTTGTGTGACCATGTTTATTGGTCGGATTGGTCCTCTTACGATTGCCTATGCCATTCGTCCACGCTCGACCAAGACATTGTACCGTCGTCCCGAAGGACATATTGTAATTGGATAGTGTATCTGTAGAAAAGATGTACCCGTGCTGATCAGCATAGGTACATCTTTTTTCATTTCAGATCATCATAATTCTTTATGGGTAGCATATCATGTAAAATGCCCATTTTGAGAACAAAACGAAATGTTCTGAACAGATACTGTTTTTCGCAGAAAAAAACGGCTATTTGTTTCCTTTTATGTAATTATAGACAAAATACTAGGAATATTATGTATAATATTGTATGATAGTGGGCATGAAAGGGGGATAGTTGAGGTAAATACCAATTTCTAATTTGAAAGGAATCATCTATTATGTATTTATTTATTATTAGTGCTGAAGTTTTATTTTGGGTTTTTGTTGTTGCAGGCTTGATCGCAAGGTATATGTTTGGCTTGAAGAAGTTAGGCGGTCTTCTTTTACTATTTACCCCCATTATTGATATCTTGTTACTGATTGCGGTGTTCATCACGGTGAAAAGTGGCATGGAGATTACGACTGCTACTGGCTTGGCGGCCTGTTATTTTGGTATTACAGTAGCATTTGGTCATAGGTTAATTAAGTGGGCGGATGTACGGTTCTCCCATTGGTTTGGTAAGGGACCCAAGCCTGAACGCAAGTATGGTGCTGCTCATGCAAAAGAGGAACGGATAGGTTGGTTGCTTCACCTTTTGGGTTGGGCTATAGGTAATGCTTTGTTGCTCGCCATCATTGTGTATGTTGATGATCCTCAGCGTACGATGTCTTTGGAGGGCATTATGCAAACATGGGCAATCGTTCTGGCAATCGACTTTGTTGTCTCCTTTAGCTATACTTTAGCTCCCAAAAAACAAAAGCGTAGTCTATAAAGGTTAAGGCTTACACTTAGATGATATCTGGCTGGTCACTCAGGATGTTCAAATCGGAAGAGTCATTGTTGGTGAAAATGAAGTGGTTACTTCCGGTAGGTGGGTGATTCTGTCATCGGAATGTAAATATTTACAAAAATATGCGGATTTTATGTTTAACTCGCTTTGACAGTCACCTTGTTTTTGCCTCGCTACCTTTTTTCACATACATGTATTCCTTTCGATTTGAACACAGACCAACAGAAGCAACACAACTATTTCTTGTGAGATGACAGACAGCATACACGATGTGTTACACAAATTTTAAAATAAATTTTGTGATTTGCCTAAAACGTCGCCTATCCAAGTTTGGCAATTAACGCGATAATATTCCAGGAAAGATTACATATGTCTATAAATGTAGGCATACGCAATTAAGTTGTTATTTTGTTTAAAAATGTAAAAAAGAAAGGTGGTTTCTGTGGCAGTACTACTGAGCGGTAAGAACATTTTGATTATGGGCGTGGCTAATAACAGGAGTATTGCCTGGGGGACAGCTCAATCTTTAGCTGCTGAAGGGGCACAGCTCATTTTTACTTACGAAAATGAGAGGGTTGCAGAGCGGGTACTAAAGCTCGTTGAAACCATTCCGGGAGCACTGGTCTGTCCTTGTAATGTACAAAGCAATGAAGAGCTTGATGCATTGGCGGATTTTCTAAAAGAAAAAGTAGGCGTATTGCATGGTTATTTTCACAGTGTCGCCTATGCTAAGGCTGAGGACTTGGATGGCTTGTTCGTTGACACTTCTCGCGAGGGATTCGCCGTTGCACAAGAAATCAGTGCCTATTCTCTGGCTGCTGTATCCCGTCGAGTATACCCACTGATGACAGAGGGTGGAAGTATCGTCACCATGACGTATATTGGCGCAGAACGAGCGATCAAAAATTACAACGTTATGGGTGTAGCGAAGGCTTCACTGGAAGCCAGCATGCGCTATCTGTCGAATGATCTGGGCACATATGGCATTCGTGTAAATGCGATTTCCGCTGGTCCGATACGGACCTTGGCTGCCTATGGCATTAAAGATTTTAACACAATGCTCAAACATATTGAAGAAACTACGCCCCTACGCAAGACGGTTGATACGTCGGAAGTCGGAGATACGGCGTTATTCCTATTTTCCCATTTATCGAGAGGCATTACGGGTGAAGTTATCCATGTAGATGCTGGATACCATATTACGGGGATGTAAGGAGGGAACGTTGTGCTTATTACGCATATGGATTGCCGTATTATCTCACCTGAAGGAGTTATGACTAGGGAGCGCCTGGAGCGAGACGTTACGATCTTCTCCCGGATGTTGACGCTCAGAGGAATTCCCGAAGACGGTAGAGTGATTCTGAAAGCGGCCAATTCCTATTGGTTTGTTGTGTCTCTGTTCTCCCTGTGCAATATTGCTGTTTCGGTGACTGTGGTGGACGAGCAGACTGTGCTCGATGAGGTGGCCCAAATCTATGATGAAGCGGGTGCCTGTTGCATCCTTACGGATTCCGATTTAGAACTTCCTCATGCTCTCGTTATTCTGATTCAAGATCTGATTCAAGAAGAAGCAGTACACCCGGATTGGGTGGGAGAGCCAAAGCTTGAAGCCCTCGACTTTAGCAAGTGGTGCGAGAGGTCAGATGCGCTCATTCTGTATTCTTCAGGTACGACTGGCAAACCCAAGGGAATCGTGAAAGCTGGTTCAGCTTTTATGGAGAATATCAGGCATTCCATACACGCCATGAACTACCTACCGTCTGACCATATGCTCCCCGTTGTGCCTTTTTCTCATTTTTATGGAATCTCACTTATCTTCTCCTGGTGGTTAACTTCATGTTCTCTCATCATCTGCAATCCAAAAAACCTCTGGAGCGTCATTGCAAGTATTACGAAAGACCGGGCGACGGTCGTAGACGCTAACC
This sequence comes from Paenibacillus sp. MZ03-122A, assembly GCF_024213325.1. Lineage (NCBI taxonomy): Bacteria > Bacillati > Bacillota > Bacilli > Caryophanales > Paenibacillaceae > Paenibacillus > Paenibacillus sp. MZ03-122A. Next base: position 30,971 of record NZ_JANAVI010000017.1, on the reverse strand, counting down.
CCTCTGCTTTTTACACCTTGTTGCGTATGCTGAACCGAAAACCCGAACAACTGGAAATGGTCAAGGAAGCTCCGGTGCGCATGTGGTGCGTAGGCGGTTCCCCACTTACCCAGGACCTTGAAGAGAAATTTAACAACATATTTGGACAGCCCCTGCTGAATGGTTACGGCCTTTCTGAACTGGGCAACGTTACGCTGGGGACGCTAGAGTGTCCGAAAGGTTGTGGCCTACCATTACCTGGTGTGGATCTGAAAATACTAGATTCTACAGGCAACCAGCAGGCGGACGGTATCGTAGGCGAAGTGTGGATACGCAGTGCTGGATGCATGGAAGGTTATCTAAATCGTCCAGACCTGACGCAATCCGTTCTACAGGACGGCTGGTTCAAGACGGGGGACCTGGGCTATCTGGATGACGGAATGCTGTATGTCATTGGTCGTAGCGGTAAGACGGTTAACCGGATGGGCTATATGGTCTCTCCAGTCTATATCGAGGACCGAATTGGTTCGCTAGGCTACCGATCCTGCGTGATTACCTTGGAGGATGAGGCTAAAGGGACATTGCTTGTCGCATTCATCGAAAGTGATTCCTCACAGGTCGTGCCTGTGCTCCGCAAAGAGATGAGTCAGGTACTCCCTTCATACATGTTTCCCGATCTTTTGCTTCCGCTCGATCATTTTCCTTTAAATCGCAATGGAAAAGTAGATCGTCTGGAGATGGAGCGTGTTGCTCTAGAGAAAGCTGCTTCTCGCAAAGCATAACAAGATATATACCAAAACTGCATACAGGAAAGGGAGAATGTGCCATGAGTATAAATCCAGAACTGGCAGAAAACACACTGTTTCTGAAAAGGCATGAATCTATTCTGAAATGCCTCAATTATTTGATTGAAAATCGGCAGGAAGTGATGGATATTCTCACACAATTTTCATCCTATCGGGCTGCCAATGCAGAAATTGACTCCACGATCCTCACACTTCAAGGTGCTCTGCAAGAAGTGCAGACCTATCAGCCAAGCTGGCAACGATCTATGGCTGTATTTATGCCTTCCAACGTCATTTTGTACTCCTATGCATTATACCTCTTGATTCCGTCCCTGTACGTTGAAAATATAGACTTTCGCCCTTCTTCTCACGTAAACGAGTACGTCAACATGCTGCATGAAAAGCTTCAGGCTGTGCATGGATTACCCATCTATATTCGTAAAGTTAGCCAGAAGGTGTTCATGGAGAATTCCGTGATGCCAGCTGATATTGTGGTGTTCACCGGAAGCTATACCAATGCAGAGAAGATCAAAAAACAGATTCGAAAAGATCAGCTCTACATTTTTTACGGACAAGGACTGAATCCTTTCATCATCGGACCTGATGCAGATCTGGAGCTGGCGGTTACCGATGTGATCCGAATGAGATTGTTCAACTCTGGACAAGACTGCCTAGGCCCCGACATCATTCTGGTACATCAAGATGTGAGTGAGCATTTCAAAGATCTGCTGATTCAACAGCTTGACCAACTCGTGTTTGGAGCCAATGATGATCCGAACGCAAACTATACCCCTATATTCTATAAAGACACGCTATATTCGGTTTCCGAATATTTCAACACGAACGATAAGTTTATTATTTACGGCGGCGGCATTGATTTCCGTACAAAAAAGATGGAGCCAACGGTTGTATATAGTGAATTGGATCAGAATCTGGAGATTATTGAGTATTTTTCGCCAGTCTTCAATGTAGTTAGCTACCAAGACGACGAGCAATTGATCAAGCGTATTTCCTCCAGTTATTTCAGTGAACGTGCAATGGGTTGCAGCTTATACGGATCGGAGCACCTGACTGACGTTCTGCGAAAGAAGCACACGCTGACCATTAATCAGACGCTTGAGGATGTGGATCAAGGTAATAAGCCTTTTGGTGGATACGGCACGATGTCGAACTATATTTTTTACGATTTCAAGCTCATTTCGAAGCCGATCTTGATTTCAGAAATTGTCGCAGAATATTTGTCGGAAAAGAGGAGTTTGGTATGACTGCGAGCTTCTTTCCCTGGGATGCCATCATTGGCTACTTAAAATCGGCTGGGGTTCAGCATCTCTTTGGATTACCAAGTGATGATCTCAAAATCGTATCGTCACTCCCCTCATCCGGTATGGATTTTATCCTGTGCAAAGATCAACGCAATGCTGTGTTCATGGCAGCAGGTTATGCGCTCACCACCAACCAGATGTCTGTGTGTGTTGTGGGGAAAGGCCCTGCGCTCAGTAATACACTCACAGGGCTGCTGGAAGCCAAAAACCTGGGCGCTCCGCTCCTGCTTCTGGCGCTTGGCACTGGCGGAGACAAGCTGGGTACCCGATCCTTTCAGGAAGCGGATCAAATCTCACTCGTGAAGCCGCTCGTAAAGTGGGCTTATCGTGTCGAGCATGCGGATCGGCTTGTATGGGCGATGGAGCGGGCTGCCTTTTTGGCTATCAATGGAGCACCGGGTCCTGTCTATATCGAACTCCCTGAAAATCTGATGGACCAGCCTATGCCAACAGGGCTTCAGTTTACCCCACCAGAAAAGCTGTCGTGCTCTCCGTCTCGTCGGGAGTTGGATGCATCGTGGGGAATTATTGAGAACGCCCGCAGGCCACTCATTCTAGTCGGAGGCGGAATGAAGTCAGGTACAGGTGATGTGATTGAGCGGTTTGCTAACCAACATGGAGCGGCCTTGTTCGCAACCGCCTCGGGACGGGGTGTAGTTGATGAAGACCACGAACTCTTCTGTGGTGTTGCGGGACTCTATACAGATCTTAGTCTAAGACAAATCTGGAAGGAATCTGATGTGGTAATCACACTGGGCAGTCGATTGGAAGAAACGGCTACTTTTGAGTGGGATATTTTGCTACAGGATACACCTTTGATTCAAGTCAATGTAAATCTAGAGGATTTTGCACACGAGTACAGGGGTATCAAGGTGCTTGGTGATGGATATGCAGCGGTGGAGCAGTGGCTTGAACGGCGCAGCCAGGAGCCTGATGGAGTGTGGCTTGAAACGATTAGGAGCTGTAAACAGGAGGCTTTTTCTCACAGGGCTATTTATTTGGAAGAGCTGAAAAAGACCCCTGGAATCCACGTTCCTGAGCTGTTGGACATGATTCAGACGGAGTTCCCTGAAAATCTGGTGCTTCTTCAAGAGAATGGATTGCAGGATATGTGGTCCTATTTTTATCCATATTTTCGTTTTGCCCAAGGCTCTCTTTCGATTGTTCCTAGTGATCAAACGAGTCTTGGATTCGGTGCGGCTGCTGCTCTGGGAGCAAGCGTGGCAACACAACGTCCAGTAGTAGCACTCGTAGGTGACGGGGCGTTCAATCTCTTTTGTTCGGATTTTATGACGGCGGTGGAGTATCAAATACCGTTAATCTATCTCGTACTCAATAATGGTGGGTATGGTTGGTTACAGAATCAGATGAATTATAAGCATCTCACAGGGCAGTCCCTCCCGTTTGTTTCTGAGGCGGCTAAGACAGGAATTCAAATTCCTCAGTACGAGTTTGTGGAAAGCCTTGCAATTCGGAGTAAGGGAGAGGCACGCGAACAGCTTCAGCTTGCTTGGCAAAAGTATCAGGAGAACAAGCTTGTGGTCGTCGAGGTATATGCTGATCTTGCGGATGTGCATGAAAAAATCAGTCATGTGTATGGCGACTTTCCTCTCTACGAGCAACAGGCTTCTAAGAATTAATTTCAATGAAGGACGTGGATACAGTGAGAAGACGTGTTGTAGTGACTGGACAGGGAGTCGTAACGCCGGTCGGGCTTAATCTTACGGATTTCTGGAATTCACTGTTGGAAGGAAAAAGTGGAATCGGACCTGTCACTGCTTTCGATACAGCGGACATTCCGACAAAGATCGGTGCACAGGTTACGGGCTTTGACCCATTGCAATATATGAGCAAGAAGGAAGCTAATAAAGTCGCACAGTTCACTCAGTTTGCTTTGGCGGCTGCCCGGCAGGCAGTGGAGCAATCAAAACTAGTGATTGATGAGCGGAATGCAAGTCGCGTGGGAGTTATTGTCGGCTCTGGAGCAGGCGGCCTCGACGTTATAGAGGAGAACTATGGGAAATTAACAAAGCTTGGTCCCAAAAGAGTTTCTCCTTATTTTGTTTCCTCGATGATGATTAATTCAGCACCTGGTGAAATCTCCATTGCTATTGGAGCCAAGGGGCCTTCTTTTGCTGTGGTTACGGCTTGTGCCACAGGAAGTAATGCCATTGGTGAGGCATTACGTACGATCCAGTACGGCACGGCTGATGTCGTGGTTGCTGGTGGAGCAGAAGCCAATTTTAGTCAGCTTGATCTGGCATCTTTTGCGAATATCCATGCTCTCTCCAGACGTAATGAAGAGCCACAGAAGGCTAGTCGTCCGTTTGATGTGGATCGCGATGGATTCGTCATCGGTGGAGGAGCAGGAGTCTTGGTGCTGGAGGAATTGGAGTATGCTTTGAACCGCGGAGCCACCATTCTGGCCGAAGTTGTGGGTTACGGATGCACAACTGATGCGTATCATATCACGGCTCCAGATCCCTCTGGCTCCGGCCCGGCAGAAGCGATCAATATCGCACTGCAGGATGGCGGCTTAACACCGCAGGAAATCGACTACGTCAATGCCCACGGTACGAGTACGCCATTTAATGATCGTATGGAGATTAATGCTATTCAAAAAGTATTCGGGGAGCATGCCCCCCGTTTGGCGATATCGTCTATTAAATCCATGACTGGTCATTTAATGGGCGGTGCAGGGGCAGTCGAATTAATTGCGACTGTGCAGAGTATGATTCACAGCAAAGTACCACCGACACTCAATTGCGACAATCCTGAGGCTCCTGAATTGAATTTTGTGCCGCATGTATATCAGGAACGCGAGGTCCGCGCGGCGATTAGCAATTCATTTGGTTTCGGAGGGCACAACGTCTGCCTTGCTGTTCGCAAGTGGGAAGGGGAATAAGCCTGTGAGCGAAGAGCTAATCCATATCCCGGATGTGCTTCCGCATCGGTACCCATTTCTTCTGTTGGATGGCGTGACCGGGTACGAAACGTCGCAATGGGCGAAGGGATACAAGCTTGTCACCTGGAGTGAGTGGTTCATTACTGACACTAACCCATACATGCCTCCTATGTTGATTGTGGAGTCGCTTGCACAATTAGCGGCATTCGCTGCGATTGATAAAAAAGGCATTTCATACCTGACTAACCTCAATGGAATTCGATTCCACAGCTTGGCCAAGCCTGGAGACCGAATTGATCTCTATTTTGAAGTGATCAAGCGTCGGCGGGGCTATATTCTCGGAAGCGGTCGGGCTTCCGTAGGGGATCGATTGGTGGTTGAGGCGGAAGAAATTGTTTCACTGGATCAATGACGGGGTGGAAGCGCACGTTAAACTGTCCTTTTGTCCTCCTGACTGCCAGGTGCAGCGGGAGGATATTCACATCATGGAATAGGAGTGAATGAGATGAATGACATGCAGTTATATGATTTAACAAATGCGCAGAAGCGTATATGGTATACCGAATTACTCTACCCAGATACGTCAGTGTCACAGCTTTCCGGTACAGCTAAGATGAAAGGGCATATCAATATTGCTGCCTTTATGCAGTCCATTAATTTGATTATCAAACAGTATGATGCGTTCCGCATCCGTATTACCTCAGTGGATGGAGTGCCTCAGCAGTACGTTGTTCCTTATGAAGAGAGACAGTTGGAGTGCCTGGATCTTAGTCACTATGAAAGTGTATCTGAGGTGGAAGCCTTACTTGAGCAACACAAAAGAAACCCCTTGCCCCTGCTCGATTCTGAGCTCTTCCAGTTTTTAATTGTGAAGATTAGCGAGGAAGAGTATTGGATTAATATCAAGATGCACCATATTATTTCTGACGGAATATCAATGGTGGTCTATGGCAATCAGCTGACAGCATTTTATATGGAGTTAATTCAAGGAAATGAACCGGAGCTGGGCGACGATTGCTCGTATATTCAATATATTGCAGATGAGAATGCATACGAACTTTCTGACAGATACCAAAAGGATAAGGCTTACTGGCTGGATAAATTTTCTGATTTGCCTGAGCTTACGGGTTGGAAGTCATATAATCCGTTATCTTTAAGCACCCACGCCGTTCGGGAGCATTTTACCGTACCAGAAGTGCTATATCACGAGCTGCAAGCATTTTGCCAACAGAACAGAATTTCTTTGTTCCAGTTCTTCATGGGTGCGATGTATATCTACATACACAAAATGACGAATCAGCCGGATGTGGTGATTGGAACTTCGTTCGCTAACCGAGGGAACAAAAAAGAGAAGCAAAAGATAGGTATGTTCGTCAGCACCGCTGCTGCCAGAACATACGTCAAAAAGGATATAGATGTGTTGAGCTTCCTGCAGGATGTAGCCAGAGATCAGATGTCAGTCCTGCGGCATCAGAAATATCCATACAATCAGTTAATTCAGGATCTTAGAGAAATGCATGGGAACAAGGATATTCAGCGGCTTTTTGGCGTTTCCATGGAATATCGTCTTATCAATTGGGTTGATTTGGATGATGTGCGTATTTTGACAGATTATGATTTCTGCGGGGATGAAGTGAACGATTTCGTGCTTCATATCGTGGAGATTCTGGATGAAGGCGAACTGGTACTGGATGTCGATTATCGGACAGAGCTGTTTGAACGCAGTGAAGTTAAGGACATGGTTTCCCAGTTGCTTACGATCGCCGAGCAGATCATTCATTCACCTCAGCTTTCTATTGCAGAGGTAAACTTATTGGGTGAACCAGAAGAGCAGTCCATTTTGGCTCTTTCGGAAGGCGCCGCAGTCGATTATCCACGTGAGAAGACCATTCATGGCTTATTCGAGGAACAAGCCGAGCGCACGCCAGATCACGTAGCCGTTCAGATGGACGAGCAGAGCATTACATACCAAGCTCTAAACGAGCAGGCTAACCAGCTTGCGAGATATTTGCGCTCCGAGGGAGTAGGAGCAGATACGCTCGTAGGGATTATGGCTGACCGTTCCTTGGAGATGGTCATCGGGATGTTGGCCATTTTGAAAGCAGGTGGTGCCTATGTACCAATTGACCCCGATTATCCCGAAGAGCGTATCCATTATATGCTGGAGGATTCAGGTGTCCGTCTGTTGCTCACCCAAAGTCATCTATGGGAGAGCACCGCTTTTGACGGAAAGCTTGTGAGTCTGGACGAAGCTGCAACGTATACAGGAGATGCTTCCAATCTGGAGAGTATTTCGGGACCAAGCCATCTGGCCTATGTTATCTACACGTCGGGTACGACCGGCAAGCCGAAGGGCACGCTGATTGAACACAAAAACGTAGTTCGACTGCTCTTTAACGATAAAAATTTATTTGACTTCAACTCTCAGGATACGTGGACGCTGTTCCATTCATTCTGCTTCGATTTCTCCGTTTGGGAGATGTACGGAGCGCTTCTTTATGGAGGGAAATTGGTGATTGTTCCATCTCTCACAGCCAAGAGCCCAGCAGCTTTCCTGGAGTTGTTGAAAGACAACCAAGTCACCATTTTGAATCAGACGCCGACGTATTTTTATCAGGTGCTACAGGAAGAGTTAACGCACTCTTCGACAGAGCTTGGCCTTAGAAAAATCATTTTTGGTGGAGAGGCCTTAAGTCCATCTCTTCTGAGAAACTGGCGGGTCAAGTATCCTGATGTGCAGCTGATTAATATGTACGGAATTACGGAAACAACGGTCCATGTCACCTATAAGGAAATCACGGAACATGAGATTGAAGCGGGGAAAAGCAATATTGGCAGAACGATCCCCACACTTAGCGCTTACATTCTCGATGAGCAAAGACGCCTGCAACCTGTTGGGGTTCCAGGAGAGCTATACATTGCGGGGGACGGTCTTGCCCGTGGGTATTTGAATCGGCCGGATTTGACGTCTGAGAAATTCGTTGAGCATCCGTATCGGGCGGGAGAGCGGCTGTACCGAACTGGGGATCTTGCTCGTTGGTTGCCTGATGGCAATATTGAATATTTGGGGCGGATCGACCATCAGGTCAAAATTCGCGGCTACCGAATTGAGCTTGGCGAGGTAGAAGCCCAAATTCTCAAGGCTCCAAGCGTACGAGAAACGATTGTCCTCGCACGGGAAGACGAACAGGGCCAAAAATTGCTGTGCGCCTACTATGTAGCCTCCAGTGATCTTTCGCCGGGGGAATTGCGGTCTCAGCTGGCTGCGGAACTCCCTGCTTACATGATTCCTTCTTATTTTGTCCGGCTGGAGCAAATGCCGCTTACACCAAATGGCAAACTGGATCGCCGTGCGTTGCCGGCTCCTGAAAGCAGCGTACAATCCGGCGAGGCTTATTTGGCTCCGAGAACTGCTGTGGAAGCTCAGATGGTACTCATCTGGCAGGATATCTTGGGCGTTGCTCGTGTCGGTGTCAGAGATAATTTCTTTGAAATTGGTGGTCACTCTTTGCGGGCAACAGTGCTCGTTTCACGGATTCACAAAGAGTTGGGATGTAGCATTTCGCTGCGTGAGGTGTTTCAGTCACCTACGGTCGAATCCTTGGCGCAACTTGTGAAGAAACACATTCCGACCATGTACGAATCCATCCCACAGGCAACGGAAAGCGAAGCTTACCCAGTGTCCTCAGCGCAAAAGCGGTTATACGTGCTGAGACAGATGGACGGGGGAGAGCTCAGCTACAATATGCCAGGGGTCTTCACAGTGGATGGACCGTTGGATCGCACGCGGCTGGAGTCTGCGTTCCAGGCACTGATCCAGCGTCATGAATCCCTGAGAACCGGCTTTTATATGCAGGATGGAGAACTTGTTCAGCGTGTGCATAGGAATGTGCCGTTCGCGTTGGACTACACAGAGGCTTCGGTGGAGGAGACGGATACGCTCATTCACAACTTTATTCGTGCCTTTGATCTGAGCCAGGCTCCATTACTGCGTGTTAGCTTGGTGAAGCTCCGGGAGGAGCGTCATCTGTTGCTGTTTGATATGCATCACATCATTTCAGATGGGGTTTCTATTCAAATATTGATAGAGGAACTTACTCATTTGTATCAAGGAGAACAGCTACCAGAGCTGCACATCCAGTACAAGGATTATGCCGTATGGCAACGGGAACAGTCAGAGAACCAATGGCAAGATCTTGAGAAATATTGGCTGCAATCCTTTGAAGGAGAGTTGCCGGTATTGGATTTGCCTACAGACTTCCAACGACCTTCAGTTCGGAGCTTCGAGGGTAGCCGAATTGATTTTACATTGGATGAGCCTGGCAATAAGGCGATACAAGAGCTTGCATCCCGTACAGGTACTACACTGTATATGGTATTGCTGGCCGCTTATTCGGTACTACTGCACAAGTACACAGGACAGGAGGACATCGTCGTAGGTTCTCCAGTAGCCGGAAGACCGCAGGCTGAGCTTGAGGGCATCATCGGGATGTTTGTCAACACACTGGCCTTGCGCAGCTACCCGGCAGGAGATAAAACCTTTCAGGATTATCTTCTGGAAATCAAGGAAACGGCGCTCAAGGCGTTTGAGCATCAGGATTACCCTTTTGAAAAATTGGTCGAAAAGCTGGGCGTAGGACGTGATGTCAGCCGCAATCCGCTCTTTGACACCTTATTGGTATTACAAAATACCGAGCAGGAAGAGCAGGAAATGGACGGAGTGCACTTTACTCCTTACTTGATGGACACCGTCACAGCCAAATTTGACCTGTCCCTCAATGTAGAGGAGAAGGGGGCAAAATTAGCCTTTGGCCTCGAGTATAGTACGGCTTTATATCGGCGTGAAACCGTAGAGCGACTTGCAACGCACTTGCTCCGGGTTCTGCATGCAGTCTCGGCTAATCCTCAGTTGCAACTGGCCGAGATAGAAATGATCACACCGGAGGAGAAAGTACAGATCGTTGAAGTATTTAACGCGACATCGGCTCCTTATCCAAGGGACAAGACCATTCATGAGCTGTTCGTAGAACAAGTCAAGCGTACACCAGAGCAGACGGCGCTTGTATTCGGCGATGTCCAGCTAACGTACCTTGAATTGCAAGACAAGGCGAGCCGACTGGCCCAAACACTGCGTCGTTTGGGAACGTTGAGGGAGCAGCCTGTGGCCGTGATGGGCGGACGAAGCATCGAGATGGTCATTGGTATGCTCGCGGTGCTTCAAGCGGGTGGAGCCTATGTGCCGATTGATCCTGATTACCCGGAAGATCGGGTTCGTTATATGCTTAATGATTCCGACGCCAAGCTATTATTGGTGCAAAAGAGCGAGCTTATAAGTGTAGACTACGGTTTACCGATTGTCGATCTTAGCAGTGAAGAGGCCTATGCAGCTGAACCTGCCCAGCCGGAGACTGCTCAGGGATCGCAGGGGCTTGCTTATGTCATCTATACATCGGGTACGACGGGTAGACCAAAGGGCGTTATGGTTGAACATCGGAACGTAGTCCGTCTAGTCAAAGAGACCAACTATGTGGAGCTGAATGAATCCACACGAATTTTGCAAACAGGAGCCGTGGCCTTTGATGCTTCTACATTCGAAATATGGGGAGCGTTGCTCAACGGTGGGCAGCTCTATTTCGTGGAGAACGACGATATCCTGATTGCCGATAGGCTCAAAGCGGCCATTACCAAGTACGGGATTACAACAATGTGGCTCACTTCACCGCTTTTCAATCAGCTTTCCCTGCAGGATGAGTACCTGTTCAAAGGGCTAAAAACATTGCTGGTCGGCGGAGACGTACTGTCCATATCTCATATGAACCGTGTAATCGAGGCTAATCCTGATCTTGTCCCTATCAATGGCTATGGTCCGACAGAGAATACGACCTTCTCCACCACCTACAAGATTCTGGGTCGTGCCGAAGGGGTCGTGCCGATTGGCCGCCCAATTAATAATTCTACCGCTTATGTGGTCAATGGATCGCTGCAATTACAGCCTATTGGTGCTTGGGGTGAACTCATTGTCGGCGGTGAAGGTGTAGCGCGCGGATATCTCAATCGTCCTGATCTCACAGCAGAGAAATTTGTTCCTAGTCCTGTTAAGGACGGAGAACCCTGCTACAGAACTGGGGATTTGGTACGCTGGCTTCCAGATGGGAATTTGGAGTTTAAAGGAAGAATTGATGAGCAGGTCAAAATACGTGGTTACCGCATCGAACTCCCTGAAATCGAGGCCCAACTGGCCAAGGTGGAGTCAGTAATCGACGCCGTAGTGGTCGTTCGCGCGGATGAGCTTGGCGAGAAGCAGCTTTGCGCTTATTATGTGGCGGATCGTACGCTCACGGCAGGCGAAGTACGCCTTTCCCTATCGCAGGTACTTCCAGGCTATATGATTCCATCCTACTTTATCCAGATGGATCGTATGCCATTAACGTCAAACGGAAAAGTGGACCGCAGGTCTCTGCCGGCTCCTCAAGTAGGCGCGCATACAGGACGGAAGTATACAGCTCCTCGTACACCGGCTGAGGAAGCTTTGGCATCTGTCTGGCAAGGGGTACTGGGTGCCGAACAGGTGGGTATCCATGACAATTTCTTTGAATTGGGTGGAGACTCCATAAAAGCTATTCAGGTGTCGTCACGGTTACTGCAGGCCGGCTATCGGTTAGAGATGAAGCAGCTGTTCAAATCGCCAACCATTGCCGAGCTAGGCGCGGAAATTCAAACGGCTGTGCATATGGCTGAACAGGGAGTTGTGCGTGGAACGACTCGCTTGACTCCAGTCCAACAGTGGTTCTTTGGACGGAAGCAGGCAGAGCCTCATCACTTCAATCAATCGGTTATGTTGTATCGTGAACAGGGATTTGAGGAAAAGGCCTTGCATCAGGTGCTAAGAAAACTCGCTGAGCATCATGACGCCCTTCGCATGGTTTTCCGTCAGACAGAGCATGGCTACGAAGCTTGGAATCGTGATCTTGAAGAAGGAGAGCTTTATAGCCTGTTCACCGCTGATTTACGGAATGAATCCGATCCGACTGCAGCCATTACATCGCTGTCGGATGACATTCAGCGCAGTATCAATCTGACAGAAGGTCCGCTGCTGAAGTTAGGACTTTTCCATTGTCAGGATGGAGACCACCTTCTGATCGTGATCCACCATTTGGTGGTGGACGGAGTATCCTGGCGGATTTTGTTCGAGGATATTGCAGCAGGTTATGAGCAGGTAATTCAAGGACAAGCACTGACATTCCCGCAGAAGACGGATTCCTTCCGTGACTGGGGAGACGCCCTTGCTCATTATTCGGAAGGTCCAGAAATGGCGACTCATCGGGCGTATTGGAGAGAGCTGGAGGATCAGCCACTCGAACAGTTGCCGAAGGATGAGGCTGTGGAAAGCCTTCTTTTACAGGATAGCAAAGTAGTAACAGCACAATGGACTCTAGAAGAAACCGACCAATTGTTGGGAAAAGCCCATCGTGCTTATCAAACAGAGACGAATGATCTGCTATTGACTGCTCTGGGCATGGCGGTATCCAAATGGTCTGGCATCGGAAAGGTTGCTGTGAATCTGGAAGGACACGGTCGTGAGCCGATTATACCGAATATCGACATCACCCGTACCGTAGGCTGGTTTACAAGTCAATATCCGGTGATTTTAGACTTGGGGAATAACCCGGAAGTGGCCTCCTTGATCAAGTCTGTGAAAGAAGGGCTGCGCCGAATTCCGAACAAAGGTATTGGCTACGGGTTGCTCAAAACGATGGCAAGTCAGTTGGATGAAGGCAGCTTCAGCTTGCAGCCTGAAATTTCTTTTAACTATCTGGGGCAATTTGATCAGGATTTGCAAGGAAGCTCGTTGCAGATTTCTCCTTATCCGACCGGAAGCGCGCAAAGCTTGTTGGAGGAACCGGCCTATACGCTAGATATCAATGGCATGGTGACGGACGGAGCCCTGACTCTGACGATTACTTATAACGGAAAACAGTATAAGTCATCTACGATGGAACAGCTCGCTGGATATATTGAAGAAAGCCTGCGGGAACTTCTCCAGCATTGCGTAACCCAAGAAAAAACCGTATTGACACCAAGCGACGTGCTTGCGAAGGGTCTGAGCATTGCCGATCTGGAGGAGCTTTCTAAGCAGACCAGCCACATAGGCGATATTGAGAATGTATATAGTCTGACGCCGATGCAGAAGGGCATGCTGTTCCATGATATGTTTGAACCGCATACAGGTGCTTATTTTGAGCAGGCCGCCTTTGATTTTAAGGGTAGCTTTGATCCGATCGCCTTCGGGCACAGTCTGGATGCAGTAGTGGAGCGTCATGCTATCCTGCGCACGAACTTTTACAGCGGATGGGGCAGCGAGCCTTTGCAGGTTGTATTTCGGCACAGAGGCGCTAAATTGGTGTACGAAGACCTGCGGGAGATGAATGCATCGCAGCGCGAAGCTTACCTGAAGACATTTGGTGCTAAGGACAAAGCACTGGGCTTCAACCTAGCTGAAGACGAGCTTCTCCGTGTATCCATTTTACAAACAGATGAAGAGAGCTTCCGTCTCTTATGGAGTTTTCACCACATCGTCATGGATGGTTGGTGTGTTCCGTTAATTACACAGGAGGTATTTGAACACTATTTTGCCCTCCTGGAAGGAAGAGAGCCGCAGTTGGCAGAGGTTCATCCGTACAGTCGATATATCGAATGGCTCGAACAGCAGGATGAAGCAGCTGCGTCCAACTATTGGAGTCGATATCTGGCCGGTTACGAACAGCAGACGCTTTTACCTCAAGTCGGTGGAGCAAGTAAGGGAGAAGGCTATATAGCAGAAAAGCTGAATTATCCTCTCAGCAGGGAATTGACTGGGTGCCTTGAAAAGGTGGCCAGGGATGCTCATGTCACGATGAATATATTGCTGCAGTCCCTCTGGGGCATTGCGCTTCAACGCTATAACGGTAGCCGAGATGTCGTGTACGGAAGTGTAGTATCAGGCAGACCAGCAGAAATTCCGGGCATTGATCGGATGATCGGTTTGTTCATCAATACGATTCCCGTTCGTGTGAAGACAGAGGAGAATCTCCCCTTCACAGTTCTGATGAAGCAGCAGCAGGAACAATATATGGCTTCTCATATGTATGACACCTACCCGTTGTTTGAGATTCAGGCTCAGACGGATCAGAAGCAGGATCTAATCTCCCACATTATGGTGTTTGAGAACTATCCTGTGGAGGAGGAGGTAGAGCGTCTGGGTGGTGGCGAGGCTGCCTTTGAGATTGAGGAAGCGGAGCTTCTTGAGCAAACGAATTATGATTTTAATTTAATTGTCCTCCCTGGCGAAGAAATGAGATTGCTGTTCCAGTACAATGCACTTGTTTATGACCCAGTGACAATTGAGCAAATCAAGGGCCATCTGGTTCACCTCATGGAACAAATTGTAGAGAACCCTGCCATTTCCGTGGATGCACTAGAATTAGTCACGCCGCAGGAGAGAGAACAGATTCTGAACGTATGGGGAAATACAAAAGGCATTTACGAGCACTGTAACACGTTCCACGGGCTGTTGGAGGAACAGGCGGGACGAACGCCGGATGCGACTGCCCTTTGGTTCGAGGATGAGATGCTAACCTATGCCGAGCTCAATGCAAAAGCCAACGGACTGGCGAGAAAGCTCCGTACTCAGGGAATCAAGACGGGAGATCTGGTGGGACTGATTGCTGAACGGTCGCTCGAAATGATCGTTGGGATCTACGGCATTATGAAAGCCGGGGGTGCCTATGTTCCAATCGATCCAGAGTATCCGAAAGAACGAATCAGTTACATGCTTGAAGATTCCGGGGCGAAGCTGATCCTTACACAGGCCCATCTTTTGGAGCATCTCGGATGGACGGAAAATGTTTTGCTGCTGGATGAATCATCGACCTATGATGCCGACACCTCGAATTTGGAGGCTACTGCTAGCCCGGATGATCTGGCTTATGTGATCTACACTTCAGGTACGACGGGTCAGCCTAAGGGCGTATTAATCGAGCATCGGGGACTACCAAATCTTTCGGACGTATACGGAACACACTTCGAAGTTACACCGCAGGATCGGATCGTTCAGTTTGCAAGTCTGTCGTTTGATGCATCGGTTTCGGAAATTTTAACGGCGCTGAGCCACGGGGCTGTTCTGTGCATCCCTTCTACACAAGATATTTTAGATCATGCCCTGTTCGAGCAGTTCATGAACGATAAGGGGATTACGGTAGCGACTTTGCCACCCGCTTACGCTATCCACCTTGATCCAGAGCGTTTGCCAACACTGCGGTGCCTGCTAACCGCTGGATCGGCCGCATCGGTCGAGTTGATCGAAGAATGGAGGAAGCATGTACGTTACTCTAATGGCTATGGCCCAACAGAGGACTCTGTATGCACCACAATCTGGTCTGTCCCGGACAGTGAGGAAGCAACGGATATTGTATCTATTGGACGACCTATTGCTAACCATAGTGTGTACATCTTGGATGACCATTTTAGATTGCAACCTGTCGGTGTAGCTGGAGAGCTATGCATTTCGAGTATCGGGTTAGCACGGGGGTATCATAATCGACCTGAGTTAATGGATGAGAAGTTCGTGGACAATCCATTTGCTCCAGGAGAGCGTATGTATCGGACGGGGGACCTGGTTCGCTGGTTACCGAATGGAACCATCGAGTACTTAGGTCGAATAGATCACCAAGTCAAAATCCGCGGCTACCGTATCGAGCTGGGCGAGGTAGAAGCACAAATGCTCAGAGTGCCGTCCGTTCAGGAAGTCGTAGCCATGGCTGTAGAGGGCGATGACGGCTACAAAGATCTAGTCGCTTACTTCGTAGCCGCTCAGAAACTTGAGGTATCCGAACTTCGGGCTGTTCTGTCGGAGATGTTACCTGGATATATGATCCCTTCCCGCTTCATACAACTGGAGGACATGCCTCTGACGTCGAACGGAAAAATCGACCGAAAAGCGCTGCAGGGCGAGCGTGGATGGGCAGCGGCTTCATCTGAGGCTCCGAGGACACCTGTGGAAATTCAATTAGCCGAAATCTGGCGAGAGGTGCTGGGTGTAGAGAGCGCGGGAGTGAAGGATAATTTCTTCCATTTTGGAGGTCATTCACTGCGTGCAGCTCTGCTAGTCTCACGAATTCGCAAGGAAATGAATCGCGAGATTAGTCTGAGAGCAGTGTTCGAGTCTCCTACTATTGAAGGATTGGCTCGTGCCATTGAGGGCTATACACCGCTGAATTTCGAAGAAATACCTACAGCCGGAGCGAGAGAGCATTATCCATTGTCCTCGGCCCAAAAACGACTGTTTATTCTAAGTCAGCTGGAAGGTGGAGAGCTGAGCTACAATATGCCGGGTATCCTTACCGTTGAGGGAGCTTTGGATCGGGAACGGCTAGAGCAGGCATTCCGTCGTCTAATTCATCGTCATGGTTCGCTGCGAACTCGTTTTGTGACTGTGAACGGTGAACCTGTACAGCAGCTCCTGACGGATGTTCCGTTTACTGTGGAATATGCGGAGTTGAGCGAGGAAGAGGCAGGAGCTACCCTTCAGCAGTTCGTCCGTCCTTTTGATTTAGGTGTAGCTCCATTGCTGCGGGTCGGCCTTATTCGAATTGCACATGAGCGCCATTTGCTATTGTTTGACATGCACCATATTGTCTCAGATGGGGTTTCTATGAATATTCTCATAGAAGAGTTTCTCCGCTTCTACCAAGAGGAGGACGTATTTCCTGAGCTACAGATCCAGTACACAGACTATGCTGTATGGCAGCAAGAGCAGCTCGGAGGCGAGCGTCTTAAGGCCCAGGAAGCTTACTGGCTGGATGCTTTCCGTGGAAGCTTGCCAGTGCTGGATTTGCCAGGAGATGAAGTTCGTCCTGCGGTGCGAAGCTTTGCGGGCGATCGAATCGACTTCCAAATTGATTCTTCTCTGAGTGCTTCACTTCAGGAGTTGGCTACCCGAACGGGTTCCACTCTGTTCATGGTACTGCTGGCAGCCTATACAGCGCTCTTGCACAAGTACACAGGTCAGGAAGATGTCATCGTCGGTTCACCTGTGGCAGGAAGATCTCATGCGACACTCGAAGGCCTCATCGGTATGTTCGTCGGCACAGTGGCACTTCGTACTTATCCAGAAGGAGAGAAGCCTTTCGAGGCTTATCTGCAGGAAGTGAAGGAAACAGCGCTGCGGGCCTATGAAAACCAGGATTACCCGTTCGAGGAGCTGGTAGAAAAGCTGGAGCTTCAGCGTGATTTGAGCCGTAACCCGCTATTTGATACCATGTTTGTCCTGCAAAATATTGAGCAGGGAGAACAAGAAATAGAAGGATTGCGCTTCACTCCTTACGATAATGTACATCCGGCTGCCAAGTTCGATCTCACGCTGACCGTGAGTGAAGCAGACGGGGCATTGAACTGTACGCTTGAGTATGCGACTGCGATCTACAAGCAAGAGACTGCTGAGCGGATGGCAGGCCACTTTGTACAGCTTATTCGGGAAGCCATCGCCAATCCGGCACTGCCGTTGTCATCCCTTGATATCGTAACACCTCAGGAAAAATCAAGGCTGATGAAAGCGCCGGACGAAGCCAAGGCAGATTATCCTCGTGACAAGACGATCCATGCGCTGTTCGAGGAGCAGGCCGCACGTACTCCGAATGCAGTGGCAGTCGTATGTGAAGATGCAACCCTGTCCTACAGCGAGCTGAACGAGCAGGCCAATGGACTTGCCCGAACGCTGAGGGAACGTGGTTTGCAACCAGACGGTTTGGCTGGAATTATGGCGGATCGTTCCCTTGAAATGGTGGTCGGAATTTTAGCCATCTTGAAGGCAGGCGGGGCCTATGTCCCTGTAGACCCTGAATATCCAGAGGACCGCATTCGCTTTATGCTTGAGGATTCGGGAGCCAAGCTACTGCTGACACAAGCGCGTCTGGAGCAACGTGTCTCCTTCGCCGGGGATATCGTAAGTCTGGACAAAACGGCTTCCTACAAGGAGGATGTCTCAAACCTGCAGCCTGCAGCCGGACCGGAGCATCTTGCCTACGTCATCTACACATCGGGTACGACAGGCAAGCCAAAGGGAACACTGATTGAGCATAAAAATGTAGTTCGCTTGCTCTTTAATGATAAAAATATGTTTGACTTTGGTCCTCAGGATACGTGGACACTGTTCCATTCATTCTGTTTTGACTTCTCTGTATGGGAAATGTACGGAGCATTGCTGAACGGAGGACGGTTGGTCATCGTTCCATCGCTTACCGCGAAGAGTCCAGATCGTTTCTTGCAATTGCTTAAGGATCAGAAGGTCACCGTTTTGAACCAGACACCGACGTACTTCTACCAGTTGCTACAGGAAGAGCTCGGTCATCAAGCGGCAGAACTGACCCTCCGTATGATTATCTTCGGTGGAGAGGCATTAGCCCCGGCCCTACTCAAGGACTGGAGAACGAAGTATCCGCAAGTGCAGCTCATTAACATGTACGGCATTACCGAAACGACCGTGCATGTAACCTACAAGGAAATCACAGAGTTGGAAATTGAACAGGGCCGCAGCAATATCGGCACCACGATTCCGACGCTGCGAGCGTACATTTTGGATGAACAATGCCGTCCACAGCCGATTGGCATTCCAGGTGAACTCTATGTGGCGGGCGTAGGTCTGGCGCGAGGTTATCTGAACCGACCGGAATTGACGGAAGAGAAGTTTGTCGCTCATCCGTTTGAAGCGGGCGAGCGCATGTACCGCTCGGGTGACTTGGCACGCTGGTTGCCGGATGGCAGCATGGAGTATTTGGGACGGATTGACCATCAGGTAAAAATCCGTGGTTACCGTATCGAGCTGGGCGAAGTGGAAGCGAAGCTGCTCCATGCTCCGTCTGTAAGGGAGGCCGTTGTGCTCGCCCGAGAGGATGGAAGTGGACAAAAAGTGCTTGTCGGCTATTTCACTGCCGATCAGATGCTGACGGTAGGCGAGTTGAGAAAAGCCTTGGCTGCCGAACTGCCGACTTATATGATTCCATCTTACTTTATGCAATTGGAACAGATGCCTTTGACGCCAAATGGCAAGCTGGATCGCAAAGCGCTTCCGGCTCCAGAGGCCAATGTGCAGACTGGAGCGGTTTATGAACCGCCAAGGACGAAGACTGAGGAAGCCTTGGCTTCCGTATGGCAAGGTGTGCTGGGAGCGCAGCGGGTCGGCATCCATGATCATTTCTTTGATCTGGGTGGTGATTCCATCAAGGCGATCCAAGTGTCCTCGAGATTGTTCCAAGCCGGATATAAATTAGAGATGAAGGATCTCTTCAAATATCCGACAATTGCCGAGCTAAGCCCGTATCTTCAGGCAGCCGGACGTACAGCGGAACAGGGCGAAATTAAAGGTGCAGCAGAGTTAATGCCCATTCAGCGTTGGTTCTTTGAACGCCATACAGCGGAGCCGCACCATTATAATCATGCCGTCATGCTCTATCGGAAAGACGGCTTTGATGAAGCTGCACTCCGGTTGACAATGGACCAAATTGCGATCCATCATGATGCGCTGCGTATGGTTTTCCGGTCTACAGAAGCTGGGTATGCAGCTTGGAATCGGGGAACGGACGAAGGCGAGCTCTACACATTGGACATTGCCGATGTGCGGCAGGCGGAAGACCAGACAGCTGTGGTTCAGGCCCAAGCCGATGCCATTCAGGCAAGCTTTGACTTGGAAGGTGGCCCACTGTTCAAGCTAGGCCTGTTCCATTGTGACGATGGCGATCATTTGTTGATTGTCATTCATCACCTCTTGGTTGACGGCGTATCCTGGCGCATCCTGTTTGAGGACATTGCAGCGGGGTACGAGCAGGCATTGAATGGACAAGCAATCGTCCTTCCACAAAAGACCGATTCGTATCTTGTATGGTCTGAGCAAGCGACGAAGTATGCAGCAGGGCCTGCTCTGGACAAGGAGCGTGCATACTGGCAGCTAATCGAGGAGGCGATTTTGGCCCCACTGCCGAAGGATGAGGATCAGAAGCCAGGCACCATTCGGGATACTGAATCGGTTACGGTAACGTGGTCTGCGCAGGAAACAGACCTGCTGTTGCGGCAAGCGAACCGGGCGTATCATACGGAGACGAACGACTTGCTCTTGACTGCTCTGGGGGCAGCCATTCAGCGCTGGACAGGCATGGAGCAGATTTTGGTCAATCTTGAAGGGCATGGACGGGAAATGATCGTACCAGACCTGGATATTACCCGTACCGTGGGTTGGTTCACAACCCAGTATCCGGTTCTGCTGAACCTGCAAGGCGGACAGGAAGTATCTGCGCGCATCAAGCGCATCAAGGAGAATTTGCGAGAGGTTCCGCACAAAGGAATCGGTTACGGTCTTCTGAAGTATATGGCACCGGAGAAAAGTGTCGGATTTGGCGTGGAGCCGGAAATTTCCTTCAATTATCTTGGGCAGTTTGATCAGGATCTGGAGGGTAATGCCCTTAGCCTATCCACACATTCAGTTGGTAAGGCGCTCAGCGACCTCACACCACAGCAATATGCTCTGGATGTGAATGGCATGATTGCTGAAGGCCAGCTATCACTGACGATTACGTACAGCAGCAGGCAGTATCGTAACGAGACGGTGAGTCATTTTGCTGAATTATTACAGTCAAGCCTTAGTGAGGTCATCCGTCATTGTGTGGCTCAGGAGCGTTCACAGCTTACACCAAGTGATGTTCTGTTTCAAGGATTAACATTGGAGCAGCTTGATCGACTCACGGCGCAGACGGCTCACATCGGAGAGATTGAGGATGTGTACAAGCTGACGCCAATGCAGAAGGGAATGCTGTTTCACAGCCTGCTGGAGCCGGACTCCTCTTCATACTTCGAACAGGCAACGTTTGAGCTGCGTGGTAGCTTCGATGTAGATATCTTCTTCGAGAGCTTCCAGGCTTTGGTGCAGCGACATGCCATACTACGTACCGGATTTTACAACAACATTGCTGATGTACCGCTGCAAGTTGCCTTTAAGCAACGGTTAATCCCTCTGCACTACGTAGATTTGCGCGACGCATCTATGCAGGAACAAGAAGCCCGAATCAAGGCTTATATTGCTGAAGATATGGTTAAGGGGTTCAGCTTGTCAGAAGATCCGCTGATGCGGGTGACCGTCTTGCAGAAGGATCAAAGCTGTCTTGTATTGTGGAGCTTCCACCATATTGTCATGGATGGCTGGTGTATCCCGATCATTACACAGGAGCTGTTCGATTATTATTCTGCCAAGAAACAGCAAGTACAGCCTGTCCTACCGCCAGCTCAGCCCTATAGCCGTTATATCGAGTGGCTTGATGCACAGGATGATCAAGAAGCTTCAACATATTGGAGCCAATATCTTGAAGATTATGACGGGAACACCGTATTGCCGGAAGGTAAAACGAAATCTCAAGCAAAAGAAGCGGGCTATGTTCTAAAAGAGCATGTTCTCCATCTGGGTGCATCTTTGACAGGTAAAATGGATGTTGTCGCGAAGCGCAATCACGTAACCGTCAATACACTCATGCAGACAGCTTGGGGACTGATTCTTCAACGTTATAATGCCAGCTCGGATGTCGTTTTCGGCGGCGTTGTGTCGGGTAGACCCGCTGAGATTGCAGGGATCGAAAATATGGTGGGTCTGTTCATCAATACAGTACCTATCCGTGTACAGTCATCCAAAGACGAAGCCTTTGTCGAAGTGATGAAACGTACACAGGCACAGTCATTGGCTGGTCGTGCCTACGACACCTATCCACTGTATGAGATTCAGGGGAAAACAACCCAAAAGCAGGACCTGATTTCTCATATTATGATCTTTGAAAATTACCCGCTCGACGAGCAGGTGGAGCAATCGGGTAACCAAACGGAGGACAATCTCGAAGTTGCCAACTTCACCATGTTTGAACAAACCAACTATGACTTTAACCTGGTTGTGATTCCAGGCGAAGACATCAAGGTCTGCATTCGCTATAATGCTTCGGTTTACGAGCAAGAAAGCATTGCACGTATCGGAGGACACTTGTTGCAGATGCTCGATCAGGTGGCTGTTCGTCCGCAGGCGACGATACAGGAACTGGAGATTGTAACATCCGAGGAACGGATGAACCTGCTTGACTGGGGCGGCAAGGCACATACCTATCCAAGTGATCAGGGTCTGCATACCTTGTTTGAAGAACAGGTTGTCCGTACGCCGGATAAGATTGCGGCTGTAAATGGGGACACTCAGATTACGTATCGGGAGCTGAACGAGCAGGCGAACAGACTAGCTTCTACCTTGATAGACCAAGGACTACGGAGTGAACAAGTGGTAGGCCTGTTGGCAGATCGGTCTGTAGAGCTGCTTGTCGCCATCATGGGTGTGCTCAAAGCGGGTGGAGCCTATGTACCTATTGATCCTGAATATCCGCAGGAGCGGATTCAGTATATTCTGAAGGATTCTGGCGCTGAAATTCTGCTCACACAGAGCCACCTGACGGAGTTAGCCTCATTTGAGGGGACGGTTATGGAATTGGATTCCCCGCACATTTACGGAACCGAGGTGGATAATCCCAATATTCCTGTTGGAGGAAACGATCTGGTGTACTTAATCTATACCTCGGGTACAACCGGAAATCCGAAGGGAACCATGATTAACCACAAAGGGATCGTGAACTACATCTGGTGGGCCAATAAGGTCTATTGTGCTGGAAAACCAACGGATTTCCCGTTGTATTCATCCATTTCCTTTGACTTGACGATGACATCGATCTTTACTCCATTAATTAACGGAGGAATAGTACGGATTTATGATGGCATAGATAAGGCGGAGGTTGTTCAGCATATTTTGCGCGAAAATGCGGTGGATATTCTCAAGCTGACGCCGACGCATCTCAGTCTGATTAAAGATATGACCATTCCAGCAGAAAGTCGCATTCAGCAGCTCATTGTAGGTGGAGAGAATCTGACCACACATTTGTCAAAAACGATTACCGACCTCTTTGGTGGCAATATCAAAATCTACAATGAATACGGTCCAACCGAAACCGTCGTCGGTTGCATGATTCACCTGTACGATCCTGCGAAGGATATACGTGAATCCGTACCGATTGGTTTGCCGTCAGACAATATATACATTCATATCCTGGATGATCAGCTTCGTCTCGTACCGTTAGGCGTGGAGGGCGAAATGTACATCGCCGGGGACGGGGTAGCCCGTGGATATCTGAACCGTCCTGAGCTTACCGCAGATAAATTCATTAGAAATCCATTCGCTGCGGAAGGAAATATGTATCGCACTGGGGATTTGGCTCGTCGCCTTCCTAATGGAGACATTGAGTACATTGGACGCATTGACCACCAAGTTAAAATACGGGGCTATCGTATTGAGCTTGGTGAGATTGAGGCCAAGCTGCTGGACATTCCACTTGTCGAGGAAGCTCTCGTTGTTGCGTGGGCAGATGCTCATGGGCAGAAATCGCTGTGTGCTTACTTCGTAGCTAATCGCGAAATGTCTGTCAGCGAGCTGAGAGACGAACTGTCTGCTGGACTGCCTGCATATATGATTCCGTCTTACTTTGTCCAACTGGACGTGATGCCTCTGACACCGAATGGTAAGCTGGATCGCAAGGCACTGCCTGAACCGAACTCGGGCATCAAGGCGGGAGCAGACTTTACCGCTCCGCGCACGGATGTGGAGAACATTTTAGCTTCAATCTGGCAGGGTGTACTCGGCGTGCCGCTTGTCGGCATTCATGATAATTTCTTTGAGCTTGGAGGTGACTCGATCAAATCCATTCAAGTATCCTCAAGGCTTCTTCAAGCAGGCTATAAGCTTGAAATGAAGGATTTGTTCGGTTATCCGACAATTGCAGAGCTGGCACAGCGCGTTAGTGTGGTCAGCCGAATTGCGGACCAAAGCGAGATACACGGAGCGGTAAGACTGGGACCTGCTCAGCACAGATTTTTCGATGAACAGTCGATGGATCTGCATCACTTTAATCAGTCGGTCATGTTGTACCGACGGGATGGCTTCAATACCGATGCGCTCGCCGAGGTTGTTCGGAAAATTGCAGAGCATCATGATGCTTTACGACTGGTGTTCCGCCAAGGTGAGCAGGGATTGGAGGCCTGGAACCGGAGCATGGGTGAGGGTGAGCTCTATAGCCTCCAGATCCACGATTTGCGGGATGAGACAGACCCGGCTTCAGCAATAGAAGCAGGTGCGGAAGCCATTCAGCGCAGCATCTCTCTGGAGGATGGACCTCTCTTTAGACTGGGTCTGTTCCGCTGTGCGGAAGGCGAACATCTGTTGATCGTTATTCATCATCTGGCTGTGGATGGCGTATCCTGGCGTATTCTCTTTGAGGACCTGCAGGATGGCTACGAGCAGGCAGCACGTGGAGAAGCGGTCAAGCTTCCACAGAAGACGGATTCGTACCGTGCATGGGTTGAGGGAATCACACAATTTGCGAATAGTCTGGCGGCTGAACAAGAACGCAGCTATTGGGCAGAGGTAGAGGGAGATGGCTTTGTCCCTCTTCCCAAAGACAAGGTAGACGGCGCTCTTCTCATCAAAGACAGTGAGGCTGTCACGGTGAAATGGTCACCAGAAGAGACAGAGCAGTTCCTGAAAGAAGCGAACCGCACTTACAATACGGAGGTCAACGATCTGCTCCTGACGGCTCTGGGTATGGCTGTTCACGAGTGGACGGGAATCGAACGTGTAGGCATCCTTCTGGAGGGACATGGACGGGAGCCTGTTGTGCCGGAACTGGATATTACTCGCACAATAGGCTGGTTTACAAGTCAATACCCTGTCGCCCTTGAGATGGGAGGGGAATTGGAGATCGGCGCCAGAATCAAGCACGTCAAGGAAGGCTTGCGTCGTATCCCGAACAAAGGTGTCGGATATGGTATTTTGAAATATTTAAGCGACGGTTCCGATGTCTCCTCCTTCTCGACTGAACCTGAGATTACCTTCAACTACTTGGGACAGTTCGACCAGGATCTTGCAGAGGGGGTCATGGAAGTATCGTCTTACTCAGTAGGACCTGAGGTCAGTGAGCAGATGGTGCAGCATCAGGCATTGAACATTAATGGACTGATTGCCGAAGGACAGCTTCAACTTTCGGTCAGCTATAACCGTCATCAGCTCGACGGGGAGTCCGTGACTAAGTTTGTTGGCATTCTGAAGAACCGTCTCAGCGAAGTCATTGGACATTGCGTAAGTAAGGAAAGAACAGAACTTACACCAAGCGATGTACTCCTCAAAGATATCAGCTTGGAAAAAATCGAGGAGATAGAAGAGCAGACACGGCATATCGGCAGTATTGAAAATATGTATAAACTGACGCCGATGCAAAAAGGAATGTTGTTCCACAGCTTGCTGGAGCCTCATTCGGAAGTCTACTTTGAGCAGGCCAAATTTGAAATTCAGGGAGCATTCTATCCTGAGGATTTCAAACGTAGCTTAAAATATCTGATGAAACGGCATGCCATATTGAGAACGAATTTCCATGCCGGATGGGGCGATTTCCCTATACAGATTGTGTTCAAAGAAAGAGCGTGTGACTTCGTATACGAGGATCTGCACGAGCTGGAATCCGCTGAAATAGAAGCGCGTCTTGCAGCTTATGTTGCCCAAGACAAAGCGAGAGGTTTTGATCTTGCGAATGAAGCCTTGCTGCGAGTTGCTATCCTACGTACTGCAAAAGAGCATTACCATCTGTTGTGGAGCTCTCATCACATCATTTTGGATGGCTGGTGTATGCCGCTTGTGCTCCAGGAAGTGTTTGAAACATACGGAGCTCTACGTGAGCAAAGGGAACCTGAGCTTCCTGCAGCAGCATCGTACAGCCAGTACATTCAATGGTTGGAGAAGCAAGGTGAGGAAGAGGCATCCTCTTACTGGAGAGGGTACCTGGAAGGCTACGAGCAGCAGACGAGGTTGCCACAAGCCATCACACAGCCATCAGCAAAAGCAGAAGCCTATGTGTCGGAGAAGCTGGTATTCACGTTGGATGCGGAATTGACCGATCGCCTGGAACAGGTGGCCAAACAGCATCAGGTGACGATGAATACATTGATGCAAGCAGCCTGGGGAATCGTGTTGCAGCGCTACAATAGAAGCCAGGATATCGTCTTCGGAAGTGTAGTATCGGGGAGACCTGCCGAGATTCCGGGTATTGAAAGTATGATCGGTCTCTTCATCAATACAGTTCCGGTTCGGGTTCAGGCCGAGGGAAGCGATTCGTTCTCCCATGTGATGAAAAGACAGCAGGAATTATATTTGGCAGGACATGCATATGATTCCTATCCGCTCTATGAGATTCAAGCACAGAGCGAACAAAAGCAAGATTTGATTTCTCATATTATGGTGTTCGAAAATTACCCGGTAGAAGAGCATCTGGAAGAGAAAATTTCCAGTGAAGAGGCTGAATACAGAATTACGGATGTTCAGATGTTTGAACAGACGAATTATGATTTTAACCTCATTGTGCTGCCGGGCCGTAATCTGGAGTTCTTGTACCGTTACAATGCCCGCGTCTATGATCGGGAGAGCGTGGAACGCATTCAAGGACACTTGACGAGAATTCTGACAAGCGTTGCTGTTCAACCTACCATCCGTATTGATGAGCTGGAGTTGATCACGCCAGAAGAGAAATCGCAGATTATAGAGGTGTGGGGCGATACAGCAGCTCCTTATCCGCGTGAGCAGACCCTTCACGGTATATTTGAGGAAAAAGCAGCGCTCACACCGGATCGTACAGCACTTATTTACGTTGAAACGGAGCTTACCTATGGAGAACTCGATCAGCAGGCGAACCGTCTCGCACGTACGCTGCGTGCCCAAGGGGTCAGACCGGACCAACCAGTCGGCATCATGGTCGAGCGCTCGCTTGAGATGATCATTGGTATTCATGCCATTCTAAAAGCTGGCGGGGCCTATGTACCGATTGATCCGGAGTTCCCAGAAGATCGTATTCGCCACATGCTGGAGGATTCGGGAGCGAAGCTTCTGCTGACGAAGAACCATCTCAAAGATCGTTTTCCGTTCACTGGCACGATCCTGGCACTTGATGATCCGCAGGCGTATCATGCGGATAGCTCGAAACTGGAGCCAATTGCGGGGCCGGAGCATCTGGCGTATATCATTTACACGTCAGGTTCAACCGGCAAGCCGAAAGGGGTAATGATTGAGCATCGCGCTGCCGTCCATACGCTGAGTCAGTTGGAAGCTGAATATCCGATGTTGGCAGGCGACCGTTTCCTGCTCAAAACGACATTCACCTTTGACTTCTCCGTGCCGGAGCTGTTCTGCTGGTTCTTTGGACAAGGGACTCTCGTGATCCTGCCACAAGGCGTGGACAAAGACCCGACGGCATTGCTAGAGGCCGTGGATACGAACCGTATCACGCATCTCAATTTGGTGCCTTCGATGCTCAGTGTGCTCGTCCAGTATTTGAAAGAAAGCAGTACCCAAGGATTCCTTACTCTGAAGTATCTGTTTGCCTGCGGCGAGACGCTGCCTGCCAAACTTGTGGAAGAGTATTATAAAGTATCTCCTTACGCAGTACTGGAAAACATCTACGGTCCTACGGAAGCAGCTGTATATGCGACTCGATATACAACGAGTCCTGAGGCCGCAGCTCTAACGCATGTGCCTATCGGCAAACCGTACGCTAACGTCCAAGTATGGATGATAGACGGCGCCTCTCAGGTATCACCAGTAGGTGTACCAGGAGAACTGTGTATTGCAGGCGAAGGGGTAGCAAGGGGGTACTTCAATCAGCCTGAACTGACGGCAGAGAAGTTCATTCCTCATCCGTACAAACCGGGAGCACGGATTTACCGAACAGGCGATTTGGCCCGGTGGTTGCCAGACGGGAATATTGAGTATTTGGGACGGATCGATCACCAGGTAAAAATCCGCGGTTACCGCATTGAGTTGGGAGAAGTGGAAGCACAAATTCTGAAGGTGCCGTCGGTACAAGAAGCGGTTGTTCTAGCACTGGCTGACTCCAGCGGAAGTACTCAGCTTTGTGCATACTTTGTGGCCGAGGAAGGGCTCGCAGCGGGCGTACTACGCGAGGCACTGGCCAGCGAGCTGCCAAGCTACATGATTCCGTCTGCCTTCGTACAGCTGGCACAAATGCCACTGAATCCGAATGGCAAATTGGATCGCAAAGCGCTACCGGCACCGGAAACACTTCTGCGGAGCACAGCGGAGTATATCGCGCCGCGTACGCAGACAGAAGTAGAGCTCGCTCAGATTTGGTCTGAGGTGCTCGGCGTACAGGAAATCGGGATCAGGGATCATTTCTTCGAACTTGGGGGCCATTCCCTGAAAGTATTGGGCTTGATCCAAAGGATCTCGTCCAGTATGGGCGTCCATCTCCCACTCCAGGCCGTGTTTAATCTGCCGACTGTGGAAGAAATGGCGCATGAAATTTTCAAGCTGCAGGCAACGAATGCTGCCGACGAACAAGAAATGGAAATTATCCGCTTCCCAGGAAAAGGAACAATTAAAGTGTTTTGCTTCCCTCCACGGGTAGGCCACTCTCTGGGGTACTATGAGATGGCCAAGGAGCTGGAAGGGTTTTGCGAGGTGTACGGAATGGAATTTATCGGCGATCGGTACCAGGGTCAAGATATGCTGGATCGATACATTGATGCCATTGTGGATATTCAAGCAGAGGGCCCATATGTATTCCTAGGATACTCACTTGGAGGAAATCTCGCCTTCGAGGTAGCTAAAGCCATGGAAAGCCGAGGTCACCATGTTAGCGACATTATTATGGTAGATGCTATGAGAAAGATGTCCAAGGATGAATCGACACCAGAGGAGCTCGAAGAGATTGTCGAGACGGTACTGGACAGCATTAGGGACCAGTACAAAGCATTCCTCGCCGATCCAGTGGACAGGGAGCGAGTCATGGACAAAATGTTGGTGTACTCCACCTACCGCGATGAGCTTATTAACGCAGGTGAAGTTCATGCGAATATCCATGCTCTGATTGCAGAGGATGATAGTATTGGTCCAGATACATCATTAGATAAATTGTTATGGCAACAGGCGACACTTGGTCAATACAAAGAATACGAAGTCATCGGAACGCATGATGTGCTGCTTGATTCCGGTTTTATTGGGGAAAATGCTAAAGTACTGAGACAGATACTTGGCAAGGTCACAGAGGCTTCATCTAATAACAAGCCCATTTTGTCCTAAGCTCAATCAAGCATAATAAGTGTTAGGCAGCAAAGACGCCCGGATTCCTTTATTATAGAAGGAACTCGGGCGTCTTTTGTTTTTTTAAGCTGTCCTTAACATATAAACTCCCTAATCATCTGTGTATGCTTTAGACGTGGTTGACTGAAAGTGACTGGTGTTGGTGATGAGTTCACGGATGACTTGGATGACAAGATCCGGTTGATCATGGATGATCATATGCTCGCTTTTCTTGGCAACAATTAATTTGCTGTTTGTAGAGATGTTAAGCATCTCGCGCTGTCCGATTTGCCAGCTTTGTTCAATCTGATTATTTCCGCGTTTACTAATACCGAACTGAGTCAAATCTTGTTGAATGCCCCGAGCAATTACACGTACAGGGAGATTACCCAGATGTTGTCCCCGTATGGCATCTTCGGTAGTGCTCGCTAGGTCACCCTCCTCTGCAACAGACCGAAAGTATTTAGAAGAAGCGACAATATTCACAAAAGATTTTCTATCTTGATATTCGACCCGACCCGTCAGCATAAAATTGGGGAACAGGCGAAAAGCCCCTGATTTTTCTAGGAGAATGGATATTAACGGGGAGGGATTGGCCTTAGGCCGTTCCTTGGCATAGATCTTATTTGTCCGTCGGGCGTCATTCTCAGGCCTGGCATCCACCAGAACCAATCCTGCCACTTCGTCTCTGTACGTCTGCGCGTACAGTCTTGAGTACATCCCCCCGAGGGAATGACCTACAAGGATATAAGGAGGTCGGATGTCCGCATTCTTTAGAGCAGTATGAAGCTCTCGAACGATGTTTTCCCCGGTGCGTGGTGTATTTGCCTCCTCGCTCCATGCATAGCCTGCCCGATCATAGGATACAACGGTGGCGAATGATGACAGCTTTTCGGGAATATCTCTCCAGGAGAGGCTACTTTCCCCGCTCCCTGATTCAAGCAATATTGTTGGAGAACCGTTACCGAGTTTACGAATATGAAGTCGATAGCCCCCGGCATCGACCAATTCCCCCGGAGGTGGGTATTGTGATTTATCCTTCTTGGATGCAATCCACTCATACACAAATCCGGAGATCACGAAAAGCAATAAGCAAGAGATGATAAGAAACACAATTCTCGTCCATGTTTGCCTTCGTTGCTTCATTAGAAAATCTACTCCTCTATACAGCTATAATTAATCATTACCTAAAGTTGCGTGAAACAATAGCTGCTACAGTATGGTTTGTGGCTAGCTCCTTATCTTTTTACCCATCCTTTCTTTGTCAAATCATCAATATTAAAGAAAAAAACAGAATATGCACTTGAGTTGTAATGAGCAACCCGCGTATTCTTGATCATTGAATGGATATCACGTCGTTCTTGGATGCGGATAACTAAGTCCATTTGGCAAAAGTACAGTGTACACAGGGTAAAATTACAACAATAAAGATAGTAAAAACTATTCATTAAAAAGGGTTGCATTTAAATATGCAGAATGGTATACTCTAATTCCGGCCAAGAAATACGATATTGCGAGCGAGTGTTTCAAAAAAAGATTCTAAAAAATGCTTGCAAAGTTGGTTCGGACATGATATGATATAAGAGTTGATGAGGCGACAAACTGAATCAACGAGAAAAGAATGTTTGATCTTTGAAAACTGAACAACGAGTGAGTAAAATGATTTTGTTCGCAAAATCAAACAAGAGATATTTTTATCTCGTCAGTTTCAACATGAGCTTATCGCTCTTTCTATAAACCAACTTCGG
>NZ_JANAVI010000016.1:0-103527 GCF_024213325.1 Paenibacillus sp. MZ03-122A | reverse complement strand
GTTGGTTTGCCTTTTCGTTTACTTCCTTATAAGTCAGCTGTTTATCTTCAAACACTACAGCAATATTATTGGGTGTCTTTTCTACCTGCTCTTCAAACAGTTGATGTATAGTCTTATCCTTAGGATACCGGACCTTTGTATCGTTAAAGTCATATAGTATTTTCTGCTTTTCTTCCTGTGAAAGCATATCAATTTCTGACAACCTTTTTCCAGGATAAACCGTTATCTCTTCCAGAACATTAAGGTAATGGGCTGCAAACCTTTCTACAGTCTCTTTCTTGAACAGCCTTGTGGCATATTCCAAATCAAATGCAATACCTTCCTGGGTTTCCCGAGCATTTAATGTCAAGTCAAATTTGGATATTCTAAATTCATTTGTATAGGGTATAAACTTAAGCCTATCTATCTTCAATTCTGATGAGCCGGTATTTTGCAATACAAACATAGTATCAAAAAGAGGATTCCTGCTCATATCCCTCTTTACATTAAGCTTTTCCACCAGTTCTTCAAACTGGTAGTCCTGATTTTCATAAGCCCTTATAGAGTTTTCCCTTACTTCCTTTAGAAACTCAGCAAAGGTCTTTTCTCCCTGGGGATAGTTCCTCATGGCTAAAGTATTTACAAACATACCTATTATGTCTTGTAAATCTGTATGAGGTCTTCCAGCTATAGGGCTTCCCACTATAATATCTTCCTGCCCCGTATACTTAGACAGCAGTATGTTGTATGAAGCAAGCAATGTCATGTAAAGAGTAGCCCCATTATCCCTTGCAAGCTTAATAAGTTTTCCCGTAAGCTCACTGCCTGCTTCAAAACGGATAAAACCTCCGTCAAAGCTTTGAACCGCAGGCCTTTGGTAATCTACTGGCATATTCAGCACAGGAATTTCTCCATTAAATTCCTGGAGCCAGTATTCCTCCTGCTTCTTTATTTTGTCCCCAGCAAATAGTTCCTTCTGCCAAACAGAATAGTCCTTGTACTGTATACGGAGGGAAGAAGGGTTATTTCCTCCATACATATCCATGAACTCATGTACCAGTATATCCATGGACGTACCGTCAGATATGATATGGTGCATGTCAAACATCATGACATGCTTGTCTTTTCCCGTTTTCACAAGGCCTACTCTTAGCAGCGGAGCAATTCCAAGATCAAACGGCTTTATAAATTCTTTTACGATTTCCCCCACTTTTTCTTCGTCAGATTCTAGATACACTACACTAAAACCCACAGGATCATTGATCTTCTGGACGGGTTCACCCTCTATGAAATGGAAAGATGTTCGAAGGGTCTCATGCCTATTTATAAGCTGTTGGAAGGTCTTCTGAAAAAGCTCCAGATCAATACTGCCTTCAACCAGCAAGCTGCCTGGCATATTGTATGCTGTCCCTGCTCCTTCAAACTGATTTAATATATACAGCCTTCTTTGGGCTGATGACATAGGGTAGTATTCCATCTCTTTAGCAGTTTGGATGGATTGATATATACTCTCCTTTGCTTCCTTCATATACCTTGCTATTTCCGCTATAATTGGAGCCTTAAATATTTCCTTAAGAGGCATGTCTATATTGAACTCTTTGTGAATTCTCGCTACAAGGCTTGTAGCCTTTAAAGAGTGTCCACCTAACATAAAGAAGTTGTCATTTCTTCCTATCTTCTTAATTCCAAGGATGTCTTGCCAAATCAGTGCAAGCTTCTCTTCAAATTCGCCTATAGGCGCTTCATACTCTATTCCCGTATTTATATTACCTTCGGGTTCAGGCAATGCCTTCCTGTCTATCTTGCCATTAGCTGTCAATGGCATTTTTTCAAGCTGCACAAAGTATGATGGTACCATGTATTCGGGCAGTTCTTTTAAGAGATGCTCCCTTAGTTCTGATATTGTCAGCTCATTTTCTCCCGCTATATATGCACACAGGTATTTACTGCCCTGATGGTCTTCCTTTGCAATCACCAAAGATTCCTCAATTGAAGGATGCTTTAGCAGTTGTGCTTCTATTTCACCAAGCTCTATCCTAAAGCCTCTTATCTTTACCTGGTGGTCTATTCTACCCAGGTATTCCATTTCTCCATCAGATAATAACCGGACCAGGTCTCCAGATCTATATAACCTCTCTTCCGGCTTGTACGGATTTTGAACGAACTTTTCCTTTGTAAGCTCCGGTCTTCCAAGATATCCTCTGCAAACTCCGTCTCCTCCTACACAAAGCTCTCCGGCTACTCCAATGGGAACAACTTTCATGTTCTTATCCATTACATATGTTGTAAGGGTTGGTATAGGCCTTCCTATGCTGCTCACATTAGATCTAATTTCTTCCTCTTCTATCTCTTTATATGTGACATGCACTGTTGTCTCGGTTATTCCATACATATTGATGAGTCTAGTCTGCGGGTACTTCTTTCTCCATTCCTTCAACAATGCAGGCTTTAATGCTTCCCCTCCGAATATGACATATCTTATCTTAAGTTCTTTTTCTTCATATGATACTTCTTCATTGGCTATATTATAGAAGGCTGAAGGTGTCTGATTTAATACGGTCACCTTCTCATTCCTTAGAAGTCTCAGATACTCTACATTGCTGCGTGCTGTCATTTTAGGAACTACCACCAATCTGCCCCCATATAACAACGCCCCGTACATCTCCCATACGGAAAAATCGAAACTCATAGAATGAAACATAGTCCATACATCATTTTCGTTAAAATCAAACTGCATTTTACTGTTAAATAACAGCCTTACTATGTTTCTATGCTCTATCATTGCCCCTTTGGGTTTACCTGTAGAGCCTGAGGTATATATTAAGTAAGCTAGATCGGAAGGTTTATTTACCTCCGATAAGTTATATTGTTCATCTGAATATTCCTGCTCATCTTCTAAATTTATTACTGTACCTATTGATGTATATTTGTCTATAAAATGTGATTGGGTCAACAGGATCACTGCCCGGCTGTCTTCCAGCATATGACTTATTCTTTCCTCAGGATAATCTGGATCTATGGGAAGATATGCCCCCCCTGCTTTTAATACCCCTAGGATTGCTACTATCATCTCAAGTGAGCGTTCTGCCAGAATACCTACGATACTGTCCGGTTTGACTCCTTTAGCCCTTAATACATGGGCCAACCCATTTGATTTTTTATTGAGTTCACTATATGTAAGCTTTTTACCCTCAAATACCACAGCTACATGATCAGGGTTCTTCTCTGCCTGCTCTTCAAAAAGCTGATGGATAGTCTTGTTTTTAGGATACTGTGCCTCTGTAGCGTTAAAGGTATATAGGATTTGCTGTTTTTCTTCCTGTAACAGTACATCAATTTCCCACAACCTTTTTTCAGGGCATGCCGTTATCTCTTCAAGAACGGTTAAGTAATGGGTTCCAAACCTTTTTATTGTCTCCTTCTTAAACAGCCTGGTACAATATTCAAGGTTAAATGTTATACCTTCTTGACCCTCTACCACTTCAAGCATAAGGTCAAATTTTGCCTTTCTGCCTTCCAGCCAGTTGTTGTATTGTTTGAAGTTTATACCCGATGCTGCAAATTCTGTCTTGTTTGAAGTGCGCAGTGCAAACATAGTGTCAAAAAGAGGATTCCTGCTCATGTCCCTCATGAGATTAAGTTTTTCTACAAGTTCTTCAAACTGGTAGTTCTGATTTTCAAAAGCCAAAAACGCATTTTCCCTTACTTCCTGCAAGAATTGGACGAAGGTCTTTTCTCCCTCAGGATAGTTCCTTATGGCCAAGGTATTTATAAACATACCAATGATACCCTGCAGGTCAGCATGGGGCCTTCCGGCTACAGGACTTCCAACTATGATGTCTTCCTGTCCAGTGTATCTGGACAGGAGTACGTTATATGCAGCCATCAGTACCATGTATAAGGTAGCTCCATTATCTGTTGCAAGCTTATTTAGTTTGACTGAAAGTTCAGGGTTTATTTCAAAGCTTACAGCATCTCCTTCAAAACTTTGTACCGCCGGTCTTGGATAGTCAGTAGGCATATCCAGTACCGGTATATCACCCTTAAATGTCTGGAGCCAGTATTCTTCCTGCTTCTTTATTGAGTCTCCGGCAAACATCTCCTTCTGCCATACAGAAAAATCCTTGTACTGTATCCGTAGTGGCAAAAGGGTCTTCCCTTGGTACAAATCCAAAAACTCACTCATAAGTATATTGACTGATATACCATCTGATACTATGTGGTGCATGTCAAACATCATAACACGCCTGTCTTCGTTCGTTTTTACAAGTCCTACTCTCAGTAATGGAACTTGGCTAAGATCAAAGGGCGTTATGAATTCTTTGACTATTTCTGCTGCTTTTTCTTCATCCAGTTCCAGGTACGTAATACTGAAATCCACGTAATCATGAACCTTTTGTACTGGTTCACCCTCAACCATATGAAATGATGTGCGCAGAGCCTCATGTCTTTTTACTAGCTCCTTGAATGCCTGTTCGAAGCGTACTGCATCAATGTTTCCTTCCAGCAGTACGACGCCTGGCATGTTATATGCAGTACCTGCTCCTTCAAGCTCGTTTAGTATATACAGCCTTTTCTGGGCAGATGACATAGGGTAAAATTCCTGCTCTCTGGCAGAAGGTATTCCAGAAAAGGCATTTGGCGTATATTTTGAAACATCTTTTCCTTTTTCTTTTAGCATCGTCTCAAATAGCTTTCTTTTTTCTGGAGAAAGAGATTCTATTCTTTTCATCAAATTATCCATAACTTCGTCCCTCTTCTCTATTTCATCTCTTTTAATTCCTATTTATAGATTTTCAATCATGCTTAAAATTTCTTCGATTTCCACTGTATCGTTAAGTCTATTTTTAATACTTTTTGCTATTGCCGAAATTGTAGGACCCATAAACACTTCTTTTAATGCAAATTCTATGTCAAATTCTTTATGAACCCTTGATACAAGATTGGTTGCCTTTAATGAGTCTCCTCCTAATTCAAAGAAGTTATCATTTACTCCAATCTTCTGGACTCCAAGGATTTGGCTCCATATCAGTACAAGCTTCTCCTCAATTTCACCGAATGGTGCAGCATAGTCTACCCCTGTATTAATATTTCCATCAGGGGCAGGCAGGGCATTTCTATCTACCTTGCCATTCGCTGATAAAGGCAGTTTTTCCAACTGTACAAAATATGAAGGGATCATGTAGTCTGGCAGATCTTTGGAGAGATACTCCCTTAATTCCGGTATTGTCAATTCACTTTCTCCAACTATATATGCACAGATGTACTTGTTCCCTTGGGGGTCTTCCCTTGTTGCTGCCACAACTTCTTTTATTGAAGAATGTTTTAGAAGCTGAGCTTCTATTTCTCCAAGCTCTATTCGGTATCCGCGGATCTTAACCTGATGGTCTATTCTGCCCAGGAATTCGATATTCCCGTCAGGCAGCCATCTTCCCAGGTCTCCTGTTTTGTACAGCCTTATCCCCTTTTCTTCTCTGAAAGGATCTTCAAGGAATACATGGGCTGTTTTTTCAGGGTCATTTAAATAACCCCTTCCTACACCTGTTCCAGAGACGCAGATCTCTCCTTTTACTCCGATAGGGCACAGGTTCATGTTTTTATCTGTTATATATAGATTCATATTTTGTATAGGCTTGCCTACAGGAATGTTCTCTCCTTCATGAGCAGCTTCCATAGTATATAGAGTAATATCGTCCGCTGCCTCTGCAGGTCCGTAGGCATTAACTACTTTAGTATTTGGACATAGGTCAAACCATTTCCTTACTATGCCGGATTTTACGGTTTCTCCCGTTATCAGCAAGTAATGAAGTTTTTCCGGTTTATTCCCTGTATTTTCCACATACTCAAGCATTAAAGCAAGGTATGAAGGTACCACCTCAAGGACCGTTATGCCATCTTCTATGATCCGATTCGTAAACCTTGCAACATCCTTTACTATTTCATCTGGATAGATGATAATTTGAGCTCCTATGGTTAGGGCTGCAAAGAACTGCCATACAGATACATCAAAGTATTGAGGCGAGTTCTGGGATATTATGCTGTTGTTAGTTATACAAAGTTCCTTTATTTCCGCATGGATGTGGTTTATCATGCCAAGATGCTCTATCATAGCTCCCTTTGGTACACCAGTTGAACCAGATGTATATATAACATAGGCCAAACTATTTATGTCTATATCTAGATCTAGGTTTTCGCCACTTTCAGCCTCAATCTCTTTTTCACACTGGTCAAGGTATATAATTCGGCCTTTATAGTTCTCACTAAGCTGCTGGGTCACATAATCTGATAAGGTCAACACATAGGCAGCTTTAGATTCCTTAAATATATCAAGCACCCTTTGTGTAGGGTATTTTGGATTTACAGGTATGTAAGCCCCCCCTGCTTTCCATATACCAAGTACCGATTCTACAAATAAGGGTCCCCTCTCCAGCATGACAACTACGGCTTCTTCTCTACCAGTGCCAGCCTTTAGCATGTACCTTGCTATCCTGTTTGCCCTTTGGTTGATCTGGCCATATGTAAATCTACGGCCTTCATACGCTACTGCTATATTGTCTGGACGTACTTTCGTCTGCTGCTCAAACAGGTGGTGTACCGTCAGGTGATGTTCAAATTCAACCTTCGTATCGTTAAAGCCGTATATTATTCGCTCCTTTTCTTCTTGGGATAACATATTGATTTCTGATAGTTTTTTTTCAGGGTTTGAGGTTATCTCTTCAAGGATATTAAAGTAATGCTGAACAAGCCTTTCTACCGTCTCCTTCTTAAACAGACGTGTAGCATATTCCATCCATAATATTGTATTATGACCATCTGGTATCAACTGGAATGTTAGGTCAAATTTTGATGTTTTACTTTCAACCGGATATTTGGAATACTTTAATTCACCACGATGTTCCATAATATGCTCATCAGAAGGAACAATATTAAACATAACAGTAAATAAAGGATTTCTGCTTGAATCTCTCTTTACGTTAAGTTTTGTCACAAACTGATCAAACCTGTATTCCTGATTTTCATATGCTTCTAAGGAGCTTTCTTTTACTTCTTCCAAGAACTCAGTAAAGGCCTTATTTCCCTCTGGGAAATTCCTTAATGCCAGGGTATTTATAAACATCCCCAGTATTCTTTCAGTATCAAAATGAGTTCTTGCCGCTATAGGAGTACCAATAATTATGTCTTCCTGTCCTGAGTATTTATACATTAGTGTATTTAATGCCGCAAGAAGTATCATATACACGGTGGCTCCTGTTTGGGAGGAAAGTACATTTAATTTATCCATCAAATGACTGTCTAAATCAAATAGCAACCTATTTCCTTCAAAGCTTTGAAGGACAGGCCTAGGATAATCTGTAGGCATATCAAGGATAGGAATTTCACCCTTGAACCTATTAAGCCAGTATTCTTCCTGCTTTTTGTAAACCTCAGTGCTAAACAAGCCATTCTGCCACTGGGCAAAATCCTTATATTGCACCTCCATTGCCGGAAGGCTTTCACCACTTAATATAGAAACTATTTCATCAAAAGTCCTGATTATTGAAGTTCCATCCGAGACTATATGATGTACATCAAGCAAAAGTATTTGCCTGCTAGCATGGATTTCTATAAGACCTACTCTTATTAAGGGTGCTTTGCTTAAATCGAACGGTCTTACAAATTCATCGATTATTTTCTCTACTCCGTCTTCCTCAGACTCAAAATATTCTATAGTAAAATCAACTTCATCTTGTATCCTTTGCACAAGCTCCCCATCAATCATCTCAAAGGATGTCCTAAATGCTTCATGCCTTTGTATCAATGTTTTTAATGCTTCCCCAAGGGCAACCCTTTCAATCCCACCTTCAAATAAAATTCCCACAGGTATGTTATACCCAATGTTGTTACCCTCAAGATTATTAATGATATACATCATCTTTTGTGCAGATGAGGTTTCATAGTACTCTTTTTCAGAAACTTTAGGTATTCTTTCAAGCTCAGCCTTACCCATATTTAGGGAATCCTGTTCTGAAATCTTTCCCGATTCGTATAGCTTTGATATCATTTGCTCGGAAAGATCGTATATGCTGGAACCCTTAAGAAGTTCTACTATGGAAACAGGTGTTTTAAAGGCAACCTCCATCCTGTTTTTTATTTCGGTGGCCATTAATGAATCCATCCCAAAAACAGTTAGTGGTTGTTTGGTACTTAGATCCTCAGGATTATAACGCAAAACCTTCGCTACTATTGTTTTAATATGCATTTCAACGATATTCTGCCTGCTCTGTATTGGAGATGAAATAATATCCTCCAGGATATCAACATCCACCTTTGATTTATTTATATTCTCTTGTTGTCCTGACTCATCTTGCAAAAGAGTTTTAAGCACATGTGGAGAACTCATGGGTGAGAACCATTTTTCCCCAAACGTTTGCCACGAGAGTATAGGTAGAACCACAGACTGTGCAACAGCTTCTCCAACAAGGTGCTCCATAGCCCTAATTCCCTTTTCTACCGTTACAGATTCTATGGATTTTTGTATATAATACTCCGGATCACGTTCCATAAACCTTGCAGCCATTCCAACCTCTGACCATGGTCCCCAATTGATACTCAGTGCAGGAAGTCCTCTCGATAAACGGTAATGTGCAAGTGAGTCCAAAAAGGCATTCCCAGTTGCATATGCTCCCTGGCCTGGTGAACCAAATACAGAAGCAACTGAAGAAAATAAAATAAAGAAGTCAATAGGCCGTCCCTCTGTCATACGGTGAAGGTTCCATGCACCATTTACCTTAGGCGAAAGGACCCTATAAAAAGTCTCATCTTTACTAACCTCAAGAAATTGATCATCCGTAATACCAGCAGAATGTACAACACCTCGAATAGGAGGCCTTTCTTCCTTATCAAAATCTTTAAAAAATCCAGCAAGCTTTTCCTCATCAGTTACATCCACTGATCCAATATATACTGTTGCCCCCTGGGACTCCAGCTTACGAACAAACTCAATCCTCTCTGCAAGGCTGCTGCCTGGCTCTACATTGTTCCATTCAGAACGTTTTGGAAATTCTCCGCGTCCAAGCAGTACCAGATGTCTTGCTCCCTTGGCAACCATCCACTGGGCTGTAATCATACCTATGCCACCAAAAGCACCTGTAATAACATAACTTCCATCGGGGCGAAGATGTACGGGTACTTGATGCTGCATATCAATCCGCAGTTTATCGATTCTTGCTGCAAGTCTATTCCCATTACGGAAAGCAATTTGGTTCTCTCCATTACCTAAGACTTCTTTTAACAGCATTTCCATTTCACCCGCATTGGCCTCTATGTCAAGGTCTACAAGGCCTCCCCAATTTGAAGGCAACTCATGGTAACCTATGACGGTGCCAAGGCCCCATACCAACGACTGTAAGAATGCAGAATTTGGAGTAGCCCTGTTGATCATTTGGGCTCCTCTTGTAATAACCCACAGCTTAAAATTTAATCCCAGATTTGTGGTTGCTTGTACCAGGTGTTTTAATACAAACAGGTTTTCAAAACAAGCTTTTTCTATAGCTGTATTGCTAACTTCCTGGATCTCAAGGATATTGAGGCTCCACATATATACAATACCTGTTAGCTTCGTTTTAATTTTTGAGAATTCATCAAACAACGCTCTAAGATCCTCAATGCTTCGAGGGTTTATATATATCTCACGCTCTTCATACTGCCAACCAAAATTCTCACCAGGATATACCATAAAGCATTCTTCTCCCCTTTTTTCAAGGAGATTTGCCAGTTCTTTTCCTGCTGCTTTATGATCCACAAAAATAAGCCATGCTCCAGAGTTAGCAGCAGCTGTGCGGGTATCAACTTCTTCACTTTTTAGAAGCTCCCAGTTTATCTCATAAAGATAATCCTTAACTCTTCCAGCATCAGACCCTCCACTATTTCCAAGTTCCTTAGTTCTTATGCCCAGTATTTCGGCGATTAGATTTCCGTCCTCACTATATAGACGGATGTTGGCGTTCAAATTATTATCTTTCCTATCTACCATCTGCGTATGACAAAGCATGACAGGCTCCGGCCTTCCATAAAGCTGCACCCTGTCTATTCCTACAGGTAGGAATGATTGGCCTTCGTTATTTTCATCTTCATTAAGTGGTGCAACTGCCGCAATGGTAACCTGGAAACAGGCGTCCAATACCGCCGGGTGAAGACCGTAGATAGAGCTATCAATCTCCAGTATTTTAGGGATCTCGATCCTGCCAAGAGCTTCGTTATCACCTTTCCATATCTTGTCTATACCTTGGAAATAAGGACCATAATGGAAACCCATTTGATAGAAGGTTTTATAACATACTTCTTTTCCGTATTCTTTGGTACAATTGCCAAGTATTTGAATCAACTCATCTTTAGCAGTGATCTTTATGTTTTGCCGTTTTCTTATTGTGCCGGATGCATTGCATGTCCAAGTCTTATCTTGTCCCGGTATCCTGCTTGAAATCTCGAATTTTGCGGTTTTTGGATCCAAAACCACCTGCACCACAGGTGATACTCCTTGATTTAAAAATAAAGCATTTTCAAACTTTATATCTTCAACTGTATAAAAACCCTCTCCAAAATAGCTTCTGGCACAAGCCATTCCCAGCTCTACATACCCTGCTCCGGGGAAAACTTCTATACCTTGTATTTTATGATCAGAAAGATACGTCATATAGGTAGTATTAAGTTCAATCTCCCATATAGGGCTGGAAGTTTTCAAACGGCGTCCTAAAAACTTGTGCTTATTTTTTCCCTGCCTAAATTCACTTGATTCCTGCGTTTCCATCCAGTATTTATCCCATTGCCATGGATAAAGAGGGAGACTTACAAACTCACCTTGGTACCGGTAAATCTTGTTCCAATCTATAGGGTATCCCAGTGCATATAGATTCCCTAAGTTCTCCAGTATTGAAACCTGTTCGTTTTCATTTCTTTTTATAGAGAACAACTTCTTACCTTCAACGTTTTTAGCTGACAGACAATCAGAAATAGAAGCTGCTAAAACAGGGTGAGGGCCCACCTCAATAAATAAGTTATAATTCAACGAAATCATTTCATACATTGCTGCTTCAAAACGTACCGGCTCTCTTACATTTTTATACCAGTAATGTCCATCACACTCTGTACCCGTCAGCATTTTCCCTGTAACCGTGGAATATATCGGTATCCCGGCAGGCTGGGACTTTATTCCTTTTAATGCCTCCAATAGCTCCTGCTCATATGGTTCCATTTGGTAACTGTGATACGCTACATTGACCTTTAAAAGCCGCGCAAAAACCCCCTTATCCTGCAACTGTTTTTGGATCTGCTCAAGGGCATCAGGATCACCTGACAAAGTTACCGAATTTGGGCTATTGATTGCTGCCATTGAAACACCTTTTATATTCTCATCCAGCAGGGCCACAACTTCTTTTTCTGGTAAACCTACCGCCAGCATTGTGCCCTTGTTTACTGCTTTTTGCTGTGCACGGCTTCTGTGAATACTTACCAACATGGCATCTTCAAGGCTGTAAATTCCTGCAACATATGTAGAAGCCACTTCTCCAACACTGTGTCCTACCACCGCATGGGGTATAATACCCAAGGATTTCCATACTTCAGTCAAACCCACCTGAACAGCAAAATTGGCAGGTTGAGCAAACTGGGGCTGGTCCAGACGTGAATTCTCCTCATCGGCGAGAAGTTCCTCCAGTAGAGACCATCCAGCATACTGACGTGTAAGTTTATCACATTTTTCTATCATATTTCTAAACACAGGGTCTTTTTCAAGGAGCTGTCTGCCCATAGCCCACCATATGGGCCCCATACCTGTATATACAAAAACAGCTTTATTGTACTTTCCTGCCTCAACATTTCCCGCAGACATCCCCTGGCGTGCTTGTCCTTTAATATACGCTTCCAGGTTTCCTGCAAGTTCTTCCTTTGAAGATGCCGAAACCGCTAGTCTATAGTCATGATGGGTGCGCTTTTTGCTCATCATGCTTCCAATATCATATAAAGAAATACTTTCTCCACTTCCATTAATAAAATCAACATACTTTTGCGCATAGTTTTTTAGCGCCTTTTCTGAGCGCGCAGATATGGGAATCATATATGGCCATCCGGTATTTACATTAACTTCAGGAGTACCCTCTTTTTGGAGATCTGTAGCTTCCTCCAAGAGGATATGGGCATTTGTTCCTCCAAAACCGAATGAATTTATGCCAACCAATGCGGGTTGCGGCAAAGGCTCCAGGGTCTGAGGAATTCGTATACATAAATCGTCAAAGGGAATTTTAGGGTTTGGATTCTTAAAGTGCAGATGTGGAGGTATTTGCTTATGCTTTATGATTAGTGAAGCTTTTATCAGTGCGGCAACTCCTGCAGCGGCCTCAAGGTGGGCAATGTTTGTCTTAACAGATCCGACAATACACTTTTTATCTTTTGGCCTGTCTGTTGAAACCACTCGTGCTATTGCATTAGCCTCAATAGGGTCTCCAACCGGAGTGCCGGTGCCGTGAGCTTCAATATATGTTATATCTGAAGGTGATATTCCTGCCTTTTTGTATACCTCCTTCATTAAGTTTTCCTGAGCCTGCCCGTTTGGAACAGTAATCCCGTCTGTGTGGCCGTCCTGGTTTACACCCGATCCACTTATTACGGCATAAATCCTATCTCCGTCTTCGATAGCATCTGACAGGCGTTTTAAAACCACAACGCCGGCTCCTTCTCCTCTTGCATAACCGTTTGCACTGGAATCGAAAGTTTTGCACCGTCCATCGGGAGATAAAAAACCACCCTTACTTTCCGCTATGGTATACTCAGGTGTAGCTATAACACTTACTCCGCCTGCTATTGCGAGATTACATTCATTATTCAATAAACTCCCGCATGCAAGGTGTGTTGCAACCAAAGAGCCCGAACACGCTGTATCTACAGACAAACTTGGACCTCTGAAATCATATATATATGAAATCCTGTTGGACAACATTGTCATCATCATACCCGTTGCCGAATGTGTATCTAAACTTTCAACCGATTCGTTTTTAAATTGTATTGCTTGATAGTCAAGGGTGAAGCCCGCTACAAAGACACCGGTATTGGTTCCTGCTAGCTTGGCCGGATCCAAGCCTCCATCTTCCATTGCTTCCCATGATGTCTCCAGCATCAGTCTTTGCTGTGGATCAAGAAAGGCCGCTTCCCTTGGAGAAATACCAAAAAACAAAGGGTCAAACTCATCTATTTTATCTAAAAATCCACCATGACAGGTGTAATGCTTGCCTGGCTTTGATTTGTCAGGATCATAAAACTTTTCTAAATCCCAGCGGCCTTCGGGTAAATCGGAAGTCATATCTTTTCCCGCAGTCAATGCTTCCCAGAACTCCTCAGGCCCCCTTATTCCTCCTGGCAAACGGCATCCTATTCCTATAATGGCGATTTTATCCATAACTTTCGACCTCCAATACTTTATTTATATTCTCTTGAATAGCTTGTCTGATAATTGAACAACCCTGCTGCAAAAGTTCAAGCTCGATGGTTAACGGAGGCATAAGTTTTATAACACTGTCTTTTCTTCCTGCGCTTTCGATGATTAAACCGTTTTGGTAACATTCCTCTACTACTTTTTGCGTGATTCGCTCATCCTCCACATTGGAAAAATCAATACCCCAAATCAAACCTGCACCCCGAATGGTCAGGCCCTTATGTAATGACAAAATCTGCTTGGTTAAATATTCTCTTACAAATGCTTCCTTATATTTCACAGACTGTTCCAAATTATTCATTTCCCAATATTCCAACGCAGCTGTAGCTCCAATGAAAGCAAGCTGGTTTCCCCGGAACGTACCGTTATGCTCACCAGG
Source organism: Paenibacillus sp. MZ03-122A (assembly GCF_024213325.1). Lineage (NCBI taxonomy): Bacteria > Bacillati > Bacillota > Bacilli > Caryophanales > Paenibacillaceae > Paenibacillus > Paenibacillus sp. MZ03-122A. Next base: position 89,707 of record NZ_JANAVI010000016.1, on the reverse strand, counting down.
CTTCCAGACATCAAGTTCCGGTTTCATCAGCAGAATAGACATGGGAAGGCCATACCCGCTGATTGACTTGGAAAGCAGTACAATATCAGGGATCATCCCGGCACGTTCAAATGAAAAGAACGGTCCGGTGCGTCCGCAGCCAACCTGAATGTCATCGCAAATCAGTAGAATACCGTGTCTGTCGCTAAGTTCCCTCAGCCTAAGCATCCATTCGGGTGAAGCTATATTTACGCCGCCTTCCGCCTGAATGGTTTCAAATATAATAGCCGCCGGTTTTTCGATTCCCGAGTGACCGTCGTTTAGAACGGCTTCCATGTATTCAATAGTATCGAATGAGTCAATTGGACTCTCGGAGTATGGGAAAAAGGTAACATCGGATAATGCTATGCCGGAGGAAGATCTTTTCTGAATGTTGCTGGTAACAGCCAGACTCCCCAGCGACATTCCGTGAAATCCTCCCATAAACGCAAATATACCAGTCCGTTTAGTGATCTTTCGGGCAAGCTTCAGCGATGCTTCTACAGCGTTTGTACCTGTAGGCCCGCAAAATTGAATTTTATAGTTTAACTTTCGGGGTTCCAATATGATCTGCGAGAATTTTTCGATAAATTCACGTTTCGCTTTTGTGTACATATCAAGCCCATGAGTAATACTGTCCGATTCAAGATAAGCGAGTATCTTTTGTTTGATGTATTCGTTGTTATGTCCATAATTTAAAGCTCCTGCTCCTGCAAAAAAATCAACAAATTTCTTTCCGGATTCTGAATAAATCAGTGCACCTTTAGCCCGGTCAAACACATCGTAGAAGTTTCTACAATATGCTCTTACGTTGGATTCATACTGCTCAAAAATTTCCATACTCATAATTCCTCCCTTAAACTGAAGTTAGTGTTTAAACACTAACTTCAGTTTATTTTTCCGGCCCAATCCACATCCATGTTCTCTCCCGGCTTGTGGTGGATGTGCATCGTTGCCTTTGTCCTCCCCCGCCCACTCCCGGTATTACTTACAAAACTGGGTGTACATGTACGGTAGGATTGTAAAACCTGCAAGGGTGGAAAATAAATAACATCTTAGTTCTTACCGCCATAGCCCTTATAAGTAGCGTAAACTGCATCTGCATATTGATTGGCCAGAATAGGACGGCCATAAGAGTCTGTAGCTCCCGGATACCAGTTATCTCCTCCGTTATAGTATAATAAGCCATTATATATGTTGCCGAATCTAGTAATCTTTTCATTTAAAATCAGTCCGCCCAAGCATACCTGATCTTGTTCACTGCCGTGATTATAAGCACGGCCAAATTTTGAACTGAATTGAGATAAATAAGCATTACGTGTGTTTGGTTCTACCTGCATCAATCCGTCGCCGGCTGATGGACTGCCTGGTAAGCCTGCTCCAAAGCTGCTTTCCTTTTTGATCACAGCACTCAGCAATAAAGCAAAATCTCCGCCTTTACCGAATTTATCGCCCGCATTCATTGTGTATGTCCATATGTGGCTTGGAACTTCGGAAGGCTTTGTTACTGAAGGACCTGTTGGTGGCGTTGTTGGCGGTGTTGTAGGTGGCGTAGTTCCGCTGCCGCCTTTCTTCCATAAAGCAGGAACATTGGATGGTTCCCAGCCTACAAGGGAAGTATGTGCCTGAAGACAGGTATAAGTACTTCCACTATATGTTACTGTATCATTTACCGCATATGCAGTATTTGGACGTTCATACAATATTTATACCATAACGAACATTGTTCGTAAAGAACAATGTTCGTTATGTGTTAGAACACCTACATGTTCTAACTTTAGAACTCTCATCTTTTTCGCGCCTCCAAAAGGCGGAATTTAGGAGAAGAGGATATCTTGGTGTCGTGTGAAAGTATATCGCAACGCTCCACTACCCGCCGGATATATATCGCTAGCTCCAGAAGTTTGGGCTTACCGGACGCGCTGGGGTTATGGCGGCAGCCGCAGGACCGATCGATGAGGATCGGACGGATTGACGCGGCATCAATGCGTCAAAGTCAAGAGGCCGCTGAAGAGCTTTCGTAAGCTTTTTTCTGTTGCGGACGGAACCACGAGGCAGCAAGAGCGAGTAGAGAAGTCCCTATTAGTGCGATGATGACCCAGCGGTAACCGTGAATGACGAAAGCAAAATCAACGGCAGAAATCACATTGTTCTTTCCGGAATACAGCACGTTCTTCAGGTGGGCTGGCAGCGCTGCGCCGACGATGGTTAAAGAAAGAGCCGTACTCAGCACTTGACCCAAGTTATATAGCATGGACCGCAGTCCATTCGCCACCCCGCGGCTTTGCTCCGGAACGCTTGACATGACCTCCGTCGTATTGGGGGTAAGGAATAAACCGGTCCCGACCCCGATTAACAACATGCCGCAAGCGGTGACCCCGTAAGAGAAATTTCCACCGACCACGAATAGGAGTAGTAGTAGTCCTGCTATAGAAATAAGAATTCCAAGTGAGGCCAGAACTCGAATGGCCGCCTTCTTAGTCAACATGCCAGCAATCGGAGAAATGACCAACATCCCTATCGTAATTGGAAGGATCCTTAGACCGGCATTAAGCGCGTTTTGGTGGAAGGCAAATTGGTAATAGAGAGCGAAGAGCAGAGCAACCGCCGTACGGGCAAAAGAATTAAAGAATGTAGCGATGTTCCCCATACTGAACGTCCAGCTTTCAAAAAGGCTTAAATCTAGTAGAGGTGATGCTGAACGATGCTCATGCCATAAAAATATAGTAGTAAATATGGCGAATATCGCAAAACCTCCGATCACCTGCTTGTCTCCCCAGCCCAGTTCTCCCCCCTTGGATAAAGCAATGATTAGACCCGCTAAAGCGACAAAGATCATGATGCCTCCATATCCGTCCACTTTTTTATGGAGCTGCGCTAGGGGCTTCACCCTTAGAATCCAGAGCCCCCAGATGAGAGCAATGATCCCGAAGGGAACATTAGACCAGAACACCCACCTCCAGCCTCAGGCGGTCGTGACCACGCCGCCGACGACCGGGCCAAGCACCTGCGCGACGGAAGCGGACAATAAATTCAGACCGAGACCGGTGCCCAGCTGCGATTGGGGAAACGCATCGGTAATCAGCGGTGTTGTGTTCGTCACTACGAGCGCTCCTCCGGCAGCCTGTACGATCCGAAGAAGGATTAGTACCTCTACATTAAAAGCATAACCGAGTAGTAAACTGGATACGGTAAAGATGGCCATTCCTATTAAATACATTCGGCTTCTTCCGAAAATATCCGAAATTTGTCCGAAGATTAAAATCAGGATAGTGTTTACCAGCATATAGGAAAGTAAAATCCAGCTGGAAGCTGCCGCATTCGCATGAAATTGCTGGCTTAATTCCGGCAATGCGACATTAAGCGTTCCGATATTGACCAGAACCAGGAACGCTCCGAGACTGGTTACAGATAAGACATACCAGGGGTACATCCTATCGGACTTGGGACTTCTCTTTTGGGTCATAGAGACCAACCTCCTGAAATAAAAAAACGACCCCTGGAACCTGATAAATCCAAGGGCACATCTCCTTTGGGTTCAAACTTCAGCAAAGGCAGAAATGATTTCCTGTGTTGTCCGAACACGCCCGATGCGTGGAAAAATAAAATTTTTCACGTGATCGTGCTCGGCTTGAGAAAACCCGGTCATGGCATCGATCGCCAAAATCAGCTGATACCCATTCATAAACGCTTCCCGCGCGGTCGTATCCACGCCAAGCCCGGTAGCGATGCCGCATAAGACGATGGTGTCGATTCCCCGGCGACGCAACTGCAGGTCGAGCTCCGTTCCGTAAAAAGCTCCCCATTGCTTTTTAGTAATGATGTGGTCTGTTTCGGCGACCCGCATTTCCGGGACGATTTGATCCCATCCTTCAGGCAGATTCAGTGGTGGTGCAGGCGAATCCAACTTCGGTCTCGGGATATCCTTCAGATCTTTGCTAGATACCCGGACCAGGGCAACCATTGAGCCTTGCTCACGGAAAGCATCTGCCAAGGCGGCAGCGTTAGATACTACCTGCTCGGCGGAATAAGGGGCGTATTGATTACCAAGCCATTTTTGCAAATCAATGACAACTAACGCTGTTTTTTGCGGATCCAATAATTTTTCCATTCTATATGTTCTCCTCACCCTTTGGATTTGACCTGAAGTTTAAAATATTAAACATTTGGTCATTTGACTATGTCCGGCCTGCCTCTCTAGTAGCTCATCATTGTCTCCTAAGATACGCCGATAAGTAAGATGGAGCGCTCTTAGATTATGGGGTGTGAAATATGGCTTCCTAAGTTCAGGCCATAACTTCGATTGAATGCGAGTTAAAAAATTATACAGTCCGCTAGTTCGTATAGGGCCATCATTATGTTTTGAAGCCAGTAAACGAAGTTCCGTAAGGCCATCCCCACCCCACTCTCTTGGAAAAAATATAGGTTCTGATGGGGCAAAATGAATCAATTCGTTAAACCATCTTGCAGCATCGTTCTTCACTAGAGCGTGATGAACCCATTCATAGCCGTTTCGATCGGGTTGATTGCGAATGGTCTTGGTTTTGTGAAAACGAATCCAGGAATTATCCTGCGAATCTATAAATAAAGCATTCTGAAGCAAATTAACTATTTCATGAGGCCTTGCTGCAGTTGATAACATCAACAGGCAAGCCCGCCTATGACGAAAGTCCATCAGAATGTTCTCGTTAATTAAAGGAGTTTGATCGTTCATTAAGGTCTGCACAAGAATATAAGCTTTGGACATACTAAATACTCGTCCATGATCTTTTGACATAACACGTCTAGGTCTTGGCATAATCCGTTCTATGTTGTATGAAGCATTTGTAGTTCTTATAAGCCACCTAAGCCAATGTCGAAGCGCCACTCGGAAAAACGTCTTATCTTCTTGTCCCTTCATCTGGCCAAAAATCTCTGTGTATACTTCTGATATTGAATTCTCGCTTATGTCAGTAAGACCTTTTGATCGACATTTGATTGCAAAATACCGGATGTACTTGACTATCGCTTTCCAATAATTTATGCTGATAGTTTTTTTACCGTATCTGAAAAGTAAATTTCCTTCATCGTCGTAATAATCATCAGTTATTGAATCATTCACACGTTGCCTCAAGTAAGAAAATGCAAAGGTATAGAGACTCTCCTCAAACGGCGTTTGGGTTGGATATATTCCCGCGGCTATCCAGAGACTTCTTTCCGCTTCATCGCAAGGTATGACCGGTTTATTTTCAATCAAGGAATCTGTTTCTTTAGCTAACATCTTACCTAGGAGGGTTAAACTACTTCTATGATATTTAGCGATCTTACTTGCTTTTGCTAATACAGAGGAAGTAATAATATGATTACCCTCTAACCCTTCCTTAAGGGCGTAACCTGCGAACCATAAGCAAACTACAGTTCGAAGCAAAGGAATCCTTTTCTTTGCCTTTTGTAGTTGTTTTTCGCTATCCATCGGATACAATACCGGATAGTATTTATCGTAAAGCGCATCAAAGTACTCAAAATTCGGTAACTCGGGAAAAGGAAATTTATTGAATTCGGTCTTGGTTGGAAATACGATCTCTAAAGGCAAACTGATCCGTTGTAAAAAGGCAAGCAGTAATACGTAATCTCTTTGGGTGCCGGGTAACTTGAAAAATATTGTGGGTTGTACCAAATCCGTTAAGGAGCTTGATAAAATAGGTTCAACCCGTCCCCAAGTCTCTGCCGATCTGTATTGTTCATACTCCGATCTTGTCAGATGCTCTCTACTCTCGAATTGTCCCTTTCGCCTTACAGTAATGGGTCCAAATCTCAGGGATTGCCAAGCTAATATTTGCGACACGATTTCACCTCTTTCCAATCTAAGCTCAGACTAGTCGACTGATAACCTCTATTTGAATCTGTTCGTCACTATAGCCGAAATGCCGAATCATGTCCCCAAGCAACGCTATTTGCGTAGCTAATCCGGCCGCCTTGGCGTTTTTGGTTGTAAAATCCCGACTGCCTCGCATCATGTTCCACATGTCCTTGGTTAATCTGGCCAAAGTATGAAATGCCTGTGCTGCTTCACTTTTTCGTATGGCGAAATGATGACAGGAAAAACACTTTGCCTCAAAAAGGCAAGCCCCCTGTATTAAACATCTTCCTACACCTGTAGGAGCTGGAAGCCCGAATTTTGCAAAGAATTCATCTAAAGATAGCTCTTCAGATCCCAAAGCTTTTATCAATTCGTCAGGCTCAGTTTGTTCGCTGGCAAGTGCTTCGAAGATTCGCCAAATAAACCGTCCCGCAATCTCACCATCCTGATATTTCTTAATAGTAGCAAATAACAATGCTTGACGGGAGAGATTACTTCGTAAGTATCGATTCAGCATGGTTTGATTTTCATGACCTGCAGCAAGTCGTGCTAACTCACTGTTCCCGGTTTCGATTGCAATGTGAGTTATGAGATAGTGTCTGTAACCATGAGCCTTCCCTTTTTTATCTCCATGTCCAATAAATTCTGCTATCTTATCAAAAAACCTATATATTTGTCTTTCATTCAAAATCCAGGGATATTTCTCCAATAGAAAAAGATGCACATACGATGCATCCGCTCTTTCGTTCCGTATCGGTCGGAAGGCTTTATCGCTCGATCTTTTCTGTAAAAATTCGACCGCTCTAAGACCTGCAGAATCAATTATAGGAAATTGGTCGTTACGATGTTTAGCTTTCTCAATACCTGAATATGGGCTGTATAATCCTACCGCTGATGGAGCATTAGGCAATGGCAGCATACATTCTTCAGCCTGAAGATTGAGCAGATACGTTTTACGCACCGGTGATGAGGCAATAATTAACCAAAAAGCGCAACATAAAACTTCAACATCATCTTCGGGATGATAATTTTCAATTGCTTCCTTCATGAGCATCGGGAAGTTTGGGTCATCAAAAGCGAGGCCATCACCGGAATATGTTTCTTCTTGGGCCTCACGATGAATTCCAGAATATAAATCACTGGGCCAGTCAACGTATGTTGGAAAAAATGTATGAGAACCTTTCCCCCAATCAAAGAATAACTTTATGTGTAGAAGATTGTTCCCGGTATACTTAGCTGAAAACTCCTCTCCATCGTTATTCTTTGAAATGTAATCAAACAAATCGAGAAAATCTTCATACTCGAGAGATGAAGCATCCGACTCCCCGTGCTGGTCAAGCCATTTGAAAAATTTATGCAAAGCACTGCCCGCTTTACGAATATAATAGTCTAGCGAATTACTTCGTTTTAAATGCTCGCGAAACTCACGTGCGATATCCCCCCACTTTGGATGCTCACAGCAATCGTCAAACAGTATTCTTTGCCTACGTCTTCCTGGTTCATCCGAATATCCAAGCTCAAAAAGAATGTCCTTTAAACACTTGGCGTTATAACGTTTGTCGTTCGGACGCATTACATCCGCTAACGCTATATCTTCTTCCGTGAAATCGCCCAGCGGTTTCATAACACCTAGAAGGTGTATAGATAGTTTGTTGAACAAACCTATACGGTTTGAGTCTTTTTTGCGGATGTGTTCTGCTTCTGAATTTTTGAGGAGGCCCATTTTGACGGGGAAATCCGACAGATTAACACGACCTCTGGTTGACAGGTAACAAACCAAGTCGTTTCGACGATATTGTGCTACTACATCATTTCCCTTGCAAAAACCTGTATGCCAAGCCCAGAAAATGACATACCATAGGTCTCGACTGTCGCGATGCCGAAAGGTTGGTCTCTCTTCAGGCGGTACAGCTAACCAGTTATCCGGGGCCGGAAATGTAGTAAATAATTGAAGGACGGGATTTTTTATAGAAGAAAATACTTGATTCACATGATTCAAACGCAGCGTGTTTTTTAAAAATTTGCGAAATTCCGATAATGGAGTCCATTCTAGTGTCATTCCGAGTCCTCCTCATGCGCGTGGATTCCCTCTGAGATCTCCGCCTGTCGCATAAATACCCTCCCTAAATGATCTACTTTACCTTTTTCTGTGTCATTATTTGACTCAGGTATCCAATGAATATATGTATCGCGCGTAATCACGACAGAAGAATGCCCCAACCACTTGCTGATCTCTTCGATTGGTCTGCGATATCTTAGGAGAAGTGATGTCGCGAATAAGTGTCGGAAGGTGTGTGGATAGTAGGAACGTAGGTCTACGCTTCCCCCAGTTCGTTGAAATAAGTCATCAGCCAAATTATTATACTTACTGTAAACGCCTTTCTTACTTAATGGCTTCCCTTTTGAATTGTTTGACTCTGATACAAATAGATAGCCATGATCTTCACTTGTGTAATAAGACAAAAGTTCCCGCCGCTGAAGAAGTGCCCAATACAGAAGATCAGTGAACTCCTCTTGTGTTGGAAATCGGATATTTTTCCTGCTAAATGGATCAATTGTTTTGTGAGTTATCAACGCCACGTCCCTGCAGGAAGCCTTCGTTTTCCATCCCGTATCAATGACCCAATTCCCCCGCAACCCGCGTTCTTTTACAAACTGCAAGTTCCCGGAAAGAGACTCGGTTAATTCCTCTCTTGCTGTATGATACACGTTTAAGTTGGAAGGAATTGTTGACGGCTCAATTCGAATCTCAGCTGCTTCACCAGGGCGTAATCCAAAGTAACGCAATATCGCAAAGAGAAGAAGATCCAAAGCATTTTCATACGGATCGATCAATTCAAAGAACATGTCTGCTTCGGTCTCACTAAAGACCTTGTCGTGGTTAATGGGAGAGGCTTGCCTGCTCTTCCCTCCTCCAGGTCCTGCAGTACCGGAATCTCGAGCAATATTTTCCACATCAAACACTATCCGCACCCTACTACCCGCAGTACCCGCTATTAATGAATGATTATCTCTTATTTCTTTTCTCGGAACCTGCTCTAATGGCAGGTATTTAAATCTTGTTGTTCTATCACGCAAGAACTTCAGATATGCACATGCAGTATAGATGATCGGAGCAAGTGCACCAGACGGTACTCACACCAGTTGGTTTTCTTTAAATCGTTATGACTGCTTCGAATTACGGTTGATAGCTTCCCTTCTGCCATTGCATGTTTGTTAAGGGGGATATTCTTTAACATAGACCAATGAATCCCGTGAGTCGCCACCTTTAAATCTTCAAATGGCTTGTAACCTTTTGGAATACATCGAAGGTAATCCGCAAATCCCAGTAATATTACTTCAATAGGATACGGTCCACCTGCTTTTACTTCGATATTATGGATATGTTCAAAATCTTCCTCTAGCCTCCAGAACATCATGTAATCCAAGAACTTTTTCAGATTCTGGGCATGCCATGTAACCGTATTCATTTTTAGCTTTTCCGTTAATAATAGATTCATTAAAAATGTTGTAGCTTCATGATGAGTACTATGATTTGGTTTAACAATAGCGATCACTTGGGTACCTTCTACTTGATGTATGTAATGTAAACCATCAATGTTAAGGGATTTGTAGTATCGGGCATACCCAACCAATCGCATTGTTTCCCCCATTAGCTGTGCTATGCTCAGAAGCTCTTTATACACACACTCCCCCCCTCTCCCAAGCATTTTTATTCATTCCTCTGTATAAGTTGAGTATAGAGGGACCACCCCCACCTCAATTATGTTTCCATAATTTTCTTTAATTCTACACAATACGTTGCATTCTGACAACAATAATTCACCCCCTATCCATAGATAAGATAAGGGGTTTCGAGATTTACATTATTTACTTCCCATTTCTCCTTCCTCTTCTCCAAGATCATACCCTAATAAATAAAAATGATTTAAGAAAGAATAAAGTTCTTTGCCAGACACCTCTTGATTATTATTGGCTAGCTTCAAATGATACTTTATCACGTTCAACTTTTCTTCACTTTTAGAAGGGCTGAAATTGGCTTGAGTTACCTGCCTCTCAAATTCCTCCACATCTTTCGTATGCCGTGCCTGGTTCAATAGCCACTGTACATTATGAAAATCTGTTGCATTCAGTGGACCCGTGATTAGTGCAATAATGTCTTTTTCTTTATTAAAAATTTTAGGATTATTAAAATCACTCCACGCTGCTCGAATGACTTCCGAGAATATTTCATCTCCTTGAGTGATTTTAATCCTATGCTTGATCTGACCAAGTAACTTTCGCTTTCTCTTTGAAGCAGGCTCTTCTATTAATACAATAAAGTCATCAGTATTAAACCCATCAACTCTTCCTTGTAGTTTTATTTCAGTAATAGGCCAAGGAGGCAAACAAGGTGCAACTCCTCCTGTAAGCATTAAGATGACAAAAGAAGCTTGAACGTGGGCCTCAAAATGTCCTCCCCCGCCTCCCGTAGAAATCGGATTACTGAGTTGTTTATCCTTCATATTAATTTGTCCTCACAGAATACTTTGTTTTATAACTTATCAATCTTAACGTAAGTATAAGTCGCAAAACAGTTTTCATCAAATTGCGCTTGTTAATTTTAATATTCAATATTTTCCACAAATCCCCTGCCATCTCCAAGAATTTCAATACACCTCGAAACCGTTTTATCACAAACTCACGAAGTTTAGGGTTATTATCAGCCATTCCGAATTGGAAACTGCTTTGACAACGCTTGTATTGAGTCGTTCTTTTCGCATCTCAAAACCGAAAAGATCTATTTAACTAAACCTCAAACATTATTGGAGCTATAGCAGGATATCCAAAATTACGATTAGATTTACAACCATTGGCGCTTTCAGAAATGGGAAACGGTCGCAGCATAGGGTTGTTTTTTAGGGGTTGTCTACTTCACAAGGTTATGACCAAAATAGCGAATTTTAATGGGACAATGTTCTTGTCCTCGGCATCATCCACGTATTGTCCCATCAAATAATCTTTTTACCTAGCCAGCTAAGCGTTGTTTTCTGGAAATAAAAAAACTGATGATTGGAACCAGCACCTAAACCTTAAGCCTTGATATAAATACTGTAAACTCCTATTACCTGTCGGTTATATTTTACATCCACAAATAATTAACTGTCATCTAATGCGATATATTTTTTTGGAAATTTAAAATGACAACCTTCAGATGAGCGACTGAGCCTCTCCTTCTCGGTTCGGAACCAGGAGAACCGCAACTGCGTCGCGGGCAGCCGGCGCGCAAAGCCTCGTGTTACTGCTTCCGCAGCACCTCCAGCCTATCCTGCGGCCACCATCCAAGACTACGAAGAAAAAGAGAAAAGAGTTATAAGAACCAGAATCTTTCGAAATCCTTTGAATCTTATTAGATGAGTATCAAATCGGCAATGGGATCAAGTTCTTCTCCTCGAGTCGGGACAAGAACTTGTACCGTTAAAGCAAAAAAGGCACTATATTATCGACTTTCAATGGAACTATGTTCTTGTCTCCCGATTTATAGGTTTGCGACAGAAGACAACAGGCACGTTTCTTATTGTAAAATGTATAAAATCTTCAATTCGTCTATGCGCTTCTCAATACTTCCGATGATGATCCTAGATTATAGATCTTCCACTTTCAACTGTGAACGATCAAGCCCGTTATTTAAGGGTTGCTCCTATCGTGAAATGGTTCAATAACCCGAATTGCTTTGTTGGGAATGGGATAATATTCTTATCAAAATCGATAATGAGATAAAGTTCTTGTCATTTGGTTTTGACAAGAACTTTATCCCAAAATAAAAGAGCCGCGATTTTCGCAGCAATTAATGAAATGTTGTGTTACCGCTTTTGCATTCACATATTTCATAGTTTGATCAACAATATCCGCATTGGGTTTGGCCTCGTATTGTCGATATTGTATAAACATGGAATCAAAATGCTGGAACAATTATCACTAAAAAGATTCCGGATGATTTAAAAGAACTATTTAGACATTCAAGTGTTTCTTATATACCAAGTAAGCTAACCTGTTATGCTTAATTTGTGTAAGCATTTTAGCTTTTCTCTTCGAAACAGGTTCCTCAACAAAAACAATTAAGCCATCGGTATTAAACCCATCGATTTTCCCTTGAAGCTTTAATTCGACCACAGGCCATCGCGATAAACAAGGCGCAAATCCACCTGTAAGCATCAATGTAACAAAAGAAGCTTGGATATGAGCTTCAAAGTGTACACCGCCGCTCCCGGATGCAAATGGATTGCTCAGTTGCTTATCTTTCATACATATCAATTCTTTTATATGAGTAATATATTTTCAATTAAAAATTTTTACATATAGAAACTGGTAGTTTACAACAAAGAAGTCGCCAATCTGGCGACGCCTCTGCAGAATCTATAAGCTATTTAAATCAGTAGGCTCTAAGTTTTTTTGATGGTAAGAAATTGTGAACATAGCGAATATCTCCATCATTACTCAAAACGCTCATTCTGATTCTGTTCTCGTGATTGTTCCCATTCATGGACTCTGATAATTTCTTTCTTCAAAATCGGTTCTTTATTTTTGGCCCACTGTGAGACAACTGGATTTTCGTGAATCATAAGGCTTTCTAACAGTGGAAGGCGTTTTACCATTTTATCTGCTAGTGATCCTTCCCATTGATTTGGATGAAAGACATGCATAAATTCTTCTAAAATAACTGAAGGATCAGAATAATGATTGATCAGGAATATTGCTACGGGTGTCCATTGCAATTGATCGGCTACATGCATGTACGGTTCAATAGCCGATGCTATTAAAGGATAATGTGCTTTTCCTTTGATGTTACACCATTCAATAAATGTTTCATGGGGGATGCTTCTCAATGGACTCACCATCAATTGTCCACTGAATATCTGTTCGATGTAGTAATCTAATTCGTTATGATCTCCTATAAATACATCCAAAAATACAAACGGATGGGCCTCAACTAGAGATTTATAAATATAATCAAAGTTGGTGTAAAAAACACGATTATCTGCAATGGCAGTATAGAGTTTTACAGCTAGATGTTTTGCTTTATCAGCAGCATCTTTGTTTTGAAAGCATGATTTAACTATTTCTGATATTTGATATGAATCGCTATTAGTTTCTTGAGAAAAATCGTAACCTAAAACTAATTCTTGGCCCAAAGTGAGTATTCTTGGACTCAATTCATTATTGTTTTGGTGAAATTTCATATTAAAGATATCTATAGCAACGGCCAATCCATTCTGTTTAGAGCTAATTAGTCGAATTAACTCGCAGAATAAGTCTTCGTTATTTAGTTCAGATGTGTGTGTGTAAGCTAGATTCCCGTATAAGTAAATTGGTGCTTTCCCTAGCTGGAGGGATCTTTTTATACGTTCAATTCCATCTATGTCAATTATCACAATCTGAAGAATTGGGAAAACTTCCGAAAGTATCTCGTGATCTATTGCTTCATCTAGTAGTTCTTTAGTGCTGCTGTTATCAGTTGAAGTAAGATAATCCAGAAAGCCTTGTAGCAGTTGATAATTACGTTTATTGTGTTCGATCGTACTTAGTTTTTCAACCATTGTAGCCCATAGTTTTTTGGGATCATTAGTCCCTTTGGCCAGGCCTTGTCCTAATTGAAATACATTTCTTCCATTAGTACTCATGAGATGTATCAACAAGGCATTCAAGGTATCTTCTTGAGAACTAATTTTATAGCCAAAATCTTGCGATAAATCTCTAATCTTAGTCAATGCCTCTTCAGTATCTTTTGCTTCTACTATGTTAAGAAGACTTCCGTGATCGGGCAATGTTAGCAGCATTACTTCATCATATAAATTTTGGGGTCCCAGTAATGTAGCTAATGATTCAAGTCGAAATACAGCTTCTTTTGACATTTTGTCAGAATCAAACCCTATAGTGTTTTTAACAGCATACCAAGCCCCATACCATGGATTTTTAGCCGAAATTTCTCTCACAGCGGATTCTAACGCATTGTAAACTTTTGCTCTAGTCCATATCCCCCTGAATTTTCTACAGAGGATTGCCTTTATCTCAGTAGATATTATTTTTTCTGATAAAACTATTGGCACAGCATATTGAATGAATGTTTCATACCAAGATCTGATTTCATCATTAGATGTTGGATGGTACCCATAGTCTCGGACGTGAGCTCCAAAATCAAAGCTATTAATAGATGTAAAATGCCAAGCTTCTAGTGCTGCATCTAAAAGGGAAAGTCCTAATGCATTTTTTTGCTCTGAATCTGACTCAATTAGATTAGAAATGATTTTTAATCTTTGATCTACAGTAGCGTGTGTTCCAGAAAGATAAATGTAAAATAATGATTTTAATGTACTGCGTATCGAGTTTTTGTTCTCGTTAACATCTTCTGTTAAAGCAAAATGACATAATAATTGAACAGATCTATCAAAAAACTCAACATCATATGCTAAAGACTTTAACAAACTTGTAAAGTAACTAAAATTTTCATTATGACGGGAAAAGAAAGTTGAGTCTCGATCTTGATCTAAAATTTCCTCCATATGTGCTAGGACTAATTCGGGGTGAAGTGGTGCAACATTACCAAGCATAGTCACAGCAGCATTATCGAGTTTGCGAAAATCCTCCAACGGTCCCCCATCTGAGAGCCATTCTTGAGCAACTTTTCGAGCAGTTTGATTGTGATGAAGATAACCAAGCCTTCTGGAAAATGATATTAATAACCTCTTATTAGCACGCTTTTCAAAAACATCTCTTAGTAACGGGAGTGGAAAATTCTCTAATGAGCTCTGTGCTAACCTATTTGCTATAGCATGTGGTAATACAGCTCTCCACGTGCTCCGCTGCTGTACGAGATCTCTCCTCTTTAATTCGGCAACATTTTGATACAGTTCCAAGACACTCATTCCTGCTAATTCAGCAAGAATGGTCATTTCAATATTTCTTGTTGCTTCCGTCTCAATATTAAATGAATAGACGAGTGAACAGATTTCGGCAGCTTTAAGTAACTTTGAGTCTGAATCATGTCGTTGATGAAATAATCTATTAAATAATTCAGAATCCCTTAGGTGGGATATGTTTTCTCCCATCTTTATTGTTCTTGCTATGGCAACAGCAACACGTGCGTTCCCACCAGACATTTCTGCTATTTTTCTTGAGGTTACACTGTTTATATGCGTGAATTTCTTACAAATTACTTTTTCTAATAGCTCTATTGAAGAAGGTTCTAACCGGAAAACAGTTGTTTGTTCGGGCTGATCCTCTCTAACATCGTATTCAACTGTAATTAAACTAATGAGACTATTGTTTGAGTTTAATTTAGTTAGTTGATTATGTAGATCAGGAGGACAATTATCGACTATCAAGATTCCCCGTTTTCCAAGCGATTTAAGTCTTGCAGTAAAGGATTTAGGGTCAGGAAGTGGGGCATCTCCAAGATCTGTATAAAAAGCTAGTGATTTGTTTAGAGCTTTCTCACCAACTTGATCATCAAATAAAGCTTGAGCTAGGCGTGTTTTCCCCACACCTGACAATCCAATTAGCCGAACAGAACTACCAGGACGCTTTAAAATTGTTCTTAGTTCCTGAATACCTTGTAACAAATCCATTCCTTTTGCAGCAATACTTGATGAGTTAGACAAACGAGAGGTTCCATCCAATAGATATCCTCCATCATCACTCTCAGAATGGTCTGCCCAGTTATCAAATGATCGCCATCCTTGTAGAGGTTGTCCAATTTTGTCTCTAACCCATAAAATCATAGAAGGATGGCTTCTTACCCAACTGGCAATACGCTCACGATCATAAAAGTCAACTTTTAATTGTGAAGCGTTGGCATAATCTGAAATAGCATCTTGCATGGCTAATTTTCTGCTACTTAATGCAGAATCCGAAGTAGATCCCTGACTACTTATAATAATGTAAGCTCCCTTATTATCGGCTAAATCTCTTATTACTTCTCTTAGTATTCCTTTTGGCCGCATTTCATCCAAAATGTTGCTCCGAGGCATATCAGGTTTCTTCACTTGAAATGCCGTGTTTGATCTCGGGATGAAACCATCATTATCCATTATTGATTTCACTTCAACACGCACATCTATTCCGCCATCTTTAGCATTTTGATTACCTCCCCAAGTCACTCCTGCTGTCGTGATTTGTGCAGATGTCAGTTCTGCTTCACAAAGAAGGCCTACCAAGGATCTTAGGTCGGTATCATTAAGTTGAGCGATTTCATCACCTGTTATTTCAAGCATACTTATCCCCCGTTTTGTATACACATGTATAGACTTCTTGTGCTTATGACTTGTACTCAATCTATATATTACCATTGAAAATTCAACACTTCGAGAACTATGTTCCACGAAGAGAACATTCTTTTGGTAGTGACGGATTTTAATACTTACTTTGTTTTTCAACAGAAATAACTATCAACCTTTACCCGGTTTTATTGGGAACGGTCAACAATTTAGTTTACGTGGTATTGAGAGCAACCAAACACTATTAGCTCCAGTAATTCTTGCTGATTATATAATGATAATTAAAGCTCTTATGCTAAAATTAGGTATGTTTAATACTATCGAAAAAGAGGACCACATATGAAAATATACGAACGAGACTATACTTACCTTACCGATGAAGAATTGAAGCTGTGGGATGAGAAAAAGGAAGCGGAGAAGGTTGGGAAGTTGGGGGGGAAGTGGATACGCAAAAGTTTGTTCAGAGAGTACCCGAAAGCTGCACGCCATTTCATGAGCCTTTTTCCAAATAACTACCTAGACATTGAAGAATTGAAAAACGAGTCGGAGCTTAACTACTTATGCGAAAAATATGCTGAAATGTTAGATAGTCATGGAACGCCTGAGCGAACAGTTTTAAATTGGATTCGAGAGAATAAATCCTATTTCATAATCGCCTCCATTTTACAAAATTATAACTTTGGTCATCACGATGCCTTCATCTTTCCAGAGCTTAAGTTAGGTACAACTATCCAAGTTGATTTCTTGATAATCGGCAAAAATTCAGGCGGTTATGAATTCGTCTTTGTTGAGTTAGAAGCACGGTACGGGAAAATCACTTTGAGTGACGGTGATTTAGGCGATGCTTTCAGAAAGGGTATTCGTCAAGTAAAAGACTGGTCTGATTGGCTCGAATCGTACTATACATCTTTTCAAGAAGCTATTCTAAAGTACAAGAACGCGGCACAACAATTACCTTTAGAATTTATGGTACCCGACAGGACGAGAATGCATTTCGTCGTTGTTGCAGGCCGTCGGGCAGACTTTAACGAAAAAACTTACCGAACTAAGCGTCGTACCAAAACGGAACAAAAGATTGAACTTCTGCATTGATAATCTTTATGATACTGCTAAGGCAGTTGTTGGGTAAGCAACTTATTAATAACTGCCGATACGTCCACTTTTCTTACACATAAGCCGAATTAAGCTGTTTAGGTAAATACCAAATCAATAATGACACTATGTTCTTGTCCTTTCAGCAACCGGTACAAGTTTTTGTTGTCGACTCCGGACACTAACTTGTACCGATAAAACAAAAAAGCTGCTAAAATAGAGACTTTCGATGATTGGTTCGTCGGAAATGAGATAATATTCTTGTCAAAATCGGAAATGGGATAAAGTTCTTGTCATTTGGTTTTGACAAGAACTTTATCCCATAAAATAAAAAAGCCGCGATTTTCGCAGCAATTAATGAGATATTGTTTTTATCACCCGACATTTATTGACAACAAGTTTGCCGAATTAGAGATTATGACAACAAGTTTCCCCCTTTTCTTATATGACTTTTGTTGGAACAAGCCTAATAATATTTTTGAACTCCATATTTTTGGTATCATTCTTCTTGAAAGGTATAAACTTGTTGTCACTTTCCTCGTGAGGGGTAAACTTGTTGTCATTCTCTTCGGAAGGCATAAACTTGTTGTCACATTTTCAGAACAAAATTATTATTACAAGTAGTTATAAATTACTTTTGTTCTCTATCAAGGTTTACATCACTTATCCATATTATTAACCGCGTTTCGCATTTCTTCATCAGTTAAATGTGTATAGATCATTGTCGTTTGTATTGAAGAATGTCCTAACTGATTTTTTAATCTGGGTACATCATTATTCTCTAAGTGATAACGCGTTGCAAATGAATGTCTCAGAGAATGCACGGTTAAAGCTGGTTTTCCAAAAGCTGTAGCATATTTTTCGATCAGTTTCTCTATGGATCGCTGAGTTAAGCGTCTGCTTTTTCCTTTACGACCTATGGGAGCTGCAATAAACAAAAAGGGTTCGTTTTTTTCTGGGATATATCTAGATTCTCTGATCTGCAGATAATTTTCTAAATCCAGTAGAGCTTGCTTGCTGAAATACACATATTGTTCTTTATTACCTTTGCGTATAACCCTCACTAAAGCTTTAGTCATATCCAGATCTTCAATGTTAATGCCTGCTACCTCAGAGAGCCTAAGACCTGATCCTAAAATGAGGGAAACAATGGCTGTATCTCGTTCACGGTTAAATTGATGGAAATTGAAAATACGTTTATTCTCTTTATTGATTTCTCCGTAATCATGGGCTACAAATAGCCTAAACGATTCAAAATCGTCTTCTCTGAGAATTTTCCCATCAATACGATTGGCAATGGTTTCTTGGCTTTCTTTAACCACATTTAAATCCATTTTGGCCATAACATTGCGCTGGATATATGGCTTTAGGTCACTTGTTTCAGCCTTGTTCTGTAAGTAATCAAATAAGGATTTTAGTGATGACAATTTACGTTAATGGTTAGCTTAGTATTGCCAAGTTGATACTCCAAAAATGACAAGAAATTTTCCACTTCACGAATGGTTAGTTTCTCTAAAGTGACTAAATTAATGTTTTTGCGGCTGTCTGCGGTAAAGTTTTCTGTAACTAACCAATCAAAAAATATAATATAATCGTGACAATAATTAAGAAGTGTTGTAGGTGAAAGCTTGCGTTTTTTACTATCTATAAATTCCGTAACGAACCAAGGTAGTTCAGACAGTTTCTCATCAACGCGGTTCATATAGTGTAATTTCATTTGCTTATCCATATTTATACTAACCTCCTTATGTAATTATAATCTCTCAATAATTATTCATCAAATATGTATTTTACGTAATTTTAATATTCATCTTACATTATGGCATGGTAATTCGGAATATCCCTATGAATAGGAGAATTTTGTTTTTTTTGAGCACACGTTCAACCCAAAGTCTTTTGGCTTCTGCTTTATCTTGAGCTAGCTTGGTTCCACAGTTAAGAAAACCCGCCTAAGCATGGGTTAAAAAGTTCTAAGGCTTAACATCTGTTTTATCATTCTCTGCGATACCGAGTATTAATCTGACTTTACCCATCTATAGAATATAGATAGCATTTCACCTAGATTTCCTGGGCCCCCTGCAGAAAATAAACTGCTCTCGATATTGCAGTGAATCCAGTCATCATCGCTTCTCTCTATTATAAGCGCATTAAATTTTTTGTTTCTAGTTCTGTTTCTTTTAAATTAATTTTAATATGCCATCCTGGGTTATCAAGCGTTGTTATTTTTATTCGTTCTTGATGCTCCCAATCTTCATCGCAGTGTATATAATACCATTCTTGTAACCAAGTTAATATATCCAATCATTACACTCCTTATGGCTTACGTAAATTTTTCGTCACAGGCAAAAAGATTGAATTTTTGGATCATCATAATTACAAATTGCTAAAACTTTTATTTTATCAGTACTTCCATCCTCTAGTAAAACCTCACCATATTCACCTATTTCTGAATAACATATCAGTTTAGCACCTCAGTTTCATTAAGCATTTACTCATCTTGTTCTTTCTAAACTTTGATTTGTTGATTTTCACAGATTGATCTGTTCTAATAAAATTCCCTTGAGTATCCCACTCTTCTAAATGATAATTCTGCAATGAATGGATTTATTTCAGTTTAAGTTCCTTTCCCTAATAATTTTCTATATCGTCCATTGCATCTATAACT
This sequence comes from Paenibacillus sp. MZ03-122A, assembly GCF_024213325.1. Classification (NCBI taxonomy): domain Bacteria; kingdom Bacillati; phylum Bacillota; class Bacilli; order Caryophanales; family Paenibacillaceae; genus Paenibacillus; species Paenibacillus sp. MZ03-122A. The sequence continues at coordinate 69,840 of NZ_JANAVI010000016.1, read as the reverse complement.
TAACATTTCTATACTATGTTTGCCTAAGTTGCTTCCAGTACTTTTCCTCGCGCTCTTCCTGAGAAAGCTTTTCACCATGTTATCCTGTCGTTCAAACAAATTTAATTATCGACCAAGCCCCTGTTCTGCCATAAAAAAACAACTCACCAGGAGTTGTTTTTAATATTCATGCTTCTTTGTAAGAACCCACGTACCTAATCTGTTTAAAATCTTTGGATAATCCATGGATAAATGTATTTCTAATGATCTTTAATATTCATTAGATACTCAACTAAGGTCGCAAAACCAATGATTGAGGAGAAAATTCTTCTTGATGCGCCTTCTTCATGACTTCGCTTTCCGGCCGACGTGTCCGGTTTGAAATTCTTATTTTGCCTGTTATAGATGCGAAGGACATTAGCTCTTGCTTGGTTTGCACCTTATCCGTTTCGTTGCACAGGCCTCTGCCAAGATTTTTAAAGCACACGGATAAAGATTGAAGGCAAAAAAATTCAACTCAGGAGTTATATATATCTCTATTCAGGTTCACAATGTCTTGGTGCGAATATCCCCCAGTAGCTGCCGATAGCTTCTCTATCACTTTATCGCGTTGGAATGGAGCTTTTTCTTTATTTGCTTTTTTTAATGCTTCGGTTAGTTCCTCTTTGGTAAGTTCTGTGCAGTACGCAGGGGTTCCTGGCTGTTGTCGCCACGAATCACTTAAAGATCCGCTATCTACTGGGTCGAAGCCGAGCTCATTTACTACGTTCATGGTTATTTGTTTATGCGACTGGTTATCACCAGCAATCGCTATGGCAAGTCGTCCACTGGTACCTTCGGGAGCTCCTTTATATTCTAACGTATAGGCTAATAAATTGTTGAAAGCTTTAGTGATAGGTCTCCCTAACTGATTTGATACCCAAACACTTTCAACCAACCCATTCTCAATTTCTTCAATTTTATTGTCTCTATACGGATAATAATTTGAAGTGTCAACAACGACTACTTCCTCCCCAACTTTATCTACAATGCTGCGAATGCTTGGCAGTGCGTTGAAAGGGATCGATATGACTAGAACAGCAATGTTTGTTATTACTTCATCTACACTCACTGGTGTACCTGCAAGTTCTTTTCCTTCTAGCCGTTCAATCCCGCGAGCATCTGCAATTTTGACATCATGTCCATTCTCAATTAATTTTTTTGCGATATTCGACGCGATGGGTCCTGCACCTATAATTCCAAATCTCATTTTCATTTCTCCCTATTCTAAAAGTTATTTTACGTCGCTGATCGGGTAGTAAGAAATTATTATTATTATTTATTTTAGACTTCCGTATTGGTAGGGAACTCCCATATTCTCTGTGAAACAAACTGCGGTCCTGCAAAATTGGGACAACCAGTTCCACAAAATCAGCAACTCCATCATAGGCTATATCCGGAACAACCGAGAAGCCGTCACATGCCTCTGCCAAAAACCATTCTTCCAAGAAGTCAGCAACTTGTAAGGGGGTTCCTGCAACTACCGGATGATAGTTAATGACTCCATAGGCAAGTACGTCTCGTATCGATAGCCCTTGTTTAAGCAGCTCTAAAGCTTTGTGTGAACGTGGATCCCGGGGGTTGGCATATGCATTTTTCAACAGGTAGGGTGCTAAAGGTTGATCAATATCTACGCTGTCCACCGATAGTGTTAAACCAACCATGGATCCAAGGTAACGTACCCTGCTAGGAATCTCATCAGGATTAAAACTCATAAGCCGTCTTCGCCGTTCCAAACCTTCTTCTTCAGTTGAACCTAGGGAAAACATAAAGCCTGCATATATCCTGATGTCATCGGGATTTCGGCCGAAACGAGCAGCACTTTGCCGAAGAGTTTGTCTCTGTTCACGGGCAGACTCTATATCATAAGGGTTTGCATAGACACCAGACGCGTACCTCCCCGCCAATTCCAAACCTTCTTCCCCTTCGCCTGCTTGGAAAATAACAGGCTGACCTTGCTCAGAAGGGGGGATTGGCAAAGGACCCCGAGATGCATAATACTGCCCTTCAAGATTTATAGGCTGAATTTTGTCCATGTCGGCAAATTCCCCACCTTTTACATCTAACGTCCAAGCGTCTGTTTCCCAACTCCCCCACAATGCCTGAACAATTTGGGTGGATTCGTGAGCCATGTCATATCGTTATTTGCGACTGGCGATCTGTGCACCAAATTTACCCTCAACTTGTAAAGTATATTTAGCGAACTAACTATAACATGGTGAAATTGAGGTATCCACCGGTGAACGGAGCTTTAATAGGACGGCCTTCATAATACCGATACATAGCCCCACCCACGGAATCACATATTTAGGTAAATTCGTTTGATTAGCTGCCTTAAAGATGGCCTCCCGTTGTTCCGCCGTCAGGATTTATTCGCATAAGAACGAACAGAGGTATGATTTTGAAGTAATTCAAGCGTATTATTCAAAGGATGGGGCTCCGTTTTTACTTAATACCAGCTGCCAACTCATCAACCACTTCTTGTACAGTTTGGATCTTTTTAATTGGTGTAATTCCAGTACCAACAGTGATAATACCACCTTCGCCGTTACCTTCAAGCATACCGATACGGATTACACTTGAACTACCCCCAACCTTAGCAATTTCTTCACGAGATGCGCCCTGGTTATCCATAGCCACCAATTTTTCAGCAAACGGTGTAGGCAACGAACGATAGTAAGCTGGTAAAGTACGGTACAACAACAAATCTGCTGCAGATGAATCCACTATCATTTGCTTTACTGATTGTGCTGCGGGGTTTTCAACAGTAGGAATAAAACGGCTTCCTAAAAAGACACCTTCTGCCCCCAATTCAAAGGCGCTGGCAACACCGCGAGCATCACCGATTCCACCAGCAGCGATAACTGGAATATCAAGCACATCAACGATCATAGGAGTTATTGTAAACGTACCAATGATACTTGTTGGCAATGTTCCACCCTCATCAAATCCAGTAACAACATAAACGTCAACACCCATAGCTTGAGCAGCCTTTGCATCTTCGATCGTTGGAGTCAAAGGACGATAAACAATCTTAATGCCCGCTTCCTTTAATGGGGTAATGATCTTTTCAGTCAATGTTCCTTCAACACCATTAAGAAGAATAACTTGAACACCTTCTTCAATGACAACTTCTAAAATTGGCCAAGTGAACTTCATATCTGCATCAGTAATCAAAGTTGTACCAAATGGTTTATCCGTCAGTTCCTTTGTTTTACGAATCTCGCGGCGCATACGTTCTGCGGTTTCCTCTGGAGAGGTTGTAATTGTCGTTTGACCGGCATTCGGACCAAGAATCCCTAAACCACCCGCATTACTCACGGCAGCAACAAATTCAGCATTCGTAATCCAACTCATAGGTCCTTGTAAAATGGGCTTTTCAATACCAAGAATTTCTGTTACACGATTTTTCATAATTATTATCCTCTCTTTAGCACCTTTATTGGCATAATACTGTAAAGCTTAATTGGTCTGCTCTCCGGGTTATGTTACAATAATCATTAGCTTGCTAATAATATTTGTATTAGTTAGCAGCCTTGGCACTATCATAAGTCCATACGTTTCATTTGCAAAGAAGGCAATTTAAATGAACGTAGTACATATTTTTGTACTTTTAGACTGGGAGCGATATCATGAGGGTATGTAATAAAGGATTTGAAAAAGAGTTTATTGATGAAAAAAGAAATATGTACGCAATAGCCTTTACGCAAAATGTACTTTCGGGGCGATGGAAATATTTCATTATCTGGTATCTGGAAGGGGAAAGACGCCGGTTTACCGAGATAAAAAATTTCCTGAGAGGCTTGTCGCAAGGCTCGCTCACCAAGCAACTCAAGGAGCTGGAGGACGACGGAATTATTCAGCGCGATGTGTATCCGGAAGTTCCGCCACGGGTCGAATATTCGCTGACAGAGAAAGGAAACAAACTGCTGCCTGTCCTAAAGAAGATGGAAGAATTCGGTAAAGCATATGGGGAGAAGCCTGAATTAGATGAAGGATAAAGGCTACCTCCTAATCAGCCAGCACATAAAATCTCGCCATCTGGACCAAATGTATGTTCAGGATTGCTCCTTCAGCCAGCCATTCTAGTCCACCTCAAAAGGAATGGCCTTGCCATTACTTCTAATTGCATAACATATCGAGTAACAGTAAGTTAAGCCAACCTTTGGGGCTAGGCCCAAAATATCGAACCTGGTCAAATCGGCAATAGTACCATGTTCTTGTCCATTGTGGGCAAAGGGACCAAGTTCTTGTCCTTTGCTTAGGACAAGAACTTGTACCGTTAAAAGACAAGAACTTGTACCTATTGGCGTTTTTTGTTCGCCCTCTTTACTTTATTTTAGCATAATAAAAAAAACCTTTGAAAGCGACAGAAATGGTCTAGTGTGTCCTGCATTCTTTCTTTGTCCCCAACTCTTCTAATGAAGCTATTTAAAACCCCTAACAATTAATGTTAGGGGCTAACTTCAAGTGAAACCAGTATATCGCACCCGTCGTGGCCAAAGAATACGTCCAATGATCCATTTATCATTTTACTTTTAAAAAGTGTATAACTCACTTTATTACCAAGGTAAAAGCAAAGCTTATCAAGAACATCGAAAAAAATCCTATTTCAAAATTATTCTTTGCATATTGATAAGTCTAACAAGGCAATTAATTAAAATCTTGCATTAAGTCATCAATCACTGCTTTTACAGTTCTAATCTCTTTAATTGGAGTAATACCTGTGCCGACAGTAATATAGCCATCCACTTTGTTACCCTCTAGCATTCCGATACGCAGACCACTTGCTCCGCCCATTGCTTTTGCTCTTACTGATCACCCCTTGTTCCACCAATTCTGCGAACCGTGCTTGTTCTGCGGGCAACTGTTCCGCAATTTCTTCCTGCGGTGCATCTGGTTGAATTTTGACATGAACGAGAAAACGCATGTTTCACTCCTCCTAATATGTTAATATACTGTAAAATCCAAATCTCATTTATTATAGTTTCACACGATCAATACCAATACTTTCACTACAAGCATCGAGTAGGGTATTTTTATTGAAATAAATGTGGGTACAGGGAAGGAACTCCTCCGGCAAGACCCTGCTGTACCTCCCGACTTGTAGCATCAGTCAACAATCTCGTAGAGGTCGGCTTCAATCCCATCGATTGCGGTTCTAGAGATGTCCTTTGGAGATGATTTAGGCGCATGGATGCCAGCTGTCATGTCCGTGTCCATAAACGCTACATGCAATCCGGCACCCCTAACGTTCTTAGCAGCTAATTCTAAGCGTAATGCTTTTGTTACTCCCCATTGAGCAGATTTTGCAGCTGAATATGCCCCTCCTTCGTCTATATTGATCCAAGATAATACGGATAGGATATTCAGAATCGAACCCCCTCCATTCTTCTCAATCACTGGTGCGAACGTGTGAATCATTGAAAGTGTACCAGAAACATGAGCGTCGAATTACAAATGAATATCATCCAGCTCACCTGTGAGCAGAGAAGCACCCGTTGCTGAACCAGCGTTGTTAATTAGAAGGGTAACATCCCCTGCGATCTCTGCTGCAGCTACCACAGATTTCGGAGCAGTAATATGAGTTATAGTGGAATAGCACCAGGCAGATCGACTGATTCTGGGTTCCTCGCACCAGCGTATACTTTAGCTCCTCTTGCTAAAGTTCAAGAGCTAGATGTTTGCCTAAACCTCGATTTGAACCGCTGATAATAGCAACTTGTTTTGAAATATCCATTTTGCTACACCGAATCATTTAATTAAATACATTTTTATCTCCCATCCAAATAAAATTGGTTCAGCTTCGTTTTACAAGTACCTGCCGTTCTCCTTTGCCATTTCGAATGACAAGCTGCTCTGACTATTCGGTTTGCTTGGAGTGACTGCAGGACTCACGGGTACTCTGTATCGACAAGGTCAGTTGTTGGTCTTCTTCTTTACCTGAACAGGTACGTTGAAATCATCGACGTTAATATGTCCAAACCCGCCTTTGGAGTGGTCAACCACCTTAATGTAAAGCTCCTCGCCGATATAATCCGACGCATCCCAAATCTTTCGTTGATATTCTTCATAATTGGTCGCTGTCTCTTTAAATAACTCTTTGCCGTCCGACGCCCGAACCAGCGTAACATACAAACGGTCTATATCCCGGCCGCCGCTGATAAGGAAGTTGATCTTACCGTTCCCACCAAGGACGAAATTTTGAGATCTTAGCGCTCCTGTCAAGCTGTCGCCGCCGGCTTGCTCGTTGAAGCCCCATAAATGGTAGCCGCCCGGAATTTTATGCGACGGGTTGAAGTAAATGGTGTCCCAGAAGAACTGGGTATTGGTCACATGGACATTCTGGAAGGCGTCTCCTTCCGTAATCCATCCTGTTAAGTCGCCTGTAGCAAAATCATGGTTAGGCAGCTCTGTAATATCCTTATACACGGAGTTATCCCAGTTATCGGGCACATAGACCGGAGCAGCCGGTTTACCCGTTAAGGCATTCATATCCCATACTTGCATAGACTTGACAGTGATATCGCCATCGGCCCAGATCTGCAAGCCCAAGGAGTCGTATCTGCCTACATAGACACGAGTTGTCAGCTTCTTCTTGTAATTTGCAAAGGCTTCAATGACCGAGCGATCGAGAAAGATATGGAGTTTCAAGTTCTCTCCGTCAAGATCTACATATCCTCCTTGAATGCCGTCCACACGCACATCCGGATCAATGCTGCTCTTGGTTCGATCCACATTGAATGTCCCATTCTTCTTGTCGTAGTAAATGAGCGTCTCTTCTTGGCCTTTTTCCGAGCGTCGCACCTTGAGACCGAATTTCTGGGCCTCAAGCGGATCAATCTCCATCACAATCTCTAGCATGTCGCCTTTGACATTTTTAATCAATTGATTGGCACTCTCCAAATTTTTGTCCGAAAAATCAACCCATTTTTTCCCTCGAAGGCTCTGCAGTTCTTTAATCGGTTCGACATGCAATTTATCATGCTTATCGAGACTTAGGGAAAACGGCAAAGATAAATTATGAGCCCATCCGGATTGATATTCGGCTTGCGGTGTTCTTACATTTTGCACCATGGAGAATACGACCGTTCTTTCGTCAGGTGTGACCAGACCGCTCTCTGCGGTTAAATAGCCGTCACCTACATCCATTTTGGAGGGTGCCTCCTGATCAGGAATAAATTTAAAGTTATCCCGGTCCCAGGTCCCGATCCAGTAAAAGACCTCAACATCTCTTTGCACATCGTTCGCTGGAGGAACATGTTCCGGCTTTTCATGGGGATTAATCATGAAAATATATTTTTGCTTGCCCGTACTATCCGTGCCTAACGGCAATAACACTGGCAGCTCCCATACCGTACCCAACTCCGGATAACGGCTTCTGTCACTAACGTATAATGGCCCCTTATATTCCCAATTGTACATATCGTCGGATACATACACCAAAGCTGTGCCGCTTCTAAAGTCTGGAAGGCCAGACGTCACTAACTGATACCACTTGTCCACCTCTTTGTCGTACCATACAAATGGATCGCGGAACTCGTTGTGAATGCCTTTTCCGTTCTGCTCCGTTACTGGTTTAGGATATTTCACCCATTTTTCCAAATAGGGATCGGACAAATCCGCCGGAGTTGCCAGCCCGGTTCTTTGGTTCGGCGACAGGGAGTCGTTGCCGGCGGTATAGAACAGAACGGGATTGCCGTTTCGATCATACGCTGCACTGCCTGACCACGTGCCGTCCGGATCAAGGGTGCCCGCTTCGGGCGCAAGAGCAGGTCTTACATTTTCCCAGTTCACCATATCGTCACTCACCCAATGCCCCCAGTGGATTTGATGCCAGAATGGACCTTGCGGGTTATGTTGATAAAATAAATGGTATTTGCCGTTATAGTAAATCGGTGCATGTGCTTCATTCATCCAGTTTTGCGGAGGCATCGCGTGGTACTGGGGACGGTGCTGATCTCCGTCAAACACACTTGGATCCTCATCAATGTCCGCATTCGGAATTTTCGGAATTGAACCTCCATGAAGCGCCTTCACGCTCTCATATCCAGCAAGTATCTCCTGGTTCGTAAGGGCTTTATTATGCAGCTTCACTTCATCTAAAAGCCCGCTGAACATATTGAAGGAGAACACCCCTGCTAACTCTACAGGTTTATTATTTTTCCCGATGATCAGACTTTCGGTAGATGGTGTGATCGGAACGTTGACGGGGGTTGCTTGGGAAGCCACTTCCTCACCGTTTAGATATAACTTAATTTTTCCATCTTCTTTACTAAAAGTAGCGGCCACATAATTCCACTTGTATTTTTCCAACGGGTGATCCTTTACCCATACCTGAATCCACTGACCGCCGATGCCTACTTGCATCGACCATGTACCGTGCCGATACATACCAAGAGAAAAGCCTTCCGCTTTATCCTGATCGGATTGGTTTACGATCGCAGATAGCTTGTTTCCGTCTCCCCACTCATAGCTACGCGGTGCAACCCATGCTTCGATGGTTAACGCGTCGCTTACAGGCACAGTATCGTTTGCATTGACCTCAATATAATTCGAGTATCCATCGAACAATAAGGCGCCGCCTTTTATTCCGCGCGGAGTCCATCTCGGATCCTTCGATGCCATATACCTGGCGTTGTTAAATACATAGTTCACATCGTGCTTAAGATTGTGTACATTCTCCAACACTTTCTTTCCTGCGCCTTCATCAAGGTTTAAGTAGAAACTGGTACCCACACCACTTGCTTGGAACCCATCAACGGCAATGCTGGCTTCATTGGAATGATCGATGACCTTTACATAAAGCTTCTTGTTGTAGTGTTCCTGTACTTTCCATGAGATTTTCTCGTTCGCGCTGACATCCCCGGTTTTCATAAGCAACGTGTTGCTGTTCGCATCGTAAAGTGCGACATATGCGTCTTCCGGTTTGAGGATATCCAAAATAGTGAAGTTAATTGTTCCGGTTCCCTGAAGCGTGAAAGTATTAGAGGTGATGGAGCGCTTACCTTGCACGGAGGATTTGGCATAGAAGTTCCCTTCTTTGCTCGCATGAGCTTCATCGGTCACTTCAAAAACATCTCCCTCAACCGTCCAGCCATCGAGATTTCCAGTTTCAAAGCTTGGATTATCGATTTCATAGCGTTTGAAATCTGGCTTGATATCCGTCGCAACCATTCCTTCAGCTGGCTCCGATTCATGGTACACGGAGAATGCGTCCGCAAAAATGATTCCCCAATCCGAGGTTGCATTATCGACGACCTCCACATACAGTTTCTTGCCCAATTGTGTGGAAAGATCCGCCTTGTATTGCACCATATTGGCAAGCCGCATGCCCTGCGCAGGATCCGGGAAGCCAACGTCGGCGAATGCGCTATTTCCGTATCGGGCAATAACTTGTCCCGTATCGACTTCCACAATATTTATAAATACCTTGTCTGGGTTCTTCGCACCGCCAAGCTTGAAGCTGATCCAGCCGCTTCCGCCCAGCTCGAAAGTGCTGGAACGAAGTACACCTGTCGCAGATTCGTCATACTTCCAGCCGTTTAAATGATAAGCGCCTTCCTGGTTATACGGTATTTTTTCCGCCCACCAAGTCGTTTCGTCTGTCACGCTATTCGGACCGAACGCATTGCCTTTGACAACGGTCCATCCCGTCAAATCTCCTGTTTCAAATCCAGGATTCCGGATTTGATAGACCGAATCCGTAACTGACAATCCCACGTCATTCTTAGGAATATTCTTGATTTGATAAACCGCATTCGTAACCGACGAGCCTACGTCATTTTTAGGAATGAGCGTGTTCCCAGCAACAGTTCTAGATTCGGCTACTGCGGAGATTCCTGGAACAACAAGCTCGAGCACCATAGCCCATATAAGCATTCCCGATATCCAATATTTTCTTATTTTCACCTTTCTCATTCTAGATCCTCCTTCGAAATTTCTTGCACTTTCAAACATCGATACTTCATTTCGAAATGCTCTCCTAGTACAAAGATGAAAGTCAAGAAGAAAGGAGAAAATATATGAAACGTTTCCAATTAGAGAAAAGCGAAGTTACTTGATCATTTGCTGCATGACCCCATTAGTAAGGAGCGCCTAAGCAATCGTCTTACCAAATGGACTGCATATCCCATATATCCAAGGATTTAACAAACGGTTCTCCATCTCCCCAAATCTCGAGTCCCAAAGCATCCATACGGCTCGGGTACACCCGGGTTGTCAGGCTTTTCAATCCGTTTGCATAGGCTTCGACCATGGAGCGGTCCAAATAAATATGAAGCTTCAGATTCTCCCCAAGTAGCTCCAGCTTACCGCCCTGAACCCCTCTGCACTTTTCTCCCGGATGCAGTGTCGTTTTCGACCGGTCGACCATGAGCATCGCTTGATTCCAATCATAATACAGCAGAGTTTCTTCCTCTCCGTCCGGCGTACAACGGACCTTGATTCCGAATTGTTTGGCGCTGCCGGGCTCCAATTCCAATTGAATCTCAAGCATGTCACCATGAACATCCCTGAGCTGTACATTAGTTTCAGCCAATGACTGGTCCCGAAGTGATAGCCGCTTGGCGCCACGCAGCGATTGAAGCTCCTGAATCGGCTCTATTCCCAGACGTCCGTCATCCCTCAAATACACGCTTAACGGCAAGCCGCCGTTATGAGCCCAGCCCGACTTATATTCCATCTCGGACGTCCGGTCGCCTTGGGCTATCGTAAAGACGATATTTCTGCCGGTCTTCGGATCAACCATTCCGCTCGGTCCGGTAAAATGGAAATCCCCGACGTCAATCAATTGAGGCTCTTCTTGATCGGGGATGAACGAAAGATTTTGCTTGTCAAGTTGCCCGATCCAATAGAACACCTCGACATCCGCTCCCTTCCCCACAGGGCTGACAAGCAGGAGATGTTTGTTCACCCCCTGCTTGTCACTGCCAAGGGGAAGAAGCACAGGGAGCTCCCAGATGGGTCCAAGGTAAGGAAACTTCTGAATATCTGCTTTAAAAAACGGCCCTTTATACGTCCAATTCAGCATATCCTGTGACGCAAATGCCAGTGCTGCTCCACCTTCGATACCGGACCCGACCAGAGCATACCAGCCGTCATCGTCCTTCCATACGAATGGATCTCGGAAATCCCCAAATGCGCCCATTCCCTTCTTCTGCACGATCAACGGCTCTGGATGTTTGACCCACTGAACCAGATCCGGGTTTCCGTCAAGGGTATAAGTGCTTCGGGCAAGCGCTACGCTCTGATTCGGAGAAGCGCTGTCATTACCTGCCGTAAAGAACAAGACAGGAAGTCCGTCAGCATCATAGGTTGCGCTTCCCGACCAGATCCCGTCCGGTGCGAGCTGATCCTTTTCGGGCGCCAGGGCCACGGGTAGATCACGCCAATGCACCAAATCCTGACTTACCCAATGTCCCCAATGGATCTGATGAAAGAACGGCCCCTGCGGGTTATGCTGATAGAACAAATGATATTGCCCGTCAAAATAGATCGGTGCATGGGGTTCGTTCATCCAATGGGCCGGCGGGCTAACATGATATTGCGGTCTGTGCCGATCAAGTAGCAGTGGCGTTCGGTCCAGCTTGATCTCGTCATAGTTTAATTGAGGCCGGTTACCTTCATGAAAGGTATCCAGCACATGCCGATAAGAAGCGGCCACTTCTTCCGCGCTCAGCGCCCGATTATAAATCTTGAGTTCATCAATGATACCGCTAAACATGTGCAGGCTGAACACTTCCGCCAGCAGGCTGCTATGGTTATTCTTGCCGATAAGAAGATCCGTGTCCGTCGCCTCAGCCAGGCGGGAACCACGAGGCACGGCTGCTGAAGCGATTTCACTGCCGTTCAAATACAGCTTGATTTCCCCTTGGTTCCCATCGAACACAGCATTCACGTATGACCATTCATTCTTGGACAGTTCATGGCCATCTGGCGACCAAAGTTCCTTCCAGTCCCCTCCTTCCAGCCCGACTTGGAAGGACCAGGAACCGTGTCGGAACATGCCAAGCAGATAACCTTGCTTGCGATCCAGGTTGTAGCGGTTCACGATGGCGGACAATTTGCCATCATCCCCCCATTCATAGGAGCGTGGGGCTACCCATACTCCAATGCTTAGCGCTGATCGATACTCTGGCTCGGTGTTCTGATTTCCCTCATCGAACGAATGCGCAATGTAAGTCGAATAACCATCGAACAGAAGCCCATTTCCAATTACCCCCTGTCTCCACCGTGGAGGGCAAGGTTTAGTAAACTCCGCTTGGTTAAATACGTACTGGATATTATCCTGGACTTGGGATACGCTCTCCAGAGCGCTTGTACCGGAATCTTCATTGAACGCCCAATACATGATCAATCCCCGATTATCGGTTGCATGGCTCATACTTCAACCCTCCTTAATGTCTGCTCCGTTGGACCATTGGGAATATGAATGGAGTTAAGAGCATGCATATGAAACGAGTTCAGTACAACTTCCCCTGATTTCGCACTTATCTCAATACGATCCATCGGAGCATCAGGGAATATTTGATCCGTCAGTGCAACCAAACCCTCATTCGCGTACACTTCAACCGCGTTGCGATCCAGCCAGATATGCAGCTTGATCTTTCCATTCTCCGGAACCATTCTAGCACCGTGCTTGCACGCAAACGACGGGTGGAAGTCAGTCAGGCCCGATTTCGAACGGTCGATGAATAGCCATTGGCGCACAGGGTCATATCCGATAATAGTCTCACTTTGCCCAGAGGACTTTATTTTGATATGAACCTCATCCCCGGAACGAATGTCGATATCCGCTTCAATCTCAAGCAGAACATCATTCATTTTTTGCGTAAACGGCACCGCCGGCGTAACCTTGACCTCATTCCAGCAGAGCGTTCCTTTTCGCAGCTGCTCTATTTCCCGGACAGGCATTTGAGTCAAAACTACGCCCTCGTCTCGGCTGGTCAATGATAAGACGCGAGGTAAAGTCATTGCGCCTCTCCAGGCTCCGGTAGGCGTTTGGTTGGCATATTTCCAGTTGCTCATCCATCCGATGATCACGCGCCGTCCGTCTTGCTCAGCTATATCCGACCAAGTGACCCCCGCATAATTGTCCCGGCCATAATCCAGCCACAGGATATGACCGGCCGGATTGTCATTGATGAACGTATTTCCGTCGAACTCTCCGATAAAGTATTGCGTACGTGAGCCTTCCGGACAGTTGGGATTATCTCCGATGCTTATGATAAGTACCCATTTGGAATGTCCGCTGTCATCAACCAGCAATTCAAAGAGATCAGGGCATTCCCAAACTCCGTCATGCGAGTCATCAATCTTTCCGAATTCGCCTGACAACGACCATTCACGCAAATTGTCGGAACGATAAAACCGAACGTGGTCTCCCGCGACAAGAGCCATAATCCAGGATTCACTTGGCGAATGCCAGAACACCTTGGGGTCCCGGAAGTCGACCAGATCATGCTCGTCGAGTATTGGGTTCCCCTCATATTTGTGCCAAGTTCGGCCTTTATCACTGCTGTAAGCCAGGCTTTGCCGCTGGCGAGGTTGTCCGGTCTCCGGACAGATGTCTGCATGAGTGAAGAGTGCGATCAATCCATGGGAACCATCGAACAGTCCGCTGCTATTATTCCAGTCAACCACACAGCAACCGGAGAAAATAGCGCCATGCTCATCCGGGAACAGAGCGATAGGCATATGCTCCCAATGAACCAGGTCTTGGCTTACGGCATGACCCCAGTGCATCGGTCCCCATTCATTGCTATAAGGATGGTGCTGATAAAACAGATGATAGACTCCCTCGTAATAGACTAATCCGTTCGGATCATTCAACCAATGGGAGTGAGGTGAAAAATGAAAACCCGGCCTAAATCTATCATCATCGTGCTGTTTATTTGTCTCGATTATCTGGGTAATTTCATCTGTCGTCGGCATAGATTGAAGAGCCCCTTTCCGTGTGGTTACTAATGCACCGCCAGCATTAGCAAAAGTTAGCATACCGATGATTTGCTGTTTGGTCAGCTGATTCAAAGAAACACCGGCTTTCAGTATCTTATATAACAAGCAGCCCAGAAAAGCGTCGCCGGCTCCTGTCGTATCAATGGCCTCTACTTGAAAACCCGGCACATATCCGTCATGACCCGCTAATCGGTAATAGCAGCCTTTTTCCGCTAAAGTTACGAAGATCCCGGCGATGCCGAATTGCTGTTGCAGCTCTAGCGAGCCTTTTTCCACATCAGTTTTACCCGTTATAAAGTGGAGCTCATCTTCCGATATTTTCAGGATGTCGGCATACTTCATGCCCCAAAGGATATTCTGTTTCGCTTCCTCTTTGCTCTCCCATAAAGCAAACCGGATATTTGGATCGAATGAAAGCAGGACTCCTGCCTCTTTAGCCTTCACAACTGCCGCTCTTGTTGCCGTACGGGTCATCGACAAAGAACCAAAGTGCAGTGCATGGCAGTTTTCAATCCTATCGAACGGGACATCCTGCGTGCGCAAGTATGTATCCGCTCCTGGTTTCCGGTAGAAGCTGAACGATCGGTCTCCGTTGTCATCCAGATGGACAAATGCCAGCGTTGTATTGGCTTCATCTGTAAACGAAAGCCCAGACACGTCGATGCCGACGTTCATCAAGGTATCGTGCAGCAAGGAACCGAATTGATCATCCCCAACTTTGCTAATCAATGTCGCTCTAGTTCCTAAACGGGATAGAGCAGCTGCTACGTTAGCCGGAGCCCCTCCAGGATTACATTCAAACTGCTCGTTGCCTCTCGCGGTACGACCTGATGGCGTAAAGTCTATCAATACTTCCCCAATGGTTATTACATCAAGCACAGTTTTCTCCCCACCTATCGTTTGATTATTTATTTTTTAAATTTGCATTATATCGGTCCAGCCCTTTTTGATAGATCTCCATTAATTCGTTCAGCCCCATCTTCTCGAGTGTCTTCACATAGCTGTCCCACTTTTCATCTACCTCGCCATCGACGATGAACTTGCCTCTTTGGGTATTTACATATTTAATAAGTTCTGGCTCGATCCGATTAATTTTATCTAGTTCATCCGGTTCAAAGAAGATGCTCGGATAGTTTTCCTTTTTCATATATGGAGTGTAATATTTTTCCAAATACTCAGCACGCTTCTGAGCTCGGGGTTCCATATCAACAACTTTTCCGAAGTCATCGAAAGTAATGACGCCCGGATTTCCTGTGCCTGGAGCCACTTTTTGACGGAATTCACCTGCGGAGACTCCTTTGGGAAGCGGCAGGTTCACCAATTTTCCTTTTTCGTCCTTCTTGAATACGACATCCAACGGACCCCAGTGAATTTGAGCCGCCATGTAAGGGTCATACTGTTGATCGATCCAACGCATCGTCATTGCCGGATAACGGTTCTCCTTTGTAATCACGAAGCTACCTCGTCCCGGTCCTCCGCCGTTGTTGCGACCAATCATTTGATCTCCATTTGGGCCTTTAAGCGGGGGCAGCAGAGCATAATCCTTACTACGCTCCGGTCCGACAACTTCTTCGACTTCCCACCAAACGTAGGAGCCGAGCGTTTCATCTGGTGTTTTGCCTTTTGCTAAATACTGAGCAGCGTCCTGGGTGAACGATTCACGGTCAATCAGGCCCTGCTTATACCAGTTATCATGAATATATTTTAATGCTTCCTTATATTGAGGTTGCGAAGCGGTAAAGATCACTTTACCTTCGCGGACAATCCGATGTTCCAAATTATCCGGAAGACCGAAAGCTCCGAATATGCCGGCAATGTCACTACACCACTGCATATGCATAAAGCTTAATGGGATTTCATCAGCCTTGCCATTGCCGTTCGGATCCTTCGTTTTAAAGGCAATCAAAGTCTGAGTGTATTCATCCAGCGTCTGAGGTACTTTCAGGCCCAGCTTATCGAGCCAATTTTTATTGATGATGTGAAAGAAGGGGTTGGTATCGAGCTCATTCTCTTCCCACGACGGCAGCCCATAGATGTGACCGTCTGGTGCTGTGATGGCTAGTTTAATGTCAGGCCGACGATCGAGAAGCGCTTTCAAATTAGGCGCATATTTATCAATTAAATCCTCCAGCGGAATGATGGTTCCGTCTTTACCGTAATTGATTAGATCGTAATCTGTGAATCCGGCTCCGTAAAATGCGTCTGGCAAATCTCCGCTGGCCAACAACAAATTTTTCTTCTCTGCAAAGTCAGTGTCTGGAATGTTTTCCCAGTCAATCTTTACGTTTGTTTGTTTTTCCAGCCGCTTAAAAATTTCCATTTTCGAGTAATCCGGCGCTAAAGCAGCTTTCGGGGAGACCATCTTTAAGGTCACCGGTTCTTTAACAATCGGAAGACCGGTTTTATTAAAATTCGCATCCTGATCCGGATTTACCATCTGATTTTTTGACTCGCCACCGCCTCCCGAACATCCGCTAAGTGCAAACACTCCGGCCAGCATTAGAATTCCAGCACTTTTGAATAATTTCATCGTACATAACCTCCTTTATGTCATTCCACAAGCTGAAAACTTCCCTTGCCCTTGTTATATATTTGTCTGAATGCTGGATCTATCGATTCTGTTGCACATTCCCCCTTTCAGGCACCATGACAATGTTAGCCTTTGATCGAGCCGATCATCACGCCTTTAACAAAGTATTTTTGCAGGAAAGGATACAAAATCAGCAACGGTAGACTGGATACCATGATGACACCATATTTGATAAGCTCTGTAACACGCATCTTCGCTGCGTAAGATTCCACGTCTATCATCATGCCCGAGTTGGCCTGATTCTGGACAAGAATGTTGCGCAGAACCAGTTGCAACGGATACTTGTTTTCGTCGTTCAAGTAGATCAAAGCGTCAAAGAAACCATTCCAGAAGCCGACAACATGATATAGTACCATTACGGCTATAACGGACTTAGACAAAGGCAATACAATGCTCCAAAAAAATCTGGTATTGGAACAACCATCGATTGAAGCTGCCTCCCACATTTCATCTGGGATGGTCGACTGAAAAAAAGTCCTTACGATAATGACATTAAACACACCTCCCGCTCCAGGAATAACAAGTGCCCAGATCGTATTCAGCATGTGAAGATCTTTGATCAGCAAATAGGTTGGGATCAGCCCTCCACTAAAAAACATGGAGATCAGTAAAAACCACATAATCGCCGATTTTCCCGCCAGTCCTTTACGAGCTAACGGGTAAGCTGCACATACGGTCACGGCTACTCCGATTAACGTTCCTAGACCCGCATATAAAATCGAGTTGGCATAACCAATCCATATAGATGAATCACTAAATATCCGCCCGTATCCATCCAGCGTAAAACCCTTTGGAAAAAACCATACTTCTCCTGAGTAGATGAGATTGGGGTCACTAAGTGAAGCAATCAGCACAAAATACAACGGGAATAATACAAGCAGCATAACTATGGTCAACATGAAGTAGTTGACGATGTCAAACCACATGTCTCCCTTGCTTTTTCTCTTTAATAATTGATTCAAAATGAACTCCCCCTTACCACAGGCTGGTTTCAGTCAACTTCTTGGCGATCCGGTTGACGGTGATTATCAGGATAATATTTACCACTGAATTAAACAGTCCAATTGCCGTAGAAAAGCTGTATTGTGCCTTTTGAATCCCGATTTCATAAACATAGGTCGGAATGATATTGGAAGTGGCATAATTCAAATCGTTCTGCATAAGGAAAGCCTTTTCAAAACCGATGCCCATAATGTTACCGAGTGCGAGAATCAATAAGATGACGATCGTCGGCAAAATGCTTGGAATATCCACATGCATTACGCGCTTCCATTTGCTTGCTCCATCCATTATCGCGGCTTCATGCAATTCTGGATTGACCCCTGCCAGCGCAGCAAGGTAAATGATGGTAGCAAAACCTGTCTCTTGCCAAACCCCTGATAAAATATACAAAGGACGGAACCAACCTTCGTCGGCCAAAAACATAATGGGGTCTCCTCCGAACAAGGTGATGATGTGATTCACGATTCCGCTGTTTGGAGACAGAAAAACATTAAGCATACCGACGAGCACTACGGTAGAAATAAAGTGTGGTGCGTATATTACAGTTTGTACAATTTTCTTGTATCTTTTGGCCAACATCTGATTCAACATAATCGCTATAATAATCGGAGCTGGGAAGCTAAACACAAGCGATAGAACACTGAGTGTAAGTGTATTCGTCATAATCGTCCAGAAGTTATAGGAATCGAAAAAATCAATAAAGTGCTTAAAGCCTACCCACTCGCTTCCCCAGATCCCCCGACTTGGTGAAAAATCCTTAAAAGCAATTTGTATTCCATACATCGGATAGTACTTAAATACGAGATAAATAATAATGATTGGCAGCAAAAACAGATACAGTTCATAGTCACGTTTGATCTGGTTCCATATTTTGCGATTTGGCTTGATCGTGGAATGATCCAACTCACTAGTTCTTGAATTCACCATTACACTCCCTTTCTTGTAAAAGTATATTTTCATTTTTGAAACGTTTCCAATTTATTATAAGAAAAACGTCAGTCGGTGATCCATACCATAAATCCACCGAATGAGCTGAAGTTTTTCCAATGTAAAAAACTTGCCTAAGATAACGGGAGACGATACATTTGCTGATTCAAACTTATTCCTTCGATCTTTTAACAGAGTAGTCTGATTGTAAAATGAAACGTTTCCAATTTTCTAAAAGAAAAGTCAAGTTTGCATATCCAGACTGTGATCCGACTTTACGAATTAATATCTTTACAATTAAAATCATGTAGTTTCGCCTTGTCTGAAGATAACGGGGAGACGATACACTTGCTGATCTAAAGTTATACCATCGATCTTTTGATACAGTAGTCTGATTGTCAAACGTGCCATCTCCTCCACTGGCTGCCTGATTGTAGACAATATCGGATGAAAATAACGATGATCCTGAATGCCGTCGTAACCGATGACCTTTACATCCTCTGGAATACGAATCCCCTGCCTACCTGCTCTTTCTATATATTTGGCGGCAAACATATCGGTAATAGCGAAAATGCCGTCCACATCCTGATGCTTAGATAGAAATTCGCCAAAATAGGCTTCGTCGTCCACAATAGGATCTGGTTTCTCGTATACAACATAGTCTACACCTAATTTTTTCGCCTCATCAATGAAACCTTTTCTTCGATTCATGGTTTCACTAAAAACGGAAGTTACACTTCCCATAAAAGCCGGTTTCTGGGCCCCTGCTTTAACAAGTTCCCTCAAAGCTAGACGGCCTCCCTCATAATTATCTGAGGTTACACAAGTGATTTTTTTGTTGAAATGCCTATCAATACTTAGAATCGGAATGTCATTGCTTACGCTATTTTCTATATCATTGTAAGTAATGCCGACAATACCAGCTACTTTGTTTTGCCGTAGCATATCCAGGTAATACAGTTCCTTTTCTGGCTTGCCTCCGCTATTACATAACATGAGCTTAAAGCCTTCCCGATCCAACTCATCCTCAATGTAATAAGCTAGTTCAGAAAAAAAAGGATGCCAGATACTTGGAAGCAGCAAGGCTACCATCTTGGATTTCCTCATTTTAAAATTTCGAGCGACTTCATTAGGAAAATAATTCAGTTCTTGTATAGCTTTCTCCACTTTCCTTCGTGTATCTGGTTTTACAGAGCCCGAGTTATTAATAACTCGGGACACCGTTCCCACAGCAACACCAGCTATCTTAGCTACATCTCTAATACTTGGCATTTAACCCCCCCATCTCTCTTATGGGAATTATAATAGCACTAAGTTGGAAACGTTTCAATTATTTTTTGAAGCGCTTTTTTTCTGACTTTTTTCATTGCCTACCCCGCATATGAATTTCGTGCCACCTGATTCAATCACACCTATTCGCTTTTTATTCTATTTTTTTACAAACTTACTCAATGTACTTTTCGAGGCGACACAAACATGTATGGCACGCTCTATAAAATTAAAACTTAATTATTCCAGATTAAGTTGATGCGAATTGTAGATCTTTATTACATTCATGCTTCAACCAATCGTCAACCTAAATCCGAAGAAAAACCGATTGTTCTGGCATCGCTCATGGCTATGGGTACCAATATAGGCTTAACAAAAATGGCTGATGCAACGCCTAGTATCTTAGAATCATTACGTCCGCTGAACCAAGGATAGCATAAAAGCCGGTTACACCCTTAACGTGTGAAACCCGGCTATTTTTGTACTCAGAATTCCTTAGCGTTGTAAATCTGCGTTATGCTGGTGGTACCCCTTCAAGATCGAAACATTCGCAGTATGTGTGTCCGCGACAGTAAGAATTGCCCTACCGAACTACGGATGGACGGAGCACTTAAGAATTAGCAAAAGAAACCCGAAGTCTCATAAAAGACGCGGGTTTCTCGTCAATCTGAGTAGCCTTTAGGACTACTTTTTATTTCCCAATATTAAACCAACCGGGCATTGCTTGAATTACATTCCAGAGTTTTTCTGGAATATTAAGCTGGTCGAGTTTTGAAACGTTCAACTTAGAATCTACCTCGGCTTCTCGTCCATTTGCGACCATTTCAACCCAAGTAGGATTCATAATTAACGCATGCCCAATGGCAACTAGCGGCAATCCTAATTCCACAGCTTTAAGAGCATCATCCGGTGTTATTATGGAACCAGCAGCCATCACAGTTACCTTACCGTTTGCTCTTTCAAGAATTAATTCAAGCCGTGTTTTTTCATCTTGACTATCTACTGGCTTTGAAGACACATTATCTAATGAAGCATGTATATAATCCAAATTCTGTTCAACAAGAATATCGATTAATTCATACGTGTCTTTCATACGTAATCCGTCCACTTTGGAGGATTCTTCAGGTGAAAATCGGTATCCTAAAATGAATGGTTTTGTAGCATGTTTTTCAATGACATTTTTGATTTCGTTAATAATCGCCAATGGAAAACGCAAGCGATTTTCAAGTGATCCTCCCCATTGGTCCGTCCGTTGATTCGTTGCTGGCGACCAGAAGTTTTGAATTAAAAATCCATGTGCCCCATGAATTTCGACGCCATCAAATCCGGCTTCTATCGCTCGTCTTGTTGTGTCTCCAAAAGCACGTACAATCGACAAAATCTCCTCATGTGATAGTTCTCTTGTTTCTGGAGTTGAACCTAAATTAGTAATTTCGGGTTGCAATGCACTCGCACTAACTGCATCCAATTCGGGCAAAGCTTTATTGCCAGCATGAAAAATCTGTAGGATCGCAGGAGAGCCTCCACTTTTCGCTGCCTCAGCTAATTTTCGTAAACTTGGAGTAAATTCATCATTGTACCCGGCGAATTCATTCGTAAAACCCTGTCCATTCGGTGTAACATGAGTACACCCTGTAATGACGAGTCCTACTCCATTCACTCTTTGTTTGTAATACTTTACTTCGTCATCCGAAATGGTAAGATCGTCATTGCTTGACCAGGTTGTCATAGGTGCCATAACAATTCTATTCTTCATTGTTATTCCACTTCTGAATGTGAAGGATTCAAATAACCTACTATATTTTTGATTCATTTCTTTAACCTCGCTATCATATTTTATTTTCTGTTTCAGTGTAGTTGGTTACCGTTACAGTAGGTCAAGGATTTATTTTTATATGATTACATATAGAATTGTTGTGCTTTCATTCTCTTTATGATATATATTTAGTTACAGTAACTGTAACTAAAGGTGGGACAAGTAGATGTTGTATTCAATGACATACGTAGTGGAGAATTTAAATGTATCTGCAAAAACACTTAGGTTTTATGAAGAGCAGGGGATATTACCAAATATATCTCGTGACGAAAAAGGCCGTAGAGTTTATAACCAACAACAAATAGATTGGATTTCTTTTATTCGTTGTCTCAAAGAGACAGGAATGCCTCTTTCAAAAATCAAGGATTACAAGGAACTTTATGAATTGGGAAATAGCACCTTTTTGCAAAGAAAGGAGATGTTGATACAGCATAAATTGGAACTTCAGAAGAAAATTGACGAAAGTTTTAAACACATGGAAGAAATAAACTATAAAATTGCCATGTATGAACTTCAGAAAGAAGAGGTTATGAAAAACCCTAACTATAACTTTAAATGTCACGGTCACGGCCTGGAGATTAAGACGGTGAATTAATGTAATGTATTTCCGCTAACGGGAAACGATAGTTCAATCTCCAACTAAGACTAGGCTGCCGATCAATGTCGGCAGCCTAGCTCTGTCTTTGCACATTAACGTAAACAACCCAACAAGATAAATGTAGGTTTATTCCATACGTTTGAGACGCTGGTATTTCTCCAATCATAGCGAAATTCCCAGAACTTATATTTAACATATTTATCCATCTACTTTGCCCTTGTGACAGCGACGCTGGTACTACCCCTTCTTCGGATGATTACACATAGGGATGCAGCCAATAATAATACACCCTTCTCGTTGTGTTATTAAATCAGCAATGTTTAGCTTGCTAAATATATTAAAAAAGATGGAGAACTCATGATAGATTATTCTCCATTTGTTGCATTAATTGTCTTAATATCAGCCGATCTTCCGTAGAAATGGATTGAAGTAGTTTTTCCTGCTGTTGTCTCCATTTGACCTCAACCGGTGTCTCTAATTCTTTGCCTTTGTCCGTTAGGAAAATGCGCATTATTCTTGCATCTTGTTCATCACGTTTACGATATATAAATCCGTTCTGCTCCAATGATTTAACCATGTTCGTTACCGTAGGCGGTTCGCATTTTAAGTGTTCACATAGTTGCATTTGTGTTACCCCATCACCCAACCACAGACGATACAGCAAATTATCTTGCCCTACATAAAGGTTAAGTTCCCTGAGAGATTCACTATAATTTCGACGCATTTGGGAGGAGATTCGATCTAACGACTGACGAATATCACAATCCACTTGATCTGTCATTAATTCATCATCCCTCGATTCGAATGTTATTTAGCGGGCTAACTATATCACGACGAATTTGATGTGTCAAATTAATTTATGATGAACTTCCTTCTGGTCAAAAAAGTTTCTTCCCTGCTTCATTTTTTGGCATATCCCTGTTTGTGGAGATAGTCCATCATTTGTGGCTGAATACTTCTTTGCAGATGATCATGGATGTGGTCACTCCATCCTTTTACTTTTTTCGCTGAGAAAGGGGCCTTTACAGGTCGATTTTCATAATACTTCAACATGGTCTTATCATAAGTTGCTAATTTCAGTTTATCGAGTGTTTGATACTGGTTTTCATGTAAAACCATGGATTTAGGCAACCTTGGCTTGAGTTCAGGTTTATTTCCAGATGGACTACCAATACATAGTCCCACCAAAGGAATCACATACTTCGGTAAATTCAAAATTTCAGATAATTCATTAATGTTACTTCTCACACCACCAATAAAAACGCCACCAAGTCCAATAGATTCTGCTGCGGTTAAAGCATTTTGCGCCATAAGCCCGGCATCAAATGAACCGATTAAAAGAAATTCTATATATTCAAGGTCAACTTCAGGGGCGATTTGATGATTCCGGTGGAAATCTGAACAAAAAATCCAGAACTCTGCGGCTTCTTCAATATAAGGTTGATTAACCGAAAGTTGCATCACCTTTCTTCGAAGATCTGGATCTGTAATTCTAATAATAGAAACGGCCTGCAAAAGACTGAATGATGATGTTTGATTAGCTACCTTAAAGATTTCTTCTCGTTGTTCTTGTGTCAGTGGTTGATTTGTGTAAGAACGAATGGACGTATGATTATGAAGTAATTTAAGGGTATTATTCATATGAATATCTCCTTCAATGTTATTATCATAAATAAAAGTGTTAGCAAAAATAGCAATGAGGTCTTAGTTATAGGTGGCCTCATATACTAACTCAATACAAAATTGCGTTACATTACAGACAATCCTCCATCAATTCATGATGAGCACCCGTAATATAAGAGGCTTCATCACTCGCAAGAAACAAAGCAAGGTTCGCTACCTCTTGAGACTGACCTAATCTTTTGATGGGGACTTGTTGTGCCCGTTCTTCAATTGCCTTTTCACTTAGAGCTTTAGTCACAATGTTTGTTTGTATAGGTCCTGGTTGAATTAGATTTATCCGAATTTGATCAGTGGCAAACTGTAGGAAAAAAATTTTTGAGATCTTCATCCGATGGTTTTAACAATTTCATCAATCACTTCTTGACACGTTAGAATTTGCTGAATACCACCAGCTGATTCGGATACACTAACGGTCCCATTAACCAGATCGCCATCTAACATTCCTATTTTGAACCCTTCTCCATAATATTTGTATGCTTCTGCAGGCTTTCCTTGATTAATGAGTTCTAACGCTTTTTTGCCCGCTTCTGTAGGAATGGTTCTCAAATGTCCTGTACCTGATTTAAATTCAATAAACTCTTCACTTTTTACCTTAATGATGGCTTTCTTTGTTTCCATACTAGCTGGATTTTCTTTGGTCACTATAAACCTTGTTCCCATATATACACCTTCTGCACCCATAGATAGTGCTGCTTTCGCTCTCCGACCATCTATAATTCCTCCAGCAGCAATAACAGGGATTTTTACAAGTGAAGTGATTTGTGGAACAAGGGAAAGCGTACTAATTTTATAATCACTCATATGACCACCAGCCTCATAACCTGTAACGATAAGGGCATCCACTCCTGTTTTCTCAGCTTCTAGAAGCTTTTCTACAGTCGGACTTAAGTCTCTGTAAACGACCTTAATGTCATGTTTTTTAAGTCGTTTCAGTTCACGATCGACCACATGTTGTCCAATGGCAATAACGTTTTTGACATTTTCTTTAACCAATACATCAAAAACTGTATTAGTAAAGGGGTCTTCTGTAGCCCCTCCCATTGGGAAAATGTAGTTTACTGCAAATGGTTTATTCGTTAATGCTTTAACCTTGCGAATTTCCTTCGTTAGTCGATCTGCCATATCCTCTGCACTTATTGCTTTTTCCGTTTGGCCAGCATTTGGCCCCAACACACCCATTCCACCTGCATTGGAAACTGCTGCAACAAATTCCGCGGAAGTGACCCATGTCATAGCAGCTGAAATAATAGGATACTCTATTCCCAGTAGTTCTGTAATTCGGTTTTTCATCAATGATTTCGCCTCTTGTTTAATTGATTTTTTTATTATTACTTCTTATACCTAGTTTCAGGGTAAGGTAGCCCTAAATTCCCCCGAAGTGTATCCTCCTCATATTCCTTTCGAAATATGCCTTTATCTTGCAATATGGGTACAACCAATTTAATAAAGTCCTCAAATCCTGCTGGATAATCTTGTATAATCAGCAAGACATCCATGACGCCTTCTTGATACCAATGTTCTATTTTTTCTGCAACATTCTCCGCAACTCCCATCAATTGAGGTTTTGGCAATCTATAACCTTTAGGCATCCATGATTCGATTTCTCTTAGCTTTTCTAAGGCTTCTTTTTCCGTTTCACCAACGATGGGGCTATGTGAAGGCATAATCAGTAGATCGTTTGGTGAACGCCCTTGATTTTGCACTTTTCTTTTAAGTTCAGTAGTGAATCTCTTAAGATATTCAAACTGATCTCCAGGAGCCATGATGACTTCGGCATGCTGTGCAGCTATATCCATGAATTCCAAGGAAGTACCGGCTTGAAAGATGACCGGTCTGCCTTGTCGAGATCGACTAACATTTAATGGTCCCTCCACTGAAAAGTAATTCCCGGTATAATTTATTGGATGCATCTTACTCGGGTCATAAAATACCCCACTTTTCTTATCACGTATGAATGCATCGTCTTCGTACGAATCCCAGAGGCCTTCAATAATCTCTAAAAACTCCTTTTTCATGGGATAAAGATCTGCTTTCCTTAAATGGGACCGACTGTAATTGGCTAACCCTCCCGGATTAGAGGTGATCGCATTCCATCCTGCTCGGCCCTTGCTAATCTTGTCGAGTGAGGCTATTTGTCTAGCAACAGTAAATGGATCAGCATATGAAGTAGCTATTGTTGCGGTCAAGCCAATGGAATGAGTCACCATACTCAATGCAGACAAAATAGATACGCCCTCAAACATGCTTAGATAGTGTGGTATCATGCCAGGTCCAATATGACTTACGTCTGCTAAAAAGATGAGGTCGAACCTTCCCTATTCAAGTTGCCTGGCTTTTTGAACGTAGTAATCAATATTTTCACTGGCATCTGCTGGAATAGCGGGGTGTCTCCATCCCGTGTGATTCCAACCAACGCCATCAATAATCCCTCCTATTTTTAACTTTCTTCCTTCCATTGTTGAATGATCTCCCTTTCATGAGGTTCTTTAAAGTTACAGTCAAAAAAGGAAAGCAGGTTATCTAATTGCTCTGGAAAATCATTTACCCCAATAATTCTCTGGACCTTAGCAATGCTCACATGGTCCAGCCATCAGCTGCAGAAGTCCTAATGTTTTGGAGACTTTTCTTAGCATCACTTCCGTAATAGACATGAACGAAGTCTAAAATCGAAAGCTGTAGTCTATTTCCTGTATTCACTTATCAGTAACTCCTTTCTGTGTTATATTTATTTAGCTTACTAAATATAAAAACGCAATCTTAGTTACCCTATTAAACTATAAAACGAAAACAAGAACATTATCCTTTCGCATTTTAGGTTAATTAAAATTAATTGTTTTGGTTTGTTGACACAATCATAAAGTCATTATGTTCATTTGCAAAGAGGGCAATATAATTGAACATAGTACAACTTTTTGTACCTTAAGATTAGGAGTGATATCAATGAGGGTCTGTAATGAAGGATTTGATAAAGAATTTATGGATGAAAAAAGGGATATGTACGCGATAGCATTTACCCAAAATGTTCTTTCAGGACGTTGGAAATATTTTATATTATGGTATTTAAAAGGAGAAACACGCCGTTATACGGATATAAAAAAATTTCTTGGAGGTTTATCACAAGGCTCTCTCACAAAGCAGCTTAAAGAGTTGGAGAACGATGGAGTTATTAAACGTAATGTTTATCCGGAAGTTCCTCCGCGAGTAGAGTATTCATTAACAGGCAAGGGAATCAAATTACTACCGATCCTTGAGAAGATGGAGGAATTCGGTAAGGAATACGGCGAAAAACCTTAATCTGATGAAGTTTCCAAACAAGCCTATTACCGAAATTTTGAATCCAAAGAAAACATTTTTATTTAAGTCTTTGTCCAAACTTCTTCTACGCAATCGTGCGAATGAGCAAGGAAATCATACAACCGATTTCACAGTTAATATGGTTGCCTTTTACGGTCTATATGGTGAACGCAAAAAAGCACATGGAAGCTGTTTATGTTTATGCGTCACAAAGAAAAGCGCGGTAAAATTGCCTACTAAAAACAGAAAAACCCTTATAAAATAAGGGTTTCCAGGCTGTCGAGAAACCCCCTGTTTTTTTGCAGGGGGTTTAAAACTGTCTTAGTGGTCTAAAAACTAGGGTGCTCAGATCGTTTTAAATCGATTTTTGTTTTAAAAGATGCGTCTCCCCATATAAAAATAGAAGTGTCGAAAAGTCCTCTGGACTTTCTCGACACTCTGAAAACCCTTATAAAATAAGGGTTTCTTTGGTTGGTAACTTTGTGTCGATGTACACGTTTGTTCACCTTCATCAATGAACAATTCATAGATTAAAAAATAAACGAACAAAATAGGCATACGAATGCAACTGAAATTATTAAGTTACTTTTTGTTAACTTCATGAAACCCAACTCTAAGTCATACGAACCAATTAAGGTTAATTTTACTACTCGGTGACTAAATGAACAATAATGTATTGATACAGAGTTTTGTAGTATACTGCCCCTTAGTTGAACAAAGACAGCCGATCACGTTGGTCGGCTACCTCTTTGTTTTTTTGAGGCTATCTATCGTTCCTCGTTAGTTGAATAAGCACGCTTTCTTTTATTACACAATATCTTCGTACTGTTCAGTATTTCTATCATTCATCTTTTACTTTTATTATGAGAAGTGTTAGACTAGTATAGATTTTATATACTTATTACCGATTACTAAGATGTGTAATCAATGAAAGGATTTGATGAATGTGGAATCGACTAATTTCAAAGTTATACCTGAAAAACTTAAAGGTAGGACGATTGAAGATGTCGCCATCACTACTAATGCTGTGGTTATTAAATTTACTGATGGTACTTTTTTAGATATCTATCTCGATGAGGCTGCACAAACATTAAAGACATCAACAAACAAGCTGGATAGTTAACTCAACACTTTACACTTTGCTATCATTTTCCCAGCTTCCTCCTTCACAGTTTGCGTCAAATGCGACATAAAACCTCCACTTATCTTGTTCAACTAAACTGCCCGTTAGCTCAATGGGCAGCCGATATTACGGCAGCCTATTACTATGATACCATCGTGTTCTGTTAATTATCTTAATCTCTAGGTGACCTTTAAGGCAAAATGATAAAACGCATCGCCACGAGATTGGTTCTCTACATCTTCGTCCATCCACCATACCCCGTATGAATAAAAATATGTCCCCTATATTCGACCCTAATTATTCAACGATAGAAGAAGTAATTTACTGTATAAATCGATTTCTGTGCTGCGGCATTTACAAGGCTGACATGATGATGTTTGCAAGTTCATCGTTGCTCACATTGACGTTTTGATAAGATGCGTAGCCGCCAAATACATGAAGTCCAAAGTGGCCTTCTGCAAAAGTGCCATCCATTACATCTATGACTTTTTGTCTATCCACATAAACTACAATATGCGGCCCATTCGCTTCTATTTTCACCTTATAAGTTTGACATGGCTGAATGAAAGTCGGTACTTTCGCAAGAACCTGCCGTTCTTCAAATCCTCCATTAATTTTATAGAACAGACGGATCGCCTTCATGTTAGGGTCTAGATTCAGATAGTAACCACTGCGCCCATCCTCGTTAGCCCTGAACAAAATAGAACCTGCCCCTCCTGTTTCACCAAGCATCATGTCTGCTTCATACGTAAAATTCTCAGCCTTCTCTTTAGCGATATAATTCGCATCGCTGAAATAATTACCACGAATCCCATTCTCGCTAACTAACCATGAAGCAGCAGACAGATCTTTGGTCCATCCACTCAGGTTTGTTCGGAACTCACCATCTGTGACTTTAACGAGCACACTAGCGGATGCTTTACCATCCGGAGTAGATACGGTGATCGTGGACTCCCCTTCTTTTTTCGCCTCAATAACCGCCTGTGAATTGTCTATTACGTCTATGGCTATTACTTCTTTATTGCTGGACTCCCACTTAAGCGGTTGAACGCCAAAACCTGGTCTGTACTCGACCATTGCCTGCAGTGTGTCCGACTCCCCTATACCCAGTTCCCGAACCCTCGTATCCATCTTTATCTGAGCTTTTGAATTAATGTCCTCATTCCAGACGGATTGAAGTTGATGCACTTTCAAGGAAACAACGTTCACATTCCCGCCTTTCACGTAAAAACTCATCGCTCTACTGGCTGGATTCGGAAATATAACATCTGAAAAGACGACTTTGCCGCCGTTACCAAAGGCTTCAACGGAAGACTCATCCACAAGAATACGCATCTTGACCCGATTATTCTCCATTTGCATCGGCGCTTCATGTTTTTTATTGAAAAGGCTGGAAAAGTCCGTTACTCCAGATGCAGTTCGGTCCACAAACATTTTACTCTCGCTTGCGGTATAACCCACAACCGTCTTCTGATTTGCACCCTCACGAATGTTAAAGCCGAACTCGGTCACTGTGCTGGCTTCAGGGATTTCAATTTCAGCTTCAATTTCGTAAGCACCTGAAATAATGCCTTTTAGCAGGTTCCCGGAAGAAGGACTCACCCCTTTGTTAGAAGCAAAGTACAACGGTTTACGCAATGATTCCAATTCTTTAATTGGACTTTGTGCCATCCGAATTCCATCTTCGGTCGTTACCAATGATACTTCTCTCGGAATGGTTAGTTCACCTCTCCAATTCGTCGTTGGGAAAGCGAACGGATAGTCCCAATTCGTCATCCACGCCATCATCACTCTGCGATGATCAGGCATGTTAGCAAAAGACATCGAAGCGTAAAATTCTTTACCAAAATCTGTCCTTAGCACCTTACCCGCCGGATTATCATTCACGAATTTACCATCAGCTGTTAAATGACCGATAAAATACTCGGCATCTGATCCACCAGTTTTTGGATTCGCTCCCGTACTGATCATCATAACCCACTTCTTCTGTGACGTTCCGTCTGCCGGAAGCTGGAACAAATCAGGGCATTCCCATACACCTCCGCGGACGTAATCCCCGTATCCCCAATTATCTGTCAATGTCCAGTCAAGTAAATTCGTTGACGTATAGAAACGAATATTATCTCCTCCGGACACAACCATAACCCATCGGTTATTCTCGTCATCATAGATCACTTTCGGATCGCGGAAATCCCATCCCCCAGGGTCTTCTCCGCTCTTACCTGTGTTCTCGATCACGATCGGGCGGTCCTTCGAATATTCCCAAGTGCGACCTTGGTCCTTGCTGTATGCCAGACCTATACGCTGGTTCCCATTCGGGCCATCCGGATTAAAGGAAGTATAATATGCAATAAGGCCCTTGCCTCCTGAATCCCCGAATAAACCGGATGCATTCGACATATCCGCAACAGCCGATCCAGACCAGACATGTCCGTGATCATTCCACGGAAGTGCAATCGGAAGCCGCTTCCAGTTCAGCAAATCTTTACTGACAGCATGCGCCCATGTGCCTCCATCCTGATGGAAGAGATGATATTCTCCTTCGAAGTAGACAAGTCCATTCGGATCACTTGCTGAACCACGTATTGGCGTGTAGTGATACTGAGGACGATATATTTCGTTATAATATTGGCTCGATTCCGTCACATAAGTATCCTGGAAGTAAGCCGTCCCCTGATTGACGACGATTCCGGTATTTCCATTCGTGTAGGTTGAATCTTTCACGTCGATCGCGGCCGTAGTGTATCCGTCCAGGAAGACCTGAATTCGATTTCCCTTTGCCTTGATCTCCACATGATGTTTGGCTCCCATCTGACTCGGATAAGTACGCAGTGAACTTGCAATTATTGTTCCTTTCGTATTCGTCAAACTTACACGGACCTGATCTCCTTCCTTCGTAAGAGTAGCTTCATATCCATCAGATCCATCGGCGGAGGAACGAAATGCGAGAGCCGCAACAGAATCAGGACGAAGGATAATATTCCCTTCATACACAATATCATCCGCCTGTTTGTTATAGATTTGCTGTGCCTTGCTCTCATGTGCTATCGTCCCTCTTTTGCCGCTGATATCAGGCTGCCATTTTCCCTTACTTGCAACCACTGTACCCAAATTACCTTTCAGATCGCTCACCACGATGTTCGAAAACAAGGCGGATCCATCCCATACATGAAGTCCCAGCTTTCCGCTTCGATACGTAATGTCCTGAACATCAATCAAAGGTTTATATTGATTGCCCCAATATACTTTTAGCGAGGAACCCACTGCCTTCACTTTGAGATGATAGATCTGCCCCGCTTCAACAGAAACTTTACGCTCCTCCTTTAATTTCCCATCTCCATTCCTTGCATCTCTTAACCGAATCAGACCTGTACCCGGAATGATTTGGAGCATGTACGAGCTAAAACCATCCTCATTAGAACGGAACAACAACGTGGCGTCTGCCTTTGCATCCCTGATCTTGACATCAGCTTCATAGATAAAATCATCGGACACCGTCTCGGAGATGGCCGTTACATTTTCTTTAGGCTGCGAAGTCAGCAAGATTCCTTCTGAAGTATACTCTAATAACCCTTTCCCTTTCCCTTTCACTTGCCAGCCTGTCAAATTGGTGTTTGATTTGGTAGCGTTTTCAAAAATGGAAAGCTCCTCCTTTGCCTGTTTACTTGCTTCCTGATCAGCGAACACAGCCCAACCCGTAGCCGGATTAGATGTAAAAACGCCAATTGAAGTCAGAGCTAACCCCGTTGCCATCAGAAGACATATTGCGAATTTAGATTTATCTTTCATTCCTTACCCTCTTTTCTAATGGAATTGAAAGTAGCGGTCAGCAACTCGAGCTTAACTGGGCGAGTCCTGGCAGCACAATATAATCAACAATGTGATCCAGTATGACACTAGAGCTTACATAGCCGTTCAGATTCTGTAGCACAGCCTTTCGAATCAACGGGAACAGCTCTTAGCTGACTTAATTCACTTATGGGTGTTTGGATTAAGCAAATTCCCTCCGAATACGTCCTAAGCTGTATCTCTCGGGGGATTGACATGTGACCACGCTATTCTTCTGAAGAAAGAGTGGAAGCATAACGCCAATTGTTCATCCAGCCGACCCAAAACTTTCGTGCGTCCTCGTTCGGAATGCCATCCCAGGTCACGGCCGCCTGCCGGTGGTTCTGAATCGTTTGGATTTTCACGATTTCTATCCCCGACACTTAGCATTAGAATCCACTTTAGTGATATTGGGATCTTCATCCACTTGGATTTTAAATACCTCAGGACATTCAAAAATATCTCTCGATGGATACCCGGAATATCGGAATTGAAATCGCTTGCAAAAGATCATTCCTTAAGATTCGAAGACGTGTAAAATTCTACACGGTCTCTTACGGCAAGAACCCTTACCCACATTGACGATTCGTCATACCAAAACACCTGCGGATCACGAAAGTCTAGCATTTTCGTTGGGAACAAAACAGGGTTACCTTGGCTGTGTATCTTAAGGGGTATGTTGGTAGAACAGGTGGTACTCTCCTTCATGGTAAACCATGCCGTTGGGATCATTCATCCAATTTTCCTTAGGCTAATAGTGTAATTGGGGCTGTATTTATCTTTATAAAAAATATTCACTGATCCTTTTCTGCTACTTATCTCACCAGATAAATGTATTTCTTTAATGTTACTCACCCTCCTTTTAGGTTATTTAGGATCTTAATAGAAGTGATTCAACTAGCTTGGCAACTAAATTGGAATGCGTGCAGAACTGCTTAGTGTACCTGAAAAATGCATCTCTTATGAACCAAAATAATCCAATAGCGTGCAATTGTCAATTTTTTTTACTACATTTCACATATTTTTGGATAAATGAGTTTGTTGATTTTACATTTGCACAAAAATATATTAAATAACTTGAAAATGGCAACTTTTATTTAATTTTATCTAATCGTCCTTCTTTATTTTGTAAACTAAATGTATCTACAAATGTTCACAAGTTCTTGTTCTTTCCGGCAAAGTAACCAAGCTCTTGGTCTCGCCGCGGCAGCTACAACACGTCCGATCCTCCTGCAAACGGTCCGATTTCTTCCCTATCTGGAACCCTCCCTTAAACCAAGCCTAGGTTGCAACCAGGAACGAAAAAAGGACGCTCATTAATCCATGAACGCCCTTGCTTCAGAACTCACAACTTTATTTGACACCTTAGTCACCCTATTTTGACTAAAGGGTGACTAAGATGCTCATGTTTATTTTTCTATTTACCTCTGATTTTTACAATTTTATGCTTCTTCATTCAAGACTAAATATCCACTCATTTGCCTTGAAAAAATATTATTTCTATCGCCTTAAAAAAACGACACTACATATTTTCTGCAGTGTCGTCTTTAATCCGATTATCTTAAGTAATTTAGCGATATAAAATCTTACTTTTCTTTTGCAAATATGAACTGCAATCTTTTCATTGAGTTATTCAGCTTGCCATATATCTTTCAATTTCCAATAGGTCAATTCATTTACTAGTGCCTCTCCACCCTCCGTTATGATTTCTATGCCTAGCAATTTCTCACTCGGATAGATGCGACTTGTCATCGTAGCTTGCCCTTCATTCGCAAACATTTCAATGGATGAGCGATCCAGATATACATGCAATGTCAGCTGCCCCTCAGCATTGAAGGCTGTTTGACGTACTCCATCTGTCTTCTTACCTGATTTAGAACAATTAAGCATAAGTTTCTGCTCCGGAATAGAATATGTGATAAACGTTTCTTCTCGACCTGTTCCACGAAACTTCAAGCCTATCAGGTCTGCACTTGACTTCGTGAGGTCGAACACTACCTTAAGTTCAAGCAGGTCGGCTTCAACTTCCTTAAAGTAACTTCCAGAAATGGCGCCATATTGACACAAAATATGTTCACTTTGACGAAGTAACTTCATTTCTTCTACTGGATTCATCAGTACTTTATTATTGTCACCCAACGTAACTAAACGTGGGACCGTCATTGCTCCACACCAGCCGTCTGCTTTCGTCGGCATATCCGATT
The DNA here is from genome assembly GCF_024213325.1 of Paenibacillus sp. MZ03-122A. Taxonomy (NCBI): domain Bacteria; kingdom Bacillati; phylum Bacillota; class Bacilli; order Caryophanales; family Paenibacillaceae; genus Paenibacillus; species Paenibacillus sp. MZ03-122A. The sequence continues at coordinate 35,529 of NZ_JANAVI010000016.1, read as the reverse complement.
CCCACATATCCATCCAACCAATCGCAATGCGGCGACCTTGATCATCTAGAAAAGTTTGTACCGCATAGAAGTCATGACCATTATCCAACTCGATGAACTCTCCATGCTTATATTCATTACTATCATAATTATAATCGCCAACATAATATCCCGTCTGGAACAAGTTATTGTACTTATCTCCCTGCGCATCAATACCTTGTGGGGAGAACATAAATATATGCTTACCGTTCAGTTCAAAGAAATCAGGGCACTCCCACATGAAGCCCATATTCTTATCTCCCTGCAGAAGCACACCATGATAGGTCCAAGTTCTAAGATCAGGAGATGTATATAGAATAACACGCGGCAGATCTTCTTTCGTGCTGTTACCTAGGATCATGTACCATGTATCCTCATGCTTCCATACCTTCGGATCACGGAAATGCTGGGAGCTATCTATCGGAGGTTCAGCGATTACGGGATTCTGCCTTAGTTTTGTAAAATGAATGCCATCTGTGCTTACTGCCACATTTTGATTTTGGAAAAAGATATTGTTTGCTTGATCAATATAGTGATGGCCAGTATAGATCAATGTCAGTTCGCCGTTGCTATCTACTGCGCTTCCTGAGAAGCAGCCATCAAGATCACACGCATCTCCAGGTACTAATGCAATCGGACAATGCTCCCAATGTACAAGGTCTTTACTCTTCACGTGACCCCAATGCATTGGACCCCAGTTCTCATCATAAGGATGATGCTGATAGAAGGCGTGATACTCACCTTTAAATTGAATTAATCCATTGGGGTCGTTAATCCAGTTTGCTGGTGCCATAATATGATAACCTAATCGGTACCGCTTGTTCATTTTCGCTTCTGCCTGTTTCAATGCTTCCTCAGCTTGCTTCGTATTGTTATTATATGTGTTCATCTGTCTTCCTCCTATGCTGTTTCAATATGCTTGTTAGGCTTGGGGTTCAGCTTTTTCGGTTCTTTCTTTAAGGTAAAGATTGAGATTGTTGTAAAGGCAAATACAAAAACACCCATAATCACGTACGTATTTGCAAAGCCTCTAATGTCATAAGACATACCGGCGATTGGCGAGAAGATCGAAGCTCCTACCTGACTCGTAAACTGGTATCCCACCAGATACAAAATCGAAGACAGACGCGTATCGAAATTAGCAGCCAAGTACTTAAATACGGAGATCAGCATGATTGGCAGTTCCAATGCGTGAATCAATTTCATAGCTGAGATACCATAAGGTCCAATAACTAAGCCTGAACCCATGATCCGGAACGCCATCAAGAACCCTGCCAATATCAGACCCTTTTTTGCTCCAATTTTGTTGACAATGAAAGGTGCTAAGAACATCATGCCTGCTTCCAAGAATACTTGTAGGGAATTTAAGTAACCGTAAACTTGATTGCCTAAAGCAACCGTTGAGAACGTCGATGAAAAGTAATTCGGGAACTGCTGGTCATACACATTGTAAACACAGGTAACACCAAGAACATATAAAATGAAGAACCATAAATGCTTATTTGCAAACAAATAGCCGATTTGCTTAAAGTTAACAGATTCTGCTCGCTCCATCTCGGAATCTGTCATTTCAACTTTAATTGTCACCATAATGATAAACAGAATGACAGCAGATACGGATGCAATCCAGAAGTTAATGTTAGGGTTGATATTGAAGAGTTGACCAGCGAAAAATGTAGCTGCTGCCCAACCTAGCGAGCCCCACATACGAGATTTTCCGTATTCAAAGCCATATTTTCGGCTGACTTTCTCGACATAAGATTCGATGGCTCCGATTCCTGCCAAAAAAGAAATACCCAAGTATAATCCACCTATAATGGCGCCGAGAAATACATTGTATTGAAGTAACGGCCCATAGATATAGATATAGAAAGGACCAACAAATAAGAGTAAAGAACTGATTAGAAATAAAATATGCTTCTTCAATCCAATTTTATCAGATATATAGCCATAAAGCGGTTGCATACATAGTGCAAAGATAGCGTTTACAGTAAAGATAACACCTGTTTCAGCACCATTCAGACTGATTTCTTGCCCTAGCCAGATGGAGAACAATGAGTAACTTGCTGACCAAGTAAAGAAGAAAAAGAAGAAATAGGCACTTAGTTTCCAGTACAAGCTCTTTGACTTTCTCATATCGAACGCTCCTCTAAGTTAAACATTTAATGTAAATGAAAGCACTTCCGTATTTACAGATCGATTATATGTCAACCGCTTTCATATGTCAACCGCTTGACATATTTCTAAAAGGAAAAGAGCTCTCCTCTTTGATTTCAATTACTCTAATAAGGATAGCTCCATCTTATATCACAATGCTGAAACTATGAAAATTGTATTAAGCTGTACTAGCTTCAATAAGTTTCACTGGTAGATAGGTTTCTCGCGGGACATCACTAAATCCACCTTCAATTTCTTTAATAAGTAACTCTATGGAAGATCTCGCGATCTCCTGTATTGGTTGCTGAATTGTCGTTAATTCAGGGAGAAGATTGCGGGTTGTTTCTGTTCCGTCATATCCAATTACGCGAATATCTTCAGGAACACGTTTTCCTCTTCTTCTTGCTTCAGCAATAAAAGACGCAGCCACCAAGTCATTACTCGCAAACAATCCATCTACTTCATGATGTTCATCGAGCAAGCGTTTAATCGGTTCATCGTGATTCTGTTGGTGGAAGGGATCGTGTACTTCATAGGTAATTGCCTTTCGACCATACTGCTCCATCACATCTTCATATGCTTTTCTTCTTAAGCTTGCCGGTGTTTCCAATTCAACAGGGCCGTTGATGTGTAAGATATGCTTGCATCCCTTTTCAATAAGCAACTCTGACGCCAGTTTTCCACCCATATAATTATCCGATCCAACAACTGGGATTGAATCGGATAGGAAGCGATCGATCGCAATGACGGCAATATTCTTCTGTTCATAATTTACGATACCTCTGTTGTGTGTACCGACGATAATACCGTCAACTTGATTTCGCATAAGCATATCTACATAAGATTCTTCTTTATCCAACTGATTCAAACTGTTACAAAGCAACAGCTTATAGCCTAATGACGCACAAATATTCTCTATATGAAAAGTCAGCTCTCCGAAAAATGGGTTGCTTGTAGTTGGAATGATTAATCCAATTAGATTTGTTCGTTTACTAAATAATGACCGAGCCACATCATTTGGTAAATAATTCAGTTCCTGCATCGCTTTATGAACTTGATCCTTCGTTTCTTGACTGATATAGCCACGATTATTAAGTACGCGAGAAACTGTAGTTGGTGAAACTCCAGCTAATTGTGCAACATCGTTAAGTTTTGGTTTCATTGATTCAACCTGCCTTCTCTCCATGCCAAGTCTCCAATTATTCTATTATTTTAACATGGTTAAACGTGAAAAAACATCTGACCCTACGAGCCCTTTTCATTCAAATCTGTAATATCATCCATATGCAGTGGTATTTGTTTTGTAGGTTGCTACTGCCTCCTTGAACCATGGATGTTCGCTGCTTGAATGATTGATAACAAGGTCCATGAAACCTTGACTCCCTTTCGGTCCGCTTCTTCCATCAAGGTGCGAAAATCATTTAGACTCCCACACAGCGGGTATACTGATAGTAATCAGTTACATCATATTTATGGTAACTTGGAGACGGATTAGGAGCATAAGCCAGAGGCAGTTGACCTCCAAATCCACCCCGAATGGGGCTTGCCATCGTTTAAGTAATCAAGTTTTTGTGTAATTCCTTTCAAATCACTGTGTCCGTCTTGTGAATATACTTGGTTGAATTATTATCTTGTGGAATATGGATAAATGTATCCATTTAAGTGTATACATCCCGAGATTTTTGTCATTTTATATGGACTAATATATGAACGTACCATAATGGAATGAATCTTATGTGTGATTTCGTAGAAGAAGATGGGGCTGTGTTACCGCTTTTGGGAGGCATGCTTTACATGGGAAACTGGTAGTATACAACAAAAAGCGAATATGATTATTGCATATAGCGTCATCCATCCATGACAATGGTTTGTCCAGTGAGATAACCAATTTTCGGATTGGCAAGTTGGAGCACAAGCTCCCCAACCTCGGATTTTTTACCCAGGCGACCCAGCGGCGTATTCCCGATAATCCCTTCCATCACAGCGACATTTAATGAATCTGTCATTTCCGAAGCGATCGGGCCCGGCGCGATTACATTTCACACTAATATTGTATTTTGCCAGCTCACGGGCTGAAGATTTGGTTAATCCAATCAATCCGGCCTTGGAAGCACCATAATGAGGGCCGAAGCTTCCTCTCCTAAAGCCGCTACAGAGGAAATATTAATAATTCTGCCTTCTTCACAAAGGATCTGTGATAATTTTTGCATGTAAATATGAATCTGGATTTAAAAGTCCAGCTCAATATTTTAATAGGACAAATCAACTCTCGCTATGGAAATCTAGCACAAGCTCTGGATCACTTCTTTTTAGCTCGCACCATATATCAACAAAAGCAAGCGCACAAAAAAATAAGCGAATTGTATATCCTTATAGCTGAGGCTTATTATCACTAAAAAGATTTTGAGACCGCATCGTATTACTACAGACAAGCCTTCCTACTCAATAACAAAAAACCTCAGGGCTCCTTCCAGATGGATAAGGTCCCGGGTTTTAATCATTTATATTTCACTTAATGGTTCAAAACGCTTAATAACGATGACCGCATTGTGGCCGTCAAAGAGGTCAAATCGATTTCAGTTTGATCATAATATATAACTTTTCGATCGCTAACTTAACGAATTTTTTACGCATCTCTAAAGCAGATTTTCCATTCGTTTCGTGGAGGAGTGTCCAGTAACCGTGATTGAATCAATCGTCCAATCTTTGATATGCCTGAATCCCAATTTTCAAGCGCTGCAATCCATCAATTAGTCGTTTCTTAGGGCACGCGTAGTTCAATCGAATGAATTCGTGTCCATTGCCGCCATAAATGGCACCCTCCGAGACATACAGTCCCGTTTCTTTCCTTATAAATTTACACAGTTGACTTGCATTAGGAGTTATGTTTCGGCAATCAATCCAAGCTAAATAAGTGGCTTCCGAATGGATAATTTGGAGCTGGGGCAGTTCACTAGCCAGAAAATGTTCAAGATATTGCTTGTTTGCCATAAGATATTCCAATAAAGCTTGCAGCCAGGGCTCGCCTTCCGTAAAGGCCGAGATTGCCGCTTCAATCGCAAAAAAGTTAGGTTCGGCCACTTCATCGGTATTAATGCCACGGTGTACGAGTTTGCCGATCTCCAGACTGGGCACGATAATACTCGAAGTTTGAATTCCTGCAAGATTGAAAGTTTTCGTCGGCGCCACGCAGGTGATGCAATTTTGGGCGATCTCTTCCGATACGGATGCGAATGGAATGTATTGGTGGCCTGGGTGTGTTAGATCGCAATGAATTTCATCGGAAAGGATAAGGACCTGATGCTTGACGCAGAGCGTGCCGAGTTTCTCAAGAACTTGTGTGTCCCACACTTTGCCTATTGGGTTATGCGGATTGCAGAAAATCATAAGCGTTGTGTCAGGATCGGCTAGCTTCTTCTCCACATCGTCAAAATCAATCGAATATCGGTTGTCTTTGTAAACCAAATCACTTACGAGAACTTCTCGTTGATTGTTCTTTATGGAGTTGTAGAAAATGTTATAGACAGGCGCAAACATAAGCACTTTGTCGCCGGCTTTGGTCATTTTGCGCACGATCGATGATATCGCTGGCACTACACCCGTGCAAAACATAATCCATTCTTTTTGGATCGGATAGTGATGTCTCTTTTCCCACCATCGGGCAACTGCATCATAGTAAGTATCTGGTATCGAGGTATATCCATAAATACGGTGGTTTAATCTCTTTTGCAGAGCATCGACTATAGCCGGCGAAGTCTCAAAGTCCATATCCGCTACCCACATCGGCAGCTCTCCCGGACCAACATCCCATTTATAAGAGTTAGTGAGCAAACGATTCGTCATTTTATCAAAATCAAAGGACAAATCGATCACCTGCTTTATCCAGCTCGTATCGGGTGTAGGCAGCGTTGATTTCTTTGTCATTGATGATGATTTCGCCGATATCCTTCGCTTTGATTTTTCCGGAGATTGGATTCTTCACGCTATCAATTGAGGTCTTGGTTTCCACCTCAATGGTTGAATATTCGAATGCCAAGTCGGTATTCAGAATCGTTCCGTTCTCGATCACGAGACGGTCCATGTAGCACATTCCCTGATTGCTTTCGATGGTGCAGTTGATAAACGTGATGTTCTTCGAATTCCAGCCTAAATATTCTCCGATGATCAATGAATCATAAACGGTGATATTCTCACAATTCCAGAAAGCGTCCTTTGAAATAAGCTTTGCATTGCGAATCTCCATATTCTTTGCTCCGTCGAATGCGTAGTTCCCTGCCAATGTGAAATCGTCGATGGTGATATTTGCGCTATTCATTCCAAAATAATCGCCTTTTGCGGTTACATGATTCAAGTGAATATCTGCGCAATTCCATAAGGTTTCTTGCGCGTTGGGTAGATCGACATTTGTCAGTCGGATCCCGCTCGAACGCCGAAATATCTTTGGTGCCTCTATTACGCTGTCACTGATGGCAATTTGATGTGTATACCATATTCCTGATCGGGCCATTTCAAGGAAAGTGCTGCTACTAACACGAATATTATTGCAATACCATAAGGGATACTTCCATTTGAAAATGCTATTATCGATAGTAATATCGTTGCTTTCCTTCAGTGGGGACTCGCCATCTGCAAAAATAGAATTGGTAATAGTTAGATTGCTTCTTTTGAAAAGTGCTCGTTCTCCAGTAAGCATTTGTTGATCGATCGTTTGCATAATACTGTCTCCAATCACTCAGTACTAGCTTCAAATATTCCCTGACCTCATATTCGTTTGATGAATATCCGCAGACTAGAAACCGAGGGTTCTTGGTTTATGAGAAGCTTCAATAGAAACGGCAGCATTGATGTCTGCCGTTTCTGTGTGTTACTTCATTTATATTAAAGTTTAGTATAATCTTCATCCATTACGGGTTCTAACCAATCTGTTTGTCCTGGTGTAAGAGCTAAGTGAACAAACCAGCTGTCCTTCGTAGCACCGTGCCAATGTTTTACGTTTGGTGGAATGTTTACCACATCGCCTGTTTTGAGTAATTGGGCTGGCTTTCCATCTTCTTGATACCACCCTTCACCGCCAGTAACTAACAACACTTGCCCTGCATGATGAGAGTGCCAGTTATTACGGGCACCGGGAGCAAAGGTTACATTCCCAATTGCTGTATTGAGTGGTGCTGGATCGGTAAACACCATTTGTAAGTATGCGTCACCGATAAAATTTTTTTCGACTTTTTGACCCAATGGGAAGAGTGTGCTATTGCTTAAGTGCTCATTCTTCATTTTTTATCCCTGCTTTCTTATATTTTTATTATTATCCAACGCGATGCTATCGACTTCTTACTTTTCAGGAATCATTAACACTATTGGGCTTGCTCAATCGTCATCGTGAAACTGCCGTTCATTTTTACAAGCTTTTCAACTCCGACCTCAATATGACCTAGCTTTACAAGTCCACTTGAATAACCAAAATCTTGATAAAATATAGCCAAATTGCCCCAAGGAGAATAATAAATAAAATCTCCAACGGAAGGATCGATGCCTGACGGCGCAGCTTCAATGGACAATCTTTTCTCTAGCCTGCTGATTTTTTCGGTTCCAGCATAATCCTCGAAGGTTATAGTCATTGGAAGTCGCTGTAAAAAATCTTGGCTGCTCGGATTATCGTACATGCTTACCATTACTTCCTCGTTGTTAAATATCAATTTTATTTTTATATTAGTTGTTTGATTGGCCACAGTTTTTCCTCCATTGGTATTACCGACACAAGCCATGAGGGTAAGGGTCATCAAAAAAACAAGGGATAGAGAAATCGGTTTCTTCACTAAATTCTCTCCAGCTATTCCGGAATGATTTCATTTAAGCAACTTAAAGTGTTTAATGTTCTCGGAAAACCCATATATGGAAGGCAGTGAGTGATGGCAGTGATCATCATATCCTTGTCATTGCCCACATTCAGATTGCCCCGCACATGTGCCTTGACTTGACTTTCACAACCGCCCAGGCTGCTTAAGATACAGAGGGTCAGCAGCTCCCGTGTCTTCAGATCAAGACCTCCACGAGTATAGAAGTCGCCAAAACAGAAGGCAGAAAGATAGTCCTGTATATGCTTTTGATTGGATGGAGCATTATCCCTATTTTTTTCAATGATATCGCCAAAAATCTCTACCTGCACTGCAAGCCCTTTATCTAACCGATTCTCTTCTTCAACCTGCTTTTGGCATTCGAGAGGTAACACTATATTTTCGGCCTTGAAAACTTCATTAATCTCCGCGATGGCATTTAGCGTTTTGGGGAATCCTAAATAAGGCGCACATTGGTAAATGGCCTCTTTGATTTCTAACGGTGTCAGCCCAACGTTCAGTGCAGCCTGAGTATGGGCCTTGAGCTGTGGCAACGTTTGGTTCGTTGCAAGCACCACCAGAGTAATAAGCTCACGTTGTTTATCGTCCAATTCACCATGATAAAAAACTTCCCCAAAAATGAAGCGGCTCAGAATGTCCTGAAAATCAGGATTAGTAGCGTATGCCGCTGGCACTCCATCGCCAAATAGCTTTTTATACGTCACTTGATTCTTTTCAATTCGATTCATACATTTACCTCTATTTCTAATTTTAGTATAAGCCATTTCGTGGTTCCTCCCTTTCTTTTTTTAAAAATAGTCCAATGAGCGACTTTATTGATGTACATTAGGTGTTGGTTTCGCGCGGTGCCTCCTTGATTGTCGCCTAGTACCAATGGGAGTTATGCTCGTAGTAGGTGCGTACATAGAGTGAGTCGCCAATACTCCTTTGATATGGAGTACATCAAACGGATAATATTTTTATCCCTTTAACCAGAATGATATAGGTAATTATAGATAACAAACTGGTAGAAAAAATAATAATTCCAAAAGGTATAGCGGAATTTTCGCCTGCAATTCCCACAAGCGGAGACGTAACGGCACCTAACGCGAATTGTAAGGTGCCGAGCACGGCAGAAGCGCTCCCTGCAATATGCCCTTGCGACTCCATTGCTAATGTAAAAGAGATGGGTCCAATGATCCCTATGGATAAGGCGAATAAGAAGATCGAAATAAACATAGCTGATAATGCTCCATGTACTAGTACTATAAATAAGACCGCAGCGGAAGATATAAATGACAGTATTAATCCGATCAAAAAAAGTCGACTTTCCGTTACCCGGCCTGCAAGCAGTTTGACGAATTGAGATCCCAAGATAATAGCAAGGCCATTCAACGCAAACAGGATCGAAAACAGTTGCGGCGACACGCCGTATATGTTTTGATAAATAAATGGAGTACCTGCAACATAGGCAAAAACACCTGCGAACAATATGCCATTGACGAGAGCATATCCCATAAAAGACCGCTTTCGGAACAAGCTGTTATAATTCTTCATCAACGAACGGAGACTACTTGGAGCACGTTGCTGTACAGGTAAGCTTTCCTTTAACCCCCATATGGTTATCCCAGTTAATCCTATACCTAGCACCCCTAAAAATATAAATATACCTAACCAAGAGCTGTATGACATGACCGTACTTCCGGCCGTAGGGGAAATTAACGGAGCGACATTGCTTATCATCGTTAGCAACGATATAAACTTAGTCATTTCAATCCCACTAAACCGATCTCGAACAATAGCGCGCGAAATAACGAGTCCGGCGGACGCAGCAACCCCTTGAATAAATCTTAAAAATATAAACCATTCTATGCTTGGTGCAAAAGCGCATCCAATCGAGGAAAGGATAAATAATATCATGGAAATCAACAAAGGCCGGCGTCTTCCATAAATGTCGCTTAAAGGCCCCATTATCAACTGTCCTAACCCTAATCCTAACAGGCTAGTGGTTAAACTCGCTTGAACGGCAGTTGCACTTGTTCCAAAAAAAACAGCGATTTGCGGAAGTGATGCAAGATACATATCGACGGTAAACGGCCCCAGCGCCGAGAATGTGGCCAATATTAGAGCAAAACCGAGAGAATTTTTTTGGGTCTTATATTTCATTCCTTTAACTCCTATGATTGATTAAATGCACATTCTTTAAGCCAACGCATTTGCTTTAGGTTTTGTCGTTTTATTACCCTGTGACAGTATACCCCTCCGATATACAAAGGGTCTTAGATAAATTTCGGAAGATATGTCTTTTCCTTATCCAACTCAAGGGCACACCACTCGGCGTGCCCTTGATATTTTTTTGCTGCAATGAATCCCTATTCGTTCCCCATCGTGCTGATGTCGATGACAAATCGATACCGGACATCCGAAGCAAGTACGCGTTCCCATGCCTCATCAATCTGATTAGCGGAGATAACCTCGATCTCAGGCGTAATGTGGTGTTCAGCGCAGAAATCAAGCATTTCCTGTGTTTCCCGAATACCGCCGATTGCTGATCCAGCAAACGACCGACGATGCGGGATAAGAGAGAATACTTGAACAGGCAATGCCTCCGGCGGCGCACCGACATTAACCAAGGTACCGTCCACTGCCAGCAGTGATAGGTAGGCATTCAAATCAATTTTCGCGCTCACCGTATTCACGATGAGATCAAACGTGCCGGCCAGCTTCTTAAATGTCTCCGCATCGCTGGTCGCATAATAATGGTCCGCTCCTAGTTTCAAACCATCTTCTTTTTTCTTCAAGGTTTGAGATAAAACCGTTACTTCTGCTTCCATAGCATGAGCGAGCTTCACAGCCATGTGTCCGAGTCCGCCAAGTCCAACAACTGCTACCTTCTTGCCGGAAGCAGCACCCCAATGGCGCAGCGGAGAGTACGTTGTGATCCCAGCACATAAAAGCGGAGCGGCGACATCAAGATCAATGCCGTCAGGAATTCGAACCACGAAATCTTCCGTTACGACGATGTGGGTGGAATAACCCCCTTGTGTATATTGTCCATATCTGTCGATAGCTGCGTAGGTACCCGTATGTCCATTAAGACAATATTGCTCCTCTCCTCTACGGCAACTCTCGCACTCTCGACAGGAATCAACCATGCAGCCAACTCCTACTCGGTCACCAACAGTATACTTTGTGACTTCCGAGCCAACCTGGGCGACAACACCGGCGATCTCATGTCCTGGAACGATAGGATATTGGACTGGCCCCCAATCCCCACGAGCGGTATGGATGTCAGAGTGGCAAATACCCGCATACTTGATCTCAATGAGAACATCATGCGGCTTAAGATCTCTGCGCTCAATTGTAGTTAGTAGGAACGGACCTTCCGGACCGAACACAGCACGTGCATTAGCATTAATCATATATAACCTCCAGTGAATACAATTTTATCTGTTAGTCCTTTTTTAGAAATTAGTAATGATTATTCACATTTTTTTATTAACTACCAAGTGAACATCCCTCCTTTCTAAATTTCAGTTCTCCTTTTAGGTAATATTAGTGAACCACAGAGAGCGGATAAACAAAACTTGTTGTTTTATCAACTCACGTCTATTATTATAAAAAAGAAGCCTAAGTTCAATGGTTAAAAAAGCGCAATTTGTTGAAATAACAACAACATCACGAAAAGTGTTCATTATTTTGAGTTGGTCAGGGGGAAAAGACTAAATGATAAAAGTGGATCGGAGAATTCTAAAAACACAAGAATCCTTGAAAAAAGCCGTTATTGAACTGATGGCTGTAAAAAACTTCGATGACATTACCATTCAAGACATTGCAGACCAGGCAAACGTAAACCGTGGTACGATTTATCTTCATTATCAGGACAAATATGATTTGTTGGATAAACTGATCGAATCACACATGAATGAATTAGGCGAAATGGATGAATGGGCATGTAAGCTGGATTGGAGCAATGGACTTGTACCTTTTTTTGAGTATTTTGAGAAAAATTATTTATTTTTTTCGACTATGTTAGCCAGTAAAGGAGCCCCCTCTTTTAGAACTCGTCTTCTTGATTATGTTATGGGAGGATTCAGAGGTGAGATTGATAGAGAAAGTGGAAGAAATGTGGATTTAAATGAAGACGTTATGTTGCAATATGCTGGTACCGCTTATGTAGGGGTAATAGAATGGTGGATTAGAAATGAAATGCCGTATCCGCCACAAATCATGGCTGAACAAGTTGGAGCCTTATTGGAGAGAAGTCTATAGAGGGTTAAATAATGGGTTAAATAGAGTCTATACTGATTGAAGATAACTGCCCGTTAGTTTATCAAAAATGGAGCAGCTCCCAACCGGCAAACTGCTCCATGCTATTTTCAACTAACGTTTCTCGTTTGCTCAATGATATATCAGTAATCACTTCGCCCATTTCCTTGAATTATTCATTTATACCATAATGCACAATATTTTCGTAGCTCAAGCCTTGTTAATCTGATATGTTCAAAATTGAAATACCATTGAAAACTCACTGCCGTCCGGGTTGCTATACAATTTGGTTTACAGAAAAAAGATGTAAATAATATTGTCCTATCTCGGGTACCCATTCCCAAGCTGAACCACCAAATATGGAACCCAAGTCGTTTGGTGGCATTTCTCCAATGCCATCTCTCCGGACATAATAGTGCATGGTACGGATTTTCTTTACTTTTTTTGCTTAGACGGGAAACACTTCCTTTCAAATCGCCGATTCCATCAGCATTACTATCTTGAAAACTACGTGGATATATCTGGTATACAACGATTTCTTTCCACCAATTTTTATTTTTCATTGTTCATTACAACCCTTCCAATACACGAATAGGTGTTTTTATCTCAATCAAGTCACAGCATACAATTACTCTTTTACCGATCCTACAACAATTCCAGTCACAAAATATTTTTGAAGTAGTGGATAAATCAGCAGCAGCGGGATGACAGCGACTACGATTTTGGCCGCATTTAAATTTTTGTTTGAAATTTCAGTCAAGTTGCTGAGTTGTGCTGAGTTGGTGCCAGATTGAAGAAGTTCCGCAATGTTCACGTTAAGGGACTGAATATAAGTCATTAGCGGATAATTGCTGACTTGGGTCATATAGATCAAACCGCTGAAGAAATCATTCCACGTTCCCACGATACTGAATAGTGCTACCGTCGCCAGCGCAGGGATGGACACGGGAACATACACTTTGAACAGGACCTGGAGCGGATTCGCCCCATCGATGAATGCTGCTTCTTCTAGCGCCTTAGGTACAGCGGAGAAGAAGTTCATGACAAGGATGACACTGAATATAGGGACCGCACCCGGCAGAACAAGCGACCAAATTGTATTAAGCATATCGAGGTTTTTGATCAGTAGATAACTCGGGATCATCCCGCCGCTGAACAGCATGGCAAAAATCATGACATTCATATAAATGTTTCTACCTCTAAATTCCCTTTTCGACTTGGAGAGCGGGTATGCCATTAAAATAATAAGAATCATGTTGAGAATAAGTGTAAGCACAACACGTAGAACAGATATGCCAAAGGAACGCCAGAACTGAGCATCATCGATAATTTTCGTATACGCTGCTGTTGTAAAATTGACTGGTACGAGACCTACAGCATTAGCTGACACGGCCTCGCTGCTGCTGAATGAAATCGCAACGATATTCCATAACGGAAGAAGGCAGATCAATGCCAGCAATATGACGATGGCATTGATGACAAACCGGCCAATTCGATCTTTTAGGCTTACAGAATACGGCATAGGCTTTGCCTCCTTAGAATATTTTTCGGTCGGTGTATTTCTTGGCCAAATGGTTGGCGGACAATAGCAAAACAATACCGATCACTGACTTGAACAGGCCAACAGCCGTACCGAAGCTATACTGTCGCCCAACGAGTCCAATCCGATATACATAAGTATCCAGAATATCTCCCGACTCATAGACAACCGGATTATACAGATTATAAATTTGATCGAAGCCGGCACTCAAAATATTGGTTAGACTCATCACTCCCATGAGCAGGATAATAGGCAGCATACCTGGCAACGTAATATGCCATACTTTTCTCCACCAGCTGGCTCCATCCATTCCTGCCGCTTCATACAGACCCGGATCAATCGAAGTAATTGCAGCCAAATAGACGATGGAACTGTAACCGAACTCCTTCCACACGTCTGTCCCAATAATCAACGGCTGGAACCAGGTGTTGCTGCCGAGAAAATTAATATTCTCCAGACCGAAAAAAGCCAAAATTTGATTCACAATCCCATCCAAACTGAACATGTTAACAACCACGGATGCTAGAACTACCCAGGATAGAAAGTGTGGCAGATAAACAATTGTCTGTACGGATTTTTTAACGAATTTGATGCGGATCTCATTTAACAAGATGGAAAAAATGATAGCCATCATGGTTCCCAATAGAATCTTGGCAATGGCAATCACCAACGTATTACTAAAAACCTGTGCGATGTCCGGCAGCTTAAACATATAAATAAAATGCTTCAGCCCTACAAATTCGGAGCCAAACATCCCCTTGGCTGGTATATAATCCTGAAACGCCGTAATGACACCGACCATCGGAACATAGCTGAATACCAGCAAAAACAAAATTCCCGGAAGCATCATCAGATGATACATGGCACCCGTGCCCAACCGACCTTTTGCTTTATCATTTCCCTGTTTCATAGATGGACCCCTTCCTGAAGAAAGGCTGCGTATCGCAGCCCTTCTAGCAGTTCATGATTATTTATTTATCGGATGCGGCCTCGTCTTCAATTTCCTGAATCACCTGGTCACCGCCTTGTTTCTTCCAATTGCTAACGAAAGTATCGAAGTAATCCAGAGATTCTGCACCAGTCACGATTTTGATGAAAGATTCCTGCTCCATCTTGGTCAGATTAGCCCATGTCTGTTTCATGCTTGGTGTAGTTCCAGAGAAAGCAGGTGTCATCCAAACGAATTTGTTTTCCTGTGTCAGTTTGTCGATGAGTCCCACTCCGTTGATACGCGAGTGATATTTCGACCAAGCTGTTATGTTATCCGTATCCATATCGCTCAAGTAGGTTTGGATACTTTCAATATTGTTCTTTGATTCGGTTGTCCGGACCTGATCCAGACTAATCTCCCCTTTAATCCCGCGAACAACGTCAGAGTAATCATCCAGCAGCGAGGTAGCCGAGTTGACTTCAATATTAAAAGGTCTGGTAGAACCGTCTACGCCGTTCTCTTGATACTTGGCGGCTTCTGGCATAGATGTTTCCACATTTTTATCATTTGCCAGTTTATCGTAGAAAAGGTTTACTATTTTAACGGCGAGTTCCGGGTGTTCATATCCTTTTCTCACAACGATAAACTGATTGGCTGGATTGGCGTGTGCCACGTGTACCTTTCCGTCTGCATCCTCCAAAGTGTAAGCCGTGAATTTCGCATTCTTATCCATCTGCTTCACGCTGCTCAGACCCCAGTCGGGAATATGCCATGGTCCAAAAGCAATACCGCTTTGGCCGTTGGTGTACAGTGCCGTAATATCATCAAATGTGCGTGTTCCAAATTGCGGGTCGATGATGCCTCTCTTGAACCAATCTGCCATGACGCCTAACATCTGCTTGGTTTCCTTTGTTGTTGAGCCATAAACAATGCTGCCATCCTTTCCCTTCAACCAGTATTGAGGGAATGCACCCTTGGTGGAGGCAACTCCCAGCATGGTATAGGCGGAACCATTATAGTCACTTGTATTCAGGGTGTTCACAAAAGGAATACCTACCGGTTTCCCGGATTGGCCAGGATCTCTTTTCAGGAATTCCTCGGCCGTTTTCTCCACATCATCCAGCTTGATGGCCCCGTCTCCGTCTGCGTCAAGTTGGATTCCCAGTAAATCCAGCCAATCCTGACGAACCCAGACCATGGTTGGCGCGGAATCTAGGGAAGTAGCCGGAAGTCCCATTAAACGTCCATCTATCGTCGCATTATCTAATGCACGGCCCTCATAAGATTCGTAAATGTTCTTGATGTTATCTGTGGCATACTGTTTGTAAATTTCCGTCATATCTTCAATCAGATCATTATCAACCAGTTCTTTGAGTTCATCCTTGGAATCGACACGCATCATGTCAGGCAGTTCCCCAGAGGCGATGGCGAGAGAAACCTGACGGCTGTAATCTTCTCCGTTGGCTTCAAATTGGTCTTTAATCTGAGCGTTAAACGTTTCTTTGACCAGCCGAGTATACGCGTTGTTCTCATACGTATCTCCAGCCGGCAGTTTCGGGTTGGCTGTAGTCACACGACCCATCGTTACGGTTATTTCGTCTTTATAGGCACTGAATGGGTCTCCCGGTGTTGCCTCATACTTGCCCGCTTCCTCCGCAGTGGGAGGGTTGGAGGAACCCCCACAGGCTGCAAGGGTTGAAATCATCAAGGCAGACATCGACAGCACGGCCAGACGTCTCGTCAACATGTTTCTTTTTATGAACCATTTAGTTCTCATCACATTCGATTCCCCTTCGTTCTGAATATTTCTTTATCATTGTTGTTTGCGCTTTCATTATAAGACTCGGAGAAGACAAATCGAGATAGGGATTGAACGTCTGTTTGGATAGAGAAATGTATACGGTTTCATTCGGGATCATGAAGCCATAGTTGGCTTGTAAGCATTTATCCTACCTACCGACATACATTTGTCTATCCTTATTTACTAATCAAAGTGAAGAACAAAAAAACCGGCAGCTCCTGAAACAGGAATCCGTCGGCTTGATTAATGGATTTATAAAAGTGTCATGTAGAATTTATCGTATCACATTCATGATGGTCTTCAGCGATGATTATGGGCTGCGGTCACCTCCACAGTCACTTGATCGCCCCCTTGTTCCTTCCATTCCTCGACAAATTGATCAAATGAATCGATTGGTTCAGCGCCTAAAATAATTTTCAAAAATGTATCATGTTCCAGTTTCGATAGTTCACCCCAAGCCTTCTCCATCGTTGGAGTTCGTATATAGGTAAGGCTTCGAACTTTATGCATCTGCCGGAGCAAAGAAATTGCGGCTCAGCATAAAACGCGTACCGTACTTGAACTCATCACGAAGGTACAGATTGTTAATTTTAATGATCGCTTCGGGATGAGCATATCCTTTTCGTACCACCAAGAATGAACTTGACGGATTATCCACCTTCACATGGTATGCTCCGTTTGCATCCAGCGGGAGTGCGTATGCTTGCCAGTTCGCCTTCGGCTCGTTCTGCCAAGCGCTCGGAAGGGGCCAGTACCCAGCATAGAAACCTTGAAAGAACATCCCCGCCTGACCGTTAATGACCGTTTCCTCCGCTTCTTTGCGGATGCCCATTTCTGGATCGAGAAGGCCTTTGACGTACATTTCACGCAGCTTCACCAAGGCGTCCTTCGTTTCCGGTAGAACCGAACCGTATACAGGTTTTCCATCTTTGCTCAGCCAATATCCCGGGAAAGATCCATATGCTGCGAAGATCGGCGTTAGATCAAAAGCAAAAGCACTGTTGTTGAAATCGTTATACAGTCCAGTGCTTGAAGCAAGGCCAATCGTATCCCGCTTACTGTTTCCATCCGGGTCATTCTCCACAAAGGCCTTGGCGATAGCTTCCAGATCATCTACCGTTTTCGGCGGCTTCAGTCCAAGACGATCCAGCCAATCCTGTCGAATCCAGAGCATGCTGAAGTCTTCCGCTGTCACAGAAGGAACAGCCATCATCTTGCCATCGAAGGTCACTTGTTCCATAGCCAATCCGTTTGTGCTATCGATAATTTTTTTTATTTCCGGTGATACGCTGCTATTGTATGCCTCGGTTAGATCTTCCATTTCTCCAGCCTTGATCATCTCGTTCAGCTGCACCTGATTTACAATCATGGCATCCGGCAGATCATTGCTGGCGATAGCCAGATCGATTTTCTGACCCAGATTTTCCTTCGACACCTGCCATAATACCTGGACATCAATGTTAAGGTTTTGTTTAATCATCGTTTTCCACATATTCTTCTCAAGTGTTTCTCCTCCGGATAGATCCGCGCCTGTTGGGTCTACCACATATCCCAGCCGGATGGAAACGGGATGTTCATATTTCCCTAATGGATCGGCAGCAGCAGTGTCCGAGATTGTTTTCGTTGGTCCCATTGGTGATTCCCGGAAGTATGGGCTGCTGAAATTTACTGTCACTGTAATTAAGCTGACGACAAGAACACATGCAGCCATCTTCTTAATCATCGCTTTCCCTTCTTTCGCCCGGATTATTGACTCATCTGGGAGAATACGCTATTTATCCCCTCTGCCGAGCTGTCGATATTCGCTTGGCAGCAGACCTGTCAATTCGCGAAAAATTCGGCTGAAATATTTTTCATCCGTATAACCCACTCGCTCCGCAATCCAGAAAATCGTGTTGGTTGTATTCAATAAATACTCTTTAGACTTCTCTATTCGTATAAATCGGGAGTACTCATTAAAGGTTTTCCCCATCAAATCCTTGAAGCATTGACTGAAATAGCTTCGGCTGATGTTCAGTTGTTGGGACAGACCTGAAGCTGTAAAAGCTTGGTCCAAATCATTTTGCATGATCATAATCGCTTTTTTCACGGCGTCTACAATTTCTTGTGAATACGAAGTCTGTTCATCTGCCTTACGAATGCCCACAGAGGTCTGCTTGATCCAATCTTCTACCTCGTACCAGGATTGAAAAGAATGGATCATTGAGATTCTACCCAGCGTGGTCTGAGCAAAAAGGTGATTCCATTCCATAACTATAGAGTATAGCAAACCCATCAGCTGGCCTTTATGCAGTCTTAGTGATTTGAACTGTTCAATCAGTTGGTTGTAGTAACTGTCGTTGTGGGTCCATGGTGATAGGAACCAACTTTGCTTAATACGATCCATGTCTTCATCCTGCGGTTCTATTGGAAATGAGTCCTCCACATTCATCGAAACGGAAATGACAGGATCACAAGGATTGTATGCATAGAATAAGGACGTTTCTGTATAGTTCATAATCCAGTTTTGGATTTGCGACCATGTTCGCTCTTGTACATCGGACAGAACCAGCAAGGCGCCTTGGGGAACTTGATCCAGGTATTCCTTCAGTTTATGGAACAGCTGATCCTCTACGTCCATGGGTGCCGTCCACATCCAGCTGTTCCGTTCAACCTCCCAACGGATCTCATCTACATTGGATGTCAGTTCAATCGGCCAGTTCTGTCCTGACTTGCGATCCAGTGAAACAAGTGCATACACATGGCGATAAAGGACATTGGTCTCACTTAGCAGCGGCAGCTTTCGTCTTGTATTCGCCAGCTCGTCAATCCGGGTATGTATTCGATGCAGCACGTGTTCGAATTGCTCCTTCTCGAGCTGAACTTTGGCTATATAATCGATGGCTCCCAGCCTGAGCGCTTCCTGGATATAATCGAAATCTTGATGCAGTGTTAATACGACAATATGTAGTTCTGGATAGAGCTGTCTTGCAGCTCGCATCAGTTCAATACCTGACATCACCGGCATCGCGAGATCCGTCAACATCAGATCGACCGGTTGGGATTTCAGAAAATCCAGTGCTTTCAACCCGTTACTTGCTTCTCCTACAACCTCCATATTGAACTCGTTCCACGGCATTGCGGAGCTTATTCCTTTTCGTACCAGTTTATCGTCATCCACAATCAACACCTTAATCATCCTCAGACATCTTCTCCTTTGATAGGAAGTATGAGCAGTATACTTGTCCCTGTACCCAATTCACTTTCGATCACCAGTTGTGCTTGATCTCCGTACTGTGCCCTCAACATGCGGTGGACATAATTGAGTCCGATGCCCATCCCTACTTTTTTATGTTCAGCTATACGATTGTTCAGAAGTCTTTGAATCGCTTCCTCAGTCATACCTGCTCCATTATCCTGTATTAAAATATTCAGCGTTTTGGCGAGTGTAACTTCAATTTGAATAAAACCTTCGTCACTCAGTCCATGATAAAGTGAATTTTCAACCAACGGTTGCAGAATAAAACGAGGCACAGGTATTTGTAGCACTTGATCATCCGCTGAAATACGCACGTCAAATTCAAAGTCATATCGAATTTGTTGCAGGATTAGGTACTGTCTTAGCGCATCAATTTCCTCCTCCATCGTGGATACTTGCCCTAATTTACCCAAATTGTAATACAACAGCTTGTTCAAGGATTGCACCAACTTGTCAATCTCCCCTTGTCCGTTCATAACGGCCAGCCAGTGCACAGTATCCAGCGTATTCATCAGAAAGTGAGGATTGATCTGATATAACAATTTTTCCACTTCCAAATCTGCACGGATCTTTTCTTTCTGTTGCACTTCCTTGAACAGGTCGCCGATTTGATGCTGCATATTTGAGAATTCCCCCAGCAGAAAGTCAAACTCGGGAATTTGAGTGCGGATCTGGCTGCCTGCCTTTTGTGGATTCTGAGACATTCCGTTAATTTCCGAATGGAACAGACCCAGTGGTTTGTAGACGGTCTTCCACAGAAGCCAAGCAAGAAATACGGTAAAGCCGAAAAAAAATAAAGCGACCAGTAATATTTGAAGCAACCACTGGTTTTTCTCCTGTTGATACTTAGCCTGCGAAATTACCGATATGACGCTCCAATTCTGAGAGGTGTCCTCCTTAAACCAATGGTAATCACGGGATATTCCATCTTTTGCAGTACCTTTCGATAAGCTGGAGAAATTCTCCCCGACCTTCATCGTTTCTGGAATTTCACTGTAAACAATGTTGCCCTCACCATTCAGGATCAAATGCGATAAAGCTCCTTTGTATTGATTGTAATCCAGTATATCCTGTGTAAGTCGAAAGCCGGATTCGACGTAAATATATACATCGTCCCTTTGAGGCAGTTGTACCTTTCGCATAGCAGATAAAACGAGCTGATCATCAAATCGGTTCATACTGATATGGGGACCATAGTACGCAATGCCATATGATTTGAATAGCACAGGCAAAGACTCGGGGGAAAAACGATCTTTGATGGGAAAGTTAGCGAACTGTGTAGTGCCTTCTTTCTGGAAATAGTATAAGGTCAGACCTATATTCGGATTAGTAAACGTTACAACATTTAACTCATTCTTTAATTCATCTCTAGCCTCAATCAATTCAAATATATTGGAGGAAGGCTTCAAGACTTCATCCAGTTTCTTGCCTAATGTACCGCTATATGACAATTGCTGAGTGACATGATTCAGGTTGTTAATTGAATTCTCCAGTGATGAAGTTACCTGCTGTAGATTGCTCCGAATTCCATCATTGATTTTATTCGCAAAAATGGAATCAATGGTATAGTAAGAAATTACAAATATACTAATAAAGGGGATAAATGCACTGAGAAAAAACAATAGAAAGATTCTTTTTTTAAGTGTCATTCCGATCCATTCTCCTTAGGTAAATGAAACAGCAAGCCCCTGGTTATGGAGCTTGCTGTTTATGAACAACAGCTCTATCAATTATCGTATTCCTCATAGGCAGCGACCTATTTGAAAATTGGTGACATCTCAATCCGTTTCATATTGGAAAAATCAGGATACTTCCATCTCTGTGAGGTCCAATTCTGTTCATAATTATAGATTGATATTCAAATATGTCAAACGCTTTCATGGAATTCATAGAACTTATTCTCTCTTCCTCTTTGCAGACATCGATTTGTCGTGTTTAATTGCTTATTGTAGTCCTTCCGTTCATCACGAACCAAAAAAAGAAGCGACATCGTTCAAAATCCCAACTAAGTTTTTTTCTTGTCTTTACGTGTTTTCTTCTGTTTTCCGCTCTACCTGTTCTTGTTTTGCCAGTGTCTGTCATTCTACTTAGATTTTCTGCATACAAAAAAAGGCTCCCTCCGTTGTTCTTCAAATATATATACTTGCTGAACTCCTTTGTCGGCAATTGTTTTTCCTTAATATCGATTTCAATAAAATTGTTCTCCGGCCAGATTGGGAGCAAACACCAGTAACGCGGCCTGACGATTCATATTTTTCCTTCTTTCTGAGGTTAGCTGTAAACCTCTTGTCCCAGCACCCGATTTACAGCCTTGATAAAGGCAAGATATCCACCATCGGTATCGTTCCGATGAGGAAGTGCCAAAAGCATTGTCTCTTCAACCTGGTTTTCGTCCAACTCATATAGGATTAGAGTTTTCATATAGGTATAAAGATCATCTTAAGATTTAGATGGCAGATGAAAAATAAAGAGACCATGCTCCATAAGAGCATGATCTCTAATTACATAATGGTATTGTTACCTAGCCATCATCTCCAACCTGAAGCATACGGTAACCAACTCCGATATGTGTTTGAATAAACTTTGTTTGAGATGATGTTTTTCTATTTTTTCTCAGCGTTGCCATAATGTCATCCTGTGCCCACCCGCTGTTATATTCTCTCTCAATCCTTAGTATATCATATAAGCAAAATCAGTACCGTTAAGCAAAATCAGTACCGTATTACGAATTTGCCTACAGCATTAAGATTGCATTAAGATCCGATCTTATGTAATAACATCCTTAAAGAAGCAAGAGAACGATACTCCAGATACGTCTCAAGATGGGGCTTGCCTTCCTCCTCATACTAAACTTGATTTTATTTTACAGCCAACCTCTCTTGAGAGATTAGGAGTAAATAAAAGAGGGTAAAAAAAACAATATGTATACGTTTTCAACGAGGCAATCGTTTGCATATAACTATACTCAGAGACATGGTTTTATTTATTTAACAATTTGTCAATGCTTATATTAAAGATAAATTTCTAACGGCTTCCCCATCTGCTCCTTGATCCGTTCACTCCACATTCTTCGTTTAAACATACGCTTTTCTCTGAAAATCCATCTTTTCACTGTTTTTAGCCATTCCCTGACTAGCTTCTTGCAAAAACTCTTCGAATATGTGGAATAAGTTCTCGCTATGCTATTATATTGAAGGAATCATCCCCTTTTTTTGTACTAAAATATAAACCTTTAAAACCTTAAAAATATGTCCCTAGCAATGCATTGACCAGTAAAAGTATGGATGATATAATCATAAAAGGAAAAAATCATTGATATAAAGCCCTGTGTTAATGGGCTTTTCTCATAGTTTCTTTTGTAAGCGCGTACAATGATTATTTTCCATATATACCGTGGAGGAGGCGATCAATGAATCCATTTTATCAAAATAAATGTCTTTCTTTTTTTACTTTTAATGCAACCGATTGCATTATCTCCCCCACTAAATATTATCAGGAGGTTGTTAACTTGCTAAGGAAAAAAACTGGGAGTTTTATTTCTTGGTTAATTATTTTATCACTTTGCTTCAACTTCTTCGGTTTATCCGGCGTAGCTTCGGCCAGTAACACCGATTATACATCCACCTACACGAATTCCACAGCAACTGCCCTTCCATCGACAACCGCTTCTATCACGTCTACCGTAACCGCAACGTATGCACCTACCACAACACCTAAATCAACTCAAACTGGGTTAACGGTTCACTTTAAGAAACCTTCAAGCTGGAATTCAGCGATTCGAATCCATTACTGGAATCTGAATCCGACAACCGTTCCGATAAGCGGGGCGTGGCCGGGAATCCTGATGAAGCCGGATGGAAACGACTGGTACAGCTACACCATTGCCGAGGCGACAGGCTCAAGTCTCATCTTCAATGACAGTAGCGGCAAACAGACGGCCGACTTGTCCCGCAGTGTGAAAGAGGGCTGGTATTACACAGATAACACATGGTATGATACCAGCCCGGAAATGCCTAAAATGCCGGCGATTTCCGCCTCTCCTGTACCCAAAACTTATGATTCGTCCCAAACGGTGACGCTTTCCAGCACCAACAGTGACGATAAGATTTACTATACGATAGATGGTTCGACACCTACGACATCCTCGATCTTGTATACTTCTCCAATCCAAGTTGCGTCCTCTTTGACCATTAAGGCCTTCGGTGTTAATTCAATCGGTCAAACTGGAAATGCATCCTCTTTCGCTTATGTGATTGACCTGAATGCAGATCTGCAAGCTCCGACAATCACAGCGAATTTGCCTGCAGGGCATTCCGATTCCTCAGTGACTGTATCCTTTAACCTGAAAGATAACAAGGCGGCAACGACCAAGGCATACTATACGGAGGATGGTACAGAACCAACCACAAGCTCAAAAGTCTATATCCTCGGCAACGCGCTGGCCGGATTGACTGGACCGTCTATTCTTATCTCCAAGACCACGACATTAAAATTTCTCGTTATAGACGGTGCTGGTAATCAAACCAAACAGAGCTTTGTTTATAATATTGGAACTAAGGGGGATTTTCGGGAAGATACTATTTACTTCGTGATTACTTCCCGGTTCTATGACGGTGATTCGAGCAATAACGTGCACGCATGGGATGATGGAAAGGCGCGCAATCCAGATTCGGACCCAGCTTGGAGAGGGGACTTTAAGGGGTTGATTCAAAAGCTCGATTATATCAAAGCCCTCGGATTCAGCGCCATCTGGATTACACCTGTTGTGCAAAATGCCAGCGGTTATGATTACCATGGTTACCATGCTTTAAATTTTGCCAAAGTAGACCCACGGTATGAATCGGCGGGAGCTTCTTACCAGGATTTGATTAATGCGGCCCATGCCAAAGGGCTGAAGGTTATTCAGGACATCGTCGTCAATCATACGGGTAATTTCGGTGAAGAGAATCTGTATCCCATGTTCAAGAAAGATCCAGCTAATCCCGATACCGCTAACAACTTGGTGAAGACTACGGATAAGTTGCCGCCAAACTATGATTCCATGACACCCGATCAGCAGTATCAGGCAAGGCTCGCTTTAATGAAGTCAGAGGGGACGAACAATAACATTTACCATACAGAGAAAAGTCTCTCCTGGGAATCCTATACTGTTCAAACCGGTCAGATAGCGGGCGATTGCGTGGATTTGAACACGGAAAACCCTGCAGTTAACAAATATTTAATTGATACCTACAATCACTATATAGACATGGGTGTTGACGCTTTCCGTGTCGATACGGTGAAGCATGTAAGCCGGTATATTTTCAATAAATACTATATTCCTGCCTGGAAGACAAGAGGCGGCTCGGATTTCTATATTTTTGGAGAAGTAGCCACTCGTTACAGAGATGTCTGGAACAGTGGAATTCCAGCGATCTCGACGCCATTCTATACTTGGAAAAGCTCAAAATCGTATCCGGGCGATGGAAAGAATGACTACGCCTCCAATAAAGCGTCAGTTGAACAAGAGTGGGCGGACAACTCTACTACAGCAGGACAGCCAACCTCGAACAATGCTTTCTTAAACGGAAATACCTATCATACGCCTGACTATTCGATGAAATCGGGCATGGATGTGATTGATTTTCCAATGCATTGGGCATTCAAGACTGCACAGGAAGCATTCAGTATGAAAGGTGGCGATCAATACTATAATGATGCTACCTGGAATGTAACCTATGTCGACTCGCATGACTATGCGCCCGACCAGGCTCCGGAAAATCAAAGATTTGCGGGCACACAGGACACTTGGGCCGAGAATCTCGATCTGATGTTCACCTTCCGCGGAATACCCGCTATCTTCTATGGCTCCGAAATCGAGTTTCAAAAAGGGGCAACCATTGATACAGGTCCAAACGCACCGCTAAGCAAAACAGGACGGGCATATTTCGGCGATCACATGGAAGGCAATGTTACAGTACAAGATTACGGCAAATACACAAATGCTACTGGCACGCTTGCGGAATCGCTCAATCATCCTCTGGCGAAACATATCAGACAGCTTAATTTAATCAGAAGAGCTGTACCCGCCTTGCAAAAAGGCCAGTATTCCACAGAGAATGTATCGGGCAATCTGGCGTTTAAGAGAAGATATACCGATAGTGCCAAAGGCATTGACAGCTTTGCATTGGTCACGATTTCAGGAAACGCCACGTTTACCGGAATTCCGAACGGAACCTATGTGGATGCGGTGACCGGTGATTCCAAAACCGTTACTGATGGCAAGATTACCCTGACATGCTCCGGCAAAGGAAATGCAAGAGTATATGTATTGAATGGCAGAGGTGGAATTGGAGAAACGGGAACCTATCTGAAGTAAACGGCAGTATGTCTTAGTTAACTGAAGCAACCTCAGTTCGGTATTGCACCGTGCTAAGGTTGCTTCATTAAAAAGTAGATCCAAGAGAGAGTCGGATATTGCTCTGGACTAAATTTCTAAACAACAAGATGCACCAACGATAGCTTCTATGTGTGTACATTCCTCCGTATATTTAATGACCAACAACCAACAAGTATTAACGGGTTATCGCTTCTACCCTGCTCTCTGGAAGCACCTGAAGAGTTGCATTTTGAAGACGGTAACCAGTTGTACTGGTGGTTCATATCCCTCTCAAGGATAGAGACTATCAGATGCTTAATGAATGAAAAAAATGATTTAGATGTTCGGCAAACAATTTAGGATTTTCCATAGCGGCGAAATGCAGTGGCATTTGGGTACCTTCAGTATATATTCGTATGGAAGAAGCAATCGAATTGGTAAACCAATAAATCGATATGTTGGTGAGGATATGATCGAGTGAAAAAGACCTTTCCATATCTCCGTCACAGTCACTCCAACCTTGAAATTTTTCTACGATCCAGCCGGCAAGACCGGCTGGGGAATCGCTTAGTGCAAAAACCAGTGTTTCCGGCTTCGTTCTATGAAGGGCGCTATAAGCACCTTCTCGGTCCAACCACTCAGCTACGATGTCAAAGTAAGCTAGCTCTTCTTCGCTAACAGATGGTGTACTCGAAAATGCAAAGCCTGGCAAAGAGGGAATAATCACGTCAAATGCCTCTTCAGCATGTCCACCATATAGCGACGGAGTTGTTAGATAAGGGATTAGTTCTAACATCTCTACAAATGATCCTGGCCATCTATGAGTCAACAACAGTGGTCGTTCGGATGTCCCTTCACCCCGGACGTGCACAAAGTGTATATCGAAGCCATCCACATGTTCCATAAACTGCGGGAAACGGTTTAACCATGCTTCCTGTTCACGCCAGTTGTATTCCGTGCCCCAATAATCAACTAATCTCTTCAAAAAGGAATAGTCTGTCCCCAGAGCCCATGGTTCTATAGAGAAACTTGAAGGCCATCGAACCTGTTTTAGTCTGATAGATAGATCGTGCAATTGTTGCTCTGAAATTGAAATTTTGAACGGTTCCATTCATTGTTTCCTCCCTTGTAGATTAATTTACGATCAGAAGGGTTCTATTGTATGATGGATCTGTTCATTAATAAAATTGAAATATTCAAAATCATTATCATTTTTATCGATAGAAATTAAACCTAAGGAGAACACCGATAAAAATTAGACACCTTATTACATTTCAGACGATATCGAAATCGGAAGTTATACAGGGGCTGCATCGCAATTGGGATACACTCAGTCCACGATCACTGCCCACATACAGTCGCTTGAAGAAGAGATTGGCGGGGAGCTTTTCACTTACGTAAGAAGGCATTTGAAACTTACTCCATTAGGGAGAGAATTAATACCTCTGGCAGAAGATCTACTGGCTACTCATGACCAGATTAGAAATATACGAAGCAACCAGGAAGTTAAAGGTGTTGTTAAGGTGGCTGCACCAGAGTCTTTAACGATTTCTAGATTAAGTCCGATTATAAGGGAATTCTCTTTGAAATATCCTCATGTCAAATTCATTCTTGCCAACGGTACATGTGAACAAAACCAGGTTGACTTAATCAGTGGACGTGTAGATGTGGCTTTGATGGTTTACCCGGAAATACATCCGGTATAAGCGAGAGAACACCAACCATTTTTTATAACGAATGAAGAAGGTTGTAGTTATCGGACCATGTTTGAAAGATATCTTGTAAAGCATGATATTCATCCATTTCAAACCATGGAGTTATGGAGTATAGAGGCGATTAAACAAACCGGAATCACATTTCGTTAGAATTTTATCAATTAAAACTTTTGACGTTAACGGTCTATGCCAGTGCTTCATGAAATACGCCACGACATAAGGACGCACTACCGGTGAAGTATCACGGACATGCGTGTTCAGATCACAAATACGAACAGGGGCCTTAACGGCAGCCCCCTTCTATTCCGAGCTGTAAGATGAAAAACTGACCCCGTTTAGACCAGCTCCAACCATACCCGCTTCAGCAAGCATCTTACCAACCAAATTCGCTCTCAGCTTTTCAATAAAAGAATAAGCACTTTATCAGGAATATCAATTACGAGCAGGTCTGGAACAAGATAAATAGTTTTTGTATTTTTTTAATCTTTCAGGCAACTCGCCAGCCTTGGAATTAGGTTTTAATGAAACTTTATATAATTCATCCGCGTGCTCGAATTTCCCGGAGATTAGAACATGCGAATGCGCTCTATCTTCCTCCGCAACATTGAATTTAACTTTGCCTTGTTCAACCTCCAAAGTGCCCTTTACACCGCAAATTCCGCATATTGCCGGATAATTATCATCATGATTCCTGATTTCAACGAGTTTGGAATGACAGATTGGACATAAACCAGATTCGCCAATATATTTCGCTTCCGTAGTCGGATTCATTAGTGTTTCAGCCACATGACGACCAGATTGCCTAGCTCTGTTCAATTCATTTTCCTTAAAGACTACTGATCCGGGCAAACCAACCCAATTGACTAGCATTTTGTCTACAACATTGATTTGCATCGGCAGCGTGAAAAGATGGAGCATGGGCAGTGCAAGTGTGTCCCACTCACTCCCCCCTACAGCTATAAGAGAAGCCACTCTTGGTTTAAAGCTTCTTTCATCTGGGCCTTTACCAGTAGTTATTCCTCTTTCTTCGCGTTGCTTCTTGGCAATCATTCGGAAGGCAATGTCATGGGAGGGGCCCATCCGGTCATTCAAAGTCTTCAACAGTCCACTCGGACTCTTCTCATAAATGGCTGAGCTCAAAATTAGCCCGTCGCATTCCATTATTTTTTCTTCAATAAATCCAAAATCATCGTTCTTTATCACACAATCTCCTGAGCCACACTTTTCAAGCAAACTCACTACACAAGCATTACAACCAGTGCAAGGTTTAATTTGCAGGTCATAAAGACGTATAAGCTCTACCTCAGCACCTATCTCTTCAGCACCCATCAGAGCTTCCTTGACAAGGATTTCTGAATTACTCATTCTTCTACCGCAACTGATCCCTAAAATTTTCATTAATGTCCTCCTGCAGTTTATAGTTGTTAGGCATAGATTCTGAAGCAAACACATGCGAGAGTTTCAGCTTTTCCCACTGATTTCGCATAAATTTCCTCACGTAATTCCAAAACCATCCCTTCGCAGAGTCTTCATTTTAAACAATATTACTCATTTTTTGATGAAAGTGTTATTTAGTGCAGCGTGTAATAAATTCAGTATATATAATAAAAACGTTATATCCCATGTGCTGGAATTTAAATATAGTCCGATATAGTGACAATATTTTGTAATATTGCACAAGGATTAAAAAGTTTTTGGAGGCTGCTCTCGTGAAAATTCAAAAAATAATCAGAAAACTTAGCGACTGTTATCTTTCCTTGCCCGAAGAGGCCATGCAAACAAAAGAAATCAGTGAATTTACTATCCTACGGTTGAGTTCCATTTTCCAGGCTAATACCGCTTATATAGGCAAGCTTTCGGATTTGCCAAAGGACTTTCCTACTGACACCCCTCTTTTCTGCATTCAGGATTGCGATGCACTTGTTGAATCTTATACTTGTCTTACCCTTCTGCCAAATGAACTGGATCTGCTGGATCTTTCGGGAAAGATTTCATCTATACTTGCTCATGAGAATCGGCTCATTGAGCATATGCACACTCTAATTTCTGCACTTTACTCAAACAAAGGTTTGCAATACTTGACAAACGAGGCCTCCCGCCTCTTTGGTAATCCGGTAATCATTGTCGACGCAGGCTATAAGTTACTCGCTATGTGTCAAGCCCCTATCCCCAGCCGACCTGATATCGAACAGCAGCGAAATTTGGGATATATTCTTGACAGTAATATTGAGAGCATGAAGAAATCCAATCTGTACGAACTGACCCGTATGGCTCTTATTCCTTATTATTCACGTGATCCCGAGACCAACGACTGTTGGATAACAGCTTTTGTGTATGTACATGGTATAGAATTCGCACAGGTCAGTGTTATGGAGCTGGATCGCAAATTTACAGATATTGATTTTGAACTCGTACAATTTCTTTGTGAGCTGGTTTCGGTAGAATTGCAAAAGAACAACTTTTATAATTGCAATCCAGGAATAATGCATAGTTTTTTGCTTTCCGAACTGCTTACAGGCGAGCTTAATGATGCTAATATTATCGCAATGCGACTGACTCATCTGGAATGGACGCTTACACCTTACCTGAGAGTGATGACCTTGACAGACTTGAAGAACGGCTTTTTTGACGGGAAAGTTCAGCTGGTTGCACAGCATATTATCCAATTACTGCCGGATAGCCGTTGGATCGTATATCAGGGACGTATTGTATTTCTCATTTCCCTTGTTGATTCATCCTGTAAAATCATTGCTGAAGACAAACGAATTCTGGAATTTCTCCAAGTAAACGGACTAACTGCTTCGCTGAGTGACTGCTTTAGTCATTTAACTTTTTTGCGAAAATATTATAAGCAATGCCTAACTGCCATCGAGATTGGTTTCCAACTTAATTCTAACAAACCAGTGTATATGTATGAGGACTATCTCTGCGAGCATATTGGAAAGATCATATCGGAACAGAACGATCTCGCTGACTTCTGCCATCCGGTTATCCAAAAGTTAATTGTTTATGACAATGCCCACAAAACAAGTTTGCTGCCTACCCTTGAAGCCTATCTACAATATGTGGACACTCCAAATATTGCTGCTAAAACACTTTTTATTCATAGAAATACTTTGTTCTATCGAATCAACAGGATACGTGAGCTTTTTGAGATTGATCTAAGCGATGGTGATATTCGCCTGAAACTTCAATTGACTCTTCATTTTCTAAAACTGAAAACACAACGCGACGATCCTAAAGATCAGAGTATAGAAGGGTAAGCGTTTAATTTTTCCAATTCCATCATTATTCAGCTTACCAGCTTTAGGCCAACTGCTGAACCGAGTACCATCGCGATGAACAGAATTCTCGCGGTATTACGCGGTTCACTGTAAAAGATCATGCCCAATATGGCTCCGCCAGAAGCTCCAATACCGGTCCAGACAGCGTAGGCCGTTCCCATTGGTAGTGTTTCCATGGCCAGGGATAGAAACAAGAAGCTCAATCCAAAGCCTGCAAGCAGGTAAAAAGCAGACAGGAAATTCCGATCTTTATGGAGCTTATTAATCATGAGAACTCCCATCATCTCAAATACGCCTGCCAAAATTAGAAATACCCAGTTCATGCGTCAGTCCACCTCTTTTCCTTGTTCTCTTCTCTTTGCTCTGTATTTTGAGCCCTACAACTCCGAGCAGAAGCACCCCAATTAGCAACAATTTAGATCCCTGTACCTCAGCACCAAACAACGAAATTTCAGCTAATACAGTGCCGGCCGTTCCTAACCCGACAAATACTGCATACACCGTACCTACCGGAAGCGTACGGGAAGCCATAATCATGAGTATGAAACTTACTAAAATGGCAACTAAAGTGCCTCCCCACTCTAACCAGCCGCTGGCATGTTTCAGGCCAATGACCCATCCAACTTCGAATAATGCCGCAACTACAACAGATAACCATGTCTTGTTCATTTTGTGCTTCCTCCTTTTTGATAATGCTGCAAATGTAGTATGGATTTATAGCAGCAATAAAAAACCTGAGAGAATACTGCATACAGCAGTTTTTCTCCCAGGCTTTTATCCCTCCGTGGCACAGTACGACGACTGTGAGTTTTCTCTCGGACCAGCCGATATTACATCGCGGAACCCTAGAAAACATTTTCGAATTCAATTATAGTTAACATTATACACATTAGTGAATAAATTACAATATAAAATAATAAGAATTCTTATATCATCCTAAACTTATATCATTGTTTTGGTCATTATGAAATCAATTTGTTCTTCATCACCCATATAAAAGGAGTGTGCGCCAGTTTGAACAAACCCCATTTTCTTATAAAAAGCAATGGCGTTTTCATTTTTTTCCCATACGCCGAGCCAGATTTTCTTTTTATTATGCTCCATTGCAATTTCCATAGCTTTATTTAGCAGATATTTACCAAGCCCATGTTTTTGGGATTTGTTTTTTATATAAATCCTCTCAATTTCGAGCGACTCATCACCCATTTTTTCAGATTGGGCGTCATTCATATTTACCTTTAAATATCCAGCAAGTTCTTCATTAAAATAGATGAAAAAGATTTCTGAAGAGACGTTGGACAATTCATCCTCCAACTGCTGAAAATTAAATGCTCTTTCCAGATAGGCTTTCATATTTTCAGGTGAATTCTGATCTTTAAAAGTATCGTTGAATGTTTCAATACTTATTTCTTGGAGTATTTGTAAATCTTCACGTTTGCACTTTATTATTTTTACATTCACTTAATGTATCGCTCCTTCATGTAAATCAATAATTTCTCTTGTTCCCCTTTTTTACAAATTCCCAGTCTTCCCCTATATTTTCTCTCACTCTTTGAAGAAGATTGAAAATGGTTTCTACTTCTCTTTCCGAAAATCCCTCTAATGCAACGTTATTGGAATAATCATTTTCTCTTTTTATAAAAGGATAAACATTGTTCCCTTTATCTGTTGGAAAGAGTTTTTTAATTTTTTGGTTATGGTTATCTTCTTTCTTTTCAATAAAGCCATTAGTTACAAGTTTTTTTATAGCACGAGATGCAGTTGTTCGATCTACTTTTATCATCTCAGCTAACTTTTCTTGAATGATTCCTGGGTTTTCACATATTCGCACAAGGTACAAATACTGCCCTTTTGTAAGGTCATATTCTTTAAATTCTATATTACTTATAGAATCTAATGCCCTTGCGATCATTCCAATTTCACGAAGTACTTCCTTCATAGTTAACTCCTTCGCACCTATTTTATTGCAAATGCAATAAAAATGATATATATTGAATTTACCTTATTTTTATTGCATTTGCAACATAAAATTATGTTAAAGAGGTCGAGTAAAGTGAGATATGTTTTTTTCGTATTAGGAATTTTTATATTATCCCTTGGAATTTCGTTCACTATACAATCAGACCTTGGGACTTCACCTTTTGATGCACTTCTGGTAGGACTGTCCATAAATGTGGGGCTTACTGTGGGAAGTTGGGAAATCATAATAGCTATAATATTGATATGTTGTAATTCGCTTTTAAAAAGACAAAGACCAGAAGTTTTGGGGTTGTTGACGGCATTTATAACGGGTATTGGAATAGATATGTGGCTTTTATTATTACACAATTTGATAACACCTGAACTATGGTACAGCAAAGTTGTTTGTTTTGGAATTGGTTTAGTCGTTGTAGGATTAGGAACTGCAACATATTTACAGACAAATTTTGCACCAATTCCAGTTGACCGATTAACATTGATCATACAAGAATTTACTAGAACAAATCTATTTTTTTCGAGAACATTCATCTACCTTATATTCTTGATCATAGCAGTCATTTTAAATGGACCCATTGGCATTGGAACTTTGTTAACCGTTTGTTTAGGGGGGCTAATACTCAATTACTTTATGCCACTTACTAAAAAAGTACTTGACCGCATATTAACACACTCTCATACATCACTAATTCATGAGAAAGATAAAAAGAATACTATATAGAATGCTTTTTATCTTTCTCGACTAACCTGATCTGTTAAAATATGTAATATCATAACGTTGATTTCGATACAGAAATGTACTTTGTACTTAAGTTTGTCTAGAAGAATTGGTACTGTTATTTGTCACTCCATTGGTACTTTAATTGTGTCTAATTCATTTTTATAATGTGTTTGTATTTTGAAGGTCAATTAATAAAGGAGTGTAGCTTTATGTTCTGTGGATTATCTGCTTTTCCACTCACCCCCGTTGACGAGACAGGTATTGACGAAAAAGCATTTGTGACACTGATTCAACGATTAGTTGCAGCTGGTGTAGACTCAATTGGTGCATTGGGTTCAACTGGAAATTATGCATATTTTAATCGAGAAGAACGTTTACGTGTGCTTCGACTTGCTGTCCGTTCAGCTGAGGGGATTCCCGTGATGACAAGTATAAGTGCGATTCGTGCTTCTGAAGTACTTCGATTAGCGGAAGATGCACAAAGAGCAGGAGCAAGCGCAGTGTTGCTTGCCCCTGTCTCCTATCAAACACTAACGAATGAAGAAGTATTTTTACTCTATGAACAGGTGACCAATTCACTCTCCATTTCACTTTGTGTATATGATAATCCGAGTACCTCGCATTTCCATTTTAGTGATGAGTTGCACGGTCGGATTGCTGAGCTACCTAACGTTCGTTCTATCAAGATTCCTGGAGTACCTTCTGATCCTGAAGCAGCCAAGGCACACATTAGAAAACTACGCACGACCATTCCTCCCCATGTAACTATAGGAGTAAGTGGAGATTCATTTGCAGTCACTGGCTTGAATGCAGGCTGTGAAGCATGGTACTCGGTTCTCGGTGGTTTGTTTCCAAAGGCGTGCCTAAAAATGACCCGTTTGGCCCAGGACGGTTTTGCTGATGAAGCGGAGCGACTCTCGGCGCTACTTGAACCTATTTGGACGTTATTTCATCAATATGGTAGCCTTCGTGTTGTTTCAGCAGCAGCAGAAATAAGTGGCTTGATCTCAAGTCCCAGTCTTCCTTTGCCCTTACAACCATTGAATCAATCAGCTAGAGAACACTTGAAATTCATAATAAAGGATCTTCAGTCCACAGAAACATTCTATTCACCATTCGGCTAATACCTTTTCGAAGGGGAGACTACTAAGCACGTTTGCAGTAAAATTTTTCGTTATGAGTGTTGGAGGAACAACAGATGTGAGCTTCAATCATAGCATTTTTTTCGGGACTAACGCCTGTGCTTGTTGTCCTGCTAGCTACTTTGCTTTGGGAAGAGACACTTACTTTTAGTGCAGCTAGTCGAATTCTGCATCATTATCCTTCTCGCTTATCGTCGTTAGATACAAGCGAGATCTGCAAGTAGGACATTACCGAGCCTAGCAATGGAGCGTGCTGGCCATCTTGTTTCATAGCTTCACAGACCTTTCCTCGAAACAAGCTTTACTTTACGGAGTATCTATTTTGCCTATGTCGTCAAGAGATATTCCGTTTAACTCTAGCATTGATTGGAGTTATCGTAATTAAAATGATGTTTTAAACAAATTGATGTTTAAACTGCATATGAATTCAACCAGCAATTGTAAATAAAGAAGACCTGCGTTTATTGGGGACTGACCCCCGTTTGTGAGACAGGGATCAAAACACCTTTCAAGTTTAAGCAGCCAGTCGCCTGTAATCTACCGG
>NZ_JANAVI010000015.1:0-105538 GCF_024213325.1 Paenibacillus sp. MZ03-122A | reverse complement strand
ACTTGCATGTATTAGGCACGCCGCCAGCGTTCGTCCTGAGCCAGGATCAAACTCTCCATTAAAGACCAACCGAAGCTGGTTATCGAAAGAGCGATGAGCTCATGTTGAAACTGACGAGATAAAAATATCTCTTGTTCGCTTCCATTTCATACAACCTAATGGCATGTACCAAAATTTCTGCGTTGGATTTTGTAAACAAAATCCGTACTCACTCGTTGTTCAGTTTTCAAAGATCAAATCAACAGCCGTTTAACTGGCTG
Organism: Paenibacillus sp. MZ03-122A; assembly: GCF_024213325.1. Classification (NCBI taxonomy): domain Bacteria; kingdom Bacillati; phylum Bacillota; class Bacilli; order Caryophanales; family Paenibacillaceae; genus Paenibacillus; species Paenibacillus sp. MZ03-122A. The sequence goes on along the minus strand of NZ_JANAVI010000015.1, from coordinate 105,278 downwards.
GATATATAATTTATCACGTGTATACCCATCAGGCAAGTTGTAATATTTACCAGTTTGCTAAACGGTGTAGTTTTTATTAAAACACTCCAACACACGATGATTTACCTGTAATAACCGAAACTCTCTTTTCTCCTACTTGAAGTGCAAAGTTGATCAGGTATAAACGTCATAAATCAGAAAAGCAGAAGCTCTTTATGTATTGGATGAGCTGCTGCTTTAGCTTTTATGATAAAAATCCTGAAATGTTCGTTTAGCTTAAAGCTGTAGCTAAATCCTGTATCAAAAGTTCAGCGGGCTCATGCCCTACAGCCAAGCGGATAAGCGATTCAGGCATGTGTTGTTTTTTTAGACTCTGCTTATTGAAGCCGTAGTTTGGTGAGATCACCTGACTCTCCATGGACCCCCAAGATACACCGATCCGGATCAGTCGCAGTTTATTGATCACTCTACATATATCCTCATAAGTCGAATCCTTTAGTTCAAAACTGAATAATCCGGCATAGCCTTTGAGCTGTCTACATGCGAGCTCATGTTGTGGATGAGAAGGGAGTCCGGGATGATTCACTTTGGAAATGGCCGGATGATCTGATAGAAAATGAGCAACCAACAAAGCGTTTCTCTGATGGGCTTCCATTCGGAGCGGGAGTGTTCTTAGCCCCCGAATGAGTAGCCAGGCTTCAAAAGGGCCTAACGAGCCGCCAATCAACTCATACTCTTCAGCATACATACGGTTTATTATCTCTTTAGAAGCGATCACTGCCCCTGCAATTAAATCATTATGACCACCCAAGTACTTGGATGCGGAGTGAACAACGATATCTACGCCCCATTCCAATGGTTTTTGGAAAAGGGGTGTAGCCCATGAATTATCTACGATTGTGCGTATACCCTTCGCTTTGGAAAGCGAAGTTACCTCCTGAATATTTACCATATCGAATGTGAATGAGGTAGGAGACTCCATAAGAATAGCTCGGGTCTGCGGTTTGATGGCACCAGCGACTGCTTCTGTTGTAGTCGAATGTACGATTGTATAGTCTATATGGAACCTCTTTAAATATTGGGCTAGGCTGACGGAGGTTTCATATATGTGTCCGACCAGAATCAGATGGTCCCCTGCGGACAAGCTACACATTAGCGCGGCGCTGATAGCAGCCATTCCGGAAGCAAAGCACTTGCAGTCCGCCCCACCTTCCAGCGCAGCAATCATTTGCTCTGCAATCTGAACGGTAGGATTGGTTCCCCTCGAATAGACATAATGCTCCTTTTCATTATTAGCTGCTTCAGCATAATCTTCGTAAGTATCAAAGAAAAATGGAGCAGTCTCATAAATAGGAGGAGCAGCAGCCTTAGCAAAATACCCTAGTTCGCCCTCAAATTTGAGACAGATAAGCTGATCATCCGAGAAACTCAAACCTGATCACCACTTTCTAAAAAATTTCAAACCCGTATGAGGTAGTCTCCTCAATCCGGAACTCAAATATTCTATAATGTAAACTCCTCTAGACCCTGTGGTGGTTGATTTGCGAAATTCGGAAAATTATGAGCCAAATGTTTTTCAATAAGTATCCAATTCATAAAAATAACGTATATTTTAGGTTGCAGGGCAAAGATAGGCTTTATCAAAAAAGAGGGGCTCACATGTGTTAACACGTTGGATTAGAAATGTTCTGAAACCTGGAAAAAGGTACACACAGGATATCAAAAAATCCAAACAGCAAGCCTCTTCAGAACCTATAAATCCATCATTAGCACATACTCTATCTTTGCTCAAATTTAAACTTGGGCAAAGTTCTGACTTTATTATTCGTGATTTTCCCGAAAGTCCTACTCATGCCGGCCAATTTGCCGTTTGTTATATTGAAGGACTGATTGACCAAAACTTGCTTCAAATCATCAATTCGCAAAATCAGATATATCAAGCTATCTTGTCCGGAAGTGCTGTCATTGTGATTGACGGTAATCTATGTGCTTTGGCCATTTCCATAGCAGGCGGGGTCAGAAGAGCTGTTGAGGAGCCCAGTTCCCAAACCGTCATTAGGGGGCCTAAATAAGGATTTACAGAGGATATCTCGTTGGTTGCTCAACGGGAAGGTACTCCTTTTCCTGCATTATTGGAAGCATTCATGATGGAATTAATGTTTGAAGTGATTCGTGAAGCCGGTGTACGGATGCACCGGGTCATCGGACCAGCCGTTTCAATCGTAGGGGCTCTGGTTATTGGGCAAGCAGCAGTACAAGCCGGACTGGTCTCAGGTGCAATGGTTATCGTTGTTGCCTTCACAGCTATATCTAACTTTGAAATTACGTATTTTAGTATGCGCTCAGCAGTCCGGTTATTGCGTTTTGCTCTCAGTGCTGCTAGCAGGAGCACTGGGGCTATTCGGTATTCTGATGGGGATCATCCCCCTTTTGGTTCACCTTGTAGCACTCAAATCGTTCGGCATTAATTATTTTATGCCCTACAGCCCCTCCTATAAGTCCAATTTTAAGGACTTGGTCATTAGAGCACCGTGGTGGGCTATGAAAACAAGACCTAATGAAAAATCGGGCCCTAACAAGACGAGACAAGCAACCCATCAATATCCTGACAGTTCAGATGATACTGGTGGTGATCATGAGTCTGATATCCAAAAGTAGTTGCAAATTCGGGAAGGATGGGAAGCAGCTCAGAAACGGAATATCGATCTTGTTGGAATCGGGAATAAAATCCACCAAAAATATTCTCAAGATTGGAAAAAAATTAAGGAAACGTGGCCTAAAGAGTTGGCAAGCATGGACATGGAACTAGATGTAAAAGTAAACATTAAACGCCCAGGGTTATTTCAAAAATCTTTTAAAGAACTGCTGGAATCTGAAAATGATAATTAAATGCATGAAATAAATATGGGAGGGGTGAATGTAAGCCATGAGTAAAAATACACTCCGGGTATCAGAGTTGATCGTCTGTATTTCATTGTTTGAGTTGGGAAGTACAACCCTGTATTTAATAGGTGATGAAGCTAAGCAAGATGCTTGGTTAGCTATGCTAATAGGAGCTTTAGTAGGACTATTTGTCCTTCTGCTTCATCTAGCCATTCACCATCAGGCCCTAATTTAGATTTGTACATGTTGTTTCGGCGATACATGGGGAAATATTGGGGTACACTCTTCAACCTGTTGTTTGTTGGATATTTTGCATATGAAACTTCCCGGAATTTACGCGATTTAGGCGAGGTGACAGTGATGACTTTGCTGAACCAAACACCAATATGGGTCATTACCTTGATTACAGTCATGGTTATATCCAATACGGTTCGTTACGGATACAAAGTATTGTTTTCATTTAGCTTAATTCTTTTACCTGTTTTTGCGATTGCATTTACTGTAATTACTGTATTAATCCCGGCCACCGGCCTTTTTCACTTTGAGTTTATACTTCCTATTTTGGAATATGATGGTTATTTTTGTTCTGGGTTCCAAGATCGCCGCAAGCAGCACGCTGCCTCTTTTGGAAACTGTACAATTGATTGAATTGGCAGAAGTGTTCGAACGCATGGATGCACTTTTCACCTTGCTCCTCTTTCTTGGCTTAATTATCAAAATGGTCGCATTTTTTAATGGTGCCGTGATAGGGCTTGAAAAAATAACTAAAATTGGATTTAAAAAATGGGTTTTGCCTCTCGGAGCTCTCATTTATGGGCTTTCATTTCTATCCCCTAACTACACTCATCACATTATGACGGGTCGGAAGACTGTGGTTACTTTTTGGTTTCCTATTTTTCAGTTTATCCTCCCATCATTGCTTCTTATAGTAATAGTTATTAGAAAAAGAAAGAAGCTAAAAAAACAGCCCGATTCGTAATTCAGCCTCTTTTATTGTGCTTTTTCTATTTCATCGGCACGATGTGAAGTGTTCCATCCTCGCTAAACTCTGCATAGGCAATCTCATCGAGACTATCATATCCCTGCTCTCGCACTTTTGCTTTAATCTCTTCAATATCGATTGACTTCCCACGCATAGATTCGTTCAGAAGCTTTCCTTTATCAATGACAGTAACAGAAAATAGATCAGGCTGTGCATCTATTCCCATATCCTGAGCAGCAGGTGGCTCGTATTCGGGTTTGCGCATGACTGACAATGAACCGTTCGTCTCTAACGTGGCATACCAGACCTCACGTAGAGAAAAAATATTTTGCTGGCGCAGCATGGTGAGCAACTGTGTAAATTCTATATCATATTTTTCAAGCATCTCTTGATTGACCTGGCCCTTATCCACGAGCAGCACTGTTCGACCTTCTGCCATATAGCCAAATTTCACAAAACGGGTCGTCGCCTTTTCAAAAAAGTAGGCCAGCGCGCACCATAGTGCCAAAGCAAACAATAGCTGCCCAATGGTTACCTTATCGTCATATAACGTATTTCCCACAATTTCGCTTAACACCAATGATGTTAGGAAATCGAGTGGTGTTAACTGACTGAGTGTTTTCCGACCTGTAATAAAAGTAATGATCCACAAGCCAAAAAAGCTGATGATCAATTTGACACCAATCGTAACAAATACCTCCATAAGTATGCCTCCCGGAAGAAGTTGTTTTCCTTATGTGTTATTTACACCTGTCTACCTCAGCATAAACAGAGGCTTATTCCTAAAATTGTACGATTAAAAAAGCCCGCTACCAACTAGAGGCAGCGAACTTTTTAATTACGGCTATTATATAATCTTAATCTTTCAGATGTTTATCAAAAAACTCTTAACCACGTCCAATATATGTGGCTGGTTAAAGGCAATATGCCAGCTCCCGTAATTTTGTGCATAGTGATATCATTGCCCGCTAGCTTGGACTCTGGAGTCAGGATTATCTACTTTTCACAAGAAGCTGAATCGCTTCTTTAACCAGCTTATCCGTGTCTCCTCCAGCCTCTTGCTCTTCCAATATACATCGTTGCAGATTCTCTGCTACAATTTGGGCAATCGCTTTATCTGATGCGTTACGTACGGCAGATAACTGGCTAACGACGTCTTTGCACGATTTTCCTTCATCCATTAAACGAAGTACCCCACGCACCTGTCCCTCAATCCTCCTCAGGCGCGTTTTCAGTTCATCACTGTAATTGTAATCCATAAGTAATGCACTCCTTTTTTGACTTACCATATACACGTATAGGTATATTATAAACCAAAAAAATAAATAGGATACCCTAAATAAATAGATTCACCTTGCCCTGCGAAGCATCCCCCAAGTAGGCGGCTACTCCAGCATATTCCAAACCTTCGATTAGCTCTTCTTGCTGCAGCCCTAACAAATCCATGGTCATGGTACAGGCGACGAGCTTGATCCCCTGCTCTCGTGCCAACTCTATAAGCTGCGGCAAGGAAAGCGCATTGTGCTTTTTCATGACATGCTTGATCATCTGTGGACCAAGTCCGGCAAAATTCATTTTGGATAGTGCAAGCTTTTTGGGTCCACGAGGCATGATCAAGCCAAAGGCTTTTTCGAGCATTCCCTTATTGGTGCTCACGATTTCATCCTTGCGTAACGTATTTAGCCCCCAAAAAGTAAAGAAAATAGTTACTTCATGATCATATGCTGCCGCTCCATTCGCAATAATGAATGCAGCAATCGCCTTATCCAGCTCCCCGCTGAATAATACAATCGTCGTTTTGGGCTGAGCATGTTCTTGATTATTTGTATAAATTCCGGCTGTCGTACTCATATGGATTCGCTTCCCTTAGTCTCTCCAGCCCATTCGGATATGCCTGAAAGTACAGATTTGACTTTATTAGCGCCTTTGGAAACTAATAGCTGACAAGCCATTTCACTGCGTGCTCCAGCTTGGCAGATCACTACGATTTCTTCTTCCAAGTTCAGTTCAGAGAGTCTGTTCTCCAGTTCACCAAGAGGGATGTGCTTAGATCCAGGGATATGTTTAAGCGCAAATTCAGCGGGTTCACGAACATCAAGCAAAATGAAGTTCTCGTTTCCAGAACATTTTGCTTGTAGCTCTTCATAGCTTATCGTAGAAGAAAATATTTGCTCCTGCTTCACTTCAGCCGGATTTGCTTTGCGTAAATAATGTCGCATTACATCTCCTTCTTGGAGAGTGCCCAAATATTGATGTCCGGTGTTTTTGGCCCAGCTCTGAAAATCGGCTAATGAACCTTTGTCAGTCGCCTGAACCTCCATAATCTTTCCGGGAACGAGCTCATTCATAGCCTTTTTTGTTCTTACTATAGGCATAGGGCAAGCTAGCCCTTTGCAATCAAGAATACGATCTGCTTGGATATTGTTAATTGATGACATTGTAGTACCTCCGTCTGTTTTTTGAGAGGGCTTAGCTTAGTTAAATCCCAATTATACATATACCCCTATGGGTATTAGGATAACGAGACTCGCTTCTTTTGTCAACTTATTTGGCCGTTTTTTCTCAGAAGCAAACGAAATCATGTCTTGAACAAAATAAAATTAAAAGCAAAAAAGCCGCGAGAAAACGCGACTCTAATGCATAAACCCAAATTAATCGTCTTTTTTCATCAGTTCTGGCAGATCCAGCGACATCGAAATATTGCACAGCATACCTCTGGCAAGAAAAAGCATCGTTCTTTCCATTGCTTGTTCAATACCTGCCCGTCGGAAAGCATCATAGACCGTCGTATGAATTTCACGGAATCCTTGCTGCATCACGCTTACGACCTCATCCTCGCGAATCGTCTGCGCCTGCATTTGCAAAAGTGTTTCATTGCGGTATTCCATCATCATTTGCGAATAGGCTGCAATTAGCTCTTGCTCGAGCTGTTCAGATGAGGCCGAATGAATGACGCTGTGAAAAGATTCTATGATACGTGCAAATGAAACCTTCAAGGCTTCAACAAGCAACGCTTCCTTGGTAGCGAAAAAACGAAAGACATAGGGCTGAGAAATATTGGCCCGTTCCGCAACTTTGGCTGTTGTAGCTCGGTAGTAGCCCATTTCTGCAAACACTTCAATAGCAGCAGATATGATTTCCTTTTGGCGATTTATAGAGGTTGACGTAGCTTTAGCCATGTTTTTTTCATCCCTTTATTTAGCACAGTTTTCCGATTAGTGATTAATCAATTACAAATTAGTATAAACGACATAACCTAAAAATGCAATGAGTTTGAACAAAGTCGCCTCCGCAATTCTGACGGAAACGACTCTGTTATATACATCCAATTATGGTGTTTTAGAGTTAAAATATATACGGATATAATTGATCTTTTTCGTTTTGGTTTGATAGGAAAATACTAAATAATAACTAAGTCCTGATGTGTTATTGATCGTATAATTAGCTTCTGCTGTGTCAGGTATGTCTCTAGAGGTGTCAACGGTTTCCGTAGGTTTGCCCAATTCGTCAACAACTTGTTTAATAAGCAACTTCTTATAGTCTGGATCGGAAGATGTAATTTCTGTAACTTTATCACTTCCATCCAGCATGATGTCTGTATGATACTTAGCATAGCTTCTCATAGGACCTGTAGAACCTGACTCGGATTTCCCCCACAGTTCAAATAACAAATCGCTACTAGTTCCCAAGCCAAGACCTTTAGGCAAATTCGGTAAGGTCCCCTGCTTGGCTGCGCTGAGTATAGCAGCTGCGGAGCTGTGTTTACCGTGAGATGAAGCTGTACTACTGGCAGGTTCTTGATGGGTAGAGGTTGAGCCTTGCCCATTAGTATTGAGATCCGTGTTTTGATTTGTAGAACTAGCAGGTGGTGTGACTGTTTCTGCTTTAGTAGGAGCAGTTGATTTTTCCTCCCCGCTATTGCTGCATCCTGTCATCACAGCAAAACCTATAGCCAATAAAGCACTAGTGGTGATTAGCTTGTAAGCCAACTTTTTACGATCATAAGATTGATGTGTATGCTTCATTATAAGATCACTCTTTCCTTGTTCTTGGGTACAAACCAAGTGTAACCGAACCTCATTTCCGGAATACCTCTACTTGTTTCCAACTTGTAAACAGGACATTGATGATTTTCTAATATACCCTATTTACGACCATAAGCTCCCAGCTGTTGTTTAGAAAAGGAGTAAGGAGAGTCACTCTTCTTCAACCATATATTCCCTTTAATGATGAAGATGTATACAGCAAAAACAAAGTAGATCGTACCCGCAATCCAATCTATTGCCGTTGGGATGTCTCGCTGTACTATTTCATGAATATACCAGATTCCGACTGGAACATGCAGGAGAAGTGCTGTAAACAAGCCAGGATTATATAAGGTTTTTGCTTTAATATTGACAACGATGCCGTGCCAAACGACCTGAAAGAATCCCATAAAAACTGGTGCGAGTCCAAGCCAGATTACTTGCGGAAACCATACGGGAAGCAGATAAAACACATAGGCAATTGCCACATTGATAATCATCGCTGATTGAGTGTTTAAAGGGTAATGATCCGGTGTGTCACTTTTAAACATAACATTGTTAAATAAACCAGCAAAATATCCAGGCCAGCGGTACTCCTCAAATTGATGAAACAATATAGCCACAAAACTCAACCATAACATGCCTGTTATATCCGAAAGGATAGCTGGATTCATAAGTAAAACAATACATACAACCACACCGATTATAGCCCCTGCATCTTGCCAATATTTTCTCAAAAAATTCATATTAGTCACTCCTATGATTTATTTTTGATCAAAATATCTTTCGAACAGCAGATTTAATTGTTCCTCTATTGAAGGTATTTCCACAACTGCCCCTGATTCAAGAATTGGACTCATCAGTGCAGGCAGAAAAATAGCTCCAAATATTTGCAGCATCATCGCTAACAAGCGCTCCGGCTGTTGCTCACCTGTCAGCTCCTTGATCGTGCTCTGAACCTTTGGAAATCCCATTATGTTTAAAAACCTTCCGTATTCCTGTTGAGATGTAAAGGGCGTGCTGCCCATGGCAATAATTCGCGAAAGAAGCTCTGGATATTGACGAATGATCTGCAGATAGTTAAGTAAAAACTGTTTCAGTCTATCTTGGGGGGGCATCGCTGTATTGTCCAAAATAGAAAAGGTGTGCTGAAAGCCATTTAATATCACTTCAATAGCTTCACTGAGCAGATTTTCCTTGGAGCCAAAATAATAATTAACTAAAGAAATATTAGTAGCAGACAGGTCGGCAATTTTCCGGATTGTAACCGCCTCAAAACCTTCCTTTTGAATAAATTCCAGCGTAGCGTCTAAGATTTTTTCTTTGGTTTGTTGTTTTTTGTCTGGGTGATTCATGTTTTTCCTCCTCCAGTTTCGTCCAATCATAACGGATGAATGAAATGGGACGATCTTATGTAAATGACTTTTTAAACAATAATTAAAACGTTGTTTAAATTACTGTTTGAACTCAGTTTAGCACTTTATATTTCACAAAACAAGGAGCAATTTAAGATTTAGGAAATAGAAAAACCCGCATAACGAATGAGATCGTTTGCGGGTCGATTGAATGGAGATTGAAAAAAGGCCTAAATAGCCCAATTTCCTTTGCGGAACACGGCTTCTTTGCTTCCGTCTTGCAATTCGCCGTCAATATCCAGCTCAGCTGAGCCGATCATGAAGTCCACATGAGTCAGGCTGACATTGGCACCGTTCTGGAGCAGCTCCTCCCGGTTCATTTGTGTCCCATTTTCCATATTAAATGGATACGCACTGCCTAGAGCCAAGTGGCAGGAGGCATTTTCGTCGATACCTGTATTGTAAAAAATGCGATTGAGATTGGAAATCGGTGAATCGTGCGGCACCAGTGCAACTTCTCCCAAATAGCTGGCCCCTTCATCCGTAGCGAGCAAATGAGTCAGATGCTGCTCGCCGGATTCTGCTGTATATTCAGTGACTTTACCGTCCTTAAAGGTAAACGTTATGCGATCCACCAGTTGTCCATTTAAATTGAGTGGCATTGTACTTGTGACATGACCATTGACACCTTTACGCTTAGGCATCGTGAACACTTCTTCTGTCGGCATATTCGCGACAAAATAATCTCCGTGCTCGTTCTCACCACCACCGCTGCGCCAAATATGCCCGTCAGCCAGTTCAATTCTCAAATCTGTTCCTGGTGCACGATAATGGAGGCTTTTATACTTTTTATGATTCAGCTTGTCTTGTACCTGTTCAAGGTTTTTCAAATGTTTCTGCCAATTCTGAATAGGATCAGAGCCATCTACACGATTCATTTGGAAGATTGTATCCCACATGACACGTATACGATCCTCTTCTGCTACATCTGCAAATACTTTATCGGCCCAAGCCTTCGTCGGCGCTTTAATCAAACACCAGCTAATTTTATGATTTCGGGTATATTTAGAAAAACCTTCTCTCGCCGTAGCTGCCGCCTTAGTCGCACGAGATACCTTTTGTGGATCAATGCCTTGATATAAATCCGGGTTCGGTACTTTAATCGTTAGTGTGGCTCCACCCTCTTCGGCAAATTTCTCCATCATTTCTGCCTTCCAAGCAGGATAGTAATCAAAGCTGGCTTCGTCACCATGTTCAAAACGACTACGTATGATGGAATCATCCTCGAACTCTACCTGTACATATTTAGCGCCTGCTTCATAGGCTTTGCTGACAATCAGGCGTGTAAACTCAACAGTTTCCAGTGGTGCAGTTACCAAAAACACCTGTCCGGGCTGAATGTTAACCCCTACTCTTACGACCAGTTCTGCGTATTGCTCCAACAATGATTCAAATGTACTCATTTTTCCACGCTCCTGTTCCCTTTTGATTATATTGAATGATTTCATCACTACAGTACGGATTGCTTCTCCAGTTCACGCAGCTCCACTCTTCGTATTTTGCCCGAGCTAGTTTTAGGAAGCTCTTGAATAAACTCTATTTTACGTGGATATTTATAAGGCGCCGTCCATGTTTTCACATGATGTTGCAGTTCCTTCACTAACGCCGGTGATCCTTCTACCCCAGCTTTGAGTACGACAAAAGCTTTTACAACATGTCCACGGATTTCGTCAGGGCTGGCTACAGCAGCACATTCCTGCACGGAGTCATGCTTCATAAGCGCTTCCTCTACTTCAAAAGGACCAATGGTATAGCCAGAACTGATAATGATATCATCCCCACGTCCTTCGAACCAGAAATATCCATCCTCATCTTTGCGAGCTCGGTCTCCCGTAACAAAATAATCTCCGTGGACACTAGCTAATTTGCGTTCTGGATCATGGTAATACGTATGGAATAATGCCGGCAGATCAGCGCGTACCGCAATATCGCCCACTTGCCCCGGAGCCAGTGGAATGCCATCCTCGTCTACGACCTCAACGAGTCCCGTTGCAATAGATTTGCCCATCGAGCCTGTGCGCAGAGGTGCATCCTTTAAATTACCAATAATTAATGTGCTCTCTGTTTGACCGTAGCCGTCACGAATCGTAATGTTGAACTGCTCCTGAAACTTATTAATGACCTCCTGATTGAGAGGCTCTCCCGCAGAAACTGCGCTGCGCAATTGCGATAGATCATATTGATCCAAACCATCCGTTTTCGCCATAATCCGGTATTCTGTCGGCGTACAGCACAACACTTGGATTCCGTACTGCTGCATGAACTGCAAATAGCGACCCGGACGAAACGGACCATTATATACGAATCCGGTCGCTCCATTCCCCAGTACAGATAAAAACGGGCTCCAAATCCACTTTTGCCATCCTGGTGCAGCTGTAGCCCATACTACGTCTGAAGCTCGAATATCCAACCATGGTGATGTTATCCGCAGATGGGCATATCCCCAGCCATGGCTATGTACAACACCTTTAGGATTTCCCGTGGTGCCCGAAGTATAGGCCAGAATGGCCATGTCGTCACGGTGTGTCTTTACAGCTTCAAAAGTATCTCCCTGTCCATCCATCAGTTCATTCAGCACGAGCCAGCCAGATACATCTGCCGTGTCGTCCCCGGAGACCACGATACGATAATCCAGAGCAGGCAAATCATCATTTATTTTGTCCACTTCGCTTGTTACTCCCGTCCAGGCAATGACTGCACGCGCTTCCGAATGGCGAAGACGATATGCAATATCCTTGGCACGTAGCATTTCTGAAGATGGAATGACAGCAAGCCCCAGCTTCAAGCAGGCCAGATAAATTACATACGCAATAATACGCCGTGGTACTACGACCAGAACCCTGTCACCTTTGTTAAATCCCAGATTTGCCAGTCCTCCAGCCAGCCGGTTAGCCTTTTTCAACAGCTCTCCGTAGGTGATTTCTTCGTATTCTCCTGTCTCACTCAGCCACTTGAGTGCAGTTTTACTAGCATCATGGTGTTCCATTTCCGAAGTCATATTGTAATATTCAGGCGCAAGCCATTGTTGTTGATCTGTCAAATTATACCTTCCCCTTTATACATAAGATGAGATCCACTTTCTTACTGTAGTATAACACGTCTTAGTACCAGGTTCTAATACCAGGATCATTTTTTTGGAAAAAAATAAATTTGGTAAAGCGAACGACAAAAATAAAGAGCCTGATTTCAGGCTCTTTTTCTTCACCGCTATCGTGATCTACAACTGGAGTTCTACCATTGTAAAAGCTGCTTCCTGCCCGTTTACGAGCAGCGCAATCCGATGCTCTCCCGCATAATGGCGACGAGTTGTCAGGTCTGCAAAACGGTGTGTCCGTGTACCTGCAAGACGCGTTCCTCCGGGGACCGTTTTATCAGATAGCAAAAACAGTTTACGTGAGACTTGTCCTCTCGCCTTCACAAAATCGATGCCGTACTCGATACGGACTCGTACTGGGTCACCTTCTCGAAGCTGAAGCGCGTAGCTCAACTCACAGTTATCACCGAGCCTTAGCAAGGCAGGGTCTGTGCTGAAAGAGGCATCAGTGACTAACGGCGCCCCGTCTGTTTCATCCGCATAGCCAAACATTGCCATCACTTCGGGTATGGATTTGCGAATCAAGGTCCGACAGCCATGACGCACAATCCAGTCGGTGTCAGGATGTGTCCCTTTCCACCGTTGAGCCGTAGCAATGACCACATCAGGATGATCCTTGGCAATATCGTTCAGGTTGTTGGCTACACTTTTACGTACATATAGCGAAGGATCCGTCTTCAGTAATTCCAATACGGCCAATACTGGAGCAGGATCGCGCTTAAACACAGGCAATGCCTGTCCCCAGGGTAGCCGTGGACGGCAGCCTTCGCTGGCAAGACGGCGAACGTGTTCACTTTGGTGTCCCGCCCAGGTCGTCATCTGCTGCATCATCCGTTCCGGTTCACGCAGGAGGAAGGGTCTCACGGCAAACTCCGCAGAGGATTTAGATGTGAAGCGCTCCAGTGCCTTCATGGACAGGTCCCAATGCTCTTCTCCCTGCCCATACACCTCCACAAAATCGGGGAAAAACAAGTACGGAAAACCACTGCAATGCTCGTCTATAGCAAAAAGAATATCCAGAGCTTCTTCATAATTGCTGGGCAAAAATGCCCCTAATGTAAACGAAATACGCCGTATTCGTTCTTTTAGCTCCAGTTCATCCCATTTTTCATCCATCACTTGATGGATGAATCCGTTGGTATCGAACGGTATGTACGCAGACTGTACTTTTTCACCGAATAGTTGAAGAAAATTCTCCGTGTACATATTTTTTAAGGGCTCGGCCATTATATATCTCCTTTTGAATGAGGTTGAGAGAATTGTAGCAAGGCATACTAAAAATGCCAAGTCCTGTGATTAGGACCTGACATTTTTACATTAATACAAGAAAGCGATTTACTTATAATTCGTGTTGGACAAACCAATTGGTAATACGTTGCAGTCGTTCCACGCGAAGCTGCGGGTGCCCTTTTCGTGAAAGCTCGTGACTTGAAGCTGGAAAACGGACAAATTGCGTAGGTTTCCCCAAGCGACGCAATGCTGTAAACAGCTGTTCTCCCTGCTCTATAGGGCATCGCAGATCCTGCTCCCCGTGCAATATGAGCAGCGGTGTGTTGATTTGCTGCACATAAGCCAGCGGAGATTGCCTCCACAAGAGCTCGCAATCGTCCCACGGATTCCCGCCGACTTCATCCTCAGTAAACGAGTATCCTATGTCACTCACTCCATACATGGACAGCCAGTTAGATATGGATCGCTGGGTCACAGCTGCACGGAAACGATCGGTATGGCCGACAATCCAGTTTGTCATAAAGCCACCATAGCTTCCTCCTGTTACACCCAACCTTTCTGGATGAATGAATGGAAATTGACGTATAGCCTCGTCCACTGCGCTCAGCAGATCGGTGTAATCGCGTCCGCCGTAATCTCCAAGGACGACATTGGTAAAAGACTGTCCGTACCCTCGGCTTCCTCCCGGATTCGTATAGATGACTGTATATCCCTGAGCGGCCAGCAACTGAAATTCATGAAAAAAAGAATTGGAATACATGGCATGAGGACCACCGTGAATCTCCAAAATAGCAGGATAAGATACCCCCTCCTTAAACCCAGCAGGCTTCATCACCCATCCCTGCACCCGTCGTCCATCCTCAACCTCAGTCCAGAAGCTCTCAGGCACACTGATCTCAATCTCATCAAGCAGAGAATCATTCACTCGTGTCAGCTGTTCCTCAGTTCCTAAATGAATCGCAATCCGGAACAAATCACCTGGTAAAGCTACATCGGTGGAAGCGGCAATGATATGCTGCTCATCCGAAGTAAGCTCGAATTGATAAATTTCCCGTTCTCCCTGGGTTAAAATTTTAAAAGTTCCATCAAGCGCAAACTGATATACGTGTACATTGCCTTCAAGGGTTACCAGCGTATACAGGGATTGACCGTCCGCACTGAAGCGTGGTGGTCCTACATGAAGATGTGAACGCATGTCGCTCATACCCGCGTTACCGAGGTGAGCGTCAAGCGTCTCACTAACGCATACTGCCGTCCCCCCACTGGAAGGAACCGTGTACAGTCGGGTCTGTGTAGCGTCTTTGGCATGTCGATCATGACCGTAAAAGGCAATCGTTGAACCGTCGGGAGAATAAGCAGCACTCTCGATGTGCAGTTCAGAATGGGTCAACTTAAGCGGTGCTGCTGCATCACCATTTGAAGTCGCAGGAGCTATCGTAAACAAATCATTTTGCTTACGTAAATCCGTATCCTCGTTCGAATGCTCTGCTATTCTGGCGACGAATAAAATACGTTGACCATCCGGTGACCACACAGGCTCCGCCGCATCATAAGCGCCGGAAGTCAGTTGAACTGTGTACCCCGAAGTCACATCTGTTACATACAAGTGATCACGAGTATCATCCCACAGTCCATATCCGTCGGATTTAGCTTTCGTTCGATTAACGACTCGTCCCTTAAGTTGTGCCTCCTGAGTTCCTCCATCGGATGTAGGGCTTGACGGGTTCTCGGCCGTTTTAGCTACAAACGATATGCAGGTCCCATCAGGAGACCAGGCTAATGAATGAACATTGTTCTCTACGTGTGTAAGCTGGCGTGCCTCCCCCCCGCGTTTCGGAATAATCCATACCTGGCGCTTGCCGTCTGTTGTACGGAGAAAAGCTAGTTGTGTTCCATCTGGTGACCAGACAGGCGTTTCATCTTTGGGTCCATATGTAAAGGGTACTGCGCTAGCGCCTTCAGACGATAATAGCCAAATTCCTGAGTTATAATCTGTCCGCTCTTTATTAATATGCTGCTCTACGTAAGCGATTTCACTGCTGAGAGGATGAATAGCTGGATCGCTAACCCAGTGAAGTCGATATAAATCCTCGGCTGTTATACAGCGCTTGGTCGTACTAGATTGTGAGTCGCTCAAAAAAATTCCTCCTTTATATCATTAGATTCCACATCTTTAAATTTTAATTAATCCGATGAATTTTATGCGATTTAAATAAATATACAATTACGTTACTCTTTTTATGTATCTCTGTCAATTTGTTTAAAACTAAAAAGCCCCTCTCTCAGTCGCTATCGACCCGAAAACACCGCTACTTCGGTTGCTTTCATGAGAGAGGGTAACGTTATTCATCAATCACAACTGAAAAATAGGAGAAATGGAGGGAGCACCTTTAGGAATAGCAGCCAGTGATCCATTTTCTTTGTGTAGGTTCGGCACCTGCTGCCAAATAGTGCTGGGAATCTCTCGCCGCAGCACAGGGATGATATCCTCGGCAAACCGATGCAACTGTTCAAGCTGCTCCTGCTCTTCAAGCCCATCCACGCTTATGCTAAGTACCTGATGGCCGAACGCAGTATAATAGTTTCGTATTTTTTCAAGAACGCTGTCCGCAGAACCAATCAGAACTGGACCGTTGCGGATATTGTCCTCCAAACTTGTAAACGGGGATTGATTATGCTGAGCCGCCGTCGTCGAGTGGTATGCATCATAATACGGGCGATAGCGTCTGATCGCTTCCTCGTCTGTATCCGCCAGATACAAACTCCCGGCTCCGGCACCAATTACGGCCCGAGCAGGATCATGACCGTAATAAGCCAGCCGTTCACGGTAATGATCAATTATGGCTTTATACTTGGCCTGAGGATGGAAAGAATTTGAGGAAAATAACGGCTCTCCATATTGTGCAGCCAGCTTCGTCGATAATGTACTTGAGGCACTTCCATGCCATATCGGAATTTGCTGTTGATACGGGCGTGGCTGTGTCGTGACCTGATACAGCGGGGACCGATAGCTGCCCTCCCACGTAACCTCTTCCTCGCTCCATAGCCGTTTGAGCAAACGATAGCGTTCTGCTAGCGACTCCCACTGTGCTTCCTCCGTAATTCCAAACAACGGATAATGGCGTGGATCATTGCCTTTTCCGATAATCAGTTCTAATCTTCCACCCGATAAATGATCCAGTGTCGCATAATCCTCAGCTACGCGTACCGGGTCAAGAATACTAAGCACCGTTACCATCGTCAGCAGACGAATCCGTTCAGTTCTCGCTGCTATAGCGGTCAGAACGAGTGGAGGTGAAGACGACAAAAAAGGCGCACCATGCCGCTCCCCCACACCATACGCATCAAAACCAAGCTCCTCTGCGAGCACAGCCTGCTTTATTACATTTTGGAATTTTTGCTGCGAACTCCGGGCTTCTCCGGTAATCGCATTAGGCAGATTAGCCATTAGGCTGAATAATACAAACTTCATAAGCTCCTGCCCCCTTCTGCGAACGAATCGGCTTCTTCGTTCCCTATGATCGCGTCTAATTTCGATTAGCTGTCTCGGCTTCATTTTTTTCACGAATGTAGGTGGAGAATAATTCAGGATTCACCACTTTACGCAGTAAATGCATCGTCCCGTCCCCTGTTCCATGGTCAAAAGCATGGATACGTTCATATCCCCAACGCTCGTACATGGATAGCAAATAGGGATGCTTTTCCGCAGTCGCCAGTGTCACAGCAGGAGCACCGACCTTGTCACGAATAATCGTTTGCTCTACCCAATTCAGCAGTTTTTTCCCATATCCTTTGCCCTGGGCAGCCGGGTCTACAGCAAACCACATCACAAACGGTAGATCGGTTATAAAATTAAGGGCTCTATTTTTGAGATGGCTAACGGTAGCCTGAATAACACCGTCTACTTCCAGCACATAGCAATCATTATTTTTAATGTTTTCTTGAATGAGAGCAACGTCTGCCTGAGCGGCAGGCCATTGAAGCTCCAACTGCCGAATTGTTTCATACGCCTCATACGTCACATACTGCAATCTTTCTGCGTCCTCCTGGAGTGCCAGACGATAGATTTCACTCATACTAACCCGCCTCCTTCTAATGTTTTTATAAAACGAGTGAACCACTATATAACTATTCCCATCTATTTAATAAGATATAAAAGTTAACATAACTGTAGCATGCTCACCATTCAGCGACAAATTAATTTTTTCTATAACTCCATTTAAAATAACAATAGCCCCTCGAAAGATGGGAATTCGTTAATTAAAGTCAAAACGCAAAAAAGCCCGAAAATCGGGCTCCTCTACTTTCTAGACGAATAAAATGCTGGTCTTAGCTCCGGCATTCAAAACAAACCATGTATACTGTATTACTCCGCAGGGGCAGTAAAGCTGCGTTTGGCAAACTCGCTGTCCAGCATATAAAAGGCGTTGCTGTCTCTTTCAATGCGCTTAAGCTTCTGGATAACACTGTCGAACAGAGCTTCCTCTTCGACTTGCTCATCAATAAACCATTTCAGGAAATGGATCGTTGCATGCTCGCGTCCATCGAGGGCCAAGTCAGCCAAATGATAAAATTTTTGCGTGTTTTGCTGCTCATGCTTGTAGCCATGCTCAAATACGTCCAGCATGGAATCGTAGCTATTTTTCGGCTCCGGCAATGCAGCCAATGTGGCGCGTCCTCTACGGTCATTAATGTATTTATACAGTTTCATCGCATGAAACCGTTCCTCCTCAGCTTGTACCAGGAAGAAGTTTGCAAACCCATCCAGACTTTCACTGGAGCAATAAGCAGCCATCGCCAGATATACGTGAGCGGAGTAAAATTCAAAGTTCATTTGCTCATTCAGAGCCTGTGCCAAATTGTCATTCATGTCTCAGGTCACCTCGGTCATGTATGTAGTGATGTAACGATCATAGTGTATCACGAATCCGATCACAAAAAAATGGACGGAAGTGAATTCAGTGCTCTCACGTTCCGTCCGCAATTTCCACAATCAGTTCACAATCAAGGCTCCAGCCCCCAGACACGTTTGTCGTTTATATACAAAGGTGCTTTGTCCCAATCCGTATAAGATGTCTTGGTTGGATCATAGGAAAAATCATCACTTTCGTTATAGTTACTCCAATCCGCCTTGTTCATGCGAATCTGAATATCCCCTGTGTTTTCCCCTGCTGCCAGACTTCCCGCACCAGCTCCAAAGGAGATTTCCAGATAATAATCTGCGCCTGTAACGGCCTTATCCAGTTTCACAAAACGTCCCTGAACGTTACTACTGCCCAAATGTGCATAGTCACAATGGAATTCCTGTGACTTGTCGCCATCTACAGTGTAATAGTATCGCAGCTTGACATTTTTCAGATCAACTGCCTCTTTACCCTTGTTTACTACACGGAACAGTGGCCGAATCTGGTTATCTTCCGGGTTGGTGTCACCCACCCGGTATTGGGCAATCACATCTCCCGTTCCTGGAATGGGTGCTGCCGTAGGCTTGGCACTGACCTCGGCAGAATCCGGGCTGGTTCCTAAAGAATTTGTTGCACTTGCCACATAATAATAAGTGGTTTCATTCACCACTCCTGTATCCTTGTAAGTGCTGTCTGTTACGGTTGCTACTGTGGTATAAGGGCCACCACTGGTTGTCGAGCGCTTGACCGTATAGCTATCGGCACCCGTCGCTTTGCTCCAGGTCAGTGTAACCTGAGCATCCCCTGCATTTGCCTTCACATTTGCCGGAGCTTTGGGAGCTGTCGGCTCGGTTGGTCCACTACCGTTAATGAGACGGTCATACTCGGCATAAGCCGTTGCCATATCCACTTGGGACCAGAAACGATGATACGTAAATTCTGGAGCGCCTTTATCCCATTTTTTGGTCTGATTGTTCCAAGAAGTCGTGTATTTATCTTTGAGATAAGACCATTGCAGATCTTTAGTGATATTAGGCCGGATGTCACTATAGCTGGAATACGTACCATTACCGCCTTTGGACGGATCAGACGGTGTAGCGTCTGTGCCAGGGATCGTGTTGCCTTGTCCAGTCTTACCACTCCAGCCGCTCGGAATATACACTTCTTTCGTGAAATAGCGATAATAATCCTCGCGCGCTTCCTTCGTTGTAATGCCTATACCATCGTTATAACCCCAGGCAGCATCAAGCAAAGCTTTAGACAGATCCTTAGCTTCCTTGCCTAACTCGGAATAGTCTCCTTTTTCAGCTTTCGTTCCAGCAGCAAAAAAAGTAAGTGCTTTAACATAGCTGCCCAGCACTCCGGCATCCTGCCCTGGATTCTTTGTTACCACATGGAGATTGGTATTCCCTTTATGATTGGCAAATCCGCTCCAGGTTTCAGGCTTTCCGCTCCATTCCAGATTGCTCGGCAGCCAGAATTCCCCTTTAGCTGCTGTAGTAGCCACTTTCGGATTCTTGCCACCCAGAATACGCTTACCTTGAGCGTCCAAATAGTATCCCTGTGCATCAGTCACAGGCCGTTCGTTGGCAAATACATAGTTCTTGGACCACGCTATCCAGTTTTCCGTCACTTGTTTAGCCATTTTAAACTGCTCGGACGAAGTATCCCCTTTCTTGGCTAAAATGTAGTACAGCTCGGCAACCCGCTCGACAGGCCAAGCCTGCATCCCGAACCAGTTGTTCGACGGTGGATCGTTATATACAGGAGCCCCTGTATAAGCCATGCCATAAAAGGTACTTGTGCCAGATGGATAAGCCTTGTAGGCACCATCCCAGCTATTCGTCGCTCCGCCTGCAATGGCCCCCTCATCGGATTGCAGCCAAGTATAAAACTCCAGTTGGCGCTTCAGCGAGGTCGCCCAGTCCTGTCCCGCCGTTGGTGAATTCGGTATTAATCCACCATCTTGATCGGACAACGCATACGCTGCGACGACATTTTGGTAGCCCTGATGCGCATGGCTGGCACCAATTCGCCAAGCCCAGTTGCCGCTTTGGCCAAGTCCGCCGCCCCAAGCCGTATACCATGCCATCAGGTAAAGACTGGCATCCTTGCCTGTACCAGCAATAGGACTTCCATTGGAAGCGCTTCCGGTTTTCTGGAAGTATTTATCGTACATGCCATACCGCAAAAAGTCTCCCATCTTTTTGGCTTTATCCAAATATACGGAGTTGTCATATCCCAATTCCTTTGCCCAGTACATCGCTTGGACTGCCCGTGCATCTGCATCGGTGGCATTCGTGTAACGCCATTGCTGTGCCGGGGCATTATTTTCCTTGGTGAACAGGCTCATAAATCCTTCATTAGGCTTGCCAAACTTATGATTATCTTGTGATGGATGCGGTACAGCCTCCCAGACTGATTCCTGTTCCCCACGCTGGAAGGTGTTTACATAGGCAGCTGTATGCGACGGATTCAGAAGATTGCCGAAGCCGTACCAATTATCCACATCCAACAACCAGTGCATCAGATAAGTCTGGTTGTTGCCATAGGTTGCCTTCAGCTCAGAGTCCAGTGGATCCTTGCCAGCACCATACTGACCACTCAGGCGGCTTGGGTACTGATCCGGCTGCGAATATTCTGCGGCATAAGTGGCGGGGCTGGTCGGATTATAGTTACTCATTGTCGGTTGTTCTTCCTTACCGTCGCCTTCATTAACAGGAATGATATATTTCTCCATGTTGTCCCATGCGGATTCCAAATGTCCCCAATCCCCGGTATAATGACCATACAGCACTTCCAGCCACATCCAGTAGCTGTACGCTTCCGAAGTCGTTAAGTGTCCGTAATCCGGAGCCTCGCTCATGAGCGTTTCAACGGAATGATAAGGGATGCCTTCTTTTGAAAAGTATCCGCTAGCCGGATCCTTCAGCTGTTTATATAGTTGTAGAAAACGTGTCGATTCCGGTGTTGCGGCTGATGCACGGTCGGGTCCTGCCTGAAATAAGCCCAAGGTTAACGAAAGTACCAAAATGGCTGACATGACCATAGAGACAGATTTCCTGAACACGGATTTTCTCCTGATCACTTTTGCATTCATCCTCTCCATTATCAATTTTGGCTTTACACAAGATATTATTCCGAAAAACGACAGCATAAAAAGACAGCATCATCACCTCACTTTCCCGTAAAAAAGGTGGAGGACACGCTGTCTATTGCTCCAAATGCTTCGCATTGGCCCTGGAAAAAATATATCATACTAGGCGCCAGATGAGAGTCGAAAAATTCTATAAGTTTAGAGATTCACAAGGAAAATTGACGAAATCGATTGGAATCGGTACTATTTCACAGGGAGGCGTTAAAACATGAAAATTTTGCTATTGCTTGGTTGTATCGTGATGTTTTTAGCCGTAGCTCTGGGAGCGTTCGGCGCGCATGCATTGAAAAAAAGACTTTCCGCAGACATGCTCAGCATATTCCAGACAGGAATTCAATATCAAATCGCTCATGGACTGGGTTTGCTACTGCTTGGAGTTCTTGCTGACAGCCTTGTCCATTCTTCTCTCATCGTAACCGCAGGTTGGGTTATGCTGGTGGGTATTCTCCTGTTTTCCGGCAGTCTGTATGCCCTTAGTATATCCGGTGTGAGAAAGCTTGGGGCAATCACCCCCATTGGCGGGTTGGCTTTTTTGGCAAGCTGGGTCATTGTAATCGTGGCGGTTGTGCAAGGTTAAAGAAGGATAAAGGAACGGAGACTTGGAAAAGGAGGCGCTTCCAAGTCTCTCAATTATTAACGTAGCATTCCTGATTATATGAAAGAATGCACTATCTCGTCTGCACTTGTTGCGCTTTCTGAGCGGCTATCCGATGACCTTCGATATAACGTCTGGATTCAGCCATCTCATGCTCCTGAGCAGCTTCCATAATAATATGAACCCCCGGCTTGTACTGCTCCAGTAGTTCCATGTAGAGGCCATAGTTCATGTCTCCAAAACCCGGCGGCACCGTCTCAATTTCACCTGACGATGACAACCGCCGGTCTTTGGCATGCGCTGCGATAATCCGGGGGCCCAGCAGTTGGAAAGCTTCGCGGATGATCTCATCCTGTTGCGCCAGATTTTCCGTTTTCAGCAGATTACCCGGATCAATCACAACACCGATGTGTGAAGAAGGTACTTCCTCCAGAAAGGTAGCCAACTCTACGGCGGTTCCGACCAAGTGATCGTTTGCAGCTTCCAATCCTACGAATACGCCCCACTTCTCCGCTTCATCTGCTAATTCACGCACTACTTCCCTTACAACTCTCCAGTCACGATCCGTATAGGCGGTACCGTCCTCATTACGTCCGACTTCAGCTGCAACCATTGGTGCTCCTAACAGACCTGCATATCGGATCAGCTCTTTGAAGCGCTCTACATTTTCACGCAGCAATTCCTCATCCTGTATAAAAAAATGTAAATAGCACCCGAGCACTGATATGGATACACCATGCTTACGAAATTCTTCTGCGATAGACAGTGCCAATCCCGGATTGAACTTACCCGGTTTATTAAAATCTACATCACTGATCGCTCTCCACGGAGCCAGCTGAGCATGAGTAAAGCCCGCTGCGCCTACCTTTGCAGCCAATTCACGATAAGGCAACTTGCCAAACAAATGTGCCAATACACCTACTGTCACTAAAAATCACCTCTTATTTTTATTGTTGTATGGTACTTGTTACCGTACTCTGCTCCAAGGTCTCATTGATGATGTGCGTAATCCGTTCCACTTCATCATGAATAAAAAAGTGTCCTCCCTCAAAGGTAAACATACGAAATTGCTGATCCGTATGGTGTGCCCATGCCTCCGCATCTTGTAAGGTCACCGTGTTATCGGTCATTCCCGTCAAAGCGGTGATAGAACAATGTAAAGGTGCGGCTTTAGCCATGTACTTATACAACTCGACAGCTTTGAAATCCGCTCTTAACACTGGCATAAAATAGTCGTATAATTCCCGATTGTCAAAAATCGCTTCCGAAAGCTGACCGTACCGCTGCAAATGCGTCCTGAACTGATCTGCGGGCAGATCGTGTAACCACGGGGAATTTCTTGGGACATGCGGTGCCCGTCCACCTGAAACGAACAGATGAGCAGGCTTTCCATATCCACTCGCCACCAGCTTGTAGTACAGCTCGAATGAGATCATCGTCCCCATACTGTGTCCGTATATGGCATAAGGATCGCCCGGGGCTATCTCTTCGCTGATCTTGTGCAACAGATCCTCGCTCATCTCCTCAATGCTTTCCTTTAGCGGTTCCCCAGAACGAATACCTCTGCCCGCTAATTCCAGTGGAACAAGCTTGATCTGCGGAAGTAGCAACTTTTTCCATTTGAAGCTGACCGACGCCGATCCGCCTGCATACGGGATAAAAAATAATGTGATAGGTGCCATTCTTGCAACCTCCTGCCTTGCTAAGTTCTAACTTTTTCATTTTAGCATAAAAAGGTATATTTACCCATTTCAAATATTTTGCAAATTCCAGAAGAATGCTTGAGAAAATCAAGCACATTTTGTATAAGGCAGGAAATGTCTTTCTAAAGAAAGAACGGCTTTATCTTCGAATATAATCATGTGTTGGGTCTTTTGACGGGTACAGCGGCATGGAACTTTATAGCTATTACTCAATCCATTCTCGGTATTCAGCCTGAATGGGATGGTCTGCGTATTGATCCGTGCATTCCTACAGCCTGGGACGAATTCACAGTCACCCGTGTCTTCCGCGGTGATACCTACGTGATTCATATCACGAATCCACAGCATGTCTCCAAGGGTGTAGTTACAGTTACCTTAGATGGCACCGTCCTTACGAATAATACCCTGTCGGTTGCAGGGGACGGGGCTATCCACCAAGTAAAAGTGTTGCTAGGCTAACAAGTTCATGGCCTTCAAAAAAATTAGCTTCAACTTCATCACATAGTATCTTATAATACGAGAATGGCTAAAGATACATTAAGTGTGGTGACATCATGAACAAGACAAAACGGCTTACTCAAACCATGGATTACAAAACAAAACAAGCCCGCTGGGTGCGCAAAATGTTATTACTATATTGGATGATTATAGCTGTACATTTTATCGTCCAGCTGGGCAGCTACTTATTTCTTGATTACCACGCTTCGCCTTATGAATTTTACGTCGGAACCCTTATTATTCCCACGCTAATCATGAGTGGTTCCAACTTACTGGCAGAGTTGGCTCATTTTAAATTTAACAGGTATTCTTTTGCGATCCTGTTTATGGCAAGCACCGTCATTTGCTGGATGATTATTCGCCTAAATTATGATATCCGGATTATTCCTGCGCTATGTTTGTTGCCTATTTTCTCTTCTATTCTGTTCTTCAATCGTCGCTTAATATGGCTTTCCTTTGTATTGCAAGTGGTCGTCTTTTTTCTGTTGCTGGCAGCAGATGAATCATTCCGCAGCTATTTGTCAGACTTTGA
The DNA here is from genome assembly GCF_024213325.1 of Paenibacillus sp. MZ03-122A. Classification (NCBI taxonomy): domain Bacteria; kingdom Bacillati; phylum Bacillota; class Bacilli; order Caryophanales; family Paenibacillaceae; genus Paenibacillus; species Paenibacillus sp. MZ03-122A. The sequence goes on along the minus strand of NZ_JANAVI010000015.1, from coordinate 80,281 downwards.
TATCGTGGCGATTCCAACCTTTTTAATTATGTCCACCTTTCTTGCTCTCATTATTCAGGCCAGCGGCCGCGATTTGTTAGTGGATTTGTATAAAACAAAGCGTGCCCAACAGGAATTAATGATCAGTAACGCGATTATCAGCAAAATGTCAATGACTGATGGTTTGACAAAGCTGTACAATCATTTGTCCTTTCAAAACTTTTATGAAAAAGCACTCGAATATGCCGAACAAGGCGCGATCATCCATCTGGCGTTAGTGGATATTGATAATTTCAAGAAGATCAATGACACTTACGGACACCAGTTCGGAGATAAAATTTTGGAAGGCATCTCGCAAATCATTACAGAACAGATTACCGCAAATGACATTGCAGCTCGCTATGGCGGTGAGGAATTTGCTATTTTGATGTTCGAGCATACTTTCGAAGAAGCTTATCAGATCGTCGAAAACATCCGGCGTGAAGTGGAGAAAATGACCTTTCAGGAGAAATTGCAGCTCGTTTCTGTAACCGTAAGCATTGGACTGAAAAGCTATACAGAGGAAATGAACAAAGATAAAGATGTATTTTTTCAGCAAGCAGATGACTATCTGTATCAAGCTAAGCGCTCTGGGAAAAACAAAATTGTTGCTCTTAATCATATCGCTTAATGTAAAAACACTTCATTTGATGGACTCCGGCATGAGCTTGCCGGAGTCTTTTGAATATAGAGCTTAAAATGTAATAGAGTTGACAATTCCATAAGTTGAAACTAAAATTGTTACATATGTATTGGTTATTTACTTACAATAAATAAGTTCGAAGGAGATGGTTTTTAAATGTCAACCCTCGTTATTGTCGTTCACCCTGATCTTGCGCAATCTCGCATTAACAAAAGATGGGTGCAAGAACTCAAGAAACAATCCGACGTGACCGTTCACAACCTCTATGAAGTATATCCAGATGAGCAAATCAATGTCGCCCAGGAGCAGGAACTGCTAGAGCAGCATGACCGTATCGTTCTGCAATTCCCTTTTTACTGGTACAGCACTCCTTCCCTGCTGAAAAAATGGCTGGATAAGGTTCTAACCTACGGCTGGGCTTATGGAAGCGAAGGTGGCAAGCTACAGGGCAAAGAGTTGTTGATCGCCTTGTCTGCTGCCAGCGTTGAGGAAAATTATCAACATGACGGACGGAACAGGTATACGATCGAAGAGCTGTTGAGACCTCTGGAAGCTACAGCCCATATGATTGGTGTCAAATTGCTCCCTTATTTCGTACAATATGGTGCTGCAGTATTGACCGATGAGCAACTAGAACAATCCGCACAAAAATACGCGCAAACGGTTATTTCTTAATTTTTTACTAGAAAGCCCCTTGGACGGCGCCCGCCATACCTGCTTTACAGCAGACGGCAGCTCCAGCCAAGGGGCTTTACTGATCGATTTACATCGTAACCAAGGTACTGGTTACCTGTGCCATACTTTCTTTAATAATTTCGCAGCCCTTACGCAAGTTTTCCAAGCTTATCGTTAACGCTGGCATAATTTTAATTACCGTATCGTTACGCCCAGCACGTTCAATAATGAGTCCCCTACTAAAGCAGAGAGACGCTACCTCCTTGGCGAACGCTTCTCCCAGATGAGACACATCAATCCCCCAGATCAATCCCATGCCACGAATTTCAATAAGAGGATCTATCGATTGGATATGTTCACGCAAGAACTGCTGAACAAAAGCCTCTTTTTCCTTCACTTGTGCTTCCAGCTCTACCGTATCTCTGAACTCCAGCGCAGCCTTTGCCCCGACGAAAGCAAGCTGATTTCCACGGAAAGTACCGTTATGCTCACCCGGACTCCATATATCCAATTCTGGCTTGAGTAGCAACAGAGACATTGGCAATCCGTATCCACTGATCGATTTGGACAAAACAACCATATCAGGAACGATTCCCGCCCGCTCGAATGAGAAGAACGATCCAACCCGGCCGCAACCGACTTGAATATCGTCAACAATGAGCAAAATATCATGATCATCGCACAGCTGTCGCAAATCACGCAGCCATTCGGTCTCTGCAATATGAATACCGCCTTCAGCCTGTACCGTTTCCAAAATGATCGCGGCAGGCTTTTCCACACCCGAATGGGTGTCTGTTAAAAGCTGCTCCATATACAAAATGGTATCCATTCCGTTAAATGTACTGTTATAAGGTATAAAGGTAACATTGTTCAGGGGTACCCCTGCGCTCTCTCGCATGGAGTTGTTGCTGGTAATAGATAAGCTACCCAGCGACATTCCGTGGAACGCACCCATAAAAGCGAAAATACCATTTCTGTTTTTCACCTTGCGTGCAAGTTTCAGTGCTGCTTCCACTGCATTGGTTCCGGTCGGTCCGCAAAATTGCAGCTTATAATTCAAGCCCTTGGGCTGGAGAATACGCTCTGAAAAAGACTCCATAAACTCTTGCTTGGCCGTCGTGTACATATCCAGACCATGCATAATCCGATCGGAAGTTAAATAATCCAATATCCGGTTTTTCATAAAATCATTATTGTGCCCATAGTTCAAAGCCCCTGCACCGGCAAAAAAGTCAATGTACCCCTTGCCTGCCTCCGTGTACAGTACATCGTTTTTAGCTTTGTTGAAAACAACTGGAAAACTTCTGCAATAGGATCTTACATTGGACTCCAGCACTTCGAATGTGTTCATGATCTCTCGTCCTCCCGCTGACCTGATTTTAAAAAATACAAGCATGGAAAGCAAAAAAATGTAAATATGTAATCTAAAAGAGTAGACAGTCTGAATTCACAATGGGATATCCACACCAAAGAATCATAAGTATGATCGCAAGAACAATTAAAGTACGAAAATTAAATACAGAGATAGCACATTGAGAGTAAGTTAGTAGAAGATTAAATAGTGGGTTTTTCTAAGAGGCCTATCAGAGGATGTCAACTCCTATGTAATAAAATACCATAATTTTCATTTAAGTCAATGCATGTTTCTGAGGTGTTTTGTTAAATTTTTGTAATTTATCATCAACGCCTTGTAGTATATTGTTATAAGAAAACGAAAATTGTCGTATTATAGAAATAAATCTCAAAAATAGTACATTTCCATATCAAATAGATATATATCTGGACTATTTGTCCACAGGATTGCCACAACAAGCCTGATCTTTTGACAGACTGTCCAAAGGAGTTTACTCTATCAACAGGACCTGCCAAAAACTTGTTGTAAACATTGCAGTTATCCTAACTATTTCGCTCGAATTTGATAGAAAGATAAGGAAATATGATCATGTCTAATGTTTTAATTATTGAAGATGACAATATGCTGGGAGATACCCTTTCCTTGTATTTAACAGGAGAAGACTACAATGTTACTCGAGTGGAACAAGCGTCTGAGGGTATTGCTAGGCTTGAGATCGTACAGCCCGATATTATTTTGTTGGATCTGTTGCTTCCAGATTTGGATGGAATAAATCCCTGCCCACTGATACGCAAGCATACGGACGTGCCCATCATCGTGATTTCTACAGAAAACAACATATCAGAGCGCATTCGTACACTTACGTTGGGAGCAGATGATTATATTTGCAAGCCTTTTAGTATGCAAGAGCTAAAAGCACGGATGGAGGCTCTTTTCCGTCGTATTGAAATCACACGCTTGCAAGGAAGAGGCAGAGCACCTGAACCTGAAACGGGCATTACTTTGGATCTAGCGAAAAGAATGATTACCGTTAACGGACAGAATGTGGAGACAACATATTCAGAATTTGAGCTCATGAAGCTTTTTTATTTGAACCGGGGAATTGTATTCAGCAGGTATGCTTTGATTCAAGCTCTCCGCGGCACAGACTCCTTTATTAATGAGAGGGCTGTGGACGTACATATTAACCATTTACGCAGAAAAATTGAAAAAGACCCTAAGAAACCGCAATTGATCAAGACCATCTGGGGAATCGGCTACAAATTTATGCAATAATACGGTCAGCTCCAGGGAAGTGATGACTTGATCTGATTAATCTCCTTCTGAACCATACTGAGTTGCTCTTTCCAGTCTGGATACAGTTCACCTGTTGAGGTTTCATCGCTGCGCTTCAATGCCTTTTCCAGCTCTATCACCTTTGCCAGCAGCTCTGCCGCGCATAGATTCCCCGTTCCTCCCTTAAGCGAGTGGATTAATCGAAGAGCAGAAGATAACTGCCCATTGCCCATTTTTTTCAGTACTCTCTTATCAAGATGCTGGTATTCTTGAATCCATTTATAAAGGGCAAATTGAAAAATGTACACCTTGCCATCCATAGCGGCTATCGCCTGATCTGCGTGAATACCATGTAAATCTTGCAGCCATGCTAAGTTAATCCAACTAGTTAACACTCTAGCAGCGGTCAGTTCATGGATAGGCTTGAGAAGCACGGCATTAATACCGGCACGAAGACAAACTTCCTGTTCATGCTGCACAGCATCAGCGGTAAAAGCGATAATGGGAAGCCTGTTAAAAGCTTTGTTTCTCCGAATATGTCTCGCCGTCTCAAAACCATCCATCTCTGGCATATGCAGATCAAGCAACACCATATCCCAGTAACGCAGTTCCAGTAACGCTATTAGTTCTCTTCCGTTCGTGACCATCGTTACCTCAAAGTTACGCTCTGCTAAAAACTCGGTAATCACCACCTGGTTAATTTCGTTATCCTCTGCTATGAGAATTTGATACTTCTGTGTTGTATCCCCCATCTCATTGCGGGAACTCATGGTCACATGAGTCTCCAGAGTATTACCATCTACAGGCACTGACTGTTCCTTCTTCCAGCAGAGAACCTCCAGCAGAGCGTTCCGGGTAACAGGCTTGGACAAAAAGGCATCGATCCTATGATCCATGTCCCCAGCAGCTATGGTTTCCATCTGAAACACGGTTGTAAGTCCAATGATCTGAGTTATCTGCCTATCCAGCATTTGAAGCCATTGCCTCCGGGAGTCCAGTTCTCTAAAACCTTCCATCCCCATATCAATGATAACAAAATCAAAATGCTCACCCTTTTGAAAAGCGTCCATACTTTCTTGGAAGGATGAAATAGTGAATGGTTTTAGCCCCAAATCTTGCAGTAATTCGTTCAAACTGTACCTCACCAGTTCATGCTGCGCAACAATTAAGGCTTTGCCTTTGATTTGTTTTTCTATTCGTGTGCTTCCCGCATTCAATTCCCCGGTATCCAACTCGACATTAAAGTAAAATTGACTGTACTCTCCTAATTGGCTTTTCACCTCTACTTTCCCGCCCATAGCTTCAGCCAAATGCTTGCTAATGGCCAAACCCAGCCCAGAGCCCCCATATCTGCGGCTGGTTGAGGTACTCGCCTGGATAAAAGGGACGAATAGCTTGTCCATACACGTCTCGGAAATTCCTATTCCCGTATCTTCTACCATAAAAGAAACGCCTACTCGTCCGCCCTGCTGACTGAGCATTTTCACCTGTAACAATACATGTCCCTGATCCGTAAACTTGATGGCGTTGGTCAGAAGATTTGAAAGCACCTGCTCCATTCGAAGCGGATCTCCCTTAAACCTTTTCGGTAACGCCAGGTCCGTTATAAATACGATCTCTATTTCCTTATCTTCCAGCAAAGTTCCAACGGTATCTGCGAGATGCCGAAGCATTTTTTCCGGCTCAAATTCTACCTTTTCCAGCTCCAGACTGCCGGCTTCCATTTTGGAAAAATCCAATACGTTACTGAGCATGGATGAAAGGGTACGCGAGGAGGCAAGAAGCTTGTGGAGGTAATCTCTTTGAACGGCAGTCAGTTCAGTCTTATTCAATAGCTTTGACAGACCGATGATTCCATTCAGCGGGGTGCGGATTTCGTGACTCATATGAGCCAAAAAAATGCTTTTCGCATGGTTAGCCTCGTCCATCTCCATTCTCTTCTGCCCGGAGGCTTTATACTCTGTAATATCCAACACGTGACCGATAACATACCTAGTAATCCCGTCCTCCTTAACCGGATGTAAGGTAATGAGAGCCGAATATTCCCAAAACTCCAATTCAAATACGGCTCGATCACCAAACCAGGCTTGCTTGTAGTATTGACTAAGCTGCTCCATCGTTTCAGAGGAAAGCTCCAATATGTCCCCGAGACGCTTCACATGCTCCCTTTTGTTGTAGTTGACTTGCAGATTCAGACCTACGCGCTCTAGCAATTCCCCTTCAAGCAGCCTATAATAAAATTCATCACCACTTTTCTCCAGCCTGAAGGTAAAACCCGGTTGGACCCGAAGTAAATTCAGCAGATCACGGTCTTTGTTTAACAAACGTTGTCCATATGTATACTTAGCGGTGGTTAAAGTGTGCACAAACAGAGTCATGAACATTAGACCAATCCCTAGCTCCAGCAAGCAGGTCAGCAGTGTTTTATCACTTATACCAATACATAAGAGCAGAATTCCTGCCACTCCATAAAATACACCTGCGATCGTCTGACGAACAAGCTGACGCTGAAAAATCAAAACTAACAATAATATCACGATAGCACATAGCATTAAATCTCGAACCAAGTGTTCGCCCCCCTTATAATCTTCCATGTTTTGTACAATAAATCGAAAATATAAAAAAACTCAGGACAGATTCCTTATGCCATAAGGCTTAAAGAACTGTCCCGAGCATTCATTGTACTATAGATTCCATAGGGTTCAAGCTCGTTTTAATATTTGAAACGACTGATCATCACCTTCAAATCAGTAGCCATGGTTGAAAGCAACTGTGCAGAAGCTGATATTTCCTCCATGGAAGCCAGCTGCTCTTGTGAGGAGGCGGCAACTTCCTCAGATGTGGCGGCATTACCGGTTGCAATCGTCGCAAGTTCGTTGGCTGTCGCTGCAATCTCTTGTACACTGGCTGATATTTGCTGTGCAATCGCAGCGACCTCCTCTACCTGAGGTGTTGTCTCTCGAATGCCTTCCATCGCATGACCCAACTTGACAATGGTTGCTTTGGAAATCTGCAGTCCATCCTGCACCTCAGTCGTAACCCTGTCCATCGTCTTCACTGTTGTTTCGGTTTCATGCTGAATTTCGGCAATCAAGGTGGCAATCTGTGTGGCGGATGTCTGAGACTGCTCTGCCAGCTTGCGCACCTCATCAGCAACGACGGCAAAGCCTTTTCCATGATCACCCGCTCTGGCTGCCTCAATAGCTGCATTCAATGCCAGCAGGTTTGTCTGATTGGAGATATCGCCGATAACCTTCGTAATTTCACCGATTTCATGAGAGCGGGCTTGCAAGGTTTGAATCATCTGGTTGGAACGCTCTACTGATTGATGAATGGAATTCATTTGCTCACCTGTCTGCTCAACAGACTTTCGTCCTTCCTCGGCTTGCAAGGCAGATCGTTTGGCCAAATCGGCTACCGAAATCGAGCGTTCAGCGATTTGGGTGATTCCTTGTGCAATTTCATCGAGGGCCACCGAATTATTTTCCAGCCCTGTAGTCTGCTTCTCTGCACCACTGGCTATTTCTTGCACAGCCTGGGACACCTGCTCACTTGCAGCACTGGTTTGTTCCGCGCTTATTGTCAGTTCATTCGAAGAAATTGCCACATGATCTGCACTGTTCCCTACGTTCTGAATGACAGATCGCAAGTTATTCTGCATATTTTGAAAAGCCACTCCTAATTCTCCGATCTCGTCCTCGCTCTTTACTTGAATGTCCTGTGTCAGATCTCCGGCGCTCACATTTACCGCTTGTTCTTTTAACTTTAAAATCGGTTTGATGATGGAACGGATCAGGAAATAAACGATGATAATACCAATCACAAGACAACCGATGATGGTTAGTAAAGTGCTGATCAAAATCGGTCCTGCTGCCTCATCGACTTCAGACAAATATAGCGTTCCGCCTATCTTCCAGCCAGTTAGCTTGTTAGTCGCATAGTTCATATATTTGGGCTGTCCTTCATACTCATACTCGTATTCACCAGTATCGCTCTGAAACATGCGTGATTCAATATCTGTAATTTTGGTGCCTGCTTCCTTCGTCGGATGTACAATGTAAGTATGGTTGCTGTCCAGCAATATAGCATAACCCTCATGACCTACTTTAATATTGTTCAACGTCTCTTTAATACCACTTATTTTCAGGTCAATGCCAATAACACCCGATCCATCTAACGTTGCCTTGGACACCGTAACCGTCATTTGCTTCGAGCTTGCCGAAAGATAGGGAGAACTAATCGCTGTCTTTGCTTGCTCCTTTATCGCTTTATCGTACCAAGGTCTGACTCGTGGATCATAATTATCCGGTAATTGCTTCTGTGGATAGGTTGTAAATTTACCGTCCTTCGTACCATAAAAAATGGATTCTGCTTCAGGATGAAGTGCAGCATATTGCTTAAAAAACTCTTCCAGTTTGGCCGCTTGTTCCTCCGTCTCTACCCGATTGCCTTTTAGTCTTTCTGCAAAATATTCTGCGTCATGTACCTTGGGTTCAATAGTACTATCAATAATAAAATTAGTGCGGATGATAGCCTGCTCGGCACTTTCTTCAATCTGGTTTCGAATCTGCTGACTAGCGCTCACAAACGACAAAGCCCCCACGATCATGGACGGTAAAATCAGAAATGCAATAAAGGCGACCATTAGCTTCGTTTTAAAATTTTTGCTGAGCATCCTTGCGACTAGCCACTTTTTCCCCGATAACTTCTTCATTAATAAACATCTCCATTTCATTACCTGGATTTCCTAACCTATGGCGAACCTCTTCGTCTTGCCGATGACGACAATCACCCGACAGACTCACTTTCACATTTTTCACATCTGCTGCTAAAACGCTTGGACATAAAAGATATAAACACGCTAGTTAAATAGGTATATGTACTTATTTTCGAAAACAGCAAGGCTGGTCGGAACCGGTTCTTTGATATAATATACCTAAAAAATATTAAAAAAAATGCGTAGCATATGTTAAGAAAATATTAGTTTCATCTCACTATACCTACCTCTTAATATGAAAATAATCCCCTTGAAGGTAGCAAACATAGGGTCATTTTCGAAAATCACCTTATGCTTACTACCCCCGAGGGGATTAGGTTTGATCGCTTTATTCAGTTCAATCCAACAACACCTTCAGATCTTCAAGCCTAGTAACAGGTGCCTGACAGGTAAAATGCTCACACACATATACAGCTGGTTTGCCTTCCACAAGATCGTAATCACGGATATAAGAAACCGTCTCTGCAATCTCCGACTGTCCTTCATCCTTCAAAATAACGACCGTATTCGGCCTGAACCCCGCTCGAATCGCCTGAATGAACTGTACGGTCTGCGGATCGTCCCTATGACCTACAATCACAATCTCTTTTGTCGTTCCTGTTGCATACAACAACGCGCTGAGCAAGGCTGAGCAGCCTGACGGGTAATGAGCAACCATGCCGCCAAAAGCCTTAAACTGCTTGGCTGCATAATTCTCCAATCGGGATTCACCCGTTAGCCGTGCAAGCCGCACAAAATTATGAGCCGCAATGCTGTTACCCGACGGAATCGCACCGTCATAGATTTCTTTAGGCTTGGCAATTAGCTGCTCACTATCTGACCCATAAAAGAATAATCCGTCCCGTTCCTCATCCCAGAATAAGTCGATCATATTTTGATTGAGCGTCAACGCCCGTTGCAGATACTCTATATCGAAGGTCGCCTGGTACAGCTCGATCAAGCCCCACACATAAAAAGCATAATCATCTACATAACCGGGATAAGCTGCTTCTCCGTCCCGATAACGTGCCAACAGCCGTCCATTCTCCTGTCTCAAATGATTCCACAAAAACGTCTCAGCCTTCCGAGCTTGCTCTGTATATCTTGTGTCTCCAAAAGCTTGTCCCGCCTTCGCAAGAGCAGCAATCATCAACCCGTTCCACGAGGTCAAAATCTTGTCATCCTTATGAGGATGAACCCGCTGCTTTCTGGCAGCAAACAGCTTGGCGCGCAGCTCACTAACCCGCTGCTCCAGTTCCTGCTCAGTCAAGTCATGCTTGATCCGATAGGCTTCCAGATTGATATCAATCAGGTTTGGAATGTTGTGGCCTTCAAAATTGCCGTAAGGTGTAATCCCATACAAATCGTTGAAAAAGGCGGCATCCTCATCGCCTAGTATAGCCCTTACCTCAGAGTGGTCCCAGACATAGAATCTCCCCTCTTCTCCTTCGGAATCCGCATCCTCCGCCGAATAAAAGGCACCTTCTGCATCCGTCATGTCTCTTGCGATATATGTAAAGATTTGTTCTGTAATCCGTCGGTACAGTTCCTTGCCTGTCACCTGCCAAGCTTCTGTATACGCGATGGCCAACAGAGCATTGTCATACAGCATTTTTTCAAAATGCGGCACCAACCATTTCTCGTCCACGGAGTATCGTGAGAACCCCATGCCTACGTGGTCGTAGATTCCGCCACGGTACATCGCATCTAGCGTTTTCTCTGCCATTTCCAGTGCCTGTTGATTCCCCGTATGCTGTGCATATCGCAGCAGAAAAGACAGGTTATGCGGAGAAGGGAACTTAGGAGCTTCCCCGAAGCCGCCATATTCCTTATCGAAGGTGTGGCTGTATTCATGGAAAGCTTTATTCAAGCTCTGTTCATCCAGTTCACCGCGATAACCTGCAAGCAAGTCCTGCCGCTCATGCTCGGTTAGCACCTGCTCACTCAGCTCCACCAGCTCTTCGGGCTGTTCTTTCCACCGGGCGCCCACCTTGTTCAGCAACTCCAACAGTCCGACACGGCCATACTTTTGCTCCTTGGGCAAATACGTCCCCGCAAAAAAAGGCTTCTGATCCGGCGTCATCAATATTGTCAGTGGCCAGCCTCCATGCCCTGTCATCGTCTGGCAGATGGACATATAGATATGATCCACATCTGGACGTTCTTCACGATCCACCTTAATGGATACGTAATCCCTGTTTAATAGCTCAGCCACTTCTTCATCCTCGAAAGATTCTCTCCCCATTACATGGCACCAATGGCAAGTGGAATAGCCAACAGATAGGAAAATAGGCTTGTTATCACGTTTAGCAATTTCAAAAGCCTCATCTGACCAAGGGAACCAATTTACCGGATTGTGAGCATGCTGTAGCAAATACGGTGATTTTTCCTTGGATAGTCTATTCGGTTTGCTGCTCGTTGTCATGGGACATCACCACTTCCGTAGTTGGATTTTATGCTTGGTACTATTTTACCCTAAATGGGTGGTAAAAGTCGGAAGAGATGAAAAAAAGATGATATCAGATTAGAATTAATATATTATTAAGAAGTATCAATGACTCTCAACCGTATCTATCCATAAATTGTTTATTCAGATCATAAGTAGGTATGAAAAAGCACTGATGGATATTCTTCATCAGTGCTTTATATACTGCAGTCGTACCTTATTAGCGTTTAGCATTATACTCATTAGAATTTATATCAAAGATCTCCAGCGCTTTCAGTAAGGCGTATTCACTTGTTCTGGCCCCTTCTTTTGAAAAATGTGCATCCGGAAACGCAGGAGACATATGATGGTACCCGGGATAGACATGTAATTCCACTAAGACTCCATCAAAAGCCAGTTGTTTGGCAAAAACCAATGCTTCATCAATGAATAAATCAATGGTACCTATATTTATATAAGTCGGTGGTAACCCGGCCAATGACTTAGCACGGGCCGGCGCATAATACTCATTTACCTCCTCTTGACCCGGTTCTTCCCCCAATACAGATTTCCAGCCAAAATAATTACTTTGTTTTGTCCAAATAAACTCTCCTGCGTATGGATGCTCTGGTGCGGTACTTGTCCGATCGTCTAGCATTGGCCTCATCAATCTTAGATGATGGATTTCGAATTCCTTCTGATCACGAATGTACAAGGCTAGGCCAGCCGCCAGACCGCCGCCAGCGCTGCTGCCCCCTACGGCAACTTTCTGAGTATCTATCCCTAACTCTTCCGCATGTTCAATACACCATTTTAGGCCCGAATAACAATCCTGTAACTGACTTGGCTGCACATGCTCTGGTGCTAGGCGATAGTACACGGATACACAACAGAAACCATGTTGTGCAGCAAGAGATGCATTAGCAGGACGATCCACGACTGGACTTCCTAAGACCATCCCGCCTCCGTGTATCGAATAATATAGAGGCATCTTATGATGCTTTGAATGTTTGGGCTTAATGATTTCTATTTGAATATCTGGACCACTAAAGTAACTTGGCACAACCTTTTTTTCTAATGTAATAGGGAACATCTGCGTTACATCTATTTGTTGCATCATTTGAGATTGATTTTTACGTGCTTCCATTAGTGTAGATTCGGTAAGATCGGTTGTTGGTATTAAATCAACTGCACTGATAATTTCCGGATCAATCAGATGTCTACTTCTACTTTTTTGCTCTCCCATAGTAATCGTTTCCTCACTTTCTTGTTTTAAGACAATGAATCAATACATTTTTCCCTTTAATTGTTGCTGTTGTTTATATTCATATTTTAAAGATTAAAATAAGCTTAATAAATGAAAACAACGATTTAGAATCATTTTTGGCATAAAAACAATAATGAAAAATGGAGTACAGCCTTTGAAATAGAATGGGTCTGTTGGATCATCGGGGAGGGTGAACGGAATTTTGGGATCAAGAACGGTATGTAAAAAAGCTCAAGAGAGAAAATGAAATGCGAACACATATCAAACCTTTTGCCAAACAAAAAGACGTGAACGGATTGATTTTTCACCACGATCATCCGGTCACGCCCTAAGCTCACCATGTTATGAGGCCAAAATTAAATTCATTGACGCGAGTATAGCACCACGCCACTTTGCAAACTAGGTATTTTTATGTGAATACACAATTTTCTTAATGGTTTCGGTAGAGAGGAAAAACTCCGTAGCTAATTGCTCGATACTGCTGCTATTTTGAAAAGCATTTCTGATTGCAGCATTTCGCTGTTCAAGCAACCTTCTCCCGCCACTCAAACTTCCCCAATCCATATATTCCGTTTTTGGCTTAGGAATATACAGCGTCTCTCCTTGAACATATTTTTGGATTTCCATAATTAGTTTTTGAGGTAAAACTTTTGTAGCATTCGTATATCTCAATTTTGCTCGCCCCTTATTTTGATTCTTAAAAATAAGGTGCAAAGCCAAAAATATTAAAAAAGCTTGTAGCGTTAAAAATTGTTTCGCCCCATACAAAGTAACGCTTTCCTAATAATTGGCTTTGCATGAGTGTAAGAAGTCACAGACAATCCCAATAGATTCTCCATCAGTAGGCACCCCCTTTTACTTCGCAAGTATAGCATAACTTCTGCTCACCTGGGACCAGCTAAATGATATCAGTACAATCAAACCATTAAAATTGAGCTGATATATAACTGATCTTCATTCGTTTATGAGGTGTTGCCGGGACTTTTGTTTGCCCGACTCTTGTTATTCGCAAGCCGATGTTTTATATTGACATAAGAGTAGGTCAAAAATAAAAGAGGTGAACGGACGAGATGTCTCCACGTACGAAGGAACAAAACGAAGAGATCCGGCTGCGGCGTCTGGCGCAAATCCGAAAAGCCGCTGCCGATGTGTTTTTAAATAAAGGGCCTTTACTGGAAATCCGCGATGTGGCCGTGCAGGCGGGACTCGGCTATGGCACGGTATACCATTATTACAGCAATAAGGGCAATTTGCTCCACGATCTGCTGTGGGACGCGTTGGAGCGGGCCGGGGAATGGCTGGAGGTCCCGCGCGCTTCGGCTTCGGGGGAGGCGCTGGCAGGCGGGCATTTCGGCTTGGTTGCTGCGGCGAACACCGGGAACTCGGCTGCCGCGGATTCCCAAAGCAGCAGCCGCGAAACGGCCGCTTCCACAGAGCTTGGCTCCGTCGCCGTCGCCAGCATTCGACTGCTGCAGCTTTGGGCGGAGGACCACGCCTTGTACCTACTGCATAAGCTGGCCGGTGAGGGCTTTGCCTCGCTGCCTGAAGCGCGCTCTGCCCCACTCTCGGCTGCCTTTCGCCGGGAGGTGCTCGCGCCGCTTGCCTCGCTGCTGGAAACCGGTCGTGCGGCGGACGGGGCTGCCGCTTCCGGCGGAAACGCGGCTGAGCCACCGTATCGGCTACAGCGCGCGGAAATGCTGCTGGCCGCCTTGGTCGGCTGCGCGTCGCTTTCGCTTCGCCGCGGAAAGCTGCACGAAGAGGCCAAAGATATCGTCCGGTTTTTAAAATTATAGAATTGATAAGGAGCGAATAGACAAAAATGATCATTTTAAAATCACCTAGGGAAATCGAAGAGATGAAGCCGGCGAGCCAAATCGTTGCGGACTGCTACCGCGAGGTGGCCAAACTGATCGAGCCTGGGATCACCACCCGGGAAATCAATGACTTTGTTGCCAGACACATCACCAAGCTGGGTGGCAAGCAGTTTACGAAAGGGTACAACGGTTTCCCCGCCGAAACTTGCATTTCGGTCAACGATGTGGTGGCCCACGGCATTCCTTCGAACCAGGCGCTTATGGACGGTGACTTGCTGAAGCTCGACATCGTCGTGGAATATGGTGGATGGTTTGGCGATTCGTGCTGGTGCTATGCGGTGGGCAATATCCGGCCGGAAGCGCAAAAATTAATGAAGGTGACAAAGGAATGCTTGGATATGGGGATCGCCCGGGCACTCCCGGGGGGCCGGCTCGGCGACATAACGTCGGCGATTCAACAACATGCGGAAGCGAACGGGTATTCAGTCGTACGCGATCTGCTGGCGCATGGGATCGGGCGGAGCCTGCACGAGGAGCCGAGCTACGAGCATATCGGCGTAGCCGGCAAAGGCATTCGGTTAAAGGAAGGCATGGTGTTTACGATTGAACCGATGCTCAACGAAGGTACGTTCCGTATCACGATCGACGACGATCAGTGGACGGCGAGAACGGCCGACGGCAAGTTGTCGGCGCAATATGAGCATACGATCGCAGTTACTGCGGACGGACCACTGATTTTAACGGCCCAGCGAGAATAGAGGAGAACGGGCGGCAATGGGTCATTTTAGGAAATAAGTCGCCAACCCGCCCTCCTTGGCCTGACGAAAGTTCGTAATCCGAAACGCGAAAAAGCGCTGGTCCCAAGCTGGAACCAGCGCTTGTTTTATATGGTTTGTAACTTACCGATTTACGAAAAACCACGTTGTTATACGTTTTTTTATTATGCCTTTGGTATCGTGTTACGGATTTACACTCTCTGCTTTGCTAGCCTGTCTTACGTGTATTTTTTTCATTGCAAATCTTGCTATTGGCTGAGCGACCAATAGCTCAATCCAAAATGCTACACCAAAATTTCTAAACCAACTGTGAAAGAAGTTCTGAAAAGGTTCTAGGCTTATTTGTTTCGTACCAACCCAAGTTCCTATAATGGTTAGAAGCATAGATAAGACTGTAACATTCAATAAAGTATTCAATAAAACTCTAGCATTAAATCCATCTGTTTGTCCTACGAATTTGGGTATCACTTTACCCACTAACGGTCCTGCAACCAATCTTACTAACAAAACAACGATAATCCACATAAACGGAATAATCTTTAGCGTTTCTAAATAGTTTTCTTTACTAAAGCCTCGTTCCAATCCCATAATAATGGGGGCGATCGTGTTTACTGAAATAATTGAAATAATCAATAAAAATAATATACCTTCTTTTGCGTTTTGAGGCAGTCTTTCTTCCTTATACATATTGTTACCCTCCGAAATAAAAATATTTCAGATGGTAGACGTATCATGCGACATGTATTTTTGGTCATTAAAACTAGTACCAATATCTCTACACACTGATCTAACAATTATAACAACTTTTTTTAAACAAATAAAAGGGTTTTCTAAGCAAGTATAAAACTGATAAAGGAGTATATGAACCAGATGAACAATTTTCTAAATGAATTTGAGGAAAGATTTAGGGCAGGATTTTGGGATGATCTTAAAAGCATACTGGAAGAAGTGAAGAATGAGCAGGTTTACGCTTGTGCTTTTGGCACAGACAGCGATTTTATCACCTTGTTTCTTGCTGTTAATACGGAGGAATCACTTGTTAGACATATCACAAACATGAAAGCCCAAGACCTGTGCAACAGCAAGGAAGATGAAAATTATTATAGATGGGGATTAAGCGAATATCAATATGGCGATACAACACATCTCAATCATATTAGCAAATTTCTGTATGCAACCGAAAATGTGTTTGACTATAAAGATGAAATGATAAAAATTATGGCCAAGGTAGTTAAGGAAACAGACGATGTACTTTTTAATCAATGTGGCCAATCCAAAGAAGATATTATTTTTTTCGTGTCCATGACGGATGATGATATGGCCGAGGAACTGGAAAATCAGTCCGTAATTCAGATGACAAACGCCAAATTAGTTGATGGCTTCTTGCATCGTTATCAATAAAAGTACGTTTGGAATATTACACTCATTTCGTTTAGGTAGGTGGCTTTGCTAGACAAATTCGCAATGTGCTTGTCCTATGCGCTAGTACCCTCTTGATCTACACGGGGTAGTACTAGCGAAGCTGACACTACCCCCGGGTCAGAAACAACCACTATGATCAGCCCCGCATTTCTCTTCGCAAACTACGCCGCTATCATACTCATGGTATGGGAATCCGTTTGTTTTACTAACGCGAGACTCCGGTGCAGCTTATGATTGACGATTCCGATCACCACGTCCGGCTCCATTTCATCCTGATGGGAGAGCATAACCATTGCTGCAATATCTCCCATCTGATATGCCGCCGTCAACGCCCTTAGAAAAGTCTTCGAGTTTTCACTTTCCGGTAAGGATAACTCTCCTTTGAGGAGATCCTCCTTGGCTGCTTCAAGCGATTTTCGTGCCCGGTGGAGTGCAACTTTTACCGCTCCCTCCGTTGTTTCGAGCATGTCGGATGTCTCGCTAATCGAATATCCAAACACATCTCGCAGCAAAAAAACAGTTCTCTGAAGCGGAGATAAATGTTTCATTAAGGACTGCAACGCTATCTCTATTTCAAAAGATCCATGATCCGGTACAGTTACTTTCGCTTGTTCCCTATTCAATATTCGAGTGTAGACTGCTTTTCTCCGTATATCATCAATCCAGGTGTTCTTAGCAATTCGTAGCAAAAGTGCTTTGGGGTTTGTATGCTCGAAGCTATTTAACTTACCTAATGCTTTTATCCAAGTGTCCTGAGCCAGTTCTTCCGCATCCCAATTTGATTTCGTAAGCGACAGACAGTAACGTTTCAGGACCGCCTGTAATTCCTCCAAGTTCTCGATGTTTATTGTATTATCTGTCATTTGTATAGAATCATCTATGCGCATAGGTCCTCTCCTCCACGGTCTTATTCTGCCCTTTCCTAGAGCAAAGCCATTTGTTACCTCCAATGTAAACGAACAAGTGGTTGTAAAAGTTACACCGTTTACGCAAATCGTTTTCCCATTGAAACCTCCGTATCTTTTTACGATCTCGGTTCGTTTACAAGGAGAAATCAACTGAAAACAGGGAAATTGGGGGTATCAGAATGAGTGTTTATGTTCCTTATGTTGTTGAGCAAACCGCTCAAGGTGAAAGATCGTACGATATCTATTCCAGACTCTTAAAGGATCGTATTGTGTTTGTCGGGGCAGCCATCGATGATCATTTGGCTAACAGTATTATTGCTCAATTATTGTTCCTGGCGGCAGAAGATCCGGAAAAAGAAATTTACATGTATATCAACAGCCCGGGTGGCTCTACTTCCGCAGGATTTGTCATTTATGATACGATGCAGTACATCAAACCCGATGTACACACGATATGTACGGGATTCGCTGCTTCGTTTGGCGCGATCCTGTTGCTAGCGGGCGCCAAAGGGAAACGTTCGGCGTTGCCGAACAGTGAAATCATGATCCATCAGCCGCACGGGGGCGCACAAGGTCAGGCCAGCGATATTGCGATCAGCGCAAAACGAATTTTATGGACTCGTGAAAAGGCAACCCGTATCACAGCTGAACGGACCGGGCAATCTTTTGAAAAAGTCGAAAAAGATATGGACCGGGACTTTTACATGTCCGCTCAGGAGGCACTGGAATATGGTGTTATTGATCAAGTGATAACTTCTTTGTAGAGTATGCTCAAAACCTAATGATCTGCAAGAAACTTCAAGAAATAATACGAGGTGATATCATGTTAGCAAGCTTACAAGGCGAGGAAGTAACTATTCATTTTATAGATGGGACAAATGTATGCGACGGGGTACTGGATCAGATTGACGACAAGTTCGTTAAATACCTTACGCAATATCAGACGCTTGTTATTCCTATTACATCCATTCGCACCGTATCCATTGACATTAAGGAACGGCAACGCCACAGAGTTGGATTCGCCCCTTGAACCTATTTTAGCATGGGGTGGCAATTTCATTTTACGGAGGCCCGATATTTTGAAAATTTCACAGGGAGTAGAAATGCTTCAGCTAGATTTTTATGGGAATATGATTCACCCCATTCTTTTGTGGGATCAAGAAACCGCTGTTTTAATAGACACAGGATTCCCTGGGCAAATGGAAGATTTACGCGAGGCTATGGAAAAGGTAGGTGTGTCGTTTGACAAACTAAAAGTTGTGATTTTGACGCATCAAGATGTGGATCATATAGGTTGTCTTCCTGAGATTTTGCAGGAGTGTGGCCAACATATCAAAGTCTATGCACACGAACTAGATAAGCCGTATATTCAGGGGGATATCCCCCTTTTAAAAGATAGTCACCTTGAGAATCCCCCGAAGGGCAAAGTGGACGATACCTTAATAGATGGTCAGGAACTGCCGTTTTGCGGCAGAATTCGAGTCATCCATACGCCTGGGCATACCCCTGGTCATATCAGCCTTTATTTAATGCAAAGTAAGACTCTTATTGCCGGGGATTCGATGTACAGTGTTAACGGGATTCTCGGGGGAATTCATGTCCCGACCACACCGGATATGGATGCAGCTCATCTCTCATTGAAAAAGTATTTAGATCTCGACATTGCATCCGTAGTTTGTTATCACGGGGGATTAAGTAATGTACATGTGAATGATCAGATATTAGGACTTACCCAAGGATTATAAAGTTAAAGTTCCAGCAAGCTGCCTTTTGGTGAAACGATGTTGTGAACGAGAAGATTATTTAAAATAACACTTTGTTAATTCGCGATTGAACTTTAACAAAGTGTTATTTTGCATTTTACAAAATAGATCTTCATTGTTTATTCCTGCACCCCATACTCCACGCGTGCTAACTTGTATATAGATCAGACTTTAACTGATTAAAAATATATTCTTGCTTTTGATCTAAAAGAAGAATGATGTTAGTATCTTTACCATTTTTCAAAACCCACTGAATAGACGTCATTGAGTTAGCAGCATATAGTTCAGCTAAATACTCCAATGCGATCGAAGTTGAAGAATTCTGTTGCTTTAAATAATCTAAACAAGTCCGAAACAAAATTTGTTCAAATTCTTTACGTAAATCAGCGGATATTTCATGAACGGTTAACAATGTTGAAATTTCGAGCTTATTTTTAATCATATTATCGGTTACAAGTTCTATGGCGTTTGCCACCTTGCCATCTTCCGTGGAATTAAAACGCAGCTCAATTTCAACTTTAAAATCAGAAGCATACTGTTTAACTACTTTTTCTAGTAAGTCGTACTTATCCAAATAATGACTATAAAAGGTAGAACGGCCGATAAGAGATTGATCACAGATTTTTTTGATCGTAATATCTTTAAAATTATGTTGTTGGAGTAATTCTATTAAAGCTTGCTCAATAGCTATTTTTGTTTTATAAATTCTGATATCTTCATTCATTTAACCACTTGCTCCTTATGTGTAAGTTTTCGAACACTTTATATATATCGTGTAAGATATCTTACAGATTATGCGATACTAATTATTTTTTATGTAGTAACTATACTCTATAGTAAGCACATACCCAAATTGAAGGAGGACAGTATATGTTTAAATCCTATGTCAATAACGAACAGTTCAATCTTCAAATTAATCGTTTTATCAATGATTATTATCAAGAAGATGATCGAGCACAAGCTGACTTGGAAAAAATGATTCCGAAATTAAACGACACCCATAGCTGGTATGAAGCTTGGCTCAATTTTGCAAAGAAACGCGAAGACAGCAAGGACTATGATTTAGCCTCAGTCTACTATCAAGCCGCAGAATTTTATCTTGTAACCACAGACCCTAATAAAGGAAAAATGTATCAGAAATATAGAGAAACATTCTATAAATGCTTTCATGATTTTGATTATAAGCCCTACAAGATTCCTTATGAAGATTCCTATCTTCCTGCTGTAAAATTATTGACACCTGAAGCTACGAAGACATTACTTGTCTTTGGTGGGTATGATTCTTACATGGAAGAGATGCTTAAAATGATGAGATTTATGAAGGGAATTGATTACAATATTATTGTATTCGATGGCCCTGGCCAAGGAACTGCTTTAAAAAACGGCCTAAAATTCATTCATTACTGGGAAAAGCCCATATCAACGGTGATTGATTATTTCAAATTAGATCGTGTTAGTCGTAGGTGCTTCTTGGGGAGGATATTTAGCTATGCGTGCAGCAGCCTTCGAAAAGAGAATCGATAAAGTAGTTGCTTTTAACATTTTCTATTGTGGCTTAGATGCCTTAAAAATGGGGATGCCAGAAGAAACGTATCAGAGTATGATACAGCTAGTCGATCATAATGAAGTAGATCAAGTGAATACATTATTCGAACAGATGATGACTCACAATATTGATTTGCATTGGAAGATTACCAAAGGGATGGAAAACACCGGTGAAGTAACGCCTTTTGATCTCATTAAAAATTTCGAAAAGCACACAATGCAAGGCATTGGAGCATTCATTAATCAAGATGTTCTTTTACTAGCTGGAGAAGATGATCAATACGTACCTATTAGCCGACTCGCTCAAATCCAACAAGAATTAATCAATGCTGCGTCCATTACAACCAAAGTATTTACTAAAGAAACGGGCGGTGAGCAACATTGCCAAGCAGGTCACAGAGAGTTAGCATTTAATGAAATGAATAAGTTCCTATAACAAAGATGGATGAATACTAAAAGTATTTCACATAAAAAATTCAGAGCATGGTTAATGCGGATATTTCATAAATATTTAAAAGAATTATGCATAACGAATGGTTTCCCCAAAAGGGGAAACCGCCTTTTTTACGTAAAATTGCTCAAAACATGCCTAGTGTTAATTTCTTAATCTTCCAAACTGTAAATACTTGCCCCCACTTGAACAAGATCAGGAGATGCTAACTTACCAACGCATATTCCAATATTTTTCCTTTCAGCCATTGAAGTTGAAATTTGAACAGAGCTAACGCTTAATATCATTTCATTTTGATTTGCATATCTAATAAGAATTTTATTACCTATCATTTTTTTATTTCTGGGTAGGTTAAATGATCTAATCCTTTGTTTGTTCCTACTATAATTGTACCTTCATCTTTTGACTCAAAAGTTAAACTAACATCCATTATTTTTCCCATTTTAAACGTTGCCCCCTTTATCGTTCCTCAATATAAAGTTCTCCCTTAATATCACGTATATGCAAATCAGCATTTTTTAAACGGGTTATGGTATCTCTTAGTAGTGTAATTCCTACAAGTGATGTTAAATTAGGTTTAAAGACACGCTCTCGTCCAGTAAAAAGATATTGCCTCATCAGATCCGCTAAATTAGCGGCTTTTTTTGTTTTAAAAGTGCTGGCGCGTCAGTCCTTTTTTTATAAAACATCAACATGGTTTCCATATATAGCAAAACCGAGAATGGATGGTATAATGAAGGATGATTTAAAGAAATCTGTAGTGTAGTGAAGGGGTGATTCATATTGATAAATCACGATAATCTTGAAGAGTATCGAGACCCGATTAATTATGATCTTGAATTTGGCGGTGAGACTAATAAATACAATTTCTATCTTGATCTGGCTAGATTGAACCCAGGCGAGGTTCTGGAACTTGCCTGTGGTACAGGATTGACAACCATTCATTTATCAAAATCGGGGATACATATAACAGGTGTTGATATTTCTTCATCGATGCTTGAATATGCGCGGGTTAAAGCTCAAGGTTTGCCTGTGGATTTTATTGAAGCTGATGCTCGTACATTCGATTCCGAAAAGCGTTTTTCCATGATTTATTTGACAGGAAATGCATTCCAGGCATTTTTGAGCGATGAGGATCAACGAGCCTTACTCGAAACCGTCTACAGGCACCTAGAATCAAATGGGATATTTGTTTTTGAAACACGAAACCCCTTGGGAACCGATTTATCCAACCAAGAGGAAAGCATCTGGGGAAATTTTATCGATAAAGATGGAATTAAAGTCAAGATATCTGGGACACAGTCGTATGATTCAAGTAACCAGATCATGCACTGGGTCACGTTCCGTGATTGGGGATTGGAGAAAACAATTTCTCGAATTGCATGTCGCTTTACTGATAATGACACGCTTCAGCGTTTATTATCGAGCCGCGGCTTTTGTATTGAAAATCAATATTCGGACTGGGATAAAACACCGTTCACTCCTTTATCTTCTTCCATCATTAGTGTTTGTCGAAAAAAACATGGAGCCTAAAACGAATAATCCCGGAATGTTCATCCCAAGTGTTTGACGACCGCGCGTAAGATATCCATGTCATTCGCATGTTTTTGAAGGAACAACTGGCTATTTCAGTGATTCCCGGAAAGAAAAATCGCCGAGTCACCCTAAAATATGATCAGGACGTTTACAAAAAAACGGTATTTGGTGGAATGCTTCTTTAATAAAGTAAAGAATTTATCGTCGTCTGGCGACTCACTATGATAAATTGGCGTGTACTTTCAAGTCTTTTTTTGCCTTGGCCACCATTATGGTTTGGCTTGCCTAGAGTTTGAAGACACGCCCTAATTCATAAAAAATTCTATTGTTTTCTGCCAAGAATCTGATTGACCAAAAGAATTTCCTTTTAAAGTACCACCACAAGTAAAAACGCCTCCACCCATTTTTAAGTTCAATGTTTCGCTTAAAGGTATAATAAACGGTATTGGTAATGAGTGACCTAAATCCTTATAGTCTAAAAGATTGTATTTGTATTTATAATTGTTTTTTTTCAAAATACTCATTATTTCTACACATGCCACGTGAGTATTCCAAATATTATCTTGATGACCTGAGATTAGCAATAAATTCGCATTTGCATTCTCTATTTTTATTCGAGCCTCCTCTTTATTTCTTGCCCTTTCCACACTTTTTTTATATGTAGTAGTAAAACCAAAAGGTATATTCTTTTCTAAGCAATGACGCTGATGGTCGTAAAAAATATCATTATCAACGGGTATAAATGGTAATGATCTCCCTTCATATGACCATGATGAAACATTTTTACCACTCATCAAACCATCCAACGCTTGAAAACAATATGCATGGGGTGCAGAAGCCACAACTTTAGAAATGAAATTATATCGCGCTGCCAAAAGTAACGCCAATTCTCCGCCTTTAGATGTACCATGTACATATATTTCATTAGCACGTGTTAATGGATTTTTTTTAAGCCAAGAGAACACCTTTTCAAAATATTCAAGGGGAATTTCCTCTAGTTTTTTAGGCAATCCCTTTTCATTGAAATATCCAACGGTTAAAACATTAAAACCTCTAGATGCCAATGGTCCTGACAAAAGCGAAAGACCACTTCGTTCACCATCAGATCCACCCAATACTACAATCGTTTTATTATTTGAGTTTTCAGAATAAAATAACTCTCCCATAAATTCATCAGTGATCTGTTGTCTTTTCACTTCCGGTAACTTGAACATACGCTCTAGTCTTATACATTCTCGATCTTGTCCATTTTCACATACTATATCAATAAATACACTATCATCTATTGAAATATTAAGAGCGATATTCCCTCCCTCACTATTAATCTTTTGTAAAGAAGTAATAAGCCCCATACTATCTATATAATCATAAGTTCCAGAATCAGGTTTGTGTTTTGATAAATCAACACTGCCATTTGAATCCGCAGTAAACCAAGCAAATGATTGATACTTTTCACTTACTGCCCATGGAAAATGCATGGTTGCAGTTATTTTCGTTTTGCCCTCTGGTGGTAACCCTGTGACACAAAAATCGATTTTTTCATCAATAAGTGCAACTCTTGGTTGTACTTGTAATTTCATCTCGTAGCCTCCAAAAAAAATATAGAACTTGAATGGAAATATTGCCTATTTTCAATTCCATCATTTAAAATGTTTTCTCCGCAAAATAAAACTATCTAAAGCTCGAATTTGTGCTCCTTGAAACCCTTCCAGGTCTTCAAATTTATAATTTACGTCTTCCTCAAAACCAACGTACTCTTCGTTGTGAGTACCATATATTCTTTTCAATAAACTCCATAACACTTCTAATTCTTCAGTTGTGAATTCATTAAAAATATCTGCCATTAGGCATATTGCTTTCTCACCACATTCCAGCATGACTCTTTTCCCTAATTCCGTGATTTCCACGTTAATGGCACGTTTGTCCCGTTTGCTTGGTGTCGTAATCAAGTATCCTTTATTCTCTAAATTGACTACAAGCTTTTGTGCACTTTGTTTGCTTGTTTCTAACTTTCTTGCAATATTAACAAGTGTCGTTTCATCCTCTGGCAAATGAGCTATTGCCAGCATGATCATGTACTGTCGTGATGTTAATTTCTCAAAATAGTTGTCGCCTTGTATTTGCAACTTATTAGTGACGGAAAAAAAAGTAGCGTAAGTTTGTTGCATTATATATAACTCTCTAAGCGCTTTAGAATATTCCATAAATATATCCTTTTATTTTTATTGTCAGCATACTGACTATAATTACAATAACAGCATTTTGTATTATCGTCAACATGGTGACAATAATCATTTGGAAATTTAATACATCAAATAAACAATTGTTATTTTGTATCTGGAATCCCTAGTCGTTATGAACGATCAGCCTGGTCACATCTTTTGCCCTGCAAAAGCTTTGGCAAGTCCTTATCGCAGAAAGATACCACCAGCGTTCGCCCACTCAATATTGCGTAATATCCGTTACCCATTTTTGGTTAGGCTCTTACTCTACACACTCAGCAGCTAAGTAGTTTCTCCTAGAGCGACGTTTTCGGCGAATTTTGGACTTGACTAAACTTTCAAAATGAATTGAATACAAACGCTCTACAGCTTGAATAAGTATTCTATTCATTTGGTTCACCTCCATTAGATATGAAAAAAACTTATTTCTCCTCATGGTTCGAGGTGAAATAAGTTTTGAATTAAGTGCATTCATTCAAACGAACAGGAGGCATTACCATTCGATTTCTTCAAATAAACGGAAAACCATCTTTTTTTCAAATTCATCTAATATCTTAAACCCAGTTATCTCATCTTCTTTTTCTCCAAGTTTTATCATAGTAGCTATTGCTAAGTCTCCTACTTTATAATGACCTATCATCTTATCTTGAGGTTCCCTTTTTGAAGACAATTCACTCAACTTTTTTATAATTCCCTCTGTACGGAGGCCTTCTTTTCCGATATGGGTCAATGCATGATATAAAACTATGGGGTTCTTTTCATCCAGCAAATTTTCTAACTCCTGTATTGAACATTTTCCTTCTTCTATTTTTTTTACTATATTCATTTTATTCTTCCTTTAAACAGATATTAATTAATGTTCCAAACTGTAAATACTTGCCCCCACTTGAACAAGATCAGGAGATGCTAACTTACCAATGCGTATTCCAATATTCTTCTTTTCAGCCATTGAAGTTGAAATTTGAACAGAGCTAACGCTTAATACCATTTCATTTTGATTTGCATATTTAATAAGAATTTTATTACCTATCATTTTTTTATTTCTGGGTAGGTTAAATGATCTAATCCTTTGTTTGTTCCTACTATAATTGTACCTTCATCTTTTGACTCAAAAGTTAAACTAACATCCATTATTTTCCCCATTTTAACGTTGCCCCTTTATCGTTCTTCAATATAAAGTTCTCCAAGAAAAATTCATCAATCTCTTCAAAAGAATTTTGAGTACTAAAGTATAATTCTTTAATTTGGAAATTAGATTGAGAAAGTTCGGTTAGTAGCACTAACATTTTATTTATAATCGAATCATTATAGTTTATAACTTTATTTGGTATAATCACGAAAACACCTCGCAATTTTGTATGAAAAAAGAGATTATAATTTTACATGCTTCTAGAGAACTATTCTCTGTCTTTTTACTTAACCATTCAGCCATATGATTATAAATCTCTTCTTGTGTATGTTTATTTTTCTTCAATTTTAGGTAAAATGTATTTACTTGAGAAGCAATTGTATCAAAGGAATATTGACATTCTTTGTCCAGCATTATAAATTGTTCCTTCACAAAGAAATAGTAGTCCGCTACATCACTTTTAATTCGTCTCTTTGTAAGTCTATTCAGAGTTATATTCGCCTTTTCATCAACTTTCAATGCATCTAAATTTAGAATCTGAGGAGATAATTCATTTTCGTTTTCCACAAGTTTATTTAGTATTATTTTAATTTCTGCCTCAATTTGATAACTATGATAGTCTGCTCTCCTCTCATTTCTTCTAATAATCTCCTTTTTTATGATGAGTAATTTTTTATATTCGTCTATAGTTCGTGGGGAATCAAATTTTTTATGACAATCACGACATAAGGCAATCAAATTGTTCAAATCGTTTACATTTTGAGATAATTTCTCTACGTTTTTTAACAATAAGGATTCTTCTTTTGTTGGATTTAATGGGTAAATATGAGCAGCTTCAAATATCTTCCTCCTAATTCCATCTTTCACATATAGTAAGCTTTTAGAACAGAAAGGGCACATACCTTCTACCTCAGAAAAAAGGATCATATTATCATTTTCATTCATACTTTTTCTATTAGCTTGCATGAGTTCACCTCAAACTAATAAAATGTAATAAGATACAATTAAAGAATTTTCTTCCTTATTTCGACTTTATGTACTTATAGTATCATACAAATGAACTATTGGTCGATGTTACCTGATCTTTTTACCTAATACTTAAGAGCCATTTTCGAAAAAAAATATTACATTAGTCTTCGTAATTGGCTAACTAAGCTAAAAGCTCACTCCAGTAAATTAAGGAGAAAGCTCTGGTTATAATCATTGTATTATAGTTTAGTTATGATCCAATTGTCATTTTATCAGGAAATACTCCCCTTCTTTAATGAAGCATCGAGCCATTTGTTGTGCTGCTCTGTCAAAATAAAAATGTGTTTGAATGATTTGAATCTTGTATAGGCTCAATCTCAGAAAATAACTTAGTATCTTTATTCAATTGGATTTTCTCTCATGAATTCTTTTTTGGACCTTATCTATACACAACCACAGTCTCATCATACTGTTCTTTATAAAGTAAAATAAATGCTTCCATTCTCAAAATCCCCTTTACGTACTCCCCTTAATATTATTGATTGTTAACATAATCTGAATCAGATGTAATTCCCTTAAATAGAATTCATTTACAATATCTTCGATTTCACTAGCAAACTTTCTCATCTATAAAGAAAGCCTTCTGTCTACACGTATTTCCCAAGCCTCGTACTGCACCTCTTGTAATAAAAAAAGTAACTCCTAATGTGAGAGCTACTTTAAAAAACTAAAATGGCATCGCCATTTGTTTCTACGATTCTTGTAAAGATAGTTTATATATTTCACTTACGATTCAATAGTAGTTTTTTCTACGAAGTTTCCATTCTCTTTAATAATCATCCTTGCCAACCTTCGTCCCGCTCTCTTAAAGAAAAATTCGTCAGCATAATTCTCTGAAACTATCGGTGAAATTTGATTTATAACCTCATTTTTTTTGTCATATTCTATTTTCCCCATTACATCTTCACTCGGTCCATAACTATATACAACTCTTTCCTCATCTTCGTAATCTTTTAACATGATTATATATACGGCCATTATTCTCACTCCTCATAAATCTTTTCCCAATTCCATGGTCTTCCAGATTCTATAGTTTTATCATGTGCTGTTCTGTAATTCGTATGGAATATACCTTCAAATCTCGATTCAAAAAGCTCATGATGTAGTAATTGTACATCAGAATCCACATACTTCCCATCCATTAATCTCTCCCACGCTTGTGATAACTCAAAGTCTGGGTCAAATCTCCCGATTCCATGATCTTTAATGTGGGTATCGTTAAAAACATGGTCTTTGATTCTTTGAATTCTATTTTCTGAAAAACCAGTATTTTTAGAAATGGCTTCCACGTCTTGATTTCCTAAATTCCTAAATTTTTCATACAACTCTTCTGCAATAGCTTCTTCTCTAAAAAATTGCTCTGGAGAAATATTACGAGCACCAGTTTCAGCATAATTAAAATCGTCTGATTTTATATTAGAAGAGCGCTGTTCGCTTTCTTTTAAAATATTGGCTTTACTCTGAGTCGATTCAAACTTTACAGACCCTTCCAAAATATTTTTAGGCTTAATCAGCGCTTTGGTTGTCGTAGAACCTATCATCAAACCAGCTGTACCAATCAAATTTGCCATATGTTCTTTTGACCATGCATTTGTGGGATTAAATGCTCCCTGAATCATGCCCGATACTCCAAATGTACCGAAATTGAGCATGTCATTCCATGAATCGTTTTGTTTAGCTGCCCGTTCCATGTACCCTTGATACATTCCCTTCGGAATGCCGTACGACATATAATCCAGGAAGCTCCACACTGAATCAAATTTTTTCTCATATCGTTCTGAATTAGCTGCTACAAAATCCTGCCCAAGCTCCGTTAAGCTATCCGCCGATTTCTGGAGCGCATTTCGTGTATCTGCAACAGGAACTGTGCAAGTATTCGGTGGAGGTGGCAAGCAACCTGGGTCTAGATTCCCATCCTCCATCATATCTGTTAATCTAAACTTATTTGCATGCTGCCGTAGTTCTCTAGCAATCGAATCTGTTAGTGTAACAAAGTCAGCCATATTCTTCTGAGATGTTTGGAATCTATAATAGAATTGCTCCTTTGTTATCCCCTCCCAAAATCGTTCCATAAACGAAATTTGCTGCGATAACTGACTATTCATTTGCATCGCCGTTTGCTGCGCAAGCTCAAATTTCTTAGAGACAGTTATAAGTTGTTCAGGTGTCACTTTAATTGTTGTCATAATTTACCTCGGTTGAGTTCATTAAGACATAATAACATTATTCAAATTTTTGGAAAACCGACTTTATTACTAATTGTTAT
Source organism: Paenibacillus sp. MZ03-122A (assembly GCF_024213325.1). Classification (NCBI taxonomy): domain Bacteria; kingdom Bacillati; phylum Bacillota; class Bacilli; order Caryophanales; family Paenibacillaceae; genus Paenibacillus; species Paenibacillus sp. MZ03-122A. The sequence continues at coordinate 51,007 of NZ_JANAVI010000015.1, read as the reverse complement.
ATGAATTAGAAGACTTAATCCCTACGACCTCTGACTTATATATTATTAAACGTTGGTGCCCCTTAATCACAATGTAAAGCCTTTTAACTATACATTTTTTTAACTTTAAAGTACTAGGATCTATCTTAATTTAAATAATTTTTCTATCAAATATTTCAACCATCGTCAAAGCACCAGCTTTGTATCCAGAAATATAATCTGAGGCGGATAATATAGAAAACAAAACATCATTTAAATCGGATAGTTCTTCAATTAATTCGTAATCTTGTTCCGACAGTCTTGCTTTTAGTGCTTTCATAGAAGCGGATATTTTCTGATGGACTAGTTCAAGCTCAGGGTTTTTAGGTTTGGTTCGTTCGCTTGGGTACCATTTTCCGTAATATAAATCCTCTAAGATACTCATATTCATCTTCTCCTTCATGATATAGATAAGGTTTTGAGTTCGAATACAGAGTGCATTTTGTTCCTCAAAACAAGGATATCTCAGAAAAAAATCAATACTGATTTTTAGCGAATATTTCACTAAGGTAATTGAGGACTAATGCCGAGTATCTGAAATGTGATCAGAGGATTTACACCCATTATGAACGCAGTGAAAAAGAATCACGTCCACATCGAGGATAATACTGTATGGGTGGCCGGATTCGGTCCGGTTGCCTGAGTAAGTGCTGGACGAAGTCAGCCCTTCTTGGAAAATAAGCAGGACTTCATATCTTCTACTCATTAACGTTAGAAGTCATAACAAGCTAATTTTTTCCAAAAAGCCTCACTAATTACCAAATTACTGTGGAGGGAACGAATGCTTTTTGCCACCCCAAGCCACGAGAAGCGCAAGGAATAAGAGTATGAATAATGCCCATGAAAATGATCCCGCACCAAAAGTTTCAAGTAAAACACCCCCAGCCATCCCGCCGCCAGCGATAGCCAGATTCCATACGGTCGTGTTAATCGGCATCACCATATCCACTTTGCTCTCCCCTGCAGCCTGAGCAAGCGCCGTTTGCAATAGCGTTGCTGCGCCGCCGAAAGTTAAACCCCATACCGTAACAATGATATAGATGATAAGGACATTGGAGTTGCTAAAGCTCATGGCAATAGAAATTAAGACGAAGGAAATAAGACTAATAAGGACAAGCTTACGCAGCCAACGGTCGATGAATACGCCAGTTATCCATATACCTACAAGAGCAGCAATGCCAAAGAAAGCCAGCGCCAGACCCACTCTCTCCCCTATCCCATTGGCCGCAAGAAATGGAGCAATATAAGTGTAAAGAATATTATGTGCTGTCATCCAGGTCAGTACAACCAATAGTATGGGCCGAATCCCCGGTGTAAGGAAGACTGCATAGATCGAAGCTTGCTTATCGGAGGACTGTCCCGGATAGTCCGGCACCTTCCAAAGCACCCACGCGATCAGTATAACAGTCAGTAGCGACATGATTCCAAAAACAGAACGCCACCCCATAAGATTCCCCAGAAACGTTCCCGCCGGGACACCAATAGCCAAGGCGATGGGCGTTCCAACCATGGCAACCGCCATCCCCCTCCCCTTCAATGTAGCAGAGACCATGCGGAGAGCGTAACCGCCGATCATACCCCATAGAACTCCAGCCGAAACTCCTGCCAGCAGACGGGCAGCCAGCGTCAGTATGTAGCTGGAGGAAATTGCGGTGACACTGTTAAAAACCAGGAACCCGCAGATAGCCAGAAGTAACAGCGGACGCCTCCGCCATTGGCGGGTAACTATAGCTACAGGGATGGCAGCCACTAAAGAACCGATGGACAGTGACCAGTTGACCAGCCATTGCCTCTGAAATATAAAGTCCCTTGCTTATTTGCGGAAGCAAACCAGCCGGAATCGTTTCCGTCATAATACAGATGAATCCTGTCATAGCCAAAGCGAGCAGGCCAAGCCAGGGAAAGGACCTAGAGGAAGCGGAAGACGCGATTTTTGCAGTAGTAGAAGAATTATTGCTGGACATTAGCGCAGCTCCTTAAAATCGATTTCAAAACAAGTTCAAGCGAAAAATCAAGCACATATACCAATGATTTGCCCTCCTTTTATTTTATTTATGGATCAATCATTCCATATTTTAAAGATGCCTCTCGGTCTTGTCAATTACTTTTGGATCGATTAGTATATAAGTACAAGATAAAAGGAGGCGACTCCATGGTTAGAACCGGAAGACCACGTAAATTCAGTCGCGACGAAGCGATCTCCCAAGCTATGATGTTGTTTTGGGAGCATGGATTTGAATCAACCTCTTTGGCTCAGCTCAAAAAGGCGATGGGCGGCATCTCCTCAGCCAGCTTTTATGCAGCTTTTGAATCAAAAGACGCATTATTCAAAGAAGCGCTGGACCAGTATTTGGCTACATACGGACAAGTATCGACAAGCCTTACAAACTATTCACTTTCATCACGCACAGCTATTGAATTAGCCTTAAGAAGTTCAGCAATCATGCAGACTGAGCAGACCCATCCCTTGGGTTGTTTAGTCATATTCTCTGCAAATACTTGTTCGCCGGAAAACACTCATATTCGAGAACTATTGACCAGGCAAAGAACAGTGACTAGGAACAAGTTCCATGCTCGTATTGAGCGAGCTACCAAGAACGGAGAACTTCAAGAATCCACAAATGTTAGCATGTTAACCACACTATTCGTTACCTTCCTGGAAGGTATATCTACAGAAGCCAGAGATGGTGTGTCCCTAGACAACATTGATGCAGCCATAACTAAATTGATGGAGCTTTGGGATGCTTGTGCCTGAGATTGGCTGAGTTTTCATAACCAATAAGGACATGCCAATAGAAAAAGGCAATCTCCGAAAGAGGAGATTGCCTTTTTAATTAGGAAGATTCTATTTCTAAAAAACAGCTTTAATCAACATCCTACACATCAGCTGACCTAATTGAGTATTGAAGTGTGATTTGAAATAGAATCGATTATTAAATCCCAATCGTCGTAGTGAAGTTCATGCCCAGCACCTTCCAATGTCAGTAAAACTGCACCTGGAATTTCGTTAGCAAGATTTATTCCGTGTTCATAAGGGATAATCGGATCTTCAGTACCGTGAATCACCAGAGCAGGGACGGTTATTTCCCCTGTCCTAGCCAGATAGGATTCTCCACCTGACAGCATTGCGTGATTGTTCATGCTGGCTATATTGTTGCTTCTTTTCCATTCTTCTTTTACTAATTTATAAACTTTTTTCTCATCGAAAGCGTGTTTTGAACCTACTAGAATTCTTGATCTACCTATCACAAAATCGACCACCGATTGTTCGTTCGTCCAGTTTATTGCTCCCATATTCGAGAAATAGTCCATAACCTTTTCCTCCATCGGTGGAAGATCGGGAGCAAAATTGGACGTTGATACGAGGGTAACGGTTAGAACTCTGCCTGGATGTCGCAGAGCTATCATTTGAGTCAGCATGCCGCCCATGGACATGCCCACAATATGCGCTTGCTCAATCTTATACGCATCCAATACTCGAATAGCATCATCTGCCATGTCTTCGAAAGTATAGTCCGGTTGCCCAGGTTCATAGGTTGTAGAACGTCCAACATCTCGGTTATCATAGCGAACGACAAAGCGACCTGTCTCTGCTAAACGCTGGCAGAATTCTTCCTCCCACCAGACCAGTGATGATTGAGCCCCCATAATCAGTAATATTGCCGGGTTAACTTGCTTTCCGAAACTGTCAGTACAAATTACTATTCCATCGCTTTTTATGAGTTGTTCGTTCATGTAGAATTCCTCCCCTCAATGATATATAAAACAAAAAAACACAGAATATTAGTCTATGTTTACAGTAATCGAAAAATAATTTAGAAATGAACCCAATATAAACGGATTCTATGCCCTCTCCTCAATTAAAATAACAGATGTAATACTCATGAGAAAAACTCCCTTAACGTATTCTCATGAAATAATACATCTTAAGATAATGGCATATAGTATATTATTGCAGGTATTGTCCCCTCGTAGTCACCCTTCTACTAGTCTTGACTAGACCTAGCAATTACTTAGCCCGAATCCTCCACCGTTGAAGATGTCATGGACCTTACGACAACAAACACAATTATGGATGATTGTGGTATTATTTTGGATTATTGTTAATACTACGTATCTGAGGAGGGTGAAAATGAAGTTACAGACCAAATTTTCAAGACAATTATGCCGGAATATCGATCTCATTTGTGACTTCATGGGAAACAGTTCGGATTTTATTGTTCGTGAAATCACAGCTGGCCATAAACACGCCGCACTTTTTTATTTGGACGGAATGACTGACATGCAAAAGGTACAGGACAATGTGATCCGTCCGTTGCATGATCGTGTCTCCTCTGACGAGATCACTTTACCGTTATTGAAAAACGCAATTTTGGACATTGGTGAAGCAAGCTTTGCTCAAAACTTTGATGATGCTTTGGAACAGATCCTCTCAGGTGGTCTTCTCCTACTCCAGGACGATATGGATGAAGGATTGATCATTTCTTTGCCTGGATGGGAAGAACGCAGCATTACAGATTCGAAGACACAGCCTGTGGTCAGAGGTCCGCAAGAGTCGTTTACAGAAACTTTACGTACGAATACGACTATGGTTCGTCGAAGGGTGAAGGATACAAGAGTACGTCTAACTACCATAAAAGTTGGCGAAAAAACCAAGACCGATATATCGGTCATGTATTTGCATGGGGTCGCTGACCCAAAAAAGGTGCAGGACATGATATCCAAGTTAAAGAACATGCATGTAGAAGGTGTGCTTGAAAGCGAATATTTGGAAGAATGTCTCCAAGAAAATAAACAACTCACGATATTTCCGATCTTTTATAATTCTGATCGCCCAGACTCTATTGCAGCAGGAATTATGGAGGGGAAAATTGCGATATTTGTGGATGGATCTCCCTTCGCCATCCTTGCACCTGCGGTGTTTGTAGACTTTCTTCAATCCGCAGAAGATTATTATCAATCCTTTATTTACAGTAGTATCATTCGAATATTAAGGTACATATGCCTGGCAATCTGTATGTTGGCTCCGGCCATTTATGTCGCATTAACGACATTTCATCAGGATATGATTCCAACAGTTTTGTTATTAAGCTTATCCGCGCAACGTGAAGGAGTTCCGTTTCCAGCATTTATTGAGGCGATGATCATGGAAGTGGTTTTTGAAATTCTGAGGGAGGCAGGTCTTCGTATGCCACGGACGGTCGGTCAAGCCGTTTCTATTGTCGGGTCAATAGTGATCGGCCAGGCTGCTGTAGAAGCAAACATCGTTTCGGCTGTTATGGTCATTGTTGTTGCAATAACTGCCATTTCGAGCTTTGTCATTCCCTCGTACACCTTTGCCATTCCAATCCGGATATTACGTTTCGCTTTCATAGGCATAGCCGCTATGTTTGGTGTGTACGGATTGACTGTTGGTATTCTCATGCTCTTTGTGCATCTCAATGGGCTTCATTCATTCGGTGTACCGTATTTAAGTCCCTTTGCCAATTACAAATCGTCTGAGCAGAGGGACGCCATATTGCGTTTTCCATATAGAATTAACAAAAAACATCGCAAAAACTAAAGGAGTAGACCATCATGAACTCGTATCGATCCACCATTTTATTACTGATTATGTCCATCTGGCTAATGGTGTTTCTTACGGGTTGCTGGAACAGTAAGGAATTGAGCGCAATTTCCGTCGTGATGGCTCTGGGCATTGATGCAGTTGATGACCAATATGAAGTCAGTTTACAAGTGGTTGACCCATCGAAAATGTCTCAGAATTCCCCCATGGAACGGACGCCAACGATCGTTTTTTCCAAACGCGCCGATACCATATTTGAAGCTATTCGAAAATTAACAACGGAATCGTCCCGAAAAATGTATATGTCTCACTTAAAGTTTGTCATTTTTGATGAAAAAACGGCAAAAAAAGGAATCAAGGAGCCGCTGGACTTTCTGTTCCGTGATCATGAAGTTCGGCCTGATTTCTATTTGGCCGTTGTCAGAGGAAGCTCGGCAAAGGAGGCCGTTACTTTTGTAACTCCAACCGAGGTCTTGCCTGCAATGGATATGTATAAGGCATTAAGGCTTTCTGAAAAAGCATGGGCTCCAACTTCCGCGGTCAATGTGAAAGATATTTTACAGAGTTTCACAGAGGATGGCATTGAACCGGTTCTCACCGGTATTCGACTGACAAACCTAGAAAAAGGTCTAACTATTGATAATGTGACAAAGTCGCCCCAACATGTTAAATACTTTTTTACTGGAATTGGTGTTTTCAAGGGCGACCGACTTATCAATTGGATGGATGATTCACAAAGTAAAGCCTTTACCTATATATCCAATCGTGTTTCCAGCACCGTAGCTTCCATCGATTGTCCGAATTCCAAAGGAAAATTTGTTGTTGAAGTAATCCGTTCCAAAGTAAAGATGCGTCCAAAAATAATAGATCATGAGCCGCACATTTCTTTTATTGTGGATACAGAATCCAATATCGGAACGGTCTCGTGCAATGCCAACCTTAAGAATGAAGAGACATTTAGAGATCTTCAAGAATCAGCTAAAGAGCATCTGGAACAATCTTTGAAGGAGGGCATTTCGTACGCACAACAAATCGGTTCCGATATATTCGGGTTTGGAGAAGCTTTTCACCGCAAGTTCCCACGTGAATGGCATAAATGGAAAGAGGATTGGCCACAAAAATTTCAAACGCTTAAAGTCGATATTCAGCTCAATTATCGTTTAGTCCGGTTCGGAGACATTACCAGTCCAATCGATATGGGAATACACAATCAGGAGTGAATGCAATGCTTTATGTGATTCTCGTAACTTCCATTTTAACATCTTTGTATGAGTTTAAAAAATTCAAGGAGAAACAATATGTGCGTGAAATTGTATTCAGCTCGATATTGTTGATTATAGGCGTTATATTGATTATCCTACGGATCGCCAACATTAAACTGCCGACTCCACTGAAGGGCATTCAAATCCTATTTCAACCAATAAGTCGGTTACTTACAGAAATGTTATCTTAAGGGGGGGATTGGAATGAACTCCAATTTGACGGTTCGACAAGCTATTTTGTGGTTTGCATTGTATCAAATAGGAAGCGCATATCTGGTGCTCCCAGCGGTAATTACCGCTGTCGCAAAACAAGATGCCTGGCTCTCCATCCCAGTCTCCTTAGGTTTCCATCTGTTATTGATACCTTTATATGCCTCCATCGCTAGGCAAATGCAGGGGAAATCTTTCGTAGAGCATCTCCGTTGCCTCTTCGGTCCCTTGGGCGGGACGATCAGCATCGTTTTCATTTTTTTCTTTCCCTTTCTTGTGTTCATTATGACACTTCGAAATCTGGGCGACTTTATCACGATAGCTATTATGCCGGAAACTCCCTCCGACGCGATATATTTCATCATGCTTATAGTCATTTATTTTGCCGTTCGATCAGGCCCTGCTGTAATTGGCCGTTGTGCGGAAATCCTATTTTTTTTCCTTCTGGTTCTGTATCTGTTGGTCAGGGTTACCCTTCTTTCTGATACCACCATAGATAATGTGCTCCCTATTTTAGAGTATGGTTTGAACCCTATCGTTCTCGCTTCGTTCAATTTGTTTGCCTTTCCCTACCTTGAGGCAATTCTGTATCTTTTTTTTGCACAGCACATCCCCGATCCAAAAAAGTGGAGAAAGACAGTGATAACTTGTGCTTTGATTAGCGGCGGCATGTATTTTTTCATGGTTCTACAAATAATCGCCGTGATGAGTGAAGGTGTTGTATCTAATTTGACATTTCCTACTTTTTTTATTAACCGAACAATCAGTAACGGAGAGTTTTTTCAACGGTTTGAAATTTTCGTTGCAGTGTTCTGGTTTGTCACCATTTTTTTCCGACTCGCACTGCTTTTATATGTTTCAGCGCAAGGGCTTGCAGATGCTTTTCGTCTTCGAAGCGCTAACTCTCTCTTAGTTCCTCTGATCCTAATCGCATTGGCAATGGTTCATTCTATTTGGCCAAATATGCAATTTTTAATCAAGTTTTTTTCAGTATGGCCTTTTTATGCCATGATTTTCGGTATCGTGTTTCCTATTGTGCTATGGCTGGTGGGTAAGGTATCGTTGAAATTACGGAAAAAGTATCACTAAAGTTGCGTTGGCTGTATGAACATACTGTTCTCAAATAAACTTTTGTTGTACTCATTATTGCAATTTAGCAAGAAGTAGCTCCAGTTCCGCCTTCTCAAGATGTCTCCATTGTCCACGCTCCAGATGATCCAAGGTAATATCCATAATTCGAACACGTTCCAGCTTTAGCACCCTATACCCCAAGGCCTTGCACATTCTGCGAATTTGCAAGTTCAGACCCTGCGTCAAAATAATGCGGAACTCGTATTCGCTCGTACGATCAACCTTGCACGGTTTGGTAATGACGTTCAATATTTCAACGCCACAAGACATGGCCTGCGTAAACTCGTTTGTAACAGGTTGGTCTACAGTCACTACATACTCCTTCTCATGACCATGTTCGGAACGCATCATTTGATTGACAATGCTTCCGTCGTTCGTTAATAGAATGAGTCCCTCTGACGCTTTATCCAGCCTGCCGATGGCAAAAATCCGCGAAGGATAATTGACATAACTAATAATATTGCCAGCCACTTGCTCCGCTGCGGTACAAACAATGCCTATGGGCTTATTCAGAGCCAAATATACAGGTTCACTGGAATTAAGCGGAATAGCTTCCCCATCAATCAGCACGATATCCTGTGGCTCTACTTCTGCGCCCGCTTCACAAACATTTCCATTAATCGTAATTCGTCCTGCTGCAATCAGCCTGTTGGTTTCCCGACGTGAGCAAAATCCTGTCTCACTGATGTACTTGTTAATTCTCACGATTCACCTGCTTCTGATTATAATATGCGAGTTTAAGTAAAATAATTAAAAAAACACCTGATTGTTCTTGCTTAATCAGATGTTCGACGTTTACGACAACTTATACTTTCCCGGCTTATTTGCTACTGTTGCCGCCGCTTTTATTCCTTGTTGGTTTGGCAGTGCCGCCTTTTGTGCCACCTGCGGCTTTGCTTCCCGGTGCGCTTGTAGAAGCGCTTTTTGTCCTTACTGGCTTCGCAGTTTTGTTCCAGCGTGTCCAGCCCTTACTACCTGTACCTCTGCCGGTCCCGCCGCCCTTGCTTTTTCCACCCATATGATCACTCCATTACTAGTCGTTCAGATTTAACTAAGCTATCATACCATTACTTTGATCATAATGCCCATTTCTTTTAAAAATTGAACATGTTAAGCCGCAAATACTTTCGCAAAACGGATCTTGTTGTATTTTTGTTTGTTTGCAAGTAAATAATGATTCTTGAAGGAGTGAAACACATGTCTGTTGATGTTTATCTTAACTTTAATGGAAATTGTCGTGAAGCAGCGGAGTTTTACGCAGAGGCATTTGGGACTGAGAAACCACAAATCATGACGTTCGGTGAAGCACCACCCAATCCCGATTATCCTCTCCCTGAAGAAGCCAAAAATTTGGTCATGCATACGCGCCTTCAAATTGATGGTAGTAATGTCATGTTCTCAGACGTTTTTCCTGGTATGCCTTTCGTAGCCGGAAACAACATCAGCCTCGCCATCGTCAATAAGGACGAAGAGAAAATTCGATCGTACTTTCATAAGTTAAAAGAAGGAGGAACCGTAAGCATGGAACTTCAAGAAACATTTTGGAGTAAATGTTACGGTAGCCTTAAAGATAAGTTCGGAATTGAATGGCAGTTAAGCTATGATAACGGAATGACCGACAGTTAGTCTGTTATATTAACCTACGACAGTTAAGCCCTCACAAGCTATTCTGACTGAATGCTTTGTGAGGGCTTAATATTAGCTTGAAGTTACTCTATACAGCAGCCTTAGAATTCTTCCAAGACCTTGAATTTGTCTCCATGAATCTTATCCAAGTGATCCTCTCCCCAGTAGCATAAATGGTCTAGCGCGGGTTTTAATCCCCAGCCGTAGTCCGTTAACTCATACTCCACTTTAGGGGGGACTTCATTATAAACCTTTCGTGTAACGATCTCATCCTTTTCTAGGCCTCTGAGCTGAGTAGTCAGCATTTTTTGTGTAATGCCGGGTATTAACCGACGAAACTCAGATGTTCGTTTCCGTCCTGTCATCAGATGGTAGATAATCAAAGGCTTCCATTTCCCTCCCATCACCTCTAAAGCCGCTTCCACTCCAACTTGATACTTCTTTTGAACCCTATTTTTTATCTGTTCAGTCATTTCTTAATCCTCCTTTAGAAGGCTTCGTTTGCTCAGAACAACCATCACTTCAATTCATTACTCAGATCAGTTACTAGGGAATCTACCTAGGGCACTTCCATGTTCCTATGGCACCTGTATCATCCTATAGAACTTAAAAGTGCGTACTTCCAGATTATTCTCCTACTGTATATAATAGCATCAAGCATTGAGCATTCCTAGAAGTAAACTATTGAGAAAGGTAGTGAAGAAGCATGAAAGTATTAACCGTTGTTTCACACCCGAGAAAAGATTCCTTGACCTTTAAGGTTGCTGATCGTTTCGTACAGGGTCTTGCCGATGCAGGCCACGATTATGAGATATTGGATTTGCATGAGATTGGTTTTGATCCTATTTTAAAAGGAGTAGATGAACCGGATTTGACAGTTGCGGAACAGTCCTTTTCCCCTGAAGTAGAAATGGAAATGAGGCGGATGAAGGAGCATGATGCATTGGCATTTATTTTCCCTCTTTGGTGGTGGAATTTGCCAGCTATGCTGAAAGGTTATATTGACCGTGTATGGAACAATGGGTTTGCGTACGGTTCGAATTACCTGCATCATCAGCATGTCTTGTGGATTGGCTTGGCCGGAGTTTCGAAGGAACAGATGAAAAAGCGTAATTATGATGAAATGATTACTCATTTGCTGAATGTGGGAATTGCAGATTATTGCGGGGTTTCCAATTCCAAGGTTGAATTCTTATATGAGACCCTGAGTTCAAATTCCGGTCATTTTGAAATGCTGCTGGACCAAGCTTATCACTTGGGTTTGAATTATGCCAAGGATTAGGCTTTATTTACAATCCTCACCCTTCAACACGAAGGCCGGAAATCCTAACAGAATGTGAGAAAGAATTGTTTTTCCACAAGGAGACCTAAGTAGTAACAAAAAAAAGATACTAACCTAGCCATTTTTTCTATGGACATGGGTTAGCGTCTTTTCATTTATCTACATTTAACTGGCTTTCGACAGTAAGTAAAGGAAATAAGGGGTGACCAGTATGGTGATAATAATTCCGGTTGGAATAGCTGCCCCAAAACTAATCGTCCGAGTAAGTGTGTCAGCAATCAAAATGACGAGTGCACCAACTAATGCCGTCGTAGGTAGCAATAGCTTATGATTGGGCCCTACTAGCTTGCGCGCTAGATGGGGGCTGACCATGCCTACAAAAAAGAAATTTCCGCCAAGTGCCACGCTACCAGAAGCAAGCGCAACGGCAGCAATCGTCAAGCCGATAAACTCCCTTTTAATTGCTACGCCGAGGCCCGATGCTGTCTGATTCCCCAAATTCAACGTATTGAGTGTGTTAGACCTGTAAAAAACGTAAAAACAGATGATAAGCACCCACGGGAGCAGCACCATAATATAGCTCCAGTCGTCCCCCCACAGGTCTCCAGCCTGCCATCTCAAAGCAAAGTCATACTGTTGCTTGTCTAGCCGGAGTGTCAACATCAGAGATAATGCGCTGTAGCCACTGCCCATAGCGACACCAGTTAAAATTAAGCCTGTAGGCGAGATGTCTCTTCCCCGCCTGAAAGCAAACATAAAAATCAAAAATGCTGACGTAAGGCCGCCTGCAAAAGCCAGCCCAGGAAGAAGAATAGGCGATAGCAATCCTTCACTAGCGAACAACGTAATATACATAAGTACAAATAACCCTGAGCCTGAGCTGATGCCGAGTGTTCCCGGACTGGCCATGTCGTTTTTGAGCAAGCTTTGCATAATACAGCCTGATATCCCCATGCCAATACCTACCAATATAGAAAGCACAATACGTGGCAGTCGAAAGTCAAACACGATTAGGTTCTGTTTGCTCGTTCCTTCGCCAATGATGACCTTGAAAACTTCGAGTGGAGAAAGGTTCATTTTCCCAACATTCATACTGAGTACAGCCACTAGCAGCGTCAACACTACTAACAGTAAAATAATGCTAATCCCCTTGGTATTACGGGACAGTTTCAACTAAACTCCCTCCTCTGCTTGCGCACAAGGTAGAGAAAATAGGGTACGCCCACCAAGGCAAAAATAATGCCAAGAGGTGTTTCGTGAGGACGATTGATCAGACGTCCGAGTAAATCCGCCGCCAACAGAAAGACTGCTCCATACAAAGCTGAGGCCGGGATAATATACCGATAATCCGTTCCGACCAGATGGCGCATAATGTGTGGCACGATCAAACCAACGAAGCCAACAGGGCCGACCACAATAACCGATAACCCCGTTAGAATTAATACAATTAAGGTTGAAAACAGCTTAATCCTGTTTGCACGAATACCCAAGCCTGATGCCACATCCTCCCCGAAGCTCAAAATCGTAATCGAGGGAGAAAGCACGATGGCACAGATCAAACCCACTACAAACAGTGGCGCAATGAAAGCTAATTCACCCCACTTGGCACTGGCTGTACCACCAGCAGACCAGTAATCAAGGGCTTGGCCAATCTCATACTTAATAGCGATAAACGTACTAAACGCACCAAAAAGCATGGAGATGGACATTCCTGCCAGCACCAGTCGCTGAGGCGTCATTCCTCGCTTGCCTATAGATGCGATGTAATACGTAATGCCTGTAGTGATTGCTGCACCTAGACAAGAATACAGCATGGTTTCTCCGTAGGTGCGACCAGGCAGAAAGGCCATACATAACGCAATAGCAAATGTCGAGCCAGAACTTATGCCAATGAGTCCCGAATCCGCTAGTGGATTACGAGTGGTTCCCTGCATAATTGCCCCACACACAGCCAAGCTGCACCCTACAATGATATCTGCCACGGTTCGTGGAAAACGCAAGGTGTGAATAATCTGATGTTCTGTAATGTTGGGATCAAACTGAAATATAGCACCCCATGCCAGCTTCAGGCTCATTTCCGCAGCACCAAAGGTAATAGATGCTGCGGTAACCAGCAGGAGCAGGAACACGCCCACGATCATGTAGCTTACAAAATGAAATATTCCTTTTTTATTTGGCTCTTTGTGAGTAGACATCGATTACACCCTTAGTTGGTCAATTATGCATCGTTATTTAGTCTGTTCCAGCAATTTGCTAATCATATAATCTAGCTGTCCCGTCATACTAGCAACGTCCGAATAATAGAACAGTCCTGCATATTTCGCTGGAATTTCGATGATATGTCCGTTTTTAACGGCTGGAATACTGCTCCAGATTTTTGTCTTCGCATATTCAGATTCCTTGCCTTCCTGCTTAAACCAAAGGACATAATCTCCAAAGTATTCTGCAGCTACCTCGTAGGATAAAGAACCCCGACTCTCTCCAGAATTTTTAACCAATGTGTTGAGCTTTTCCGGTTTGTGAAGTCCCAGATAATTGTAAAGCAACGTTCCTCCACGTGAGCCTGTTTCATAATATATTCCGTAAGAGCCACTGCCCCAATCCTCGAAAATGCTAAACGTTTTGTCCTTGAATATGTCGGAATTTAGTTTTTCTTTGGCCTGACTCAGCTTGCTTTCAAACAGTGAAATCACTTTGTCTGCTTCTGCTTCATGTCCTGTGGCCTGACCAAGGAATTTCAAACGTTCTATAGAGGTCATTTTATCCTCAGGTATTACAAGAACAGGCGCAATTTTAGACAGCTTATCATAATCCTTTGTATCATATGTAATGATGAGATCAGGATCATACTTCATAATTTCCTCAGTTTCCCACTTTTCAATATTGGGAATGTCGTTAAACTTATCGTAAAAAGGCATCGTTTCTTGTTTCCACCCCATGACTGCGGCTGGCTTAATCCCTAGTGTAAATACATCGCCAACATACCAGTTCACGACTACCCGTTGAGGATTAGCGGGCACCTTCACGTCTCCTTTTACCGTAGAGACTGTACGCGTATCAGAATCACTGCTTGCCTCTTCCTTCGCGGACGACGCGGGTTTAGCAGATGAATCAGAGGAACTGCCAGCATTCCCGCAACCTGAAATAACGAAAATCACTACGAATAGTGCACATAAAATCATGTGAAACTTCTTATTCATCATACGATGCATGTTGTAAATCTCCTTTGAAATATAGTAAGTGCAAAACATACTTAAAATCAGTGATATTGATAATCATTATCACTGATATCAAATTGTAAATTTTACCTCACTGATTGTCAACTGTTTCTTTAAGTTTTATGTTTTACTTTAATGGGTTCTCCAGCTCCCCTCTTCTATTTGCTTCATGCCATTCCTGATAGATTCCTCCAATTTCATAAAAAGCTTTGTTCATTACAGTTGTCAGCTCCTTCATGATCTCCTTGGTATATTTTAAATGAGTATTTATGTTATCCACTTTATATTTGCGAAGCAGATTTAGATGAGCAATGATGTGAATCGTATCTTCGATAATCCAATAAATCACATCCTCTACATCTTTCGTAAGCTTGTTTAGCATCTGTATGCCTCTTTCATACATCTGGAGCGTATAACCCCGCTTGCCTACTTGCACATACGGACTAAGATCATCATAAAAATCCGTACGGAAAGGTCGTCTTACATATTGCTCATACTGCTCTTCATATATTGAAGTTTGTTCAAGCAGCTTAATAGTCATATCTATGATTTCTTGTTCACTGTATATTTTTTTCATCAGATTTTCCCTTGCCTTTCTCTACTAAATAAATTCAAGTCATAGTTAAATTAGAATCACAAGTGATGCAATAAGAAGTCAAACTCTTTTTTTACCAACCATTAACAATTTTGTTTGATGCAAACGATAATTAGAATAGAGGGATTTCCCTCAATATATCCAACTGAAGGAGACAGGCGAATGAATAGAGTATGGACGAAAGCATCGGCTATTTTATTGGTAGTAATATCCCTGATGTTCAATGGAACGTACGCGCTCGCAGCTTCAGCAACATCAACGTATATCGTTACGTTTCAACAAGCAACCTTGGTATCCAACGATCACGTAGGCAACGAATGGGCCATTGCTGCCCAGGTGGCGGGCCAATCCATTAGTGAAGACAACAGCGTAAAGGTAAAGGTCAAATCAGGGGGCAGCATTAAGCTCTATGCGTATGCCGAGGAACAAGACAAAATTCCTGATGAAGGTGAAGCCACCAAGAATGTAAAGGTCTCCTCTGTTTCTGCCAAAGGTTCTACCGTTAAGCTAAGAGTGACGGTTACTGAAAACCGTGGACGTTACTCAGGTCATCAAGCCGTTTGGGAATTTACGTATAAGATTAAGAAACAATAATAGAAAAAATAGACCGTCACTCCCAGGAGGGGCGGTCTTCGCTTTTACAAGTCGCGGTAACTGGGCACATACCATTTCGGTATATAGGTTTGAAAGTAATCATACGCTTCCAAAACCTCTTCAGCTCGTTGCACCATATCGTCCACCTCTTTTTTGCCAAATGGAATGGCCCAGTGAACCGATGAAAGCTGATTGCTTGCAATATACAGAGCCATTAATCGAAAAAATAAATCAGGTACATGGTTATTAAAATAACCGTGGATACGGCCCGAAGCGAATAAAGGACTTAATGCTGCACACCAGGTAATTCTATTGAATTCCTCCCAAGGATCACCAAAATCCATTCTATTAAAATCAATGATACCCAGTTCACCGGATGGGGTAACCACCATATTGCCCACATGATAATCCCCATGCTGAAAAGTCTGGGGACGATTTTCTAATAGCTGACGATTTTGCTCAATAAAGCTTATGGCTTGATCTGCTCCCTTTAGGGGAATACCGCATGACTTATAGTTTGTAATATATCTGTTTATTTTGCCATTATAATGTTCAGCCCATGGGACTCGATCTTGCTCCACATGAATCTCATGCATTTTTTTCAATGCATCTCCTGCTTGAACCCCGAGTTGATACTGTTGTGCTGCGGTTAACGTAGGGATAATCTCTTCAGCATCTTTCCCTTCGATCCAGGTGAACAGGGAATATACAGATTGACCATCATGACAAATCCCAAATTCAAGCGGCCGGGACATGAACAGATTCTCCACGTGGTTCAGTTTTGTTACAGCTTCGAACTCGCGCTTCTTTTTATCATAATGTACCATATCCGCTATTCTTAGCAGCAAGTCCCTACCGTCAGTGGTTTGAATATAATATTTTTTGTCACTGGACCAGCCTCTATGAATTTCTTCCACGTGGCTCCACCTGCTGGCACCCGGTATTTCACTAAAGAGTTGATTCACGCTCATCCCCCCACGTTAAAATAGCCTTACTTACTATATATGCTTTCCATAGTTTACCTTTGAAATGACAGAGGAATCAATCTCCTTCCCGGAAAAACTCAAATAAAAAAGGCTGAAAAGACAAGCCGTCTCTTCAACCTCAATATTCACTGAGTTGCCATCGTGAAGACCCATCACTTGTATTGTCAAATCAGTAAGAATAAGAAAACTCATGTTTAAATTCGTCTACCCGTTGAATGGTTTTCAGAATATTTCGACCTTCACGTGTGCCATCAATAATACGTCGAGCTTGTTTACTATCCCCGATATTAATAACTTCTACTTGATGTTCTTTACCATATTCGAGCAAGCTGTCCATCAGTGGACTGTGTGAACGCATACCCAAGCATACGAATCCAAGATCAAAAGGAATCTCAAACTCCTGTTTTCCATGCTTTACTTTGAAGCGGTCGCTACACACTTCTGTCAATGCTGTTTCCGTATGGACGTTCACTTCCCGCTCCTCTACCATTTTCATCATGGAAATCCGAGTAATCATATCCAGATCTTTACCCAGTAACGGCATCATCTCAATAATAGAAACCTCTTGTGCTCCACGCTCTGCATAATATTCGACGACATCCAGTCCCACGGCTCCGCCGCCAACTACAGCAATGCGTTTACCTTCAAATTCCTGGAATTTCTCCATGTTGTGCAAAAGATCAAAGATGGAGAACACTTTTGTACCTGGTTTATCCAGTTGCTCATGTAAACCTGCAATGGGCGGAAGAAGTGGTGTGGCCCCCGTCGCATTGACAATAATATCAGGATTCAGAGCACTAATCATCGCCAAATCGGCTCGGGTCCCTGTTACAATGTTCAGATTGGTTAACTGTTTGGTGCGCTGAATCAGATAATCAGGGAAATCATTGATGCGTGTTTTGTCTGGCAGGCGGGCAATATCACGAGCCAAGCCGCCCAACTCTGGTTTTTCCTCAAAGAGGGTTACTTTGCAGCCTACTTCGGCTGCCGTACATGCAGCTTCCATACCAGCGGTCCCACCACCGATCACAACAACCTGAACGTTGTTTTTTACACGTTGTTTCCGGTATTCAGCTTCCTTGAACAGATCCGGATTTACCGTACAGCAAATCGGTTTACTTTTGGAGATACGGTGATCTGCACAACCAATGTTGCAAGAGATACATTTTCTAAGCAAATGTTCGTAGCCGTTTTGCACTTTAAGCACCCAGTTCGGTTCTGCAATCAAGCCTCTACCCATTGCCAGAAGATCAGCGTCACCTCTCTCCAAGATATCCTGCGCAACCTGTGGGCTCCGAATATTACCTGAAGTCATCGTGACCTTCCCGAATTTTTCTTTGACCGCTTTGGCCATATAAGAGCGCCAACCATCCGGCAGGTTCATCCCGTCAATCTGGAACTGGATGGAATCATTCAGAGCAGCAGAAACGTTCAGAATATCTACCTCATCATTAAGATACTCCAATAACTCGAGTGTATCTTCCAGTGTATTCCCACCTTCTGTGAACTCTTCCGCGCTAAACCGTAAGCAAATAGGGAAAAATGGGCCCACCACTGAACGAATTTCATCAATGACTAATCTGGCAAAACAGGTACGGTTTTCTGCGCTGCCGCCAAATTCATCCGTGCGTTTATTATACATCGGCGAAAGAAACTGACTCAGCAAGTAGGAGTGTCCCGCATGAATTTCAACACAGTCAAATCCTGCTCGTTGCGCTCTTCCCGCTGCTTCTCCGTATTTGCGCACAATGGCGTAAATTTCTTCTTTTTGCAGAGGTCTTGGAATCACTCCGCCCTTTTTGGAAGGAATATTCGAAGAAGATACAGGCTGAACTCCGTTCAGTCGTCCCACATAAGCCGAAGCACCCGCATGGTTAATTTGTACAGAAACACAAGCTCCATAAGAGTGCAGGGCTTCTGTTAATCTAAACAGTCCGGGAATAAACTGATCGTTATCCATACGCAACTGGGTTGTTCCGTTCGTACCCATTGGGAAATCCAGACAAACATTTTCTACTGTTATCAAGCCGGTACCACCTTTGGCCCGTTGCACGTAATAGTCAATATGATCCTGAACAAAGCTTCCGTCCATGGCAGCAAAGTTAGTTCCCATCGGGGGCATAACAATCCGATTTTTCAAGGTCATTCGTCGTATGGTTAGAGGTTCAAAGATAGCAGGATAGTGGTTCATTGTTCTTCCTCCTTGCGAGTTTACAAATTTCATGTTCAAGCTTCCATTAAAGCATTTTCATATGTGATTTTTTTCACTTTTGGGAATATCGAGATGTTATTGAGTACGATCATTCCTTATGGTTTGATTTTATATCATCTAATTCATAAATTCTAATGCTATTTTATGTAGTGAATCATAGTTTCAGTCTATAGATTAACTGGATTAAGACATAAAAAAGGAACAAACCTGTGAGGAATGTCCCTTTTGTGTGAAAAAATCATGCTTTTGAAACCGTTGGGCACACGCTCCAAAATCCCCTGCCCGAAAAGCTGGGTGAGTCCAATGAAAGGAAACACCTCAGCTTGACGTCAAGGGAGACTTATCTATCCGTATACAGATTATACTTTTAAATCACCATCATAGGTGGCAATCATATTGTACAGTTCAGGACGACGGTCACGGAAAATGCCCCATTCAATCCGTCCTACTTCCAGCTCATCCAGATCAAATTCAGCAGTAAGCACTTCCTCATCGGTACGACCCGCTTCTGAGATCTTGTTACCTTGATGCCCGGCAATAAAGGAAGAACCGTAGAATGTAATACTGGAGTCCTCGTCTGTTTCAGTTCCAATCCGATTGGAAGCAATGACTGGGATCAGATTGGAAGCCGCATGACCCAGCATGCAGGTCTGCCAGTGATCTTTGGAATCAATGGCAGAATCCTGTGGTTCTGAGCCAATAGCTGTCGGATAGAACAAAAGTTCTGCGCCCATGAGCGCCATACAGCGGGCCGCCTCAGGGTACCATTGATCCCAGCACACGCCTACCCCAATTTTGGCGTAACGTGTATTCCATACTTTAAAACCGGTATCGCCCGGATTAAAATAAAATTTTTCCTCATACCCAGGACCGTCAGGGATATGGCTTTTACGGTATTTACCCAACACTTCACCGTCTGCGTCAATGACAGCAAGACTGTTGTAGCGCGCGTAGTTTTTCTTTTCATAAAAACTGATGGGCAGCACAACCTGTAATTCTTTGGCGATCTTCTTAAAATGGTTAACCGCCTTGTTGTGCTCCAGCTCAGTTGCATATGAATAATAATCAGATTTTTCCTTCTGACAGAAATATGGAGTTTCGAACAACTCCTGTAGCAAAATAATTTGTGCGCCCTGCGCTGCCGCTTCACGTACTAGCTTCTCTGCTTTACTAATATTTTCTTCGATATTGGTAGAGCAGCTCATTTGAGTTGCTGCCACTTTTACTTTTCTCACGTTAGTCCTCCTTTTAGATGTTGTATCATTCAACGCTTTACAGCAGGCATCTGCTGGGTCGTACAGTGTACGTTACCGCCTTCACGGATGACCGCCATACCGTCTACAGTACGAATGGTGCGATCTGGAAATACATTTGCCAGCACTTGCTCAGCTGCAAGATCGCTCTCAGCGGCAGTGCCGCCAAACACCGGCAAAATAATGCCGCCATTCACAAAGTAGAAGTTAATATAGCTCAGTGTCAATCGGCTATCTTCATAATCCACGCGTGGTGGCTGGCCGATCCGAATCACTTCCAGCTTACGGCCTTGAGCATCCGTTGCTTGCTCCAAAATACGCAGATTTTCCTGCGTGATTTCGTAATTTTCATCCTCAGGATCATCACATACTTGCATAATGACCTTGCCAGGAGCTGCAAAACAAGCAATATTGTCCACATGACCATCTGTTTCGTCGCCACTAAGACCACGTTTTAGCCATATTATTTTCTCTACACCTGCATACTCACATACATACCGTTCAATTTCTTCTCTGCTTAATTCCGGATTTCGGTTGGGATTGAGCAAACACTCTTCGGTTGTAATCAGTGTGCCTTCGCCGTCTACGTGCAATGAGCCGCCTTCCATCACAAGCGGTGCATCAAACCGTGGAACTCCAAGTTGGTCCAAAATTTGCGGCGCAACCTGGTCATCTAGATCCCATGGAGCGTATTTTCCACCCCAGGCATTAAACTTCCAGTTTACACCTGCCAACTGACCATGCTCGTCTGTGAGAAAAGTAGGGCCGTTGTCACGCAGCCACGCATCGCTGTGCTCAATTGGCAGCAGTTCTACCCGTTCCCCAAGTTCAAGCGCCTTAACGCTCTCCAGATCATCCGGATTTACGACCACAGTAACTGGTTCAAATTCCGCCATGGCGCGTACAATTCCGGCATACCCCTTGCATACATCAGCATGCATATCTGGGTAAACCATTGAAGATTTTACAGGCCAAGAAATATACGTGCGTTCATGTGGCGCCCATTCAGGCGGCATCTTATAATGTGAATCCTTAATTTGCATGTATTGAAGCTCTCTTTCTTTTTCATAATGTAGACTCCGCTCCTATCATACAATAATATGATCTTTGTCTCAATCGAAGCGGAAAAGTTTTAATAATTTACATTCACATTGGAATAAATTAGTTTGAAAACGTGATTGCTTTCACCGTATTCCCATCAAAATCCTTCACAGTGAATTGTGCTCCCTCCAGCACACCGTAAGAGGATGGATAGTTTTCTTTTGGCAGCGAGATCGAACCGGGGTTCAGTATAAAGACCCCATTCTCCACATCTGCTACCGGAATATGAGTATGTCCCTGGATGAACACATCTCCCGCTTCCAGTGGTGGTAAATTTCCGATACTAAAGCCATGTCCGTGCGTGACATAGATTCTCCGTCCTTCATGGTGCAACAAAGCATAATCACCCATCATAGGAAACTCCAGTAGCATCTGATCCACCTCTGCATCGCAATTCCCGCGCACAGAAACCGCAATATGGGACTTGTACTTATTCAGCAGAGCTGCCACTTCTGCCGGATTATACCCTTCTGGTAATGGATTACGTGGTCCGTGGTACATATAGTCTCCGAGCAGAATAAGACGATCGGCTTTCTCCTCCCTGTACTTTTCCAGTGCCAATTGCAACCAGTGTAATGAGCCGTGAATATCTGATATAAACATCAATTTCATGATTGTTCTTTCCTTTCTGAATAGGCTAAAGAATATTCCACTTAAGCACATTATTGCATTATTCCCTGAACAAATCTGTGCAAAATTGTTCTTTTGTTTGGTAACACTCTATCAGTTGTCTTCCCAAGTAAAGTTTTGATGAGTGTTTCTCGTTCTTCGATATTTCCTAGGATGAAGCTGATTATATTCGTGGCAGAGACTTTTGGCGTATAAACGTTCTTCAATCAACTCTTCAGAACTGGAAAGCTACTCACATTGAAATTTCCACCAAATTACCTTCTGGATCTTTAATTACGCTTTCATAATAGCCGTCACCTGTCAATCTTGGCTGACCCACAACTTCATATCCTGCATGCATGAGCTGCTCTGTCTTTTCATTCACTCGAGCTTTACTTCCAACGGAAAATGCCACATGAGCCCAGCCCGTAATATTTATCTGTGGTGAATGATCTACTCCCGTTTTACGCATAACCTCTAACCTTGCTCCATCCTCAAAGGTGATAAAATAGGACTCAAATCCTTTTGTAGCGTTATAATATTTATCGTTAGATTTACCATCAAAATATTGCTCGTAAAAGCTTTTCATCTTTTCTAAGTCTCTCACCCAGATCGCTACATGCTCAATCTTCATTATTTTCCTCCTTCTGCAGCCCTCATCATTAAAAAATCATTAATTTATACTGGACTCAATTTTTAGCATAGTTATTATTAATGTTTTAATAAGTCTCAATATATCTCAGTAATTCATTTTTGTCCAATCTATTTATCATCAATTATCAATAAATAACGCTTACGAATCATTCATGAAAGCTCTTTCGTCCTCAGTTTGTAACTCGGTTGCTAATACCCCTTAAAAAATTAGCGACCGCTTCGTAAAAGAGAAGAAGCGGTCGCTATCTATAAGCCTTCATTGTATATTTAATACTTAATCACTGGTTTATTTATAAATTAACGTTTCAAGCTTTCACCGTTCGTAGCAATAACTTCTTTGTACCAATGGAACGATTTCTTCGGATATCTTTCAAGTGTACCGCTGCCATCATCATGACGGTCTACGTAAATGTAGCCATAACGTTTTTTAAGCTGAGCGGTCGAAGCGCTGACAAGGTCAATACATCCCCAAGACGTATAGCCCAAAACCTCTACTCCGTCCTCAATAGCTTCTCCAACTTGAACCAAATGATCATTCAGGTAGTTGATTCGGTAGTCATCCTCAACCGTTTTTTCGCCTTTTTCATTCGTGATCAGTTCATCAACGGCGCCCAGGCCATTTTCAACGATGAAAAGTGGTTTTTGGAAGCGATCATAGAACGTATTCAGTACATAACGCAGACCTTGCGGATCAATTTGCCAGCCCCACTCACTTGCCTCGAGATGCGGATTGATGACACCACCAAGGATGTTACCTTCACCTTTGACTTTTTTAGCTTCGTCAGCTGTCTCACAAGTACTCATATAATAGCTGAACGAGATAAAATCAACGGTATGCTTCAAATCTTCGGCATCACCTGGTTCAAAGTGAATAGAAATTCCGTTTTCTTTAAAGAAACGTTTCATGTAACCTGGGTATTGACCTCTTGCGTGAATATCGGCAAATGCCATGTTTCTGTGATCGAATTCCATCGCAGCAATCACATCGTCTGGATTAGGTGTCAGCGGATAAGTAGGCATACTCAGCACCATACAGCCAATTTTGAAATCAGGGTTGATCTGATGACCGATTTTTACCGCTCTTGCACTCGCTACAAGCTCATGGTGAATAGCTTGATAAAGATCTTGCTCACTAAGTTGATCTTTTGGTGTGCTAATTCCTCCACTCATGAATGGTGCTTCAAGAATGGAATTGATTTCATTGAAAGTCAACCAGTATTTAACTTTATCTTTGTAGCGATTAAATACAGTTGTAGCATAGCGCTCATAAAAATCAACAAGCTTACGGTTTACCCAACCATCGTATTCTCTGGACAAATGTAAAGGTGTTTCATAGTGAGATAATGTAACGAGTGGCTCAATTCCATATTTGTGAAGTTCATCAAATAAATCATCATAAAATTGCAAGCCCTTTTCGTTAGGCTCCAGTTCGTCACCTTTAGGGAAGATACGTGACCATGCAATAGAAGTACGGAATACTTTGAAGCCCATTTCCGCAAAAAGTTTGATATCTTCTTTATAATGATGATAAAAATCAATACCGATCAACTTCATGTTATCTTCTGTTGGTACATCCGTAACGGGCCCCCAGCCACCACGAGGAGTTACATCCTGAATGGACCAGCCTTTTCCATCTTCTTGATAAGCGCCTTCGAGCTGATTAGCAGCAACTGCTCCGCCCCACAGGAAATCTTTTGGAAACTGTGTACTCATATTTTCTCCGCCTTTGCTGATGTTTTTCATTAACTAGATAGAAATACGTTACCTCTATGCTAATGTGTTATAAGTACTTCTAAATGAATCTTAAGGTTTGTAACGCGTTTCATGTCAAGTATTATTTTAAAAACTTCTAGAGCTTATAACTGTATTATCTCCAATAAGTACTCCCCTATTTATAACTCTTCTATTATTGAGTAAAATGACTATTCTTTAATTGGCGGATCTACATGAATATCTCTATCTGGTTCAGTGCTTACCCAACGTGTAAAGATAACCTGAAATCCGGCTCGAGTCGGCGCGCAGGCAAAAGGACCCGCCTGTTGTCCCGTTTCATAAGGAAAGCGTGCTACACGTACGGTGCGCCAGCTTTGATTTTCGGTTCGAGCTCTAATGATAGCTGCATCCTGTAGCTGTGAAGCACGAATCGTGACATTTTTCCCTACCCATTCAGGTACAGGAGCTAATGACCAATCGGAATAGCCATCTGTGACTACGACAGCTAATTGAGGAATTCCGTCATTTAATTCAATCCCAGCTTTAATCCACTTTTGCTGTCCTTGATACAGCATTATACCGGCCTGATCATAGAGCTCCGTAAATGAGCCTAATTGAAACGTGACTTCGATGGCTGAGCCTTCTTCCCAGTCTGTAAGCAGGGAATGTCCGCTACTGCGTTCAAATCCATACAAAGTTTTTTCCCAGTAGTCGCTTCCTTCTCTGGTTTCAACTTTAAGAAACTGGTCTTCTTCTATGGATGATACAGGGTGATTAGTCCATGTTCCTGTAGTCCATGCAATTGATTTTTGAGTCATTGATCTCATCCTCTCATGCTTTATTGAACGATGTCCTATTTCCTTTTCTCCACCAATTGCAAATTGTACGTCAGACTTTCAAGGGTCACCGAAATCAACCCATACATATATTCATCATGCGTATCGTTTTTCACAAAAATCTCGGGCATATGTTCTTTGGGTACATCTTTTAGACAGCCGTTATAAATATCGTCCAACAGAGTCGGCTTGGATAACTCTCCAGTCAAAGCGATAGATACAGGGTCTATAATTGCAATAATGGAAGTAATCGTTTGGATCGCCAGAGGAACAAATCCCTCTGTGCTATTTAACTGTTTAAGCTGTTCCTCTCTTGTTAAATCAAAGGGTAAGAAGGACACCTCCCCCGCAAACTTGGTATTTCCTTTTAACAAATGTCCGTCGACAATAAAACCCGCTCCGGGGAAATTGTCTTTGGGAAACGAAACAATAGCAAAGGTTTTATCCTCATCATAATTCTGCATGTTATAAAATCCGTAGACTGTCAAATGCATATCATTTTCAATGGTAACTTCTAATCCGTATTTATCTTGAAGCCGTGGACCTACAGGGACTCCTATGAGCAGGTCGAGATCGCAAACATCGATAATCCCTTGATGAACAACCCCAGGTATGCCAATCCCAATGGCTTTGACGTTTCCATAGTTATTAATCAGCTCTCCAATTTGGGTTTCTATGACCTCATAATCAATATGGGGCACTATGGAAGTATTCTCGATGATGATATCACCAAGCAAATTAGCAACAGCATAAGTAAGAGAATGTATACCGCCTTCCGTTTTCACATTTAAACAGATAATATATGAATAATCAGCGTTATATTTGTACCGTCTAGCCGGACGTCCGCCGTTCGATTCTTCCAATTCCGTCTCTAATACTTCCCCGGTTTGAAGAAGCTCATTCAGAATATTTCCGCAGGTTGCCACACTAAGACCTGTGATACTGGCTATGGATGACTTGGTTGCATATTCCTTGGATTTCAGTGTGTTTTTAACTAACTCTACATTAATTTGTTTAACCCGAATGGTATTATTGGAGACTGGTTGTATTTGAATACACTCCTTTTCCAGTATTTATTAAAAGGTTTATAATAAGTTGTAATATACCGCTCTGCCTGCAAAAAGTCAATTTGTACGCGTCTTCCTCTTCTCCTCTATCATCATGCTATACTATAAATAAGAAACAAATTTTTAGTGCGCATCTTTGCGATGAAACTAAGTGAATTAGGAGGGATTCTGTTGTCAGCTATTGAGTATATAGCAATAATCGCGTTGCTCCTCTCCGTCATACTTTTTATTAAGGTCTATAGCCTTCAATCGCGTCTTAATGACCTGAAATCCGACGTGGAGCGTCTTGAAAATCGTTCAGGAATACAAGGAACATCGCTGTCAGGTACTATTGCTGCCACTCCTTCACATGTTCTAGATGCAGGAGCTTCAGAAGATATCAATGAAAAGTTGCTCCTGCTAATTAGGGAAGGAAAAAAGATTCAAGCCATAAAAGAGTTGAGAACCGCTAAGGATCTTTCCCTTAAGGATGCAAAGGATTATGTCGATCAATTGGAAAAACTCTAAAGAAAGGAAGAAATAAGATGAGTTCCAGCAAAACAAACGCCATGCGCATATTGGATGGGCAACACATACAATACAATATTTTGAGTTATGATCATCAAGACGGAAAAATAGACGGGATGAATGTGGCTGAGAAAATAGAGAGAGCCCCAGAAATGGTTTTCAAAACTTTGATTGCACACAGCAAACAAAATCTGTTTGTTTTTGTAATCCCTGTACATAAAGAGCTTGATCTCAAAAAAGCAGCCAAATCCGCGGGAGAGAAAAAAATTGAAATGCTTCCAGTTAAGGATTTGCAAAAGTATACGGGATATATTCGCGGTGGCTGTTCCCCCATAGGAATGAAAAAGCTCTACCCCACTTTTATCGACCAGCCTGCATTGGAACTGGAAGCCATCGTTGTGAGCGGTGGGAAAATTGGGACCCAACTGGAGTTGAGTCCACACGATTTAGCTCAAATCATTCAAGCACAGTTTGCAGATCTGACGTATACAGCATAAAACTCACCACATGATCATAAAATCTTTATGCAGATTTTCTCTAATCCCTTGCTTCATCAAGCTTCAACTTGGAGAGGAAGATCTAATGATGCATAATGATTGCCCGAAAAATGTAAGAATCCCCCAACCCATCAGAAGCGATGGTGCTGGGGGCATCGACAAGGGCCCACGTGATGTGATGAGGGATCTACAAAATCCCGATATGCTGGTTCCCCCCGTAACGGACAATGGTCTCATTCCGAATATGAGATTTTCTTTTTCTGACGCCCATATGCAGCTTAATCATGGTGGGTGGTCAAGAGAAGTAACGGTAAGAGAATTACCTATTGCCACAACCCTTGCCGGGGTGAATATGAGTTTGACGCCGGGAGGTGTACGTGAGCTTCACTGGCATCAGCAGGCGGAATGGTCTTATATGCTGTTGGGAAGTGCTCGTATTACGGCAGTTGACCAAAATGGACGTAATTTTATTGCTGATGTGGGTCCCGGGGATCTCTGGTACTTTCCTCCTGGCATTCCCCACTCTATACAGGGGCTTGAGGATGGCTGTGAATTTTTGCTGGTTTTTGATGATGGCAGCTTTTCCGATCTGAACACCCTATCCATCTCGGATTGGTTCGCACATACTCCCAAAGACGTGCTTTCTGCAAATTTTGGTGTATCAGAAGCTGATTTTGCAGCAATTCCTCAAGAACAAGTATACATCTATCAGGATTCAATTCCTGGTTCAATTCAAAGCCAAGCGGTTCCCTCTCCTTACGGGACGTTGCCCCAATCCTTCAAGCATGAATTACTAGCCCAGCCCCCAATCAAAACACCGGGCGGAAGCGTACGAATCGTCGACTCCTCTAATTTTCCGATTTCCAAAACCATCGCAGCCGCCCTTGTTGAGATTGAGCCCGGAGCCATGCGAGAAATGCACTGGCATCCCAATAATGACGAATGGCAATACTATCTTACAGGGCAAGGACGGATGACTGTCTTTGGTGGTAATGGCGCTGCCCGCACATTTGATTTTAGAGCCGGAGATGTCGGATATGTGCCCTTTGCTTATGGTCATTACATTCAAAATACTGGCTCTAGCTCATTATGGTTTCTTGAAATGTTTAAGAGTGACCGTTTTGCGGATGTTTCACTAAATCAATGGATGGCTCTTACCCCCACAGAACTGATTCAGAGTAATTTACATGTAGGTGTTGATGTAATCTCTAATTTACGAAAGGTAAAATGGCCTGTCGTTAAGTATCCCGGGTATTCTTTTTACCCAAAGGATGGGCTCTGAAGAATCCGCTGAACGTGTGTCTTGTCCGTGCTCTCATTAAAAAAACATAATCTCATGCGCATTTCTTACTGCTTTAGGTAATTTTTTAGCGGATAGTTCCGGCCTTAAGGATTGGATTTGTATGCAAAGATATAGGCATCCCACTTTAGCCAGTAGCCTATATCTTTTGTAGCATTATAACTGTGGCAGACTCAATCCCTCCCCTTCTGGCATTTGAACATCCATCAACACTACATGTGGATGGATACGCTTCGCCATCTAATGCAATATTTTCATAATATAATATAGTAAATTACTGAAATTAATAGACAAATGCCTTATAATTACAAAAACAATCTCTTCTAACAATTATTCATACTATTTTCGCGTTATTATTCTATGATTAGGGATGTGGCTGTAATTATGTTTAAAAATGAGATTTTAACAAGCTCACTACAGGAGCGCAAACAGATTGTAATCGATGATGTAGCAGCATTGGGCTATCCTTACAATGAGTACGATCAGGGGCGAAAGGTCGGTGGTTATGCGGCTATGGCCCAATTTTCAAAAGGAGATATCAGCACTGGACTTGCCTACGTCAACATTCATTTGGATCGGAACAAAGACATGTTCTGGGGAATTAACGTAATGGAAGCTTATATGAAGTTTAAAGAGTATTACACATCTGAGTTAAATAATAAAGTAAAAGCAAAAATGCTCAGTTTTAATATTTTGAATGCCGATGGGACGGCTCTGTCGGGAAATACAGAAAATCAACGGCTCATGTACGCAGCGGTCGGGGTTGTCGGAGCGGAAGAATGGCCAGAATATCCGGTGAATTATGCTACCATCGCCAGAAGCTATCTGCTATCCGAACTTCCCACAATTACAAAACAGGGGTACTTTGAATACGACTCTCCGACATATTTTATCCATCATGTGGGACCGCTATTGTTCATTACCGAACACTTGAAAGATGCGACATTGCGGAATATGGCCAAACTGACGTTGGAGTGGTATTTTTCCAGTATTGTAGGAGAGTGGCTGCATGGGTACTGGGTGACCAGTCAGGCCAGAACATATAATGCGCAGCAAGAGCCGGGATATACACTTGATGAGAGTGTAGTACTGCTGTGGATGTTGTTTGGAGACAGTCGTAAGCCGATATATCTCGGCAATGAAACCAATCTGAAATTTACCACGATTCCATTTGCGGTTGCGGACTACGAGTTACCAGACATTTTCAAGCGTATAGCAACAGCCCGTTCTACAACTTACACACATAAGGAACGGATGTCTAGAAACAGTAACAAACCGTATAAGACAAGCTACATCACCCCGAATTATGCCGTATTCAGTCAAAAGGACAGTCGGCTCGCACAAAATCAGCTTCATCGTTGGGGCATCAAATGGGTGGGGGATACATACAGTGACGAACCAAATACGTTTTTCATGAAGCAACACTTCAGTGAGCCGATTAACTTGAATCCGTCCAACTCGGAATATTGGATTGGCGGAACGAATATGGAGGAAGTACTTCAGGACGATGGTGCACTCATTGCAGTATACAATATCACAAATTCAAATACATGGATCGACGGCCCAGTTTCATACAACGGAATTAAAGCAACGATCGAACAGGACCCATTCAACAGGAACGGCTGGGTATTCTTTCACACAGGTAAAATGCTGATGGCTGTCAGGACGGCACAACGTTACGTTTGGCCTTATGACACGGAATCGTGGAAATATGGAGGTTATCAGAGATCGTTGCGGAGTGACGGGGCAAAAAATGCAGTCATCGTTGAAACAGCACCTCTTATGGACTATGCAGGAGGTACTTGTATTAGAGAGCTTGACTGCTTTGCTGAGGCTGTACTGACGAAAACCGTAGTGGATTTCAGCGGTGTTAACGATACGAATCCCCGGGTCTATTACAAAGGATTAACAGGTAAAGAGATGGAAATCGTATATGCCACCTCACGTAAAATTCAGGGTGCAGAAGTCAATTATGCTAATTGGCCTCTGCTGGATGATCCGTGGATGCATCAGGATTATAATGGAAATAAACTCGATTTGGTTCATGATAGAGAGAGACGGACCTATGATTTCAATAACTGGAAGGTAACATCAAGCATTATGTAAGTGTCTGTCTCCAACTGACAAGGGCGTCGCAACCAGGCCATCAGGATCTGTTTGAGACGCCTTAAGCGTTCATAAAGATCAATCCAAAATTGATAGTGTCGTACGCACGATATCTCTAAGCACCTCAGTGCTTTCGCCTGTCTTAGCAGTAAATGTCAACGATAGTCGGGCATGATTTAGAAATCTGGCGATTGACAATAGCTCAGATTCCGTAGCATGAATCTCCCCCTCTTTTTGGGCGCAGACTAGGGCGTCGTAAAAAGCAAGTTCAAGCTTTTCAGTATTTTCAGAAATAAAAGCTTTGATCTCATGATGATGCGGCACCTGTTCAATAGCACTGTTCATAATAAAGCATTCCTTGGACAGCCTCTTATCCGTCAAAATCCTGACAGATTCATTAAAAATTATCGCTATTGCATCCTTAACTTTCAGTATCGAATTCTTTAGCTCTTTCCAAACCTCATTTTCACCTTCCTGCCTATGATTATAATTTTTACAGACCGATCAGTCAAAAAAGTTAAAGCGATCTTATGTAGATGTTGATTCACAAAAAAACCATCGTACCGAAATACGATGGTTTAGGAATGTTTATTTTATACAAACGCTCAGATGTAAATGATGCAATCTGACTATTCGTCAGAGTCTACATTATGGTAAACCTGCTGAACATCTTCCAAATCCTCTAATGCATCAATCAATTTATCGAATTGAACTTGTGCATCTTCTGGAAGAGAAATATCATTTTGAGCAAGCATGGTGAGCTCCGCAACGGTAAACTCAGTCACTCCTGCTTGTTTGAAAGCTTCCTGCACAGCATGGAATTGATCAGGCTCTGCATATACGATGACGGCTTCATCTTCTTCAATGATGTCTCGCACCTCTACATCTGCCTCCATCAACAGCTCCAGCACTTCATCTGCGGTTTTACCCACCAGACCAATAACTGCTGTTGAATCAAACATGTAGGCTACAGATCCGCTCACACCCAGGCTACCGCCATTTTTAGTAAAAGCAGAACGCACATCCGATGCTGTACGATTAACGTTATTGGTCAGTGCATCTACAATGACCATGGAACCGTTCGGTCCGAAACCTTCATAACGAAGCTCTACGTAGTTTTCATCGCCAGCACCTTTTGCTTTTTCAATGGCACGGTCAATGATTGCTTTGGGTACATTGTACGTTTTTGCACGTTCTAAAACGACTCTTAATACCCGATTGGATTCAGGATCAGGTTCGCCCTGTTTGGCTGCCACATAAATTTCCACGCCAAATTTAGCATATATACGACTCGTATTAGCATCCTTGGATGCCTTCTTTTCTTTAATGTTATTCCACTTACGTCCCATAATATCCCGCTCTCTTCCTGTATGAATATACACAACGAACTTCATTATATCCTTGTATATTATATCTCCTAAAGGACATACGAACAAGTTCAAACAACTCCGTTATGGAAAAATAAACAATTCTACCTAATTAGGTATGCTTGAAAATGTGAACTTTCAATTCTCCTCATCTATGGACAATCCCCCTATCCATGTCTAAGATGAGGAGGAAGTCTGACTTGAAGGAGATCATTTAATTGGATGTCTTGTACAAAAAGTTGAGCCATAATCATGAAATCACAGTATACGAAACCACCGAGCTGTACGGTGAAAAAGGATTATTTCGGGTGATGCAGTTTTCAAATACAGCCATCCAAGGCGGGCTGGACTTGAATCATCCGCAACGCATTCTGTTCGAATATCCGAGAGCAATCATCCATCTCATGGAACTGAACGATCCGACATTTGAAGACGTGTTTGTTATTGGGCACGGTATAGGTACAATAGCGGGCCATTTTACAGATAAACGCTTTAGGATTGCCGAGCTGGATGCACAAGTCGTAGAGTTCAGCCGAACATTCTTTGGATACGATCAGGATAATGTAACTGTTGGCGATGGACGACGCATTCTGGAGAAGGAAGCGCCTGATGCTTATGACTATATTATTCTGGACGCCTTCACAGAGCAGGGTACACCCTTGCATTTAGTATCCTGGGAATTTTTCAAGATGGCCAAAGAAAAGCTGGATTCCGAAGGCTCCCTGATCATGAATTTAATGGGCAAAAGTGAACACGACCACCTGATCAATGCCATTCACACAACGTTGCGTGAAGAATTCGCCTATGTCACAACTTTCTCGCTCCCCTCGGACGGCGCTGCCGACATTCAAAATATCATTATGGTAGGTCGGGACAAGCCAATCCGGTTTCAGGCACGTCAGATGGCGGACTTTCATGAGATTACACTTGGAGAAGGCCATATTCTACGGGATACAGATGCTTAGCGTAGTTCCAATATTCGTCTCTCTACATCTTCGATATGAATCGTCTCTTTGTTGCAGCTTTTTCGTTCCACTAACTCTACTTTCCCGTGTTCGGCATCTTTACCAACGACAATGCGCACGGGAATACCTACTAAATCAGAGTCTTTGAATTTAACCCCGGGCCGTTCCTCCCGATCGTCCAGCAGCACCTCCACACCGTGATCCTGCAGTTGGTTGTATAATTTCTCGGCTAATTGCATCTGAAGCCTGTCTTTCACAGAAATCGGAATGATATGAACTTGAAACGGGGCCAGCGCATGAGGCCATATCATTCCGTTCTGATCATGATTTTGTTCTACAATGGCAGAAAGGATTCGGGAAACCCCAATACCGTAGCAGCCCATAATCATCGTTTGCTCCGTTCCGGACGCATCTAGAAAAGTCGCACCCAGCTTCTCACTGTATTTGGTGCCCAGTTTAAACACGTGTCCGATCTCAATCCCACGATAAAGTTTCAATTCCCCTTCGTCACATCGAGGACATCTATCCCCTTCTATAACATTCCGCAAGTCAGCCACATGCCGAAGATCTATATCGCGCCTTGGATTCACATGTCGATAATAATAATCTAGCTCGTTCGCGCCCGCGATACCGCTGGACATTTGGACAACGGCGTCATCTACCCACACAGGGATCGTCAATCCGCATGGGCCTACGAACCCCGAGGGGGTTCCAATCGCCTTTGACACGGTGTCTGCACTTGCTATTTCGAATTTTTCACTACCTAAAATATGTTTAACTTTCACTTCGTTAACCTCATGATCCCCCCTGACAACTATAGCAATAGGTTGATCGTCAGCCATATAAATCAGTGTTTTGATGATTTCTTCAGGTTCTATGTGAAGCGATTCAACCAGTTGATCTATTGTACGTAGGCCTGGAGTATGGAATTTTTCCATTTTAGCTGTATCAAAAGAAGGATGGCTGACATGTTCATTTTCATCTGAGACTGGAGCTATTTCTATTTTCTCCGTCGACCGCGCGACGGCTTTTTCAAGATTAGCTGCATATTCACAGCAGGTGCATGCTACAATGGTGTCCTCTCCAATATCAGCTAGAGCCATAAATTCATGGGTTTCACCTTCGCCACCAATGGCACCCGCATCTGCTTCTACTGCACGAAAATACAGACCACAGCGGGTAAAAATGCGCTGATATGCCTGGAACATAGTCCAATAGGTATGATCTAGTCCTTCCCAATGTGCATCAAACGAATAGGCATCCTTCATCAAGAATTCTCTGCTGCGAAGCAGGCCAAATCGAGGACGTCGTTCATCCCGAAATTTGGTTTGAATTTGATACAGGGTTACAGGCAATTTGCGATAAGAATTCACTTCATTTCGTATTAAAGACGTAATAACCTCTTCATGTGTAGGCCCCAATGCAAACTCTCGATCATGTCGATCTTGCAGACGCATCAGCTCAGGACCGTAAACATCGTATCTCCCTGATTCTTGCCATAGCTCCATTGGCTGCAATACAGGCATCAGTAGCTCCCCAGCTCCGGCGCGATCCATTTCATCTCGTATGATTTGCTCTACTTTTCTGAGCACCCGTCTGCCCAATGGCATGTAGGTGTACATTCCAGCCGCCAGTTGGCGGATAAATCCTCCCCGCAGCATAAGCTGATGACTGTTCACTTCGGCCTCTGCGGGTGCTTCACGCAAGGTTGTCAGTAATAATTGGCTTTGGCGCATGTGTAGCTACCTCCTTGTATGGACGATAAAATGTACGCAAAAAGACACATCCGTCAGGGACGAATGTGTCGTGGTACCACCCTTAATTTGACCGTAGCCATACACGGAACGGTCCTTCATCAGATAACGGCGTCTAGCCGGTAACGGTTTATCTTACAAACCGCTACAGCTCGCAAGGCAGGGAAACGTTCATTCGCGGCGAGAAACCTTTCAGCCCATGAGTTTCTTCTCTGTACAGCGGGTATTGAACCTTTGATCCTTGGTCTACACTATTCCTATATATTACAATTTTCACCACTTTACACGAAATGTAATTTCTAGTCAAGGAGATAATCGTCTATCTGAGATTAACCAGGGACATGAACGATATTTAATTTTCAAGATAATTAAATTCCGTTGGTTACCCTATTGCATAATGAGTGGCCAGACTTTAGAACGGATACACCTGCGAAAACCCAGAACAAAGCAGACACTACCAAGCCATTACGTATGTGAAGCTCCCAATACGCGCTGTTGTAGGGTAGAGTTCTCTTGATTACTTATGTATCTTCCTTTTTAAAATACACACCCTTGAAAAACACAAAATTTTGCGAATGTGTGCCATACAGCTCTTGAAACCTAGAATGGAGTTTATTCATAGAAAGGGTCTCTGAAACCGTCCGATCCGTTTGCAGGGTCAAGTCGACACAGCTAATTCCAAATTGGCACACTTGCTCCATAGGATAACCTTGGGTGATTCCATAAATCATCCCGGCAATAAAAGCATCATCTGCGCCTGTGACATCAATGACCTCTTGAACGGGATGCATAGGAATTTGTCCATGAGTTCCATCCTGAGAGGCGTACAAAACTCGATCAGCACCACAGATAAAAATGACATTTTGAACCCCAAGTTTGTGAAAAATCCGGGTGGCATCCAACATATGCTGATCATCTGTAAGTTCTAGCCCCAAATAAGCTTCAGCCTCCACCGGTTTACATACCAGCCATTCCACCCCATGCAAATTCCGGGGAAGCTTTCTCATCTTGGAGGCCGATACCGAAGAAACGACAATCGGAACCCGATGTTTATGGCAGACATGTATGGTGGCTGCAATTACGTTCATAGAGAAATTAGTGTCCAGCAGAACGAGTCGGGACGAGGCGATTAAAGGAGTATTTTCATAAATTACTGAAGGACGAATCTGATC
This sequence comes from Paenibacillus sp. MZ03-122A, assembly GCF_024213325.1. Lineage (NCBI taxonomy): Bacteria > Bacillati > Bacillota > Bacilli > Caryophanales > Paenibacillaceae > Paenibacillus > Paenibacillus sp. MZ03-122A. The sequence goes on along the minus strand of NZ_JANAVI010000015.1, from coordinate 15,406 downwards.
ATAAATCTCCATTTCTGCTGTCGCTACAATCAGTTCACCACGCTCATTCAGCAAGGCAGTATAAACCCCAGTTGACGGTTCACCTTTGACTTGCAGAGGAACCACGTGCATGTAACGGCTGGACTGTTCAATAATAAATTCACCTTCCGCATCGTCCCCAACCGCAGTTAGCAGGCTGACCCGTTGGCTCAACCTCCCTAAATTTTCGGCTACATTTCGTGCTACCCCACCGCAAGATTGCAGCCTTGTACTGCTCGGATTGGAGGTATGAAGCTGAAATGTACCTTTAATCATGATTTTACGATCCAGATTGGCCCCCCCGATACATAGTATTGGTTTGCTAGAGGGCCAAGGCTCGTCCTGTTCATTTTTGTGGATTTTTTTTAATTTCATGATTTGACTCCTTTCTCGAGTCTATTCGCTAGAATGATTTAAATTTGTACAGAAATAGGCACCCTATAAAATTAACACGTTCCAAATGTCAAATTCCCAAGAATAATGTCGAGTTCGTTAAAATATCCTAAAGTTACCCATGCAAAAAAATCACCCTATCGTAAAGTTTACCTTCCACTTTTACGATAGGGTGATTGGGTTGGAATTGCAGCATAGTTCTTCCTTACATTATTTATTCAGGATTTTTGCAAAATCCTCTATTTCAAAATAAATAGAGCTGCTCCGTGAGGAGGTAAATCTGCGGACAGTTCTTGTGTTAAAACACCTAAATCCACATGGTTCCACAAATCTCTGGCATTTGCCTGTCCTTCAATACCAAGGTCTTTTAAGGATACACGCACCTTTGAAGCTTCATCTCCAGCATTAAACAAAGCTGCGTATATATGACCTTCCCCGTTATGTGAATTCCAAACGATATGTTCATCCTTTCTGTACACCTGCCGCGCATTCAAACCGTTGCGATGAGCATTTAACACTTCTTCATTCGTTAGCAAGGAAAGGGTCCATGCATCATTATCCCGCAGTTCTCCCCCGAACATCAGTGGAGACCGGAAAATGCTCCACAAGGTCATCATCGTTAGCTGCTCATCCTTCGTAAAGCGTGTCCATCGGTCATGGCTGCCGGAATCCACCGAATCTACCGAACGAATACCCAGATGACCTAGTGGCAGCATGTCGCAATCCGGCCAGTGACCCGGACCTACATGTTCCGCCCACTTCTCGCAGCGCTCAAACATACCATACAGTAAAGGCCATACATCCCAGAAGTCATCAGTCATACGCCACATATTCGCGTTTGCAATTAAATCAGATGCATGCTCCAGCGGCGCAGGACCAGGTGATAGACTCAACACCATCGGACGTCCGCATTGGGCGATAGCCCGCCTAATCAATTCAATTTCCGCCAAATGAATACCATAGAGACGTGATGCAGCAATGTCATCTACTTTGACAAAATCCACACCCCATTCCGCATACAGGTCAAACAACGAATTATAGTACTCCTGTGCGCCTTCCTTGGATGCATCTACCCCATACATATCTGTGTTCCAGGGACAAATAGAGTTGGGATGCGCAATTTGTCTCGCCGTGGCTGTGGTTCCCAAAATCGGGGTATCCTGGTGAACCGCCTGACGGGAGATGCCTCTCATAATATGTATACCAAATTTCAATTCCAGACCGTGTACATATTCCGCAAGAGCTTGGAAGCCTCGTCCATCTGCTGCCGAAGGAAAACGATTCACCGCTGGAATAAGACGTGAAAATGAATCCATTTCCAATGGGACGAACGGGCGATACTGTGAAGAAACTGCTCCTGACTCATACCACTGAATATCCACCACGACATATTCCCAACCATATTCCTTCAGGTGCTCCGCCATATATTGAGCATTTCCCCGTACTTCCTCTTCCTGTACTGCTGCACCGTAGCAATCCCAGCTATTCCACCCCATAGGTGGTGTATGCGCTGTCAAATGATGTTTCATTTCATTCATCCTTTCACCTAGTAAAACTCATCCTGCTACCAGAAATCCCCTCATTACTACGTTACTATTATAATGTAAACCCTTACTTTTGTCGCTCGTCATCTTTTCCATTTCCACTTTTTATACATTTAAGTTGACTAACTTAAAGAATGTGGTACATTTAAAATTGCTTGTTAAAAAACTTTGACTTGAATCAGAGGGTGATTTTACGTGTGTGAACATGCTTATCGAATTTTGTTGTTTTACAAATATGTCAACATTGAAGATCCTGCCACCTTTACGGCAGAGCATCTGGCTTACTGCAAGGAGCTGGGCGTCAAGGGAAGAATCTTGATTGCTGCAGAAGGAATCAACGGAACACTGTCTGGTACAGTAGAGCAAACGGAGCAATATATGCGTGATTTGCGCGCCAATCCGAAATTCCACGATATTGTTATTAAAATAGATGAGTCTGACGGTCATGCGTTCAAGAAAATATTTGTACGCCATCGTCAGGAGCTAGTTACGCTGCGTCATGAGGATGAACTGGACCCTAATGTAATTAGCGGTAAGCGGCTGTCACCAAAGGAGTTTTATGAACAGCTTCAAGATGAAGATGTAGTTGTTCTGGACGGACGTAATGATTATGAATATGACATCGGTCATTTCCGCGGGGCTATTCGCCCTGAAGTCGAATCGTTCCGTGAATTTCCACAATGGATTCGCGACAATATGACTCAGTTCAAAGACAAAAAAATCCTGACGTACTGCACCGGAGGTATCCGTTGCGAAAAGTTGTCCGGTCTTCTGATCAAAGAAGGGTTTAACGATGTAGGCCAGTTGGATGGCGGCATTGTGACTTACAGCAAGGACCCGGAAGTACAAGGACGTTTGTTTGACGGTAAATGCTACGTATTTGACGAACGAATCTCCATTCCGATCAATCATACGGATGAAGACGTCATTGTCGGCAAGTGCTTTCATTGTGAAACGCCCAGCGATCATTATATCAACTGCCCGGTGTGCAATCTCCAGCATATCGTATGTCCGGATTGCGAAGAACAGCATCAGCACTATTGCTCTGATGATTGCCGAACCAAAGCGGAAACCGTCGCTACTGCATAAATCGGCAGTATCATTGGTTCATTATAATAAAAGGGATGCCCACAGCCATGATAAACGGTTAATAGGGCATCCCTTTTATTGTTTTCACAATAAGTGTCGAAGGCTCCATAGTATATACCTATGACCTTGATTGTGTTTTCATCTTGGACGGGCTCGAAAGTAGCGCCTTATAATGGAAAATGTCATTACAGAAAGGATGGGTGGAATTCATGATACAAATCGTACTTTCAACTCTATTATCCGTTATCGTTCCGCTGTCCATTCCAGTGATCGCCGGATTTTTACTCGGAAAATTCATGAAGCTGGAAACGAAACCGCTCTCGACTTTGTATTTATATTTTTTAAGCCCCGCCATGATTCTGGACACGCTACTCAAAGCACAGCTTTCTTGGCATGATGTAGCGCAGACTGCCGCTTTTTCAATACTGAACCTGCTGCTGTTGTGGGGAATTGCACAATTAGCGGGGAAAATCTTTAGACTGAGCACTCCGGAAACGGCTGGACTTACCTTAATCTCCACGCTGACCAATAGTGCAAATTATGGCCTGCCCCTTATTTTACTTGCCTTTGGGCAGCTCGGTCTGGATAAAGCCTCCGTGTATGTCGTCATCCAGATGATTATGGTCAATACCATTGGCGTTTACTTTGCAGCCCGCTCTGAATTTTCTGTTCAAAGTGCTGTTAAGTCGGTATTTTCACTTCCTGCGATCTATGCAGCTCTACTCGCCATGGTACTGCGGCTGCTGGACTGGCATCTTCCCTCTGGCATTCAGTCGGGCGTATCGATGATTGCTGCCGCCTATTCTCCAGTCGTGCTGGCGATCCTTGGTACCCAGATGGCTTATGTAAAAATATTCAAACTGGAGTCGTCTATTAAAAAAGCCAGCTACGCCGGACTAACAATTCGCCTTTTGCTCTCTCCGCTTGCGGCTTGTCTTGCTATGCTGATACTGGGAATTTCAGGCCTTTTGTTCTCCGTTCTCTTCATTTTGGCCTCGATGCCGGTTGCTGTGAATGCTGTCATTTTAGCAGAAAAATTTAATGCATCGCCAAAACTGGTTTCCACCTGCATCCTGTGGAGCACGCTTGCCTCATTCCTGATATTGCCTATTCTGATTATGTTGGTAGCAGGTTAGCGAGAAAAAAGACTCTCTACACCATAGAGAGCCAAGCGCGATTCTGTCTCCATTCTACTTGTACAGGCGTTTCAAAAAAAGCACTAAGTGTGTCACTACTCAGAATATCAGTCGTTTTACCTTTGGCAAATACCGTGCCCCGGCGGATTAAAATCGTATGCGTGTACATCGGTAGAATTTCTTCGATATGATGTGTAACATACAGTAAATTCGGCGAAGCCGGCGACTCCGATAACTGGCGAATGCTATCTAGCAATGCTTCCCGGGAGAAAAAGTCCAAACCATTACACGCCTCGTCCAAAATCAGTAGCTTGGGCGAGGCCATTAATGCGCGGGCGATAAGCACTTTTTGCTTTTCTCCCTGTGAGCATCCCTGATACAACCGATCCACGAGATGAGCACACCCCAGTTGCGTCATAAGCTGAACGGCCTGTTCATACTCTGTATCCGTCGTCTGGTCATAAAGTCCAATGGAGGCAAATTTGCCGCTAATGACAACATCCTGCGTACGCTGAGTCCCATTAATTCTTTCCTGTAAAGAGGAACTGACCCAACCAATAGATTTGCGCAGCTCCCTCAGATCCACATCTCCAAAGGTATGCCCCAATACACCGACACTACCTGTAGTTGGCCATATGTAACCGTTAATCATATTGAGCATCGTTGTTTTACCTGACCCATTCAAGCCGAGTACAGCCCAGTGCTCTCCCTCAGCTACCTGCCAATTGATTTGGTCCAGTATGGTGCGGTTATCTCTCTTCCAGCTTACATTATTAAGTTCAATGACAGAATTCATGGCTGTACATCCTTTCTATTCGTCGTATCATCAGATGTTTATACGCATAGTAAAGATTATCGTTAGTACGTCTAGCTTCTCTTTTATGTAAGCATAGCACAGGGTCACAGGTTGTTCAATTTTAAATAACCCACTCCATTGTTCATATAGGAGTGGGCTCAACATGTACTGCTCATGTAAATTCTCTTGCTCCATCTACTTTTTCTTACGCTCGCGAAAACGGCGTACCTTCATCAAATTACCACACATCTTATCGTCGCAAAATCGCTTTGACCGATTTCGGGTATCATCGTAAAATACCCATCGGCAATCGGTATTATCGCAAATACGAATTCTGGAGCCGCCGCTATTGACAAGTGCCTGGGCAAAATCGGCTACAACCTCTGCCAGCACTTTTTTCCAACCATTTGCCACGGGTTCCAGCACAATGCTGAAATGCTCATCCTGTTGCTTTAATAAGCGAGTGACCGGCCCCCCTTTCATCATCTTTCGGTTAATCATATCCACCAGATCAGTTGTCATTTGTCCACCAGAAGTCAGGTGCTCAGCGAAGCTACGTAATTCCCGCCGGAGAATTTGCATTTCTTCGATATCTTCCGCACTGGCTGGGACCGAAGCGGTAAATTGCCACCGCATAAGAAATTCATTTTGCCATTCGGGCTTCAACAAACGATCTTCTGAACGTCCGCTCCCTCTCCAATCGTGCCATTCGCTGTTTACAAAATCAGTCCAAAGTGTATTCAAAAGAGTTCCTCCACCGTCTGTAACCACTAAAATCATTTTAACTGGTTGCAAATCTTAATTTGTCATGCTATATTGTTAATTGTAACGATTTATCCTATGTTTAGCTAGTTACATCCCTACAAAAGGAGTTGGGTTAGGTGAGCCGAGATCGAGTAAATATGCTGGTATTGCAAAGAGAAAATTCATGGGATAAGGAAGAATGGATTGTTCCTCTTGCCGCAGCACTTCAGGGTGTGAATACACAGGAGGCCACTTGGACACCACCAGGTGGAGGAAACACGATTTGGCAAACGGTTCGTCACATTAATTATTACAATGAGCGTATTTTGAGACGTTTAACTGACCGCCCTATAAGTTCAACTGGAATAAGCAATGATGAGACATTCGGTCCGCCAGGGGATGCTGAAGACGATGAAGGATGGCAGGAGACGCTGAAAGAAGCGGAAGCTCTTGTAAACCAACTGCTTGTCGCCATTACTGCTCTGAATGATGCTGATCTGGATAAGCCTCTCGGCTCCGACACTCTCGGTGCTGAATTATCGCGGTGGACGCTGCACGATGCATATCATAGCGGACAAATCGTACTTATACGCAAACAATTGGGGACTTGGCGAGTTTAAAAATGTAATCCTTTAGTCAAGATATTTTTTGTTTTTTAGAATCTTTAATTACATTCTTATTTTTATCTTTACTCTTTGTATCTTTGCTTGGGACGGTGACCTTCCTTTTTTCATTAGCCAGTCGCCAATAGCTTAACACTTTACGGTACATGGACTTATCTGTTAATTGGTTAAAAATATATGGGTCCGGCTTCGTATTCACCTCAATAATCCACGGGATAAAGCGATGATCCAGTCCAATGTCCACACCAATTTGCCGGAATTTCGGATATGTTTTTTGCAGTTGTTTGGCGATAGTAAGACCCAGTTCATTTAGTTTCTTAACCAGGTCCGCCTGCTTGTTTTGCGATAAATGGGATTTTAGTAACTGCTCCAAGGCCATCGGCTTACCACCACTATGATAGTTGGTCACGATTTTACGGGGATGACCAAGACGTCCAATAATTCCGGTAGACTCCCATAGCCCTTTTTCATTACGCTGCACCATGACCCGAATATCAAAATAACGCATTTGATGGCGTAGTAAATGGATTCCCTTTTGAATGAGATAATTTTTCTTCCCCGTATGTTTCGATAGGCTGATATATAGTGCATCCAAATGTTTGAATTCTTGGCGCGTTTCCTCATATTGATAGGCGAAACGCTGGCCGGTCTCCTGCTCTACTCTCATTACACCTTTACCAAAGGTACCTCGCTCGGGTTTTACATAGACCATACCGTACTTCTCCAGCATTGATTTCAAATTTGCTTTATTATATTTGCGAGTTTCAGGTACATACGGCTTAATGCTGCCATGCTGGAGCAACAATTGGGTTTTATGCCATTTGCTGCGCAACGCCTGCGCTTGTGAAGAATTCACTTGCCCCTCTCCTCTCTACTCTCAGGTAGAACGCTCCTGTTAAAAAAGATCAATCTATCGTATGCGCTAACTCCCCATTCGAAGCTTCATCAGCCCTGTCCTGCATAGAAATGGACGTTTGACCTTGCCCGGTCGAAAGCGCCTGTCCAAGCATACGATATTGGGAGACGCTGGGAGCGTATATTTGCACATATAGGGAGTGAATGACATGTCAGCGCAATCGGATGGGCCACGGAAGGGTTCCCTTACAATCGATGTTCTGATTCCAGCAATTGATAAAGATCTTGCCACACTACCGCTGGTGATTGACAGTCTGCGCCGTCACGTGCAGCACCGAATTGGAACTATTTATATCGTCTCACCGCAAAGCACCGGGATTCGCCGTCTGTGCGCAAACAAGAAATGTACATTTATTGACGAAAAAACAGTGCTGCCCATCACCAAAAAACATATTCATTACGGGACAACGCGCTGGGACCGCTCAGGCTGGCTGTATCAACAATTACTCAAAATGAATGGCGACAAAATCAGTAAAGCCTCTTTTTTTCTCGTCATTGACGCGGACACGATTTTGATTCGTCCACATACGTTCCGTAAAGACGGAAAAACGATTTTTTACTACCGCAGCTGGAGCCAGCCTGAGTATTTTCGCACCTACCACAAGCTGATTGGCGTTAAAGCACCCTCACCAAAATCCTTTGTCACTCACTATATGCTTTTTGAAAAAGCGCGGCTCATCCAGCTCAAGCAAGTTATCGAGGCCCGACATGGAAAACCTTGGTACAATGCGATTATCCAAAGTATAAACCGGACAAAACAGTTTGGGTTTTCCGAATATGAAACGTATGCCAACTATTTATACAGCAATAAGCCTTCTCAGATGATTTTGCGCAAGTCATTGAATAAAGCGCTTCATAGTCGGGCTTCTTCCCTGTCGCAAAAACAATTGGGTGTCTTGGCCAAGAGCTATCGTTCCTTATCTTTTCATCAACGCAAGGTGTACCAGCTTGCTCCAAAAACAAAGATTGAATCATCGCTAAAATAGTTCTTAAAATCCTGCAAAATGATGCAATCCAAATGGATCTGCATTGAAGGAGGAAACGTCCGTGCGCATCGTATTGTTATGCGGTGGTGCTGGAAAACGGCTATGGCCACTATCCAACGAAATCCGGTCGAAGCTGTTTCTCCAGTTGTTGCCCGCCCCTGACGGGCGAAAGGAATCTATGCTCGGCCGGGTGTACCGTCAGCTTACCTTAGCCGGGCTGGATTCCTCTGCCCTGCTTCTGGCTCATCGAAGCCAGGTAAATCTAGCCTTTCGCCATACAGAAGGTCGTCTGCCCGTTTTGGGCGAGCCTGCCAAACGGGGAACCTTCACCGCGGCTGCACTGGCGGCTGCTTATTTTCACACCAGAGGCATGGGGCTGGATGAAGTTCTCTGCATTGCTCCAGCGGACATGTTTGCAGGGGAGGATTTCTTCCATAGCATAGCAGCGCTCTCCGGCTTATTGCTTGAGAGCGGAGCCGATTTGGCTATGCTTGGGACAAGGCCCACTCATCCCTCCGACCAATACGGCTATGTCGTTCCGGGTCTGCAAATGATACGGGAAGGGAAACCTTCTTATGCGCAAGTTGCTCGCTTCACAGAAAAGCCGGATCATTCCGGGGCACAGCAGCTTATTCATCAGGGTGCGCTGTGGAACTGTGGTATTTACGCTTTTACATTACGGTATATGCTCTCCTGTATGGAGCGAAGTTATTTGCCGCTGAACGATAAAGCATTATGCGCAATATATGATGGCCTCCCGGTTCGCAGTTTCGACGAGGAGATTGCAGAGCGAGCCGAACATGCCATCGTCCTGCCCTACGATGGCGAATGGCACGACATCGGCAACTGGCAGGCTCTAACAGAGCAGCTAAATAGCCAAGTGATCGGGCGTGGACAGATCAGTGGCCAAACTCATGGCACGTACATCGTCAATGAGTTGCCCTATCCACTTCATGTCATTGGTGTAGAAGATATTATTGCAGCTGCGAGCCCCGACGGCATTCTCATCGCTTCCAAGAGCCATGCTCACGCGATCAAGGACCAGCTAGGCAAACTTCAACTACATCCCAAGCATGGCGAAACCTCTTGGGGCAGTTACCGATTGCTGGACGAATTTGATCATCGGAGTCTGAACGATATACTGGCCATACGGCTGACGGTACTGCCAGATCACCGCTTGAATGGCCGTATTCACGGCAGTGGACTTAAAGTATGGACGATCGTGTCCGGCCGGGGAGAGGTCATGCTGAACGGAGAACGTTTTGCTGCAGCAAGCGGTTCTGTATTTAGCATTCCGGTCGATACGTATCACACGATCCGTGCCGATCTGGATACACCACTGGAGCTAATTGAGGTACGTCTGGGGAACAGCTTAGTGAACGCCTTCTATAAATCAGAAGCCTGACAACACATAGATATAATATCAGCACACCACGGATTCTGAACGAAGGTCGCACATAAAAAATCGCTTCTGAGCAAGGTGAAAAAATCCTTGCTCCAGAAGCGATTTTATTTTGTGGTGCCATATTTTCTTGAGGTAACCGTTCTAACCTTGGCAGATAAATATACCTCGTTGTCTTTGACTATTCCGGCTTCTTTTAAAAAATGCTGGACGATCTCCAACTGATAGTGTATGCGTACTTTCTTGGGCAGGCTCCAACCCGTCTCCACGGTAACCGCGCGTGCACCTAAAATACGGGCTGCAGCAGTGCGGGAGGAACCTGGAAGCTCATGCAACCGAATGTTGAAATGTCGGTTGCTCACCTGGATGGAGCGATTCATTCGCTTAATAATCCGACGAACCGTAGGAACCACGGGATTGGCCTTATTGGAGATTAGCGTTTGACCAAGCACCTTGGCATCCTTTTGTGACAATCCGTTGGCCTCATGCAAGTCGAGATACCATTCAGGTTGATGCTTTTGTGTTAATTTGAATAGAGCAGCGGAAAGTGGTTGTGTTGCCAGCTGCTTTTTTTTGCGCGGAAAGGTTCGATTAAGATCAGGTATTCCTCTAATCCGTTTGCGGTAAGCCTCTTGATTTACAATCGGTACAATTATAAGCTTACCATGGCTAAATCGCAGTTTTTGCTGATTCAAAAGCTTTACCAATTTCTCAGCAGCTCGTATGCTTGCTATTTCTTTACCATGTATTCCCGCCACCACCATCACACACGGACCTTTCTGTCCCCCTGTAACTATATAATAAGGAGTTGCCCAAGAGCCCTTTCCGAGCATATATCGTTTGACCTGCATCTCCTTCACCTCCGTATAGGCTGCCGTTGTCCTCTCTTCTGTTCTCGCCGACGGATGATTTCACGGTATAATCTTAAGTAGTTACTGGTCATCTGTTTGTTGGTAAATCTTTGAGTCACATACAAACGCAGCTTCGCTGGTGACGGGTAGTTCTTTTGCTGTGCTTTTCGTGCCATTTGGCTAACCGATTTGCAAATCAACTGCGGAAAGCCCGATAATACCTCGGGGACGGAGCCATTTTTTAATGCCAGCACCGGTGTTCCACAAGCCATGGCTTCAACCATGACAAGTCCGAATGGCTCTTCCCACAGTGTCGGAAACAACAGACATTCTGCATGTTTCAGCAACTTCTGTTTCTGATCGCCTCCAACTGCCCCCACATAGCGTATATTCGGATTGCGCTGAATTCGTTTCTGAATCTCTTTACGGAAAAAGTCTGGTGCTTTGATAGGACCTGCAATAAGCAGTTTTTTTCCTGTTCGTTCTGCAACCTGAATGGCCTCCAATACACCTTTATCTCGAATGATTCTGCCCATGAACAGCAAGTAGCCACGCTTCTCACTGCTGAACTCGTATTCATGTGTGTTGATACCGTTATAGATATAAAAACCTTTGCCCCTGCCCATCAGCTGGCGCGCTCGTTTACTTACATATACTGGGTTTTTACCGTGTCTCTTCACTGGAAGATGAACGGTGCAAACTGATGGACAAGGCAGCTTCCTACGCCCTACAGAAGAACGAAAGGTATGATCATGAATGATATGTGTGTCGGAAGGCATATGCCGGAGTACATATTGGGGGATCTGACTATGTTTCAACCCCTTGGGATAGGGAATCAATCGCGCACTGCTCCTGCTCCCACGGGCGGCAAAAAGAGATACATGATGTCCTCGTCTCACCAATTCCTCCGTTAATTCATACACGACCTTTTCCGTTCCGCCCTTGTTGGAGGGTACCGGCTGTGCATCGGGATAGTTGGAAATGACCTGAACAATGGTTAGACGTGGTTTTTTGAGTGCTTTATTCTGCTTTGAAGCCATACGAATTCCCCTTCCTGACCGGAAATACGGTGTGATCCTTACAATGTCAACGGGAATCAGAACATACTCCCGTACAGGTAAATTGTAGTATATAGGTATGTATATTTTGCGTGATTGCTTGTGCCAATCGACTGCAAGTCGATTTTTGTCATACGAGCCTATCTATAAGTGGAATCTATACATTTTGTCAAGCCAAAATTAAGGAGGAAATTCTCATCGTTTTCTAATAAATGAGGACAAAGCGTTGGGGTAACAGGTTTGTAACCATGAGTGGTAAATTCCGGACATTTTATTTGTGTTATTGTCATTTCAGGACATCAACACAATACGAATAACGGAGGAATTTATATATGAAACGTACTTCTAAAAAATTGTGGATGGGTATTTGCTTTACTATGACTTTGGCATTGAGCGCAGGGAGCTTCGTCATTGGACCAGCCACCACTCACGCCGCTTCGGCAAGTAAAGCTGATCGGATTATTTCTAAAGGCTCCCAGTATATGGGCGTACGTTATCAACATGGAGCCCCAGCTGGCAGTACAAGCTCTTTTGACTGCTCTTCATTCACTCAATATGTATTTGCACAAAATGGCATCAAGCTTCCGCGATCTTCCAGACAGCAATCAACTGTTGGCACTTTCGTACCGCGTAGCCAGCTGAAAAAAGGCGATTTGGTCTTTTTCTATGCGCCAATTCATCATGTAGCCATTTACATGGGGAACGGCAAAATTCTGCATACGTATGGTAAAGGCGGCGTAACGGTTACAGATCTAAATTCGGGATGGTGGAGTCGCAATTATACAACAGCACGTCGTGTCCTTTAGCATAAATTTTAGATAACTTCCATCCACCGAATGCTTAACTTACAAGTAACAATAAAAAGGGCTGTTCCACGAGTAGATATTTCTACTGGAGGGACAGCCTTTCCTGTTGTCTTTGGGGCAGCGTGACGATGACTACCGTTTCTTCTCCTTCTACGCTCTCCATACGTATCGTACCCTGATGGGCGTCTGTAATTGCCTTGGCAATCGGCAACCCCAGCCCGGTTCCTCCGGTTTTACGATGTCTGGAGCTATCTACCCGATAAAATCGTTCAAAGACCCGCTTGATCTCGCCCTCAGGTATTCCGATCCCATAATCCTTAACCTGGATATAGACATCCTTTTCATCTGTAGATAACCCTATTTCGATCTCATCCGAGCTGTATTTTAATGCATTATCCAGCAGGATCACTAGCAACTGCTTCATTTTCGTCAGGTTGGCATCCAGCCAAATTTCTTTCTCTTCTGTTAAAATAGAAATTTGACGATCATGTACAGGCTTGAGATGCGCTACTACCTGTTGACAACAACCGATCATTTCGATCCGCTCATGCGGCTCAGGGTCTTTCTGCTGTGAGGAGGCAAGAGTCAGCAACTGCTGTGTCATCGTACGCATTCGCTGAGTTTCTTCATAGATCGACTCAATGGATTCCTTACGAATGTCCTCGTCACGCGTGCCCCACCGCCGCAGCATGTTGGCATAACCCTCAATAATCATAAGTGTCGTATTCAGCTCATGTGAGGCATCTGAAACAAACTGCTGCTGACTCTGAAAGCTTTCTTCTAATCTCTCCATCATTCGGTTAAAAGTAGTGGTCATTTGGGACAATTCATCTTGATTGTGACCACCAACGGGGATTTTTTTGAATTTCAAGCTTCTTTCTATTTCCTGCATCGTTTGAATACTACTTGAAATCGGCAGCAATATCGCATTCGCCAAAATCGTGCTCCCTACCAAACTTAGCAACATAGCCCCTATAGTGGATGTGATGAGGATCGTATTTAAAATATCGAGATTGGTTTCGAGTGCATCCCATTTTTCTACAATCTCCAGGGTCCCCTTATGATTACCCTCTGGAGAAAGCACAGGGAGATGGATTACCAAAATTTTATGACCCTGTACATCTGTCAGTTGAGAACTTTGTGAAGTGTTAAAACGTATATCGCCCAGCTTAAATCGGGACTGGCGACTTACTTCATACAGAAGTCGGGATTGCCGATCAAACACTCTCAGAGTGGTGTCTCCAGAAAGCTCATCTTTCAGTTTGGGGCCCCATGCATTCTTTAGAATCATCGTGGGTCCTGTTTCGGCAATGATTTCAGTCCATTTATTTTGCAGCACTTCTCTTTCATTTCGCGTAGCGATTTTGACGAACAATAGGTGAACTGTAACATCCACAAACAGGAGTATCGACATCACTAAAATAGAACTGAGTAGGGTTATTTTGGTCCGAAGCTTCACTAGTCTTCCTCCCGGATGCAGTACCCAACGCCGCGCACGGTTTTTATCAATTTCTTTTTGTATCCATGATCAATTTTTTTGCGAACATACCGGATATACACATCTACGACATTCGTATCACCGACAAAATCAAATCCCCACACGTCCTGAATCATTTGATCCCGCTGCAATACCTGATTTTTGTGCTCCATCAGATAAAGAAGCAGATCATATTCTTTTGGCGTCAGTTCGATTCGATTGCCCTCCCGCACCACTAACCGTGTCTTGCGTTCCAACACCAAGCTGTCCACTTGCAGCCTAGACGGCGGCTTATCCTCTTCCTGTAAAGTGGTAGCTGTTGGCTCCATTTGATGCCTCATACTGGCCCGCATCCGCGCTAATAACTCCTCGATCTCAAAAGGCTTCGTAATGTAATCATTGGCACCTTCATCCAGACCTGAAACCTTATCAGGAGTCGTGTTACGTGCAGTGACCATAATTACTGGTGTATGATTGTCCACTTTTCGAATCTGCTTTAGCACCTCGACCCCGTTCATCTCCGGCAGCATTACATCCAGAATGATGATATCCCATTTACCAGCTAGAGCTTTTTCCAATCCTTCTCTGCCCGTCTGTGCGATTTCAACTGCATATCCTTCATGGGATAACTCCAACTGAAGCAATCTGGATATCTTCTCTTCATCATCAATAACCAGCACCGACTTTTCCATTGCAAAACCACCTATTTTCTATAGAAAAAACAAATGAGTAATGGAAATGACATTCATTTTTTATTTGATTTTAAGCTTTTATCCGTGTAGTCGCTCTATAATATAACTTTGTTATTCAATTTTTTGATGTTAAGGAGTAATTTATTCATGTTAATTAATGTAGACTATGCTTTATTTCACTGGATCAATGAACTGGCTAATTCCCTCGCCTTTTTGAATGGAACCATGCTTTTCTTGGCGCAATATGCACCGTATTTATTCGGAGTGGCTTTGCTGATTTACTGGTTCACTTTTAAAATGCCGCATCGGATGATGGTTTTAGAAGCCGTCATAACGGTTTGTATCGGCTTTGTAATTAGTTGGGGCCTTGGACATTTGTTTTACAGAGATCGGCCTTTTGTCGGACATTCAGTCATTCAGCTTATTCATCATGATCCTAATGCTTCATTCCCGAGTAACCATGCCCTTGGATCGTTTGCTCTGGCTACAATTTTATGGCTTCATCATCAAAAATTTCGTGTCCTCTGGGTTATCTTGGCTGTACTCATCGCAGTATCCCGTGTGTGGACCGGAGTGCATTATCCCTCGGATATTTTGGCAGGTGCGCTTATTGGTGCAGGTTGTGCCGTCGGCGTTCATCATTTCATTCGAAGCCGGAAGCTTCCTGGCATCTTCATGCAGGCGGCTATTATATTTTATGAAAAATGGGAGCAGAAGCTGGGGCTCAAGCCTGGTGAACAGGCCAGAACTAAGATGAATGAGCACACTTCCTCTGTCCAAATGAAAAGCAGACGCTAAATGAAGTGACCCCTTAAAGTTAGACAACTATTTTTATGCAACCAGTTGGGCATGAGCTCGGTATTGTACCGGGCTCAT
>NZ_JANAVI010000068.1:0-404 GCF_024213325.1 Paenibacillus sp. MZ03-122A | reverse complement strand
ATCCGGCGAGAAGCCTTCCGGTTGCTCGTCCGAGTTCACCTGAATATCGCTTAACAGCAAATCTGGATTGATCCCAATCTGGGACAGGATCGCTATCAAATCCCTGCTTAATCTCTCAATAGCGTCAGCTCCAAACAGCTTCGTGCAATATTCAAACGAACCCTTGATCTCCCCATCTTCATCACTCATAGACAAAGTCAAATCGAATTTGGAAATACGATGCTCCTGAACATACGGACTGAAGGACAGCATTTCTAGCTTCGCTTCCTGTGACTCCATATTTTCCAGTACAAACATAGTGTCAAATAATGGGTTACGGCTTGCATTCCGTGCTACATCCAGCTTTTCCACCAACTCTTCCAGTGGATAATCCTGATGCTCAAAGGCTTGCAGCGTACGATCTC
>NZ_JANAVI010000014.1:0-109670 GCF_024213325.1 Paenibacillus sp. MZ03-122A | reverse complement strand
GAGCCCGGTACAATACCGAGCTCATGCCCAACTGGTTGCATAAAAATAGTTGTCTAACTTTAAGGGGTCACTTCAGTTGCTGGCTGCTTTTTTTGTTAACTACGTCTAGGCTGCGTTCGGTACGAACTTAACCAATAACGACAAACGAGGATACGCCAGCAGGTACGGATCTAACGCGGAATAATACTCCATCATCTCTAAAAGTACGCAGAATATAAGGCTGGTTCGTAGGTGTGCGGACTCTGCTGAATCGGGCAGTACCAAAGCGGTCGAAGCCTGCAGCTTGCACAAAGGTTCCATCTAAACGGCGCAGTGTTGCGAAAAATCCAGACGTGTTAAAAGGCACACCATCATTGTTAGCCCAAATGACTGTAAAACGGCGCAGAGTTTGTGTAGGGCTCACATTGCGATATCTCGTAACAGGAACCTTTCTGCCCGTAGATTTCAATGTTTGCGGAGGACGAATGGCCACTTCAAATCAACTCCTTTGTTGTGATGAGATAGTAAATGCACACAAAGGAGTTTTGGATTGTGTTATAAACTACGACTTCTTATAAATAGGTATATACCGAACTCAAAATGACACTCCATGTACATTATCGTTCGATTCGGGACCTCATCATGCCCAATCGCGCCGTAGCGTAAAGAGGTCTTTTAACGCGTCTGTAGACAGCTCAGTAATCCAGCCCTCGGTACTGGTTATGATCTGGTCGCTAAGCTGCTGCTTGCTTTCCAGCATTTCATCAATGCGTTCCTCCAGCGTGCCCAACGAGATAAATTTGTGCACCTGTACATCCTTCGTTTGTCCCATCCGGTAGGCTCGGTCTGTGGCCTGATTTTCAACAGCTGGATTCCACCAGCGATCAAAGTGAAAGACGTGGTTGGCGGCCGTCAGATTCAGACCCACCCCCCCGGCTTTGAGCGACAAAATAAACACGGACGGCTGCTCGGCAGGGGGGAGCGTGTGAGATTGGAATTGATCAATCATTCGGTCACGCGCAGTTTTGGATGTGCTACCGTTCAGATAGAGCACAGGCTCTTGCAGCTCCTGAGCGAGTACCCGCTGAAGCATCTGTCCCATACCAATATACTGTGTAAAAATAAGGCAGCGCTCGCCCTCCTCCCGCAGTTCCTTGACCATAGCCAGAATGCGCTCCAGCTTGGATGAACGGCTAATGACCGCTTCAAGATCGGACTGACTATAACCGGAATCCGCGGTATCTGGGAGCGCCTCCTTCGTTAAGAGGGCAGGATGGTCACAAAGCTGCTTCAACTGGGTAAGGGCGGATAAAATGGCCCCTTTCCGTTCAATCCCTTCCAGCTTCTGCATCCGTTCCATCAACTCTTTGACAATCTGGTCATAGAGCGCGCCCTGCTCCGAGGTCAGATGAATGTACGTTTTCATCTCATTCTTGTCAGGCAAATCAAGCTGTATAGCTGGGTCCTTCTTCTTGCGTCGCAGCATGAAGGGCTGAACCAGCTTTTGCAAATCTAACGTGCGCTGCTCGTTATGTTCCTTCTCAATAGCATTAATGAAGCGATTGCTAAAGGCGCGTGAGCTGCCCAGATAACCTGGGTTGATAAAATCATAAATGGACCATAGCTCGGACAACCGATTTTCAATAGGTGTCCCGGTCAACGCGATCCGATGACGTGCAGGAAAGCTGCGCACGGCTGTGGATTGCTTGGTTTGCGCATTTTTAATGTTTTGCGCTTCATCCAGGCAGACTGAATCCCAAGTCATGCTTTGTAGCAGCTCTTGATCCAGGGTTGCCGTAGCGAAGGAGGTCAGGATGACATCGGCCTGCTCGACTTCTTCGCGGAACAAGTCTCCCTGCTCCCGCTTGCTTCCATAGTGCAGCATCACCCTCAGCGAAGGGGCGAAGCGGCTGAGTTCCTTCTGCCAGTTGCCCAGCACCGAAGTCGGGCAAATCAGCAGCGAGCTGGAACGGACGCCCGTCTCGGCGGCAATATCCTGTAGGTGCAGTAAATAAGTAATAAACTGCACTGTTTTACCGAGCCCCATGTCATCGGCGAGACAGGCACCCAGTCCAAAACGCCGTAAAAAGGCAAGCCATGCATACCCGTCCCGCTGATACGTCCGCAGCTCGGCTTGCAGCCCGTCCGGCACGTCCAATGCAGGCCATTCCGACTGCCGTCCGAGCTGGCTGATCAGCTTCAGCAGATGGGCATTCAGCTCGACTTCCAGTCGAAAGCGTGCCGCCTCTTCCGGCTGCTCGCCCGAGGCGTCTCCTTCAGGCTCGTCGGCGTTGCCGAGCAGATGTAGCTGCAGGATGTCCTGAAAGGACAATCCCTGAGCGCTGTCGATCCCGGCCATGGCCCGGCGGATCTGCGCCAGCAGCGCGGGGTCGAGCGCGATCCATTGCCCGCGGAAGCGCACCAAGCGCTCGTTGCGAGCGACCAGCTCGGCGAATTCCGACTCGCTCAGATCGGCATCGCCAATGGCAACACGCCAATCGAACTGGACAATCGAGTCCAGTCCGAACAGCGAGCTGCCCTTCGTGCGCTCTCCCGCCCCTTCGCCTGGGCGTACCTTGGCCCGCAGCTTCGGCTTCTTGCGGGTAGCTGCCTCCCACCAAGCCGGGAGCAGCACTTGCCAACCGCTTTCTAGCAGACGTTGGCTGTCGGTCGTCAGAAATTGCCACGCCGCTTCGTCGGAGAGCGGGCGATTCAGCACGTCATCGCGGCTTCCGGCACGCTGCCCGGCAGGCAAAATCGAGGTCAAGCGTTCTAGCCACCCGGCTGAGCGCTCACGGACATGTGCTGTCCAGGCATCGGGCCATGAGCCGGATGCGTACCCATCATCGGCGAGCTGTACAGACACCAGCAACGCCGGGTCTTGCTTGTCCTGCAACACAAGCTTGAGCTGCCAGGACGGTTCATCGTCCTCCAGCTCTGGCTCCAGCAGTTGCAGAAGCGGCCGAAATGGCGCGGTATCGGCTTTCCAGCCGATGGCGATGAGCCAGGCCCGCGCGTCTAGACCCGCCGCCGGGCGATTGGGAGCGAAGAGAATTGGATATTCTCTTCGCAAATCGGCGGCTTCCGCTTCAGTGCCGTACCAGCGCTGAAATACGGCAGCCGAGAACGCCGCTATCAGCCCATCCTGCTCGTCCTTCTCCAAGCTGCCTAGCAAAGCAAGCTCTGCCGGTTGGATGTTTTCCAGTGCTTCCGCATCCCACATCCATTGCAGCTTCCCTGCCTGGAATGCCGTGAAGCTGGGCACATATGCTTTCGCTTCAATACAGTGAGCAAGTAAAGGGATCAGCCGAAGCCACGGGGCATGGGCCTCGTCCCAGATCCATTCGATATGCTTTAGAAGCTCGCGCTCTGCCAGAAAAGGAATCACCTGCTCCGAAGGCAGCAGGATAATATCCGTGTCTTGAACATGTTGAATCTCCAGCTCGGTGCCATAAAACGAAGCCTCATGCCAAGCAAACAAACGCTGCTTCAGAATTTGGCCGGAAATGCTATAGTTCATGGAGGAATCGCCATAGATCAGCGCGTCTCCATAGGTAGTTAATTGGATATGCACGGTAATCGTTTCGGTATATTGACTCATGATAACAATTTCCCTTTCCGCAATTCCTCCTGTAGCGCCCGCAGACGGCTATGACGGCTGGTGAAGGTCGTGAAGAACAGCTCCCAGCGTGATTCTTGCTTCATTTTCTTGTACAGCTTGAACAGTCGCTTTAACAGCTTGACTGCTGCTTTATAGCTGGCCCTGTTTTTTTCTAGCACATAACGTTCTACCGCTTGATGGTAAAAGGGGAGTAGTAACTCAGGCGCGTTCTTTTCAATGGGCTGTAACACGCTCACTCGAAAACTCAATGGTTCACTGCGTATGCTTAGCTGATAGTCGATCCATGGCCGCCATTTTTCGTGGGCAAGGAGCGCCTCTTCATACATTCCTCCGGCAAATGGAAGCATACCCACCAGCGTGTCCCACATGTCCTGCTCCGCTTCTGGAAGGTGCTGCAAAACCA
Source organism: Paenibacillus sp. MZ03-122A (assembly GCF_024213325.1). Classification (NCBI taxonomy): domain Bacteria; kingdom Bacillati; phylum Bacillota; class Bacilli; order Caryophanales; family Paenibacillaceae; genus Paenibacillus; species Paenibacillus sp. MZ03-122A. Next base: position 105,666 of record NZ_JANAVI010000014.1, on the reverse strand, counting down.
CATCCCAATCATGCATATAATCCTGTAAATGGTCATCCCGATGACTGTGAAGCAGGGGACCGATATGCTGCAGTCCGTCCTTGAGACGTGCCCAATCCTCGGCTTTACGCAACGCCTGTAAGAACAAAAGCAATTGGTTGGAAGAGATTTTTAGTGGAAAAGCTCGTTCCGCTTCCTGAAGAAGTACCCAGGCTTCATTATCCTGCGATTGGTAAATATGCATCCAGCTACGAGCCAACATCCACGGAAGCCGTGCTAAAGTTGTGCCGAGATCCTCCTCAGCCGCCTGTAAATGTTGTAATTCCTCCGTATATATGCTGGAGTCCTGTCTTTCGGGGTGCACCCAGTACAGCCAAAACTGATAATACGTGTCTGAAAAATAAGTACCGTTACGCGATTCTGTCAGCATTTTTCGGCGCAAATAGGCTAAGGTTTCTGCGATACGGGCTTCTTGCATCGGTTCATCGGTCAGCTCCAGCGGGCTTTCAAAATCACGCTCGATAGCTTCTTTAAGCTCATCGGCGGCGATTTGCGTGTAATACCCCATATAGGTATGAGAGGGATAGCCCGGCATGGGAGACTGAGGCACCAGCTTTTCCAGCACACGCAGATGAGCATGCAGTCCGTATAGCTGTTGCATGCCGAGTGAAAGCGGTGGCTTCACAGCATAGATCGAGGCTAAAGCGCTTTGGACATATTGGGAATTTTGTGTGTTCACACGGTTAAGGGCGATACACTGATCGAACAGATCATGCCACTCTGAAATGGCCATATCTGGTATCTTGCTTGCTGTTTTACTGAGAGCGTTTCTTGTTGCTTCCTTGTGATCCGGTGAAAGATTCGACGGAGAAGGAGGTGTGGTACGCGTATCAGCTTTTGCTGCCAATCGGGTGAATCCCGCCGAATGAGCGTTCACTAAAGCATGTACAGAACGTTCCTGTTCATTCGCGTAATTCAGTAGTACGGCGATCATATGCTTGCAGTTGGTGTGGACAGGGCATGTACATCTGCTGGCAGCAAAAGCACTCAAGTGAAGATCCACCTCGTATAGCTCGCTTCCATCCACGACAGCTGCGATATGGTCGGCATCAGGCATTGTGAATTCTTTTACCTTTCCCTGCTTAAAATATTGAAAGCCTCGTTTGATCGTCACGTCATTAAAATGGTCAGACACGTTTTGAATAAGCTGTTGCCACTGTATATCATTCATAAGATAGGTTGGTTTCATATGCATTAGTCTCCTAAGAGAGAATAGTTGATCGGGTAGTAGCTTAACTCTTCCATTATATCAGTTCACGAATATAAATTGAGTGGAGGGAGAATTGGAAAATTTCGAAGAATATCCGCCGGATAAAGGCAAAAAGCCCCCTTACTCTATAGCGTAAGGAGACTTGAGTCATCGGGCAGGAATGGGGGGCTATCCTCTACTGTTTCCCATCCGGATTCTCCACTCGGCGGAAGACCAAGGAGATGACAAGAAGTACCAAGGGGACTGCCGCGCATATAATAATGCCAAAGTAACCTGTTATTTTATCGAAATTGCCTATTTCAATAAAACTTTGGGGATACATGCTCAGGGTAAATAATAAAATTAACGGGAGATAACAGATATACTTGTTCCACTTTTGGGTGAGTTGGCTGATTCCCGTTACAATATAGAAATAATAATTCGAGGCGGTCATGAAAATTTTGATCGTCCACAAAATGATAAATAATATTTCAAATCGTTCCAGGAATGCGCCGGGGAATTCAATTTGCTGTGCAAAAGAAACGACCGGCCATTGCAATCGGGAAACTTCTTCAACTGACATACAGCCAACGACCATCGTTACCATCAAGAGATACAAACCCATTGCAATCGAGTAGCCGATCCAGCCAGCCTTCCACGCCTTTTGTGGATTGGCCATAACATTTGTTAATATGAGCACCGATTCAAAACCCATTGCCGAAAAAGGTACAACTTTAAGAGATTGGAAGATCGGGCCCCATCCTTTATGAAAAACAGGGCGCAAATTATCGATGTCAAAATGATTGATATTGAAAACGATCAACAATAAAAAAACAATAAGGGTTAAAGGAAAAAAAAGCTCGATCAATCGAACCATTGCATGGAGACCACCCCAGGTCAAATACCCAATAAGCAGAAGAAACGGAAAAATAATCATGCTTATTGGCGTTCTCTCCAATGCAAGGCCCTTGAGGAATTCCGCCATCATTCTGCATACAAGCGAGCAGATCATCATGCAATATACAATAAATGCGATATTGATGATTTGGCCGATGAATTTACCTGCGATCACAGGATTAAACTCATAGAACGTCTTCCCTGGAAATCGTCGACACAATTTAACATGGATAAAAATGACGCCTATCCCAAGCAGACTTGCCAGCAAAAGTCCCTGCCACACGTCGGGCGTTTGCGTCTGCTCCGCAATGGTTCTTGGTAAACTGACAATACCCACAGCATACACGGTCGAAGTGACGGTAAATAAGGCTTGCAGAGTAGATATTTTTTCCTGTTTCATGGAAGGTATATTGGACATTACGCGCCCTCTCCTTTTGTATAAGCACCTGTCCGTTCGATCTGTACTTTAGCCTGAACGTCGATCGGTATTTGACTGAATGTATCTTGCCAATTTTCCTTTACCCGATCCCAGTAATCGGGATAGTTCACTTTTACTTTTGTGCCAAAACCGACTACATCTGCTCTCATTTCTTTCTGGAGCGTGTTTAACGATAGGGATACTGTTTGTCTGATTTCATCTTGCGCCGCTTCTTTAGCGGTTTGGATGAATGATTCCTTCAGGAAGTCTACAGAATTATCCGAGCTTTCGTTTAGTTTGATATCTGCTTTAATACGAACTGTGAATGAGAGATCCTGCCCGTTGAGGTGGGGGATAAGTTTTGTATGGACATCTTCGACTTCAAACACCATGGATTGTTCCGATTTTGGGCCTTCAGTTCTAATAATTGAACCCTTCGTTTTTCCCAGCATCCAGTTGATCCCGATAACATCCTCTTCGTCTAGCCAATAAGCAAATTTCTTCGTTCTGCCGCTGACCAAAGCTGCGCCTGAGAAGTGGTTGCCTTCATTGGTTTCTAGGCATTGAATGACGAAGTCAGATCCTTGTGAAATATGTGTAGAAATTTCCCCCAATGTTATTCTATAGGGTATTTTGGAGTTGAAATCGCTATTTTTAGCCAATGCTTCAAGGTCAATGGAAGGTATCTCTTTATGTTTGCCGATCTTATTGAGCGCTTCTTTCGCACTGCCTTTAACGATCATAACAAGTGATTTTCGACTCGGTTTATAAGAGCGAGTAAACGTATCTAACAATTGGTCGATTCTTGTTTTTTGTATAGCTTGGTCACTAATCAAAATCAAGCGAATAAAACTATATAAAGGAGCACGGGATACCAGCTTGGCCTGTTCCCTTGAAGCAGATTGAATGGAATTTTTGTTAAAGGTTGTTACGTTACTATACATATTTTTTCTGGATTTCTGCGCTATTAAATGCTGGTAGGTAAGCTCCAGCATTTCCTGCTCATCTGTATCAATGGCGACGCCTTGAATGATACTCAAGTTATCGATCTCTCTGCTGTCCCAACAACCAGTGAGGAGAGCACATGCGATCCATACGACGACGCATTTTTGCACCCGTAGGGTTCGACGAAACAGAAAGATGTAAGAGATCATGGGCTTACTTCCTTTTCCTGTTAGATTGTGTTTCGTCCAGTGTTTTTAGCATCATAGGACGTTTTCTGAGGTATTTAAAAGGAACCCGGACCAAAGTATCTTGTTGATCTCTTAGCCGAATTGGGGCTAGGGGTGACATGTAAGGAACTCCAAAGCTTTTGATCTGGACCATGTGTACGCCTAAGCAAATAAAGGCTAAAATCACGCCATACAGCCCATAAATCCCTGCAATCATCATAATGGGGAAACGAAGAAGCCGTATTCCAATACTCCCGCTGTACTGCGGGCTTGCAAAGGACGCAATGGCCGTAAGACCAACGACAATAATCAGAAAAGCACTTACGACCGCCGCCTCGACCGCTGCTTGTCCAATCACAAGACCGCCTACAATACCGATGACTTGTCCTATGCCTTTAGGTAGTCGCAGACTTGCCTCGCGTAATATTTCCAATGATAACTCCATGATTAGAGCTTCCACAAAAACGGGAAAAGGAATTCCCTCCCTTGAGGCAACGATAGAGATCACCAGCTCAGGCGGGATTAATCCAGGATGGAAAGAAATAAGTGCAACGTACAGCGAAGGCAGGAATGTTGCAATGAATAGAGCCATTAAACGAAGCATACGAAAAAATGTTCCTAAAGGGAAACGCTCGTAATAATCCTCTGGGGATTGAGCCAGCATCCAGAAGGTCATGGGAGCAATCAGGACAAAAGGAGTGCCATCAAGCATAATGACAACTCTTCCGGACATTAAAGCATTTATAGCTTTATCCGAGCGTTCAGAGGCTTGAATCTGTGGGAACGGAGACCATGAATGTTCCTCAATCCATTGCTCAATAATCCCGGTATCGGAAGCATCGTCCACATCAATCGTTTCGACTCTTTGTTTAACTTCCTGAACTAGCTCTGGATTTGCGATATCTGATATGTACAAGATCGCTAATTTCCGTGAAGATCTCCTTCCTATGGTCATTTTATCTATTTTGAAACTTAGATCTTTGATATGCCGCCTTACCATTGCCAAGTTGCTTTCCAAATCTTCAATAAAACCTTCTCTCGGCCCTCTCACCAAAGTTTCGGTGCTCGGTTCATCGACACTTCGCGAAGGAAACTGGCCCGTAGAAGCAAAAAAAACTTCATCGGTCCCTTCGATCAGCAGACAAGTATTTCCCGATAACACTTCAATTACACATGTCTCAAGGTCTGCCCCTTCTTTCGTACCGATCGTAAATGCCGTCTGCTGTATCAGTTCCTCCTTTATTTTCTCTAGATTAACTTGGGAGTGGTTTTCACGGATTCCAGTCAAAATGAGTGGCTTAACGATTTGTTCGTTAATTATGCCCGTATTCGCAATACCGGAGAGATAAACCATCACTACATGAATTCCCGTTTGTCCCACGTCCATTTTTTTGAAGACGACATCAGGAAGATGACCCAGGGTCTTTTTTAGATGGTCCAATTTCTCCTCGAGTGATCTCGCCATGACTCGTCCTCCTTCAAAAGCTTAAATCAACGATATACATGTAATATGTGTAAAATGGTAATATATATTCATGAAATGGTAATTTAGCGTGTTCGACGATCGAGGAGCTGAAGACGCGAGAGAAGAGGGAGTTTTTTGGAGTATATATAAACAAAAACGAACACCAGTGGTGTCCGTCGTTGGTCATACATATGAGGCGAGGATACTCTATCCCCGAGATAACGCCATATAAACTACTCCGAGTGGAGGTCACTTTTTGAACTCGTAGAAATGTGCCTCCAACATGCTCAGAGAAAGCTCGGCGGTAGTGGCTACCACGATATCCGCACCTTGCATTTGCGAAGGTGTTCCTACACCGACCGCGAACATCCCGGCGCCTTTGATCGCCTGTATGCCAGCCTGTGCGTCCTCTATACCGATACAGTCGGCAGGCTGAACGCCCAGATTTGCGGCTCCGGTGAGGAAAATTTCCGGGTCAGGTTTGCCATGCCGAATGGCGGTAACATCCACCACACTGTCAAAATAGTACGCTAGCTCCAGTCGCTCCAGGATAAATGCTGCATTTTTGCTTGCAGAGGCCAGCGCGATGCCGATTCGGGCTTCACGAAGCTCTGTCAGAAGCGCTTTAATGCCTGGAAGAATGTCCGAGGGAGTTACAGCTGAGATGAGCCGCTGATACTCCGTATTTTTCCGTGTGGCCAGTTCTTGCTTGCCTTCTTCTGAAAACGTATCGGACAGGTTACCGCGCGCCAGTATTTTGTCGAGCGATTCCGTACGGCTGATTCCTTTTAACTGTTCATTAAATTCCCGATCAAAAGGGATGCTAAGCGCTGCCGCCAAGCTGCCCCATGCCTGAAAATGATATTCGGCGGTATCTGTAATGACTCCGTCCAGATCAAAAATGACTGCTTTCATTTGGTTTCCCCCCTGTCTGCCCGATTTATGAAACGCTGTTCGTCATTAACGACTGTCCACTGGTAATGTGCGTTGGCTCTCCATACAGCTCCAGCGTCAGCGGTTCTCCGTCCAACAGGGTAATGATCACTTCATTTTCCTGTACGAGAATACTTAACAAGCGACCGCGATAGTTGATTTTAAACGTATATTTGTTCCAGCCTTGAGGCAGGAAGGGGGAGAAGCTTAATGTTTCACGATACGTTCTCATCCCGGCAAATCCCTGTACAATCGCCAGCCAGCTTCCTGTCATGGAAGTGATATGAAGTCCGTCTTCGGTATCGTTATTGTAGTTATCCAGATCCAGACGGGCCGTCCGCTTATACATCTCGACTGCCTTTTCCTCCATTTTGAGTTCGGCAGCCAGCACGGCATGAATGGACGGGGACAGACTGGATTCATGAACAGTCATTGGCTCGTAAAATGCAAAATTGCGCGCTTTTTCTTCCAGCGTGAACTGGTCTCCAAAGAAATACAGCCCTTGCAGCACATCTGCCTGCTTAATGAAGCAGGAACGAAGGATTTTATCCCATGACCATTTCTGATTTAATGGAAGGTTGCTGGGATCAAGGGAGGATACAGGCTGCAAATCCTTATCCATAAAGGTATCGTGCTGTACGAAGACTTCCCGCTCCTCATCATAGGGATAATACATGTGAGTGATGATATCCTGCCAATGGGCAAGCTCATCAGCCGTAACCGCTAGATGCATCGATTTTTCTGCTGAAATTTGAGGTAAGACCGATAAGGTATATTTCAAAACCCATGCAGCCAGCGTATTGGTATACCAGTTGTTATTGACGTTATTTTCGTATTCGTTCGGCCCGGTAACCCCGTGGATCATATACTGCTGCTGGCTTTTGGAAAAGTGAACCCGGTCGGCCCAGAAGCGGCTAATTTCGACCAGTACATCTATGCCGTATTGATGAAGGTAGGAGGAGTCCCCCGTATAGTTGGTGTAATTGTAAATGGCATACGCAATGGCCCCGTTACGGTGGATTTCCTCAAAGGTAATCTCCCATTCGTTATGGCACTCCACACCTGTAAAAGTGACCATAGGGTATAGTGCACCCCGTAGCCCTTGCTGGGCTGCGTTATGCTTGGCACCCTCTAGTTGTTGGTGACGGTACAGCAGCAGATTTCGGGTTACATCCGGGTCTGCGAGCGCCAGGTACATAGGTACGGCATATGCTTCTGTGTCCCAATAGGTGGCACCGCCATATTTTTCACCTGTAAAGCCCTTGGGACCAATGTTCAGACGGGCATCTTCGCCGTAGTACGTAGAGAACAGTTGAAAAATGTTAAAGCGTATTCCCTGCTGGGCCTCTGTATCTCCCTCGATTTCTACATCGGCTTTGTCCCAACGTCGAGCCCAAGCTGCGACATGCTCCTGCTTGAGCGAAGTATAGCCTTTGTTCACAGCCTCCACAGCGATGCGTTCAGCTTGTGGAATCAGTGCATCCTTTTCCATATCCCGTGAGGTGGTAACCGCCACAATTTTTTGCAGCTGGATACTGTCGCCCGGAGCGACGCTGTATTGATAGTGGCGTGCAGCATACAAAAAGCTCTCTTCCGTCGTCTGCAGATCCTGTCCCTCGGTCACAATACCCATGGTAGCGTTTACGGTAAAACGCGGAATACCGAAGGGATTATCTATAGTTGTTGTGGACAGGCTGATGAATTGTTCTTGAACCTCTCGGGCCTCCTCCAACCAAAAAACCTCATCATAGTTCGTATCTTCATTCTTCGTATTGCCGTCCAAATAAGGGACAAGCTCTATAGTTAGAGGCTGCTTGCTTATATTCGTTGCTTGGTAATCAATCAGGCATAGCTCACGAGTGGTGATGCTCAGAAAACGCTCCGTAGTGATACGAACCTGATTGTTCACGGTGCAGGTGCGTCGCAGGATACCCTGTTTCATGTCCAACTCCTGCACAAAATCGCTGATGTGTGCCGTAAATAAGTCTACTTCCTCTTGGTTTACGATCAGACGGATGCCGATGAAGTTCATGGCATTGATGACCTTACCAAAATATTCAGGATAGCCGTTTTTCCACCAGCCGACCTTTGTTTTGTCGGGGAACCATACACCGGAGATATACGTTCCCTGATGATGATCACCTGAATAAGCTTCTTCAAAATTGCCGCGCATGCCCATATAACCGTTGCCTATGGACGTTATGCTTTCCTGTAATCGCATGTGTGTGCTATGTAGAGTGTGTGTTGTCAGCTTCCAGCTATCTACGTCAAATAATCGGTTGTAAACCATGATTGCGTACCCCTCTCGGAAAATGAGATCGTTGTTTTAACGAAACCAGTATATGAGCGAGTTCAGTATATAGTGCAACCGTTTGCCCTGTCAACGCAAAAAAACTGATTTTATGGGTTTCCACAAAATCAGTTCTTGTTCATTCCGCTAAGAATCATAGTAATTGGCTGGATTTGCGCTCCACGATTCGGTGGGGAACAATGATGTGCTTGGTCAATTCCTTGGGGTCCTCGATTTTTTCAATCAGGCTTTTGGCTGCCTGATAACCTAGAGTAAAGATATCAATATCCACGGAAGTCAGAGGGGGATTCATCAGCTCAGCTAGCATTAGATTATTGAAGCTCACCATGGATAACTGCTCTGGCATGGACACGCCTAGCTGAGAAAGCATTTTCTGTACTGCCATGGCTACAAGGTCGTCGCTAACGATCATCGCGGTAGGCGGCGGGGTGGCCTGCAATAATGTCCGCATGTCCTCCAGATTAAATGGCTCCCTGACCACGAATTCCTTGGGTAAAGGCAAGCCTGCCTCTCGCAACGCATCCTGGTAGCCTCGGAGTCTTTCAATATTCACGATGTGTTCATGATCACCGCCAACATAAGCAATGTGCTGATGATTCAGCCCAGTCAAATAAGTGACCACATCCTTGGCAGCCTGGTAGTTATCGTTATCTACATGGGTAGTTTCACTGACAAATTGCTGAGGCTTACCGATTACGGTGTAAGGTATTTTTTCTTTATGAAGGTACTCCACAATGCTATCTTTTTGCTTGGAGTACAGAACAATATAGCCGTCAACACGCCCGGTCCGGGTCATCAGCTTCACGCGGGATAGCAATTCATCGCTCGTTTTTCCTGTGACAATGGACAGTGTATAGTTGTGCTCATTTACCCATTCGCTGATCCCACGAAGGCTTTCCGGAAAGAACGGGTTTTGAAAGATTGCCACATCCGATTCAGGCATAATGATGCCAATTGACTGTGTGACACGGTTAGCCAGACTCTGAGCTGAATAGTTGGGTTCATAGCCAAGCGCCTTCATTTCTTTACGGACACGTGCCTTGGTCGCTTCGCTGATTTTGGGGCTGTCTTGAATGACACGGGATACGGTGGAAGTAGCAACATTAGCACGTTTTGCGACATCTTTGATGGTTACTGCCATCGTCTTCGTCTCCTTTTGCTATCTCAAGCAGGAAATATTATGTTCTATCATACGATATTGCTCGAAAATCAACAAATTAGCGGCTTTTTCGAGTATTTCTATGATCATTAGCCAAGATATTTACAATTAGGGTATTGCCAATAGAAAGCGATATCATTATAATAATTGTGCAACCGATTGCATAATGTTTATAGGGTACAAACAACGCTGTACATACTATAAGGGATGGGGATTGAAGGAGCATGAAAAAACTTCTATCATTTGATTTTTGGCAAAAGCTCGGGAAAGCACTGCTAGTGGTTGTTGCTGTTATGCCGGCAGCCGGGATTATGATTTCGCTTGGTAAAGTAGTGGCGATGTTGGCTGGTGATATCCATTTCTGGTTGACCGTCGGCGGGGTTATGGAGAATTTGGGTTGGGGTATTATCAATAATTTACACATACTGTTTGCCGTGGCGATTGGTGGTTCCTGGGCTAAGGAACGGGCGGGCGGAGCTTTTGCGGCCTTAATTGCCTTTATTCTCATTAATATTTCAACAGGAACGATTTTGGGTGTGTCCTCGAAAATGCTAACCCAGGAGGGTGCCACCACCCACACTCTTTTTGGTGCATCCATTCCGGTTAGTGGCTATTTTACCTCTGTCTTAGGGGCACCTGCACTTAATATGGGTGTGTTTGTCGGTATCATCTCCGGCTTTGTCGGAGCCGTGGTATTTAACAAGTACTACAATTACCGCAAGCTGCCAGACGCTTTAGCCTTTTTTAACGGCAAACGTTTTGTTCCTTTTGTCGTGATTTTATGGTCTGTCATCGTAAGTTTGATCATGTCTGCCATCTGGCCATTTGTTCAGGGGGGAATTAATCAGTTCGGTATTTGGTTAGCGACCTCAGGGGAGTCGGCTCCTTTTGTAGCGCCATTTGTCTATGGTACACTGGAAAGACTATTAATTCCTTTTGGACTTCACCATATGCTGACCGTTCCTATTAACTATACTCAACTTGGTGGCGTTTACACGACACTTACGGGTTCCGGGGCAGGAAGCGTCGTTGCCGGGCAAGACCCGCTGTGGCTGGCTTGGGCAAGTGACCTAAGTGCGCTTCGTGGTACTGATCCGACAGCCTACAATAGCTTGTTGGAAGGCGTGACGCCTGCCCGCTTCAAGGTAGGACAAATGATCGGTGGAGCAGGAATCCTTATGGGACTAGCGGTGGCTATGTATCGCCGTGTAGACAAAGATAAACGCAGCAAGTACAAGTCGATGATCTTTTCGGCAGCCGCAGCTGTCTTTTTAACAGGGGTAACGGAGCCACTGGAATTCATGTTTATGTTCGTGGCGCCTGTGCTGTATGTGGTTTATGCTATTCTTACCGGTATTGCGTTCGGAATGGCCGACATCATACATTTGCGTTTACATTCGTTTGGTATGATTGAACTGCTGACCCGAATGCCGTTGTCTATAAATGCGGGTTTGGTGCAGGATATTATTAACTTCGTGCTGACTTGTGTGGTGTTTGCTGTAGCAACCTACTTTATCGCGTATTTTATGATCGGTAAATTCAAAATGGCTACGCCGGGAAGACTGGGGAACTATACGGATGAGGAGCCTCAAGGGACTTCCGTGGCGGGGAGTACAAAGACAGAGGGTGTGGCAGCTGTTTCCACTCAAAATCAACTGGCTACGGATATCATCAAGACGCTTGGGGGTGAGCAGAACATTGTCGAGGTGGACGCTTGCATGACCCGTCTGCGTGTGACGGTGAAGGATACGGATGCCGTTGGAGATGAAAAGACGTGGAAAGCGTTGGGTGCCTTGGGCTTGATAAAAGTAGACAATGGGGTGCAGGCGGTTTACGGACCGAAGGCCGATGTGCTTAAATCAGATATACAAGACATACTCAACAGGTGATTACTTTGAAGTTGTTAACCTTAAATGCACATGCTTGGATGGAAGAAAACCAGCATGATAAGCTAAAGCAGCTGGCTGCTTTTATTGATGAACAGCAGTTTGATGTCATTGCTTTGCAGGAAGTGAACCAGTCCATGGAAGAGACTCCTTTGTCGCCGGACGATTTGGACGCTTATTATAGCGCAGATCCTGAAGTTGTCATTAAGCGTGATAACTATGCTTATGTGCTGAACGGGCTATTGTCCGATGCTTATCAGTGGACGTGGGCTCCCGCACATGTTGGTTTTGCCAAATACGACGAGGGTTTGGCTATTCTGTCCAAAACACCGATTACAGCTACGGTGAACGAATATGTTTCCTCGCTACAGGATTATGACAACTACCGTTCACGTAAAATTGTCGGCGTTCAAACTGTGGTGGACGGGGTGCAGGCCTGGTTTGTAAGTGGACATTATAACTGGTGGAATGATGAAGAATCCTTCCGTGGACTATGGGATCGTACAACAAAAGTGCTAAATTCTTTTGCTCCGACTCCTGTGTTTATGATGGGTGATTTCAACAACGCGGCTGAAGTGCGTGGAGAAGGATATGACTATGTACTGCAATCGGGCTGGTCGGACACCTATCCGAATGCAGCAGTACGTGATGAAGGCCACACAGTGATTAAAGCTATTGCTGGTTGGGAAAGTAATGCGGAGCCGCTCCGTATTGACTTTATCTTCTCCAATAAGGCTGCACAGGTTCAATCCTCAACCGTTGTACTGAACGGGAAAACTGGACCAGTTGTATCGGATCATTTTGGGGTTGCAGTTGAGTTGGAGCTGTGAGAAAGAAAGGAGGCCAGTTGCTTATGCAATTGGCCTTTTTCTTATAGATTTCGACTTAAAACGAATAACATATTGGATAACTATAGCGATCAACACCAAAATCAAATTGTAGTAAAAGGGAGTGCTGACGCTAAACTGTTCCATGAGTGCACCTGCGATGATCGGAGACACAATGGCCCCCAATTCGGACAAAGATACGACGTTGCCGATAAATGAGCTTCTATTCTCCTCAGGAATAACATCCCCTAGTTGCGAGTAAAAGGAATCCAGATAGCTGGCTCCTCCTATACCTCCGATGAACATCCCTAAGTATACGATCCACGGTTCTGTGAACCAAAGAAATAAGATGATTTCCCCCATGATCAACAATAGACCGATGATACAAAGCATCAAGCGATCCTTAAGTAGATCAGATAGTTTGCCAATAAAGGGGGCTGATATGAAGGTCGATATGCCGATAATGGTAAAAGCTAAGCTAATTTCTGCGGGGCTCCAATGGAGTTTGTAGGTTGCATATACAGAGAAGTACGTTAAAAATATAGCGAATGCACTCATTTCAAGGAAATGAACGGTGGAATAGAGCAGTAGCTGTTTCGTTAGCATGGTTTTTCTTTTCGACTCATGAAGGGGTGCGTGCTGTTGCTGAGGTTTGGAAGAGAGACTGGGGAAAGTCATTCTGGAGACGGCAACGAAGGATATACATGAGAAAATAGCAACGAAATAAAACGGAATGGATAAAGAAAAATAAGAAACAATAGCTCCACTCATAAGGGGCCCTAAAATCATACCGACACCTTCACTGCTGCTGATATATCCATTGAGCATACCTCGATTATCTGCGGTGCTCATATGGTTGATCGTGACTCTTACAAAGACGGTTAGACCTATAGCTACCAAGCCTTGGAGGAGTCTCAGTATGGATAGAATGATGAAGCTTGTTGCAATCGGAAACAGGAGCATACAAGCGATTTCAGCAATAAGTAAGCTTAACCCCAAGCGCTTTGCGCCAATCTTTTCATAAATTCGTCCTGCCAAGCCTCCACCAAGAAACCTACCTACATAAAATAGAGAAAATAAAATGCTCATGGCGAGTACGGATATCCCGAATTGCTCTACATAAATAGCAAAGAGTGGAAGGATCATACTTCCACTCATGTTAGCAATAAGGCTGATCACAATCATACAGGCAATATTACGATTTAAATATAAGTGTCTCACCATAACCTCGAAACCTCTCTTTGGTCTTGCATCATGGGAACCGTTATTCGGATTGCACTGATTACGGGTAAACGGCTTCAGGTCGAGTTAGCGGGTTCCCATATAGGGTACGCAAGCGAGTTCCTCGCGGTGCCTAAATCCCATTGCAATGATGGAGGTATGGAGCAGCGGATGGGGGAAAGCTTGATTAGAGCGTGGTGTTGCCTTTAGGCTGGAAAGCCGCCTCCTGGTGGTGGCCAAGCTCCATAAATCCGGCGTAGCAGCACGATTTCACCCAAATGATATGAATTGTGGGAAGCGATATTCCGCAGTAGTCCTGCTTTCGTTTCACCTGGGAAATGAGCTAGTGAATCATCCAGTTGCGCGGTTTCGGCAATCTGTACAGCCTGATCTACGCCCTGTAAAAATTCGTTAATGACAGCCTGCCATGCCTCTTCGCTTTGCGGTCCGGTCTCTTCGGGCCAGCTTTCCATGACATTGCCCGGAAGCTGGGGCTTCCGTCCTTCCAAATGCTCCAGCATGAACTGCTGCCAGTAAATCATATGCTTCAGCAGTTGATAAATGCTGTAAGGCATTTCTGCATTTTTCTTCCCTGCCAGCTCGACATCGATGTCTGGTAAAGCCCGAGCTACTCGAATATGTCCACGTTCCCCGAACAGTGATTTAACCAGTGCTTGACCGAATAATTGGTTTGCATCCGACATGTATCATCATCCCTTCTATGGAGAACTTATTTCTAGCTTATTCTCATTTTACGATTATACAATTATATTTTCCAAAATGAAAATATCCATGTAGTAAGAAGAGAAACAGAAATAATTTTTAAAAACAGTTGATAATAATTCTCAATTTCACTAAAATAAAATTGTTTCAAAGGAAACAAAGTATCAATAATAGATATATTTTGTATATATACGGAAATGTTAAAGGGGAGCTTTCCGTAATGCATATATTGTTTTCTTTGAAACAAAAATGGGCTATAATGAAAGGAGGAGTATGCCAAAGGAGTGACCATTTTTTCGTATGGAGAAAGCGACATCAGTTCAGCATGTTTATGATTTGCTCATTAAGATGAATCACCAGCTGGAGCAGCATCAGCAGAGAGAGAGCATGACTATTCTCGAAGAAATACACGAGCATTTTGATGGAATTGCTTCACTCAATCTGACGGATGTGCACGTCATTGACTGTATTGGGAGGCATGAGCCGATTAATGTTACGACATTAGCGGATCGAATTGAGCTGAGCAAGGGTACAGTTTCGAAAGTCAGCACCAAGCTGCTCAAGGAAGGCTGGATTCGCAGAACCCAGCTTAACGACAACAAGAAAGAAATCTATTTTCGGTTAACCCCGTCAGGGAAAAGACTCTTTCTTATGCATGAACGACTGCATGTTAAGGCACAGCATCAGTTATTTCAATTTTTAAATCGTTATAGCTCGGAAGAACTGAATGTCTTGAAACGTCTGCTGTCCGATGGTGTAGATCTCTTGGAAGCTATGGAGTGGCAGGACAAGAGTCTGGACTAAAGGGATATCGAATCATCAACGATGGGCACCTGTTAATCTCCAAGTAATAGATACATGGGGAGATGCAGGTGCTTTTCTTTTAATGTAATAGCCGTTTTGCTTCCATATAGAGCACCTGTACGAATTTTTTCGTATTAATGCGGGCTTGGGACAGTGAAGGCTCCACATTGTTTTGCAGCTCCAGCATTTTTTTGCGGATTTCTGTAAAATCAAAAAATTTGGATGCATAATTTTCAAATTTAGGATGGGTATAGTCAGTCAATCCGAGCGATACTATATGGCTTAGCGTCTGGAAAATAGCACGGCGGACACGTTGCTCCGATGCTTTGATTTCCTTACTCAGCTCTACTGCTGAAGCTGAAGCCCCTAACCGTTTGGACGCTACATTAGCAAATATATCCTTCAACGGTGGGAACAGATAGGGAGATAGATTGCCTGTTTCCTCCTCATACTGGTCCAGAAATTCCAGCATGTCCAGTAAATCCATACTCCCGGCTTCGCCGATCATCCCCATTTCGGAGAGCAGAAACTGCCCGGAAGTTACGATGTTTCGGGTCGGTTCAATTGTTGCCGTTGGGTTATTCGTTGTGAACATCGACAACCCTTGAAGCGTGCGTTGAATATCCGTAATCGACTGCTGCATGCGCAGACGCTCAGCCACCTTATGAATAACTGCAATAATCTCCAGTCGATTCAAAGGCTTGGCCACATAATATTCAATACCGAGCGAGTAAGCCTCCCCGATCATGTTTTTGGATTCGATGCGAGAAATCATAATGATTTTGCCGCTGAATTGATCGCCGAGTGCACGCACGGTCTGAATGCCGTCACGAAGCGGCATCAGCAAGTCAATCAGCAATACATCAATCCGGTTCAGCTCCAGGAGGCCGCTATTCACGTAGGTACCATCCTCTGCTTCCCCGATGACTTCTCCTAGACCCTCGTCTTCAATAATGTCTGCCAGCATAGAACGAATTCCCTGATCGTCATCCACAATATAAAAACGCATCCGGGCTATCTTCCTTTCTCCGTCAGTTTCCGTAAAGGCAATGTAATTCTAAAAGTGGTCTGTAATCTATCTGTATTCTCTTCTTCATCCTGTTGCAGTTCAATCGTTCCTCCAAGGCTCTCCGCGACCTCACGTACATAAAACAATCCCATACCGGTCGACGGCTGTCCTTCCTCATCATACTTGGTCGTATACCCTGGTGTGAAGACCATTTCCCGTTTCCGTTGAGGAATCCCCGGACCGTTGTCGGTAACACTAAAGGAAGCTATATCCTCTTTTCCCGGTAGACAGCGAATGGAAACGTCAATCCTTCCGTTGTCCTTCATTGCTTCAACCGCATTGGCTGTCAGGTTATTAATAAGTGTCAAAACGGTATAAACATGCAGCTTGGGTAACAATGGATCGACATCTAGGGTAAAACGAATAGACTTGTCCAGCGATTGTGCGTATTTGCTGTTCGTTCGAATGATTAGCTCCCCAAGCTCTTGAGAAGCCATGTAATGCACTCCGCTTTCGGCATCAATCAGCTTGGACAAACCAGCAAAAATCCGCTGGCTGTCTTTTTTGATCTCGTGAACCTGTCCGGAAATACGAAGTGCCTGTCTGGCGTAATGTTCTCTATCCTTCAGAGATTCATCCTGCTGCAACTCACGGTACAGCTCGTAGCTTTCACGAGTGATTTGTTCTGCATGTGACAGCGTTTTGCCTAACTGGACCGACTCCTCATACAAGTCCGATACAAGGAGTAAAATTCGCTCCGTCTGCTGCCTTTGTGCCTCTTCATGCTGGACCGATTGATTTAACCGAATCATATTATAAAACCCAAGCACGAAGAAGCTGCGGATCATAGCCATGAAAGCTACTTTGCTGATCTTAATGATGTCCCAGAAATCGCCGTCCATGCTCCACCGGACGCTAAGTTCCGACACACTTGCGGCAACCTCAATCCCTACAGAGAGGATGCCCACACGGAGTGCGCGGTAAGGCTCAGCATTAATGTTAAGGACCTGGAAGAGCAGGCCGTAGACCATGTAATAAAAAAAGGTAGGGCCGTGCAGTGTCAGCAACTCTTCGAAGGGAAGGCCGGGCTGAGTGTAATGATTGAGTAAGATGCGAAAGGCGACTACCGCTATCCCTGCAAGCACTCCCGATAATGCAGGCGGAATATGACGAATAGATAACAGAAAGAAAAAAAATACAGGCGTACCAAAGCTGAGACGGAATGTATTAGCGAACGGGTGAATATTCAGCTCACCTGCGAGCGGTACAAATACAAGCATGAGCAGGAAAAGGAGCGTATTCAACTTCATCCATATTCACCTCCTGGGTATTCAGTCAGAAAGGCAATGTGAGCTAAATTCACAGGCTCGCCGTTAAAGTTTGTGAATTTATAGAAAAAAATAAATGCAGCTGTAGATAATTGTCGTTTTTTATAGATCAGATTGTAGTATAAATAACATCATTTGAATATTAAGAACAGCATACTGCAAAAATATACAAATCAGCCAGGGGGGACACGAAGTGAAAAAGATTAATTTGACGATGCAAATCTTTATCGGTCTGGCTTTAGGTATTATTATTGGTGCCTTATTTTACGGCAATTCAGGGGTGGAAGTCTACTTAAAGCCAATCGGTGATATTTTCATCCGCTTGATCAAGATGATTGTCGTGCCTATTGTGATCTCAACGCTCATTATCGGCGTAGCCGGCGTCGGAGATATGAAGAAATTGGGTAAACTCGGCGGAAAGTCTATTCTGTACTTTGAGATTGTAACGACAATCGCCATCCTTTTCGGACTGCTTGTTGCCAACTTGGTTCGACCGGGTGACGGCGTGGACATGTCCCACCTGGCCAAGAGTGATATCCATTCCTATGTAGAGACTGCAGAGAAGTCAGGCCATAGCTTTATAGATACGATTGTGCATATTGTTCCTACCAATATTATTCACGCCCTGGGCGAGGGAGATATGCTGGCTATTATATTCTTCTCCGTACTGTTTGGATTAGGGGTAGCGGCGATTGGTGACAAAGGCAAGCCTGTGCTGAATTTCTTTGAAGGTGTAGCCGACGCCATGTTCTGGGTAACCAATCAGGTCATGCGCCTGGCTCCGTTCGGTGTATTTGCCCTGATTGGAACGACAGTGGCCAAGTTTGGATTGGCCTCGTTATGGCCTTTATTGAAGCTTGTTTTGTCGGTGTACGGCTCCATGATACTGTTCATTGTGATTGTTTTTGGAATTATCGCCAAGCTTTGCGGTACCCGTCTCTGGACCATGGTTAAAATTTTGAAAAGTGAGCTGTTGCTTGCATATTCGACGGCCAGTTCGGAAAGTGTTTTGCCTAAGATCATGGAGAAGATGGAGAAGTTCGGATGTCCTAAAGGAATTACGTCCTTTGTCATTCCGATTGGGTATTCTTTTAATCTGGACGGTTCCACCCTGTATCAGGCACTGGCTGCGATTTTTATTGCCCAAATGTACGGAATTGACCTGCCAATCACGACACAAATCACGCTGGTGCTAGTTTTGATTATTTCCTCCAAAGGTATTGCAGGGGTGCCAGGTGCTTCCTTTGTCGTTTTGCTCGCTACACTTGGAGCAGTGAACCTCCCGCTGGAGGGGTTGGCTTTTATTGCTGGTATTGATCGCATTCTGGATATGGCTCGTACGGTAGTCAATGTATTAGGCAACTCGCTTGCCGCTGTGGTCATGTCCAAATGGGAAGGCCAATATGATAAAGAAAAGGGCGAGGAATACGTTGCTTCAATTAAATAAGATGTAACGAACTGAATAGTTGCCAGAAAGAGCACTTTTGCGAAGTAATGCGAAGGTGTTCTTTTCATTTCCAGACTTATTAAGACCTTTCCTTTTTCGACATTTTTCGATGTTTTTTGTATGAATATATAGGTATATGGACATAAAAACGATTCTTATTACCTATGCAATTTTAGATTTATTTATAATGATTCTTAATAAAATTCCGATATTAAACTATATCGTTTTATATATTGGCTTAGAAGGGAAGAGCATATATGTTTCTTAAAAAAAATGAGACCCACTCACTTGCTCCTTTAGTAGAAGAAAGCCGCAAACTTTCACAAAGAATACAGCAGAAGGATTATTCTGCCGCAATACAAGTTTCATCCAAATCTTCCGAGATTCAAGAAATCGCAAACAATGTAAACCAAGCGCTTGAATCCATGAAAAATGATGCTCAACATGTTGACATCCGTCTGAAGCTTGTTACCAAGGCTATAGAGATTGGCTTATGGGACATGGAGGTGGTTGCGGGTGATCCCGTCAATCCAAATAATACGTTTACATGGTCAGAAGAATTTCGTGCTATGCTGGGGTATCAGAGCGAAAAGGACTTCCCCAATGTATTAAACAGCTGGGCATCCCGGCTGCACCCCGAAGATCATGACAGAGCATTGACCGAATTGTCGGATCATTTGCTGGATTTTACGGGAAAGACGCCTTATGACGTACAGTATCGTTTGAAGCTGAAGCATGGAGAATACCGCTGGTTCCGGGCTACCGGAACGACGATCCGCGATCAGCAGGGAGTGCCGCTTCGGATTGCCGGCGCTCTATTGGATGTGCACGACCAGAAGATTAAGTCTGAAGAGTTGGAGGCCATGGTTACAAGATACGATCTCATTAACCTTGTGCTGGTAGAGGCTCCTTACGATGTAAACATTATTGGAGGAAATATAGAAAATCCGGATAATACATTTTGGTGGTCACCGCAATTCCGCGCAACGCTAGGCTTTAAGGACGAGCAAGATTTCCCAAGCAAGCTTAGCAGTTGGGCTTCAATCCTGTATCCTGAGGATGCCGAAATGGCGATTAAGATTTTGAATGATCATTTAAATGATTATACGGGACGCACACCGTACGAAATGGAATGCCGTTTAGTGCGTAAGAATGGCGAGCATCGGTGGTATTATTGCAGTGGAAAAAGCATACGCGATAGCAAGGGAGTGCCTATTCGTATTGCGGGTACCATTCGTGATATTACTGTCGAAAAGGAAAAGCAGGCTGTTGCGGATGAGCTGACGCTCAAGATCCAGCATCTCTCCGATTCCATTACGGAAATGGTGAACGGCGTTAACTCGGTTAGTAACCAGGCGCAGGAGTTGGCTACGGCTCAGGAGCAATCGACAGAGGCAGCGAATCAAGCCAAAGTCAGTGCAGAAGAGACGCAAAACATTTCCAACTTCATTAAAGAGATTGCGAATCAAACAAATCTGCTGGGTCTGAATGCCGCCATTGAGGCATCGCGTGCGGGCGAGCAGGGACGGGGGTTTGCGGTAGTTGCAGATGAAGTGAGAAAACTCGCCATACACAGTGCTGATGCGACCGGAAATATCGAGACTAGTCTGGACGAAATGAAGACACTCATCGAGCGGATTTTGCACAATATCGGTAATATGTCTACGCTGACACAAACACAAGCCGCGCTAACGCAACAAGTGAATGCATCTACAGACGAGATCAACAGCATGTCCAAAGCTTTGTTGGATTTTGCAAGAACGATGTAAGGCTTCATGTAGAAATGAGGCCGGGCCTTAGGCTCGGTCTCTTTACTGTTTTTGGAAGATGAACTATACTTTTCGAGGATAGATCTAAAAATCGCCTCATAGTAACTTTATGTGGAAAAGAGGAATATACTTGAGCTTACTTAGTTCAATATTGGTCGGAATTGTAGCTCTGGAGCATGTGTACATTCTAATATTGGAAATGTTTCTGTGGACGACTCCGCGGGCGATGCGTACGTTCGGCACCTCGAAGGAGCTGGCGGAAGCAAGCAAATCCTTGGCTGCAAATCAGGGGCTGTACAACGGCTTTTTGGCAGCCGGATTGGTGTGGGGCTTGTTCTATCCGGATACTGTATTCGGGCGGCAAATCCAATTATTCTTTGTCATTTGTGTGGTAGTGGCTGCGTTGTATGGTGCATTAACTGCCAATAAGTCTATTTTATTAAAGCAAGGCCTGCCTGCCATCCTGGCCCTAATCAGTTTGTGGATACTCTGAAGACACCCTTAACGGGTGTCTTTTTCTAGATTCGATCACATAATGTCTGGAATGCTAATGACAAGGGGAATAAACAGTTTTTGACCGATTGTAAATCCGACTATTCCGATTTATAATAAATTTATTACATACTAAGAGGACACGGGGGCTAGAGCGATGCGTCGTAATTTGACTGGTGTATTGGTATTTATTGTATTGATGTTGGTTGTAAGTGCATGCTCCGGCGGGAATTCTGGATCTACGTCTGAGACGAATGGGAATACACCCAGTACAGCTACCACAACAGCTGATAACGGACAGCCTAAAGATGGCGGCAGCCTGATCATTGGCGTACAAGCTGATCCGGTGGTGCTGAATCCGAATTATGCGGGTGATCGGGTAAGTCTGACGATAGATCAGGCGATATTCGCACCATTGTTTCAAGTGAACAATGGCAAAAAGACATTTTATTTGGCAGACAGTCTGACTCCTTCAGCAGACAAGCTGACTTATACACTAAAACTGAAAAAAAATCTGACTTGGCATGATGGCGAGAAGCTGACAGCTGACGATGTTGTTTTCACCATTAACAAAATTTTGGACGAGAAGCAGCACAGCTTTTTGAGAAGTAATTTTATGGTTAATGGCAAACCGGTTCAGGCGAGCAAGGTTGATGATACAACGGTGGATTTCAAGCTTCCTCAGCCAGCTCCCGCTTTTGAGGCAGCACTGGTACAGGTATCCCCGATTCCGAAGCACATTTTCGAGAATGAAGCGGATATTGAGAAGAGTACAAAAAACAACTCTCCGATTGGATCTGGCCCTTTCAAATTTAAAGAGTACAAAACCGGTGAGTACGTTACACTCGAACGGTTCGATAACTATGTTGGCGGAAAGCCGCATCTGGATTCAGTAACATACCGGATTGTTAAAGATTCAAATGCTGCGAATTTGGCCCTTCAAAATGGTGAGATCAATGTAAACTATCTCGATCCGCAAAATGTGGAGACCATTAAAGCAACAGATAAGTTTGACATTTTCCCTTACAGCGAAGGTCGCTTGGCTTATCTGATGTTTAATGAAAACAGTGATACAAAGCAGTTGAACAAAAAAGAAGTACGGCAGGCGCTTTCTTATGCACTGAATCAGGATGAGTTGATTCAAGTCTCCTATGGCTCCAAAGATTATGCAGATACTGCGAAATCTGCTCTGACACAGGATGTACTGTATCACACGAATGACGTTGCATTTTTCAATAATGATGTGAACAAGGCAAAAGAGCTGCTGAAATCGGCTGGCGCTGAAGGACTGAAGCTGCGCATTATCATTCCGGGCGGCAACAAGGTACAGGAAGCACAAGCGCTCTATATCCAGCAGAAGTTCAAGGACATAGGCGTTCAGCTGGACGTGAACAGCATGGATTCCTCGGCATGGTCGCAAAAATTCGTCGATACGAATGCCAAGGACTTCGATCTGGCGATCAGCGGCTATATCATGGGGTATGATCCTGACGCGTATCGTATTTTGTATAGCACCGGATCATCCTCCAACTATTCGCATTATTCAAATAAAGAAGTGGATAAGCTGCTGGAAGAGGGCGCGGGTGAGTCGGATACGACGAAACGTGGAGCAATTTATAAAAAGGTACAAGAGCTGCTGGCTGAGGATGCTGTCATCTACCCGATTGCTTACACCAAGACTATTGTAGCCTTCGACAAGCAGTATGGCGGTATTGATCAGGCTGTGTTAAAGCCGGTCGTGATTTTCGAGGATTTGTCCAAAATTTATCACAAATAAGACAGGGTTTTCAAAAATAAGCTGGGCTAACCAGCTTATTTTTTTCGAAAACAGCAAGGGGAAGGGAAACGTATGAGACAACTCATCGCCAGAAGGTTGCTGCAAGTTATACCGATGCTATTTTTTGTGTCCATCGTCTGCTTCGGCTTGATCAAGCTGGCTCCAGGTGATCCGGTTCTCTCTTTTGTTACACCGAATATGCATCTGGAAGACATTGAACGAATGAGGCATAGCTTGGGGCTGGACCAGCCCGCTTATGTGCAGTACATATTATGGCTTAAAAAGAGCCTGACGGGTGATCTCGGCTACTCGCTAATTAATCACCAGCCTGTGCTGGATCAGATTCTCGATCGTCTGCCGGCTACAGCCGGGTTGATGGGCGCCTCCATCATACTGGCTGTGCTGATTGCAATTCCGCTCGGTTTGACGGCTGCGGCTAATCGGAATCGCTGGATCGACAAGCTCATTAATCTGATGTCGTACATCGGAATTTCTGTTCCGCTATTTTGGCTCGGTATTTTACTTATTTATTTGTTTGCGATTTATCTGCATTGGCTTCCGAGTACAGGAATGCGTACCATCGGTACGGACTCGGTGCTAGATGTAATCAAGCATGGGATTTTACCATGTTTTGTACTGGCCTTCGGCTTTCTGTCTGTGTATGTGAGGTACATCCGTTCCAGCACGATTACGCAGCTCAAGGAAGAGTATGTGCAGATTCAATACGCGTTCGGATCTGGAAAAAGACTGGTTTTGTTTCGACATGTGCTTAAGCATGTGCTGTTGCCCATCATTACGCTGCTCGGAATGTCGGTTGCGGACCTGGTGGCTGGAGCCATTGTGACGGAGACGGTATTTTCCTGGCCGGGCATTGGCTCGCTGGGCATGACGGCGGTAAAAGGGATGGATTATCCCGTCATCATGGGGATTACTTTATTTTCCGCTCTGCTGCTGATCCTGGGTAATCTGCTTGCAGATATCTTGTATAGCATCGCGGACCCGAGAATTAAATCAACGAGGTGAATTCATGAATCGGAGCAAATGGCGCAACATCGGGAGCGAGCTGATGACGAGCAAAATGGGCGCCGTCGCCCTCATACTATTGATCGTATTCTCGCTGGGGGCGATTTTCGCATTTTTATCGCCGCAGGACCCGAATAAGTTGAACGTGCTGGAGCGTCTCCAACCACCGGGAGCGGCACACTGGTTTGGGACGGATGATTATGGGCGGGACTATTTTACAAGAGCACTGTACGGCGGACGTGTATCATTGCTGGTAGGCTTCGCGTCCATGATTATTGCGACTAGTATCGGTGCAGTGGTAGGGGTTGTGAGCGGGTATTTTGGAGGATGGATCGACAATCTGCTTATGCGGGTTTTGGAGCTGATCATGTCAATTCCGTCTTTCTTGGTTATTTTGCTGCTGAGTGTGTTTTTGAAGCCGGGCGTCGGCAATATCATTGTCATTATCGCACTGCTCATGTGGATGAACATTGCCCGTGTGGTTCGTGCAGAGACAATGACGTTGCGCGAACGGGAGTATGTACTATACGCCAAAGCTTCGGGACAAAGCACGTTGGGTATTATTATGAAGCATATCGTACCGAATCTGATTCCGGTAATTATCGTAGGGGCGACGAACAATATCGCTTCAGCGATTATGATGGAATCGTCACTGAGCTTCCTCGGCTTTGGTGTTCAGCTGCCGAACGCTACGTGGGGCAGTATGCTGAATAATGCCCAAGGATATATTGCACAGGCCCCATACATGGCATTATTCCCGGGTCTACTTATTTTACTGACTGTATTGAGCTTTAATGTTTTGGGAGATGTGCTGCGTGTAGGCTTTGAACCCAAATTAGTAAAACGATGATTCATAGTTTCATAGATTCATAGTACAGGTCCATTACAAATGGCTCCAGGAGCGACAGGAAGGAGCGAAAAGACAATGACAGAACATCTACTGTCCGTCGAACAGCTGGAGGTCTCCTTTTTCACTCGTGAAGGGGAAAATCAGGCAGTTCGAGGGGTTAGTTTTCATATTGATGCTGGAGAAACGGTAGGAATCGTAGGAGAATCCGGGAGCGGCAAAAGTGTTACAGCGAAAGCGATCATGTCGATGATTGCCCCGCCGGGCAAGCGGCTGAACGGCGATATTCGTTACCGGGGACAAAGCCTGACCGCTCTGACGGAAAAGCAATGGCGCAAAATACGCGGAAACCAGATTGCAATGGTTTTTCAGGACCCGATGACCTCGCTGAATCCGGTCAAAAAGGTTGGCTATCACCTGGTCGAGGTGATTCGCAGACATCGAGGACTGAGCAAGGAAGCGGCTACGCAAGCAGCTGTAGAACTGCTGCGACAAGTAGGCATTACCGAGCCGGAGCGCCGAATGAACCAATACCCGCATCAATTCAGCGGCGGGATGCGCCAGCGGGTGATGATTGCCATGGCGCTCTCGTGCAGCCCGGAGCTGCTGATTGCAGATGAGCCGACTACAGCGCTGGACGTAACGATTCAGGCGCAAATCTTGGAGTTGCTCAAGACGCTAAAGCAGCAATCCGACATGTCGATTGCTCTGATCACCCATGATCTGGGCGTCGTCGCCCAGGTGTGTAGCCGTGTCATCGTCATGTACGGCGGCATGGTGATGGAGGAGGGGCGCGTGGACGATATCTTTTATCGTCCGGGCCATCCGTATACACAGGGCCTGCTGCGTTCTGTGCCCCAGCGCACGAACGGCTTCCGCGAGCGGCTGGTGCCGATTGAGGGCACGCCGCCGGACCTGCTGAACCCGCCATCAGGCTGTCCGTTCATGGAACGGTGCCCACACGCGTTTGCCCGCTGTGTGGAGCGGCCGCCGATGGTGGAGCTGCGCCCGGATCAGCGAGCAGCCTGCTGGTTGAACGAGCCGGACGCAGTGCCTGCCGGAGTCTGCGAGACGCCGAAAGCGGGCCACGCGGAAGGAGGGAATGACGGTGAGTGAAACAAACGATGTATTGGGTGAGCAACAGCCCTTGGTGGAGGTACACCAGCTTAAGAAGCATTTTGTGACCGCAAAGGATTTGTTAGGGCGTAGCTCTGAGGTGCTCAAGGCGGTGGATGGCGTGAGCTTTCAAATCAAGCGTGGCGAGACGTTCGGACTGGTCGGTGAGTCAGGTAGTGGGAAATCAACGGTTGGACGCTGTCTGACGCGATTATACGATTATACAGAAGGTACGGTACGCTTTGACGGTCAGGATATTTCCAAGCTGAACGATAAACAGCTCAAGCCGCTGCGTCGGCGTATTCAGAGCATTTTTCAGGACCCATATTCCTCTCTTAATCCGGGTATGAACGTGCTTGACCTGATCGGTGAGCCGATGGATATTCACAGATTGCATCAGGGTAGTGAGCGTAAAGATGCTGTAGTAGCTTTGCTTGAAAAGGTAGGGCTGAAGCGGGAGCATCTGTATCGCTACTCACACGAGTTCAGTGGTGGGCAGCGCCAGCGGATTTCCATCGCTCGTGCTCTCTCCGTGAACCCCGAGTTCATCGTCTGTGACGAGCCGATTTCAGCACTGGATGTGTCCATTCAGGCGCAGGTCATTAACACGCTGGAGGATCTCCAGCAGGAGTTCGGGCTGACGTATCTGTTCATCGCCCATGACTTGTCGATGGTGCGACATATTTCAGACCGAATCGGTGTGATGTACCATGGGCGACTGGTAGAAGTAGCCGATGCAGATGAACTGTATGAGCAGCCCGCTCACCCTTATACGCAGGCACTGCTATCCTCCATCCCTGTGCCTGATCCGAGAGCGGTCGGAGAGCAAGGGGGACTGGGAGGAGGCTTGGCCCAACCAGACGGTTCATTAGTATGGGACAAGGATAACAACAGTACAACCGAGCTGAGAGAAATCAGTCCCGGCCATTATGTAGCATACCCGGTTAACCTTTAGGGTTAAGAGCGGTTGTACGATGTGCATGACCCAAAGGAGGCAAAAAACGATGACTGAATCGACGAAAAGAGTACGTATTTCCCAATGGGACGCGCTCTTGCTGGAATCATTACGCTCTTTAGGCTGGTCCCAAGAGGAATTAATCCGTCGCGTGCAGCAAAATGAGCTGCCAACGGACGGACCATCCGATTTTGATTATACAGAGCTTGTCACCGGGCTGGCGTCCCAAGAGCCGGAGGTGTTTGTCAGCGCAGTAACGGATGGATATCAGATCAAGTACAATACGATCCGGGGCATTCGTTCGTGGATTGCCGTTGCGTTCGGGCGGGAGCCTGAGCTGTCACTGGAGGAAGGAAGCGAAGCCGTTACATCTGAACTGACGAAGGCTGAGTATGATCGGCTTGGGCGGGTACTGTCATTAGGCTGGGTCATCCAGGAAGTACGTCGCGCGGCGGGCGAGACTTCAGGATTATACCGAATTGTACCTGCTTCACAGACGAATTAAATCATGGGGATGGAGTAACACCATTCACCAGAAATGAAAACGAGCTGACCGTGAAGGCCAGCTCGTTTTTTTAATGCAATCCTTCTTCATCTTTTTTATTCAGCATAACCAGACTATTGTGAATGATCCGTGTCATGCAGTAAAAGAAGGCCATTCTGGTGGTTTGCACAATGGCTCCCAATAACATGGACATCGATTCCATATCGGGAGAGTGTTGGATAACAATCCGATTAATAATTCCTTCACCAAACCAGACAAAATATAGCGGAACAATCATCTTTTGAATATAACGGGCTTTGCCCTCCAATTCGGGGTGGAGCGCAAAGTACCTATAAATATGGGTGAATGTATTAGAGAATCCCCACAAGTTAATAAAAGGAATCATGCGAGCAATGGCTCCCACGGTACGAATCGGATAATCGGAATGCTTTTGCCGGATGGCTTTATGTACTTGAACTAGCCAGATCAGATAGGTTACAAAACACAAGTAGTACAGCACAAAGCTAAAAACTGTAAATTTTTGCTCCAGCTCGTATAGATGATCATAATAAAAATCATTTGCGTAGATATACACTAATGTAAAAATAAGGATGATAAATTCGCCTATAGTGCCCACTGCTAGTAAGGCTTGATGTACGCTGCCAGCTGTCTTGGATGGGAATGCTTTGGAATCTGGATCATTCAAGATGTATTTCCTCCCAGTCTAGTTGCTTCAAATACACGATAGCATCCTCCAGTGTTTCTACGGGGATAATGCGCAGCTTGAGTTCATGCTGTTTTTGAACTCGGGCAGCCTCTGCTTCGTTGCCTTCCTCACCGTACCATTCATAATCTGCCGGTACGAAGAATAGATCAACCTTTGCCGCCTCGGCTCCCAGCAGCTTTTGCTCCAGCCCACCGACCGATCCGACATCTCCGTATTCCTCCATCGTGCCAGAGCCTGCGATTTTGTGACGTCCGCCATCTGAAAAGTCGATATTATTGGCTTCCTCATACAGTCCGATACCTGTCATCAGACCCAAGGAATTTCCCGAAAGATCCTGCAAATGAGTCAATAGCTCCGCATAGCGAGCATCCTCCAATTTGTTAAGATTCGAGAAAGTCGCCGTAGCCCCAGCTGTGTCGCTGTCTACGCTTAATTCCGTCGCTGCATGTACGGCTTGCATGGCAGAATATTTTAGCGTGTCCGTCTCTGTAAGGTCCTTCAAATAAGAGTCCACTTCATCAGGGGCAAGAGGTTCAAATTTAATCGCTCCCCCAGATACATTTTCACTGGAATATACATTCCAACGCTCCAGGAGATTGTTAGCAATACCCGTTTGCACAGACGCAAAAAACACGCTTCCCTGAACGCCAAGATCTTTGACCGGATGCATTTCTCCCTGCAAAATATACTGCGCAGGCATAGGCCTTGTTCCAATAAAGGCAGCGATAGCGGGGATCAGCAGCAGCGCGAAGATGAGTATACGTTCTTTGTTTATGCCAAATATCTTTTTGAGGAGATATGGATTACGGCTTGGCACCTCATTCACAACCTTTCCAACTGTTCTCATACGGATATCATCGGTTGAAATGATTAGAAAGGTTACATTTTTCACCATAAATGACCGATATGAGTATAGTAATATTCATATTTTTTACGCTCTGCTAGATCATCAGACGCTCATTTTTTATGCTATATTTTATACATAAGGAAAATTTGAGAGTTGAGGTGCAGCATGACATCAATGACTATTGTCGAATCATCCGTCAAACCAGGATTAATGGCTTTTCAGGCAAGCACTGAAGATCAGGAGCAGGTTCAGGAGTTAATTTTAAAGACGGCCAGATGGCTGCACAGCAAAGGCTCTACGCAATGGGGACGCTTACTAAAAGGAAAAGATGATCATAACCTAGGCGGTGCTATTGCACGCGGAGAAGTGGTTATTTTCCGAGCATCAGAGGATCATGGCTTGGCAGGCGCAGTGATCTTGCAGCAGCAACCCAGTGCATGGGACCGTAAGTTGTGGGGACTAGACGAAACGGATTCTGAAGGAGGAACCTCAGTATATCTGCATCGTTTGGTTGTGGATCGCGATAGCACCGGGAAGGGGCTAGGCCGTGAGCTGATGCAATGGATTGAACGAGGCATCCACTTCACAGGCAAGGATCGAATCCGTTTAGACTGTATTGCGGGCAATGACAAGCTTAGCGAGTTTTACAGACAATGCGGTTATACGTATATAGGCGAAACGAACGGCTATAATATTTTTGAAAAGATGCTAATAAAGTCATAGAAAACGGAATCATACTGAAGGAATACGAAAGAAGGAAGCAGGTGATCTGCATTCTTCTTTTTTTGTTGTATAGCCCTTTACTTTCCCTTGGTCGCTGTCATATCAGAGCCCCAAAAGAAAAAATTTATATAAAAATGAAAATGGGGATATCGCGCCTCCCCCTCCTACATATGATGATAGGGAAAGTTTTGTAAGCGCTTCAAAAGAAGGATGACATACAACCATGCGAAGCTACAGGAGGCGGTTAAGGTGGACAATTACATGAGCTGGATAAAGATTGGATTTTTTCTCAGCGTTCTGTTTTTACTTGCAGCGGCATGCAGTACCTCTCCCAAAATAGAGAACACAGAAGGGCAAAAAGTGCGACTTACGATGCAGGCTTGGGGTAATCCTGCGGAGGTGAAGGTGTATCAGCGGGCGCTGGATGCATTTGAAAAGGAAAACCCAAATATCGAGGTTAAGCTGGTGCCTGTACCGGGAGACCAATATGAGCAAAAGCTGTTGACACAGCTTCAGGGAAGTCGCGGACCGGATGTGTTTTATTCGTATGAATCGACGATTGCGCGTTTGATCGGGGCGAAGCAGGTACAGCCTTTGGGTGAGTTTTTAAAAAGTGATGCGAGTGATGTGAAGGCTGAGGATTTTCCGGAAGGATTGTGGGGACCGGCAAAGCGTGATGGGGAAATTTATGGGGTCACTCCCGACTCAAACCCGATGGTCATGTATTACAACAAAAAGGTATTTAAGGAAGCAGGCGTGAAGACGCCGCAAGAATACTATGACGAAGGCAAGTGGAATTGGGACGCCTTTGAAGAGGTTACATCCAAGCTGAAGGCAGCCGGAAAGCAGGGTTATATTGCGGAAAACTGGTGGGCTCACTGGTATTCATGGGTGTGGTCGAATGGCGGTCAGATCTTTGATGAACAAGGCAAATATGTGCTGGACCACAATGAAAAGGGCAAGGAAGCCTTCGGTTTTATGTACGATATGGTGAAAAAGGGAAATGCGGTATATCTCGGCTCGCTTCCCAAAGGGCAAGGGGCTGACGCGATGTTCATGTCCAATCAAGTCGGTATGCTGGCGGCGGGAAGATGGCTGGAACCCTTGTTTAGCCAAAATAAAAGCCTCGACTTCGATTATATTTACTGGCCTTCCAACACAGGCAAAAATGAACCTGTCGCTATTCCGGTTGCCTATGTAGCTGTGAATAAAAATAGTCCGCATGTGCAAGAGGCCATGAAGTTAGCAGCATTCTACGTCTCTGTGAAGGGGCAGGAGGCCCGGCTGGTTGAAGGTGGGAATGCCATGGGTACGCTTGCTGCCGCAGATGAGAGCATTATGAAAAAGGCGACAATTGAGCATTCAAGCTATTTGACCGAAGGACGTAACATAGGGCATGCTCATGGATCTGCACTGGCCTATGATGCTCAGGTGCCAGGGCTGAACTCGGATATCACGGAAACCATCGACCTGATGTTCCTGGGCAAGCAGGATGCTGCGGCAACCATTGAAAAGTTGAATCAGATCATATCCAAGGCGGTCAAGTAGGCACGGGATGGGCCGTGACCGGGGAGGAAGGTGACAAGATGCAGAAAAAGCATCAAGCGCTGTGGGGCTATCTATTCATTGGCCCCCAGTTTTTGGGTCTGTTATGTTTTTCGCTGTTGCCGTTGCTATATGCGCTTTACTTAAGCTTTGTAAACTGGGATGGATTTGGCGTACCCTTGTTTGTCGGCTTGGACAATTTCAAGGGCCAATTATCTGATCCTGATTTTTGGAAGGCACTCATCAATACGATGTACTATATGGTGTTGGTCATCCCGGCGGGGATTATATTGGCTCTGCTCGTAGCCATCGTGCTCAACAAAGTGAAGGGCAAGGAAATTTATCGCTTGTTCTTTTTCATGCCTGTCGTAACCAGTTCGGTATCGGTTGGTGTCATCTGGATGTGGATACTGAACGGCGAATTTGGCATTTTAAATCATCTGCTGCGAGCGATTGGGATTACAGGCCCGATGTGGCTTACCGATACGCAGTGGGTGATTCCGTCGATTGCGCTTTTGAGCATATGGCTGGGACTGGGATATAATATGGTCATTTTTCTGGCAGGACTCCAGGGTATCTCCAAAAGCTATTACGAGGCAGCCGAAATTGACGGGGCCAGCAAGTTCCAGCAGCTAAGGTATATTACATTGCCGCTGTTGTCACCAACGACCTTTTTTGTGACCATCATGATGGTCATCAGTTCTTTTCAGGTGTTCGATCAGGCGTTTGTCATGACGAATGGAGGGCCAGCCAAAGCAAGCTATACGCTGGTGTACCACATTTATGATCAGGCGTTCATTGACTTCACGATGGGAGAAAGTGCTGCGGCAGCAATGATTTTGTTCGTGATCATTCTCGTATTTACACTGCTGCAATTTAAAATGCAAAAGAGGTGGGTGCACTATGGAGATTAGTTCCAGAGGTAGGGTATTCCTGCGCCATGTGCTGCTCGCTGTCGGCTCTTTAGTCATGTTTTTTCCATTCCTGTGGACTGTTCTCAGTTCCCTGAAGGATATTTCTCAAATTTTCGTCGTCCCACCTCAATGGATTCCTGATCCGTTCGTATGGAGCAACTATCCGGCATCGCTGGAGGCAATGCCCTTCGTGCATGCGTATATGAACAGCTTTTACATTACGGTGATCATCGTGACAGCGACACTGATTAGCGCGTCTATGGCGGCGTATGCTTTTGCTAAAATCCGATTTCCGGGCTCGAACATACTGTTTATCTTGTTCCTCGCTACGATGATGGTGCCCAAGCAGGTGACGATGATTCCGTTATATTTGGTGATGGATCGCATCGGTTGGCTGGATACACATTGGTCGCTGATCGTACCTGGAGCCTTGTTTAATGCATTCGCAGTGTTTCTGCTCCGCCAGTTCGTCATGGGCATCCCACGCGATCTAGAGGAAGCGGCGGTAATGGATGGGGCGGGCTACATTCGTATTTACTGGAGCGTCATCCTGCCACTCATTCGTCCGGCATTGGCGGCAATAGGGATTTTCACCTTTTTGGGTGCCTGGAACAGCTTTCTTGATCCGCTTATCTATCTCAATACACCGGAGAAATTCACGGTTCCGCTTTTACTTAACAATTTCAAAGGGTTATATACCGCCGATTGGTCACTGATGATGGCGGGTACCACCATTTCTGTCGTCCCGGTGCTAATCGTCTACATCATTGCCCAAAAGCAAATTATTGAAGGCATCACCTTGACGGGAATTAAGGGGTAGGGGCATCTCTCTACTCCTTTTTGTATTTTTTTCGGTACTGTAGTGGGGTGTGCCCGGTAAGGTGCTTGAATACACGACCAAAGTGAGCGATGCTGTCAAAACCCGTTTTTTCAGCAATGGAAGTCACTTTCCAGCTTGTTTCTCTTAAATACGCCCGAGCCTGCTGGACCCGCACATCCTGAAGATATTCTACTAAGGTAAAACCTGTTGTCTGCTTGAAAATACGGCATAAATACGTGCTGCTAATATAAAAATGCTCAGCCAGCTGATCTAGCGACAGGCTCTCGTCATAATGAGCATGCAGGTATGCGATGACCGAGTACACGCGCTGCTGCTTTTCGCTACGTTCCGGTGCAATGGTATCGGCAGTGGCCGATTGTATGCGCCGGATACGGATAAGGAGCTGGAGTAGCAAGCTCTGGAGATATAGCTGGCGGTAGGCATGTTCTTGGTGGTATTCATCTAGCATTTGCCGGAATAGGTGTTCCAGCTCGCATTGTTCTTCCGCGGAGGGGCGAAGCAGAAAGCTTTTCTCTGGCAGAAGAAGCTGGTTCTGATCGCTGGAGGGAGAGACGGTCATTGAAGAGGCTGCAAATTCTTCATCAAAGTTAATCAAAATCCGTTCATGGCTACCGCTACCCTTGTTACTCGTACGGTGAAAATCATGTTTGCTGATCCAAATCAGATCGCCCTTCTGGAGGGCGTATACCCGTTGATTAATGTAGTAGTAGCGCTCTCCTGCCAGCAAATAATAGATTTCGTGCGCTTGGTGGACATGGTCGGCGGACATGCTGAATGGCACCTTCCGCAACGTTTGCTCGATGGCAAAACGGGGTGTAGCGATCATATCGATAGTCTCCTTTAGTGAAAGAATACATAAGGATAATATATGTATATTTTACGGGAAAAATCATAATAAAAGCGAAGATTTTGCTCTTTCTTATACTATAAAATAAAAGCAATTCATGTAAAGGGTGTGAACCAATTGGCTAAAATCAAATATGCACTTGTGGGTACCGGAGGAAGAGCCGAATTTTTTTACGGTGAAGTTGTTACCGTTTTCAAAGATACCTCGGAGCTGATCGCGTTCTGTGACGTCAATCAGACGAGAATGGATTATGCCAATCGGCTGCTGCAGGAGAAATACGAGCATGAGCCGATTCCGACCTATAAAGCTCACGAGTTTGATCGAATGATCGCGGAGACGCAGCCGGATATCGTCATTGTCACGACCATTGACCGGGTACATCATCGGTATATTATCCGGGCGATGGAGCTGGGCTGTGATGTCATTTCTGAGAAGCCGATGACGGTGGATGAAGATAAATGCCAAGACATTTTGGATGCCATAGACCGCACGGGACGGAAGCTACGCGTCACCTTTAACTACCGCTATGCGCCGCATAATACGAAAATCCGTGAGCTGATCATGGACGGAACGCTCGGAGAGGTGCTGTCAGTCAATTTCGAATGGCTGCTGAATACACAGCATGGCGCGGATTATTTCCGTCGGTGGCACCGGGACAAGCGCAATAGCGGCGGTCTGCTGGTGCATAAATCGACGCATCATTTTGATCTGATGAACTTCTGGCTTGGCTCGAAACCGGAGACGGTGTATGCGATGGGGGATCTGAAATTTTACGGACGAGAAAATGCGGAGCAGCGTGGCGTGACGGAGTTTTATCAACGGGCTTACGGCAGCAAGGCAGCGGAAAATGACCCCTTTGCGCTACACCTGGACCGTAACGAGCATCTAAAAAGCATGTATCTGGATGCTGAGCATGAGGATGGTTATGTGCGGGATCAAAGCGTATTTGGCGACAATATCAGCATTGAAGATACGCTGAGTGTCATGGTGAAGTATCAGAACAAGACGGTAATGAACTATTCGCTGAATGCTTACATGCCTTGGGAGGGCTTTATCATCGTATTTAACGGCACGAAGGGACGGATGGAGGTTCGGGTATCCGAGCAATCCTATGTTAATTCCGGTGGCAGCAAGGCAGATGAGGGTGCGCTAAAAGAGAAGACCATCACCATCTATCCCCACTTTGCAGCACCTTATGAGGTCGAAGTGGAGGAAGGCCAGGGTGGTCATGGCGGAGGAGATCCAGTTATGCTGCGTGATATTTTCGATAAGCCGGCAGAGGATCGGTTCCATCGTGCGGCCTCACATATGGACGGTGCATGGTCCATTTTAACAGGCATTGCCGCCAACCGTTCTATGCGTACAGGTCAACCGGTGAAGGTGGAGGAACTGGTGCGCTTGTAATGAGCAGTAAATTTAATACCGAAAAGCCCCCTCTAACTAGATGAATAGAGGGGGCTTTTGGGGTGTATTTATATATAGAATGCACCTTACATCTTACGGCACTTTATTTTATTATTTATCGGCAGTCAGTTCCCGGGTTCCCAGTTGTTGTACAGGACGATGGTTATCGGGAAAAATGGCAGCAAACTGGTTGATTTGGTCTGCGGACATTTCAATAGGCTGCTCCAGCACTGTCCAATTTACATGTTCTGTGCATGGCGGGGTAGTCAGCGATCCATTGTAGCGAACGGAGTGCAGGTCTTTTGGCAGCAACGCAGCGAGATCTATTTCTTCATCTAGAGCCGCCGCTTCTTGGGAATTATCCTTCGGTAGTTTGGACCAAATGCGGTTGAAAGCCTTGTTTTCTTTGCCACTTTGGATAAGGACTCCTAAGACAGCTGTACTTCCGTTGTCGCTTTGATGGACAAAATGAAGCTCCATTTCAGCATTTTTACCATCTATTTGGTGTTCGCTCGGGTGATGAAAATGAAACTGCTTTAAAGTGAATTTAGTACCGTCCAGCATGATGCTATTGCTGGCATCAGCAACATTGATTTGCACAGTGTGCCCATTATTCAAAATGGATGCTTTCGTATTAGTGTAATGAACTTGCAGCGGTTGCTGCGTTTGCGATGCTTCCAAATGGGTATGCTCTATATTGACAGGAGATTGTTCGTGGCCGTTACCACAAGCAACAAAATCTTTTTCCAGCTCTCCCCAATGCTCCGGTCCCTGATCTCCTTCATAGGACCAGTGTGGGCCTTTCTGAACGACTGCATGAGCGTTGGTAGCTGATGAGGATGAAGTGCTGGTGGTACTAGAAATGGCGGGCTGTGAATTGCATCCTGTTACCGACACAACCAAGATAATGGCAAATATGCTGAACAGGCAACCTTTCCAGTTTTTTTTCATGTTTCTTTATCCTTCTTCCAAATAGAGTATGTGAAACTTTTTACATTGTAAATTATTGTACAAAGTTCCTACAAGGGTCCAAGGACTTAGAAAGAAGCATTTTTCGATTAAATAGTTTTAAGTTAGTAAGTTAGATTTATGTTTGTCCTTTTCGGGCAAAAGTTACTATAATAATGGAGTGTGCATTACAAAATAATTCCATATCTATTTAAAGGAGAGATCTACATGAAAGCAGCAATTGTTACAAAAGACAAGAAAGTCAGTGTAGAAGAGAAACCTTTACGCTCCCTGAAGCATGGGGAAGCGTTAGTCCAAGTCGAGTATTGCGGAGTTTGCCACACAGATTTACATGTGAAAAATGCGGATTTCGGTGATGTCACAGGCAGAGTTCTGGGGCATGAAGGTATTGGGAAAGTTATTGAATTAGGTGAAGGAGTAACCAGTCTTAAGATTGGTGATCGCGTAAGTATTGCCTGGATGTTCCAAAGCTGCGGTCACTGCGAATATTGCCTAACCGGGCGGGAGACGCTGTGTCGTGAAGTTAAAAATGCCGGATATACGGTAGACGGTGCAATGGCAGAGCAATGTATTGTCACAGCTGACTACGCGGTCAAAGTACCAGATAGTCTTGATCCTGCCGCTGCAAGTAGTGTAACTTGCGCAGGGGTTACCACATATAAAGCAGTTAAAGTAAGTGAAGTCAAACCAGGACAATGGATCGGTATCTTCGGCATTGGTGGCTTGGGTAACCTAGCTGTGCAATACGCCAAAAATGTATTCAATGCTAAAGTTGTAGCCTTTGACATCAG
This sequence comes from Paenibacillus sp. MZ03-122A, assembly GCF_024213325.1. NCBI lineage: Bacteria > Bacillati > Bacillota > Bacilli > Caryophanales > Paenibacillaceae > Paenibacillus > Paenibacillus sp. MZ03-122A. Next base: position 68,767 of record NZ_JANAVI010000014.1, on the reverse strand, counting down.
TGATGAAAAACTAGAACTGGCCAAACAAATTGGTGCTGACTATATCGTTAACAGCATGAAAGAAGATCCGGTCGCTCGAGCTAAGGAGTTAACAAACGGTGCTGGTCTGGATGCAACCGTGGTTACTGCTGTTGCCAAAACACCTTTCAACCAGGCCATCGACGTTGTGAAGGCCGGCGCGCGTGTCGTAGCTGTAGGTCTCCCAACCGATAAGATGGATCTGGACATTCCACGTCTGGTTCTGGACGGCATTCAAGTTATTGGATCCTTGGTCGGCACACGTGAAGACCTTAAAGAAGCGTTCCAGTTCGCTGCAGAAGGTAAAGTTGTCCCTCTTGTACAAAAACGTCCGCTCGAAGACATTAATGAGATCTTCGAGGAGATGGAGCAGGGCAAAATCCAAGGACGCATGGTCATTGATTTCACAAATTAAAATGATGTCCAATTCGTAACCCTTGGAATTCGGAGAGAGAAAGCGCCTGCTGATGTATTGTAGGCGCTCTTTTTGGCTTTACAACTTATTCAGAATGTTATCTTCCAAAACCGCAGATTTATCCCCGTATTCTTTAATAATATGTCTTTCTCCCCAAGCACAAAGAGAATCTAAAATGCCTTTCAGACTACATCCATATTCACTAAGCTCGTACTCCACCTTGGGTGGAACCTGATTATAGCTAATCCGATTGACAATGCCGTCTTCCTCTAATTCACGAAGCTGCTGAGTCAGCATTTTTTGGGTTATGGAAGGCATCATCCGTTTTAATTCGCTTGTCCGCATCTTTCCATGTGTCAAATGACACAGAATGACGCATTTCCATTTCCCCCCGATCACCTCTAACGTCGCCTCAACAGAGATATTGTATTTTTTCTTCACCAATGCCGATCCCCCCCATGTGTATCGCTTCTGTTATACATACCTTAACAGCCTGTTTTAATTAAAAAGAACTTTATTTAGGGTACTTTTTAGTACCTATATCACTAAAAAGTACGTACTGTTCATATTTGCTTGAATAACTCATAATAACATCTGCTGGTCGAAGATTTCTATAGATAGGAGTGAAAAACATGTCGCCAGAATCAAAACGAAGTATCTGGCCATTACTGGCTCTAGCCGTAAGCGCCTTTGCGATTGGGACAACTGAGTTCATCAGCGTGGGACTGCTTCCCCTGATTGCTGAAGACTTGCACATATCTGTAACGATGTCTGCACTAACTGTAACGCTGTATGCATTAGGGGTCACCATCGGGGCACCTGTCTTGACCTCATTAACATCAAGTGTTCCCCGTAAAACGTTGCTGCTGTGGATCATGATTATATTTATTGCAGGCAACAGCCTCGCTGCGGTCTCTAGCGGAATTGCCTTGCTACTGATTGCACGTGTGATCTCGGCGTTCGCTCATGGGGTGTTCATGTCCATCGGTTCCACCATCGCGGCCGATCTTGTGCCGGATGATCGGCGAGCGAGTGCGATTTCCATTATGTTCTCCGGGTTGACCGTAGCCACGGTTACAGGCGTACCTTTGGGTACCTACATGGGGCAGCAATGGGGTTGGCGGGCAGCATTTATGGCGATTGTGGTCGTCGGTGTAGTGGCACTCATCGCCAATCTGATTCTGCTGCCATCTACGCTGCGCAAAGGGAACAAGACTCCTTTCCGCGAGCAGGTCAAACTGGTCACCAATGGTCGCTTGCTACTCGCATTTATCATTACAGCTTTGGGGTATGGAGGCACATTTGTGGTATTTACTTATTTATCTCCATTACTTCACGGCATAACCGGATTTCAGCAAAGTACGGTAACGTTTATACTTTTGCTGTATGGAATTGCGATTGCCATCGGGAATGTTATTGGCGGAAAAGCAGCAAACCGCAAGCCGCTTTCAGCTTTGTTTTACATGTTTCTGATTCAAGCAGTGATCCTGTTTCTCCTGTTGTTCACGGCACCTTTTAAAACGGCAGGACTGATTACGATCTTATTTATGGGATTGCTTGCGTTTATGAACGTGCCCGGGCTACAGGTATATGTCGTCATGTTAGCCGAACGGTTTGCACCCAAAGCTGTCGATGTTGCCTCTGCTGTTAATATTGCAGCTTTCAACGCAGGGATAGCAATCGGAGCTTATGTAGGCGGGATTGTAACGGATTCACTCGGTCTCATTCATACGGCCTGGATCGGGAGCATTATGGTTTTCGTTGCGGTTTTGCTCACAGGCTGGAGTCGTATGCTCGAAAAAAGGGATACAACCCCCATTACAGGTTAAAGCTTTTAAAAAATAGAGAGGAAGATTCAAAATGACACAAAACTTACAAAGCACAACATTGTTAAACAACGGAGTTCGCATGCCTTGGTTTGGGATCGGGGTATTTAAAGTGGAAGAAGGTTCGGAGTTGGTCGATGCTATAAAGGCTGCTGTAAAGCATGGCTACCGCAGCATAGATACAGCTGCAATCTATGCGAATGAAAGCAGTGTAGGGCAGGCTATTCAGGAAGCCCTTCAGGAAAATAATCTGTCCAGAGAAGATCTGTTCGTCACGTCCAAAGTGTGGAATGCAGATTTAGGCTATGAAGAGACACGAGCCGCTTATGAAGCCAGTCTGGACAAGCTGGGTCTGGAATATCTGGATCTATATCTGATTCATTGGCCAGTTCAAGGAAAGTATAAAGAAGCTTGGAGAGCGTTGGAATCCTTGTATAAAGAAGGACGGATTAAGGCAATTGGAGTCAGTAACTTCCAGGTTCATCATTTGGAAGATCTCATGAAGGATGCGGAAATTAAGCCCATGATCAATCAGGTGGAATTCCATCCACAATTAACGCAAGCCGAGCTGTTACAATTCTGTCAAAAGAACGACATTCAAATGGAAGCTTGGTCTCCGTTAATGCAAGGCCAATTGCTCGATCATCCGGTACTGCAAGACATAGCGACCAAGTACGGCAAATCGGTGGCGCAAGTGATTTTGCGCTGGGATGTGCAGCAGGGAGTTGTCACTATTCCCAAGTCTACCAAGGCGCATCGGATCGTGGAAAATGCCGACATTTTTGACTTCGAACTGACGCGCGAGGATATGGATCGAATCCAGGCGTTAAATGCCGATCTTCGGGTAGGTCCAGATCCGGATAACTTTGATTTTTAAAATTACGTTCATCATGAGACGCCGTTTCCTTCTTCACTGAAGGGACGGCGTTTTGTTTGTGCATGATGGGTCTGGGGCTACAGCAATCCAATCCCGCCATATGGTATTATAGGGTTATATGAAAAGAGACGTTTTGGAAGCTTGTGAATACGAAAAATCACCGGGGGACTTCATGAATAAGACGATTGCAGATATAGCCCAAATGGCTGGCGTATCCAAGAGCACGGTATCCCGTTTTTTGAACGGCGGGTCTGTCAGCGTGGATACGAAACGAAAAATTGAAAAAGTGGTTAAAGCCACGGGCTATGTGCCCAATGCCTTTGCCCAGAGTCTTAAGGCGAAGCGGACCAACATCATCGGCACCGTTGTGCCGCGTCTAGATTCTTTTGCGACATCTCATACGCTGATGGGGATTGATGAGGAACTGCGTTCTCAGCATTATCAGATGCTGATCTCTAATACGAGCCAGGATGTACAGCGTGAAATCGAAGCCATTTATGAGCTGGGAAGACAAAAGATTTCGGGTATCATTTTGCTGGCTGCTCAAATTACAGACGACCATCTGACCGCGATTCGTGACATTGGTATTCCGGTGTTGCTGGTGGGCCAGCAGCACGAGCAGCTTCATAGCCTGATCCATGATGACTATCGTGCAGGATATGATATCGGCACGTACGTTTTGTCACAGGGACATCGCGAAATTGCCTACGTTGGTGTTACTGAAAAGGATGTTGCCGTCGGTGTGCAGCGCAAGGAGGGCTTTAGGCAGGCTGTTCGCGATGCATTGCCTGCGGAGTCTCATACGGACGATGCGATGCGAGCAGCAGGGTATGATATCAGATACTATGAGACCGGATTTAAAATGTCCGATGCACGGATTGCTGCCTCCGCCATTTTGGACCATTTCAAGCCAACGTTAATGGTGTGTGCTACGGATAATATCGCGCTGGGCGTAATCAATGCGGCTTATTCCAGAGGGATTGTCATCCCGTCGGATTTGTCGGTAACTGGCTTTGGGGGATACGATATTACGGAGGTCATTCACCCTGCCCTGACAACCGTTCAATATCCGTATATGGAGGCTGGACGTGTAGCAGCGCAAAATATTATGCGGCTGGTAGAACATAAATCGGTAGAAAAAGTGACGGTCATGAATTATTCTCTTATCGAAAGAGAAAGCGTTGACAAACGCTGAACAAGTGGATTATAATTTCTACGAAACCGGTTCCATAGCATTCGGGCACAAATGGAATCGGTTGCAAATCCATGGATGAGCATTTTTTTAATCGTATGGGAACCGGTTCCGATAGATTTTTTTTCATTGAGTTGGAACCGGTTCCTGAAGCGAAAGTTTTAATAAAAATGAGGTACACCTATGAAAATGACAAGAGAACAAAAGTATCGAATGATCGAGCAGGCAGAACCCGGTGAAATAGCCAGCTTGAAGGAGAAAGTGGAGCAATGTCACTGGCGGCAGGCGTTTCATATCCAGCCACCGACAGGTTTGCTCAATGACCCCAATGGCTTTTCATATTACCAAGGTGAATACCACTTATTCTATCAGTGGTTTCCGCTCGGAACGGATCACGGGATGAAATATTGGTATCACTTGAAATCCAATGATTTGGTCACATGGAATAGTGCGGGCATTGGCATCGCACCTGGGGATTATTTTGATTCACATGGGGCTTACTCGGGCAGCGCACTGGAGCATGAGGGCAAATTATATATGCTGTATACGGGAAATGCACGAGATGAAGACTGGATCAGACATCCTTATCAATGTATGGCTGTTATGGACGAGAACGGTCACATTACTAAATGGGAGCACCCCGTTATTTCCAATGTGCCAGAAGGGTATACAGACCATTTTCGTGATCCCAAGCTATGGAAAGACGGCGATAGCTTTTACTGTGTAATTGGTGCCCAAAGGACGAATTTAACAGGCTGCGCCGTCCTCTACCGATCAACCGACCTTCGTACGTGGGAGTTTGAGGGAGAATTGTGTACAGGCCTGGAGTCGTTTGGCTACATGTGGGAATGTCCAGATTATTTTGAACTGAACGAAGCGGGAGTCTTGATCTTTTCTCCTCAGGGCTTGGAGCCTTCTGGGGATGAAAATCGCAATATTTATCAATCGGGCTACGTAATCGGCAAGCCGCTGGATACCGGAACAAGAACGCTGGAGCACGGTGCATTCCACGAGCTCGATAGAGGCTTTGACTTCTATGCGCCACAGACGATGATTGACCCACAGGGGCGGCGTATTATGGTGGCATGGATGGGCCTGCCGGATATCGAATATCCCACAGATCCGAACGGATGGGCTCATTGTCTGACATTACCAAGGGAGCTTACGCTTCATGAGGGCAAACTCTTGCAGCGGCCGATCCCTGAGCTGACTACGCTGCGTAGAAATCGTGAGGATCGGGTAGCTGACACGTTATTTTCAGAGAGCAAAACCTATGAAGGATTTACAGGTACGGCCTATGAGCTGATCTGTGAGGTAGATCTTTTGAGCGCTAAGGTGTTTGGTATTGAATTCCGTGCGAGTGAGACTGAGAAGACGGTGATTAAATATAATGCCGTCAGTCGCAAACTTGTATTGGACCGTTCGCAATCGGGTGAGCCTGTAGCCACTTCGTATGGTGAGGTACGGCAGTGTCCATGGGATAAAGATCATATCAAACTACATTTGTTTGTAGATGCGTCTTCAGTTGAGATTTTCGTCAACGATGGGGAAGAGGTGTTCACCAGTCGTATTTTTCCGCATCCAGAGAGTGACGAAATACGCTTTTTTGCCGACAAGGGAGAGGCTCTCTTCCAGGCGGTAAAATGGGATTTTACATGAGTAGGCTAAAACATCAAGTGGTTCGTTAATCATCAAATATAACGGAATGAACGAGGGGATGAACATCATGGCGGAAAACAGAGAAATAGCTAAAGAAGTGATCCAGGCAATCGGTGGGCAAGAAAATATTGCATCTTTTGCTCATTGTGCGACGCGCTTGCGGATTATGGTGCATGACAAGGAGAAGATTGATCAGAAAAAAGTTGAGGAGATCGACAAGGTCAAGGGTGCTTTCTTCAATTCCGGACAATATCAGATTATTTTTGGTACAGGTACGGTAAATCGAATTTTTGAAGAGGTCGAAAAGCTTGGCGTGACCGGTTCATCTAAAGAAGAGGTGAAGAGTCAGGCGAAAAAGGAAGGCAACGTCTTCCAACGCTCCATTCGTACCTTTGGCGATGTGTTTGTACCCATTATTCCTGTGCTGGTTGCTACGGGGCTGTTCATGGGGCTACGTGGCTTGCTCACTCAGCCGCAAATTCTCGCTCTACTCGGCATGACGCCACAGGACATTTCACCCAATTTTCTATTATACACACAAGTATTAACGGATACAGCCTTTGCTTTTCTGCCCGCGTTAGTCGCATGGTCAGCCTTTAGAGTATTCGGCGGTAGTCCAGTGCTGGGTATCGTTCTCGGTCTGATGCTGGTAAACCCGGCCTTGCCCAACGCTTATAGTGTTGCGGACGGCTCAGCCCATCCGTTGACGATGTTCGGGTTCATTCCTGTAGTGGGCTATCAAGGCTCGGTATTGCCAGCTTTCTTCGTGGGCTTGATCGGAGCCAAGCTGGAGCGGGTGCTGCGCAAACGGGTGCCTGAAGCGCTAGATCTGATTCTCACACCGTTTTTAACACTGTTGATCATGATCACTTTGGGATTGTTTGCCATCGGTCCGATTTTCCATTCACTCGAAGAATGGGTGCTGCACGGAACAACGTTTGTGCTGGATTTGCCTTTCGGTATTGCAGGGATTGTCATCGGTTTCTTGCATCAGATTATCGTCGTTACAGGTGTGCATCATATATTTAATTTCTTGGAGATTCAACTGCTTGAAAAGAATGGCGTAAATGCCTTTAACGCCATCATTACCTGCGCTATGGCTGCTCAAGGTGCTGCCTGTCTGGCGGTTGGACTGAAAACGAAGAATAGCAAGCTGAAAGCGTTAGCGCTTCCTTCCTCATTGTCTGCTTTTCTGGGGATTACGGAGCCGGCTATTTTCGGGGTCAACCTGAGATACATGAAGCCATTTGTTATGGGCCTTATCGGTGGGGCGGTTGGCGGTTTTATCGCTTCTGTCTTCCATTTGGCGGCTACAGGCATGGCAGTTACGGTCATTCCAGGCACGTTGCTCTACATGAATCATCAGCTTCCGCTTTACATTTTGGCGAACTTGACTGCTATGGTTGTAGCCTTTGTCCTGACCTGGATGTTTGGCTATAACGATAAAATGTTGAAAGAGGTCAAAACAGCGGGTTCCTCCAATTAACACCACCCAAGTAATGCGAATACACGCAGATTTATACGCGTAATTATAAATATGATGGTCGTTCTATATGGAACGCTCTTGGTCCCTAATCAAAAAGGACTGCTAGAGCAGGGTTCCAGGTAGAACGACCATTTTTATTAACTATAAAATTCCACCCCAGATCATCAAACTAAACGATTGAGGAACGTTCATCCAGAAATTCGGACGGCGAGCAGCCTGTCAACCGTTTGAAGATTCGATGAAAATAGGAAACATCACTATATCCCACATACTCCGAAATTTCACGAATCGTTAGCCGGGACTCGGTCAGCATGTAGATGGCGGTTTTAATACGTTGCGTATGTACATGCTCGCTGATCGTTTGGCGTGTTACCTCACGCAGCAGCGTCGCGGCATAATTGGGGGTTTTACGGATGGCGTCACCAAGCTCCTCCTTGGTTACCTTTTCCCGGTAGTGGTTCTGGATATACTGTTTCATATGTTCCACATGTCGCTCTCGATCGCAAGAAATGGCGCCTTTGTCCCATTCCTGATTCATATATATCATTGCCTCGATCAGCAGACAGTCAGCCATCAGGGTGTAGTAGCTTGGGTGTTCAGTCCATTGATAGTACATCGATTTAATTCGTTCATGCAGCATATCGTAGCATCCAGGTTTGATCAACAACGGCTTGTCAGTATTCAGTATGGGAAGTGTGCTGTTCGTACATGTTTTGCGGCAATGTATCACATACTTGGTATGAAAAAGCGTAGGAATGCTCTTGCCATAGTAATCCAGATGACCGGGTAAAAGCAGTGTTTCACCCTTACCGAGAATGAATTTGCAATCGTTCACCCAATATACACATTTGCCAAAGGTGACCAAAATGAACAGTAAGTCATCGTTGTCGCTATTTGCACCAGCCTTTTCATACCAGTCCACACCGTTATCCTGCCGTATATCCACCAATGTAATCATGAAACTCACTCCCCGATGTCTTCAACATTCATTATACTGTAGTACATTCATCATACTATAGTTCATAGTCTTGGTGCACGGGTACAGGTAGAATAGAGCTATATAAGTTTAATGTAGATAGAGAAGCAAAGTGGAATAGAAAACCATACAGTAAAGACATTCAGGAGGATGACATTACTATGCTTAAAACGAAAATTATTTGTACTATGGGACCTGCCTGTGACTCCATTCATTTGCTAAAAGAAATGATCCAAGCTGGTATGACTGTAGCCCGCTTGAATATGGCTCACGGGGAGCTAGAAGATCACGTTAAACGTATCGAAAATGTGCGTCAGGCTGCGAAGGAAATGAATACCTTTATACCTGTCATGATGGATATTAAAGGACCGGAAATACGGATTGGCAAGCTGAGAGAGGCATCTTGTCTGCTAAAACCAGGAAGCCAGCTCATTCTGACCACAGAAGAGATTCTAGGGGACGAGCATCGTATTTCAGTGAATTACCCGGATATGCCGAAGGACATCAAACCAGGCGACCGCATTCTCATTGACGACGGTTTGGTTGATCTGACTGTAACCTCCATCGAAGGTACGGAAATGATTTGTAATATTGTAAGCGGCGGTATTTTGAAACCGAGAAAAGGTGTAAACCTGCCAGGGATTCATACGACCCTTCCAGGCGTGACGGAGCGAGATGTGAGGCACATCCAATTTGGGGTGGAGCAGCGTGTTGAGCTTATTGCGGCTTCTTTTGTGCGTAAAGGCGACGATATCCGTGAAATCCGTGAGATTTTGAAGGGACATCATGCTGAGCATGTACAAATCTATTCCAAAATTGAAAATGCTGAAGGCATGGAAAACCTGGATGATATTATCGAAGCTTCCGATGGCATTATGGTAGCCCGTGGCGATCTGGGTGTCGAAGTGCCGATTCAAGATGTGCCTGTGATGCAAAAAGAAATGATCGACAAGTGTAATCTGGTCGGCAAACCCGTTATCGTAGCTACCCACATGCTGGAATCCATGCAGGTGAACCCGCGTCCGACGAGAGCCGAGGTTAGTGACGTGTTTAATGCCGTTATGCAAGGAGCCGATGTTGTTATGCTGTCGGGCGAATCAGCTGCGGGTAAATACCCTGTCGAGTCTGTACGGACCATGGCCGCTGTAGCTGCCAGAGCAGAATCGCAATTCGATTATCAGGAGCAGTTTGATAAGCGCAGAGCACGTCAAAGCACCAACATCACCGAAGTGATTAGTCAGGGTGCGGTGAGTTCGTCTCTGGAGCTGGATGCGAAAGCAATTATTACATCGACTGCCAGCGGATTCACGGCACGTATGGTATCCAAATATCGTCCGAAGGCACCTATTATTGCGGTTACTCCGAATAATACGGTATTCGCTAAAATCTGCCTGTTATCCGGCGTATTCCCGATCAAGGGGGATAAAGTAGCAACAACGGATGAAATGTTCGAATCCTCCATCCGTAACGCGCTGAATGCAGGATATATCCATAAAGGCGATACTGTAGTCCTGTCAGCAGGTGTTCCTGTCGCTGAGGCGGGCACCACTAACTTGATCCGAGTATATCAAGTGTAATTTACAACAAAATATAGACAAGCCAAAAGGCGCTGGCCCCCATGGGTTCAGCGCCTTTTTCACATTCTGTCATATCACTAACTTACAGCCCGAACACACTTTTAGCAACGACCTGTGTCAATTCTGCCTTATGGGCTTGGTATTGCTCAGGTGTAATGCTCTTATTGGCCAGTCGTTGATCCAACTGCTCCGTTAACTGAGCTACCTGTAAATCAACAACAGCCTGTGCGTCCTGTTTATTGGATTGTGCAATATCTGCCAAGGTTTGACCGTTATATAACGCATCATACAATTGCTCATCCGAGGATGCGCCCAGTGTTTTCAAAAGTTCATCATCCTTGGAAGCTTCATTATCCTGTACCTGAGGGGCTCTCTCTGGAGCCAGTGTAGCAGCATTAGCCCGACTTCCCCAAGTAGAAGACTGCCCAATAGATAACGCCAGCAACAGTGTACAGATGACCATAATTCGTTTTCGATTCATGAGTGTAAATCTCCTTTGTGTTCATTCAATTTCTGACAAGGTGGAGCCTTATATGGATATCCAACGGGAGTAATGTTTATGCCTTTAGCCGATCCGGCTTATGTAATTACCAGATTCTAATATACATCATACACACCCAATCTTAGCGCCAGCTTAATACTCGTTTAAAATAAACTAAAAGAGGAGGATATAAACAGGTAAAACCAAAAAAATTCACGGATGCGAATAATGGATGTGATGTACTCTTTGGATTCTGCTGGATATGAAAAAAACCTCCTTCACAAAAGTGAAAGAGGTTTTAGACAAAACCATTACAATTTAGGGTTTTTTCCATACTTATTGTCGCTAGGCTGACTGTCTTGGCAGAAGAATACAATCAAAATAATTGACCCTACGAGAGGAATCAGACTGATTAGAATCCACCATCCGCTTCTACCTGTGTCATGCAGTCTACGGGCCATAACGGCCAAGGATGGCAACAGGACAGCAAGAGAATAAATCAAAGTCAATATTGGTGATAAGCCTACAAGGCTATCGATCAGGCTGACTACAAAGCTAGCGATTGCACTAAATAGTACAAACATCCAATACTCTGTACGTCTTGCTCTACCTTGAAACCCTACATAGTTTTTTAATGCATTTAAATACCATTGCATATATTTTTCACCTCCTTATAAAATCTAAATGTTTCTATACACGTAAAATTGTTCTTTTAGGTATATCGGCAGGAAACATATAGAATTTTAGTTGTAAAATTATAACTTTAAACTAGAAATTTACGCAATACATTTATTAATGTTAATAATTCGATGAATAATTTATAAAAACATAAAATTACATATTGAATTTTCCATATCCATTGAATAATATAGAGGTACGGTTAACCGCCAGGTTTGAATCGTCCTTCTTAATAGAAGGTGCTTTTATTTTTCAAATCAATTGAAAGCGCTTTAATTCAAAATAGGAGGGATGACCAACATTAAATTCGAGGGTGAAGAAGTTAATACAAACATAATCCTGACCGCTTTCTCAAGATTTTTTTATGTTATCAGGGATGTTCAAAATGAGAGGAGATTGATTTATGAAGCAATCATTTGTTCGTAAAGTAACGGCAGCTTCACTCGCAGGTGCGCTGTTGTTGCCTGCTTCTTTGGTAGGCGCGGAGCTAACACTCAATTCAGATACAGATGGAATTCAAAATGTGGGGCAAACTTCTGCTCAAGACCTAGAAAACTTTTCAATTCAAAGTAAAAAGGCTGTCTCTTTCAAGGAGACTTCCGTACATGATCCATCCATTCTGAAAGTGAAAGACACATTTTACATTTTTGGCTCACATCTGGCGGCTGCAAAGTCCAAAGACCTTATGAATTGGGATACGATTGCTACAGGAGTGGCGAATGGTAATGCATTGATTCCCAATGTCAAAGATGAATTAAAGGAAGCACTGGATTGGGCGCAGACGGACACGCTGTGGGCAGCTGATGTCATTCAACTGGCAGATGGCAAGTTCTATATGTATTATAACGCTTGCAAGGGTGACTCCCCGCGTTCAGCGATGGGCCTAGCAGTTGCTGATAAAATTGAAGGGCCTTATAAGAATAAAGGAATTTTTCTGAAATCCGGCATGTGGGACCAACCGAGTGAGGATGGAACGATCTATGATGCAACCAAGCATCCAAATGCCGTAGACCCGGACACCTTTTATGATAAAAACGGCAAGCTGTGGATGGTATATGGCTCTTACTCAGGAGGCATATTCATTATGCAGATGGATGAAAAAACAGGGAAGCCGCTCCCTGGTCAAGGCTACGGGAAAAAGCTGACAGGCGGTAACCATGCTCGTATGGAAGGGCCGTACATACAATACAGTCCGCAAACGGACTACTATTACTTGTTCCTGTCCTATGGTGGATTGTCAGCGGATGGCGGATACAACTTGCGGGTGGCTCGGTCCAAAACACCGGATGGCCCTTTCTACGATGCTGAAGGCAATGATATGATCAAGGTCAAGGCAAATCCGGATAAACCACTTTTTGACGACGCTTCCATTGAACCATACGGTGTCAAACTGATAGGTAATTACCTGATTCCAAGAGAGATTGGTGATCCGGGTACTGGACTGGGTGCAGGCTATGTGTCGCCCGGACACAACTCGGCTTATTATGATCCTAAGACGAAAAAGCATTTTGTCATTTTCCATTCCCGTTTCCCGGGGAGAGGCGAACAGTTTGAAGTGCGGGTACATGAAATGTTCATGAACGCTGACGGTTGGCCTGTGGTTGCTCCTTATCGTTATTCGGGAGATGAGGATTCACTGAAAAAGCTGTCAGAAAAGGATGTCCTCGGTCAATATTCGTATGTAAATCACGGGAAGGAAATTTCGGCAAATATTAAGCAAGCCCTTAACGTCAGTCTGGATAGCGGCGGCAAACTGTCCGGTGGAGTGAACGGTACATGGAAGTTGGGGGCAGGCAATCAGCTGGAAATTACGGCAGAGGGCACGAAGTACAAAGGTGTATTCCTGCGGCACCTTGATCCAGACACAGGTGCCAAGACACTTGCTTTTACCGCGTTGTCCTCCAAGGGTGTTGCGGTATGGGGTTCGCTAAAGCCTGACCTGAAGGCCAGCAAGATTGTAGCTGCTGTGCAGAAGAATCTGAGCCTGGGCGATACGAGCAATGTTCTTTATAATCTGACGCTACCTACTCAAGCAGCACAAGATACCACTATTTCATGGGAGTCCACCCACCCGGAGAATATATCTGTGACAGGCGAAGTATACCGTCCAGATCCCGGTTCTCAGCCTGTAACAGTTACATTGACGGCGACCATCAAAAAGGAAAAAGCCACCGCTAAGAAAAGCTTTACAGCCATTGTCCCCGGACAGGCCCGAGGTCCTCAGCTCGCACGCTATTCGTGGAGTGAGGATCAAGGAACTTCGGTTGTCGATAGCACATACAATCAATTCGATGGTAAGATCTATGGTGGTGCCGCATGGGATAAAGACGGGAAGCTTGGCGGTGCTCTTGTCCTCAACGGTAAGGATGGTTACGTTCAACTACCAAATATGGTAACAGATGCGAAGGATTTTACCTTTTCCGCTTGGGTGAACTGGAAGGGCGGTGCAGCTTGGCAACGGATTTTTGACTTTGGCAACGGCCAAGCCCGGCATATGTTCCTCACCCCTTCCCAAGGAAGTGGTGTGCTCCAGTTTACAATCCATGAGGGTACCGATCAAAGCTTGCTTTCCAAATCATCATTACCTCTAAACCAGTGGACGCATGTAGCGGTTACACTGGAGGGGAATACAGGGAAGCTGTATGTAAACGGTGAGGAAGTACCTGTTAATGATGGCATTACCTTTAATCCTGATGAGTTACTCACGAGCGAGGCTTATCTCGGCAAAAGCCGTTTTGCCGCCGATGCTTACTTCAATGGCAGCCTGGATGAAGTTCAATTGTATAACAAAGCGCTGACAGCAGAGGAAATTAAAGCGCTGGCGGAGTTGTAATTCATAATGAACTAAAATGAGCAAATAAAAATGCAGGAGATGGGCTTTTATTAAGAAGTTCGTCTCCTGCGCAATGTTTTGTATATTTATTTCTTGATTGCTGGTATAATAAGAAGCAACTGCGGATATAATGTTTTAAGTAGGCGTTAATGACTCACTCCCGTCGAATGAACACAGCTGTGAAGTTCGCAATAGAGAACATAAGCACTCTGCATAAATTAAATTCACCAGTGCTTGCGTTTTCAATACACTTATGGTAATATGAGTATATTGAAATTGTGACCTGAGATTCACATATTGTAGAGGGTTATTGTTTTAGGTTGAAATAACCTTGTGCAATATGTGAATTTTTATTTGTAAAAAATAAAGGTCATATAAATACATTTTGGAGGTAATTCCATGCAAACAGGTACAGTTAAATGGTTTAACGCAGAAAAAGGTTTCGGTTTCATCGAGGTTGAAGGTGGAAGCGACGTATTCGTACATTTCTCCGCAATCCAAGGCGAAGGTTTCAAATCTTTGGACGAAGGCCAACGCGTAGAATTCAACGTAGTTGAAGGAAACCGTGGACCACAAGCTGAGAACGTTGTAAAACTGTAATTTAAAATTACAGCCTATTTCAGATGCCCCGAACATAGTGTTTGGGGCATTTGTTTTTATCTGTTCACAAGACCGTTTTTGAACTGATTACATCTTATCGCTTTATAAATCATGAAGAAAGAGGGATGTTTATGTACAATTCACGGAAAAAGCCAATGGATGAGATTCCTGAGGAAATTACAACTGTCTGGAATTGCGCCAGCGATACATGTAACGGCTGGATGCGGGATAACTTCGCTTTTTCTGTCGAGCCGACATGCCCCATTTGCGGTTCTGCCATGGTGAAGGGCGAGAAAAAGCTGGCAGTTTTAAATAATACGAGCTTCAATCATACCAAACAATCCTAAGCGGATAAATGTTTGTAGTGAAAGATGCCCCATAGCCATTAACGGCGCTGAGGCGTCTTTTTGTTTTTTTATAAATATAAATTATACATAAGAATGAACAGGCTTTCAATTATGGTGTGGAGGATGGGGCTAGTATGCTCAGTAAGATAGAATTAAATTCAGGTAGCGCTTCGTAAAATACACCGTGCCCGCTACGTTCGAAAGGAATAAGTTTTGATCCGGCAATTCCTTTTTGAGTTTGGACAGCCAGGGGGAAAGGACAGACCCGATCCAGCTTGCCGTGTAGAATCCAAGTAGGCACGTGTATACATGGCAAATCAGGACGCAAATCAGAGTCACGTAGTGAATACAAAGTACAAGCCATGCTATGAACTGAAGCCGCAAAGCCCTGATCACGTAACCAGTCGCGTAAGCTCTGGCTGACGGGATTGGCAAACAACATTTCGCCAAAAGAAGTTACCAATTGTGGGCGATCTGTATAGGCTTGTTTGATGAGTTTATCTACCTCTGTGACAGGAGTACCATAAGGGAAGTCGCTGGTTGGGGTGAACCGGGGTGTAGCTGCTCCGATCAAGATCAACTGATTGACGCCAAATCCCCGGTGCCTGCTCATGTAGCGTGTGACCACAGCTCCCCCCATGGAAAAACCAATGAGCCGGACCTGGTTTAACTGAAGCGCCTGCATAACAACCAGCAGATCGTCCGCCAATCGATCATAATTGTATCCATGCCATGGTCGATCAGACTTGCCGAACCCCCTAAGATCAACCTGAATACAGCGATACCCGTAAGCAGGCAACAAGGCGACCTGGTATTCGTACATTCGGTGATCCAGCGGCCAGCCGTGCACCATCAGAACAGGGATGCCTTCTCCAATATCCTCAACATACAGCTTCACGCCGCGTTCCACCTCAATATAATATCCCATCGTGTTCACCCCTCTAGAAATCACGTCATTTCATTCTCTCTCACATATATGTAGCCAGGGCTTAGCTCATTCGAAAAAGGGATGAGTCTGTCACGATATAAGCATATAATATGTCAAAAAATGTATGTCATCCTGTATAGGGATAGGATATAATTATGGAATGAAACAGCATCGGGAGAGTGGAACAATGACACCATCAAAAACATTAAAATGGATTACAGGCGGATTGGAGCTATTTTTAGCTATTCCCGTTTTGGGCGGGCTGCTCATCGTAAATTCCGCGTATACTATATTGTTCTTTATGCTGATTTTCCACATTGTTACGTTGGTGCTATCGGTGACGAATAGAGAGTCTTATTATGGATCTATTTTAGGGATCGTGACCTCGGTTATTGGATGGATTCCGATTGTGGGCTGGTTGATGCATTTGCTCTCAGGCATATTTTTGATGATTACCGCAGCTCAGCAGCCGCGTGATCAGTATCGCAATCGCAATCCTTATGATGATTATCGCTACTAGGGGATGTGTGGCGATGCAAAGATGAAAGATCCTGTTGAACAGGGTCTTTTTTTATTTATGAAATCTCCCCATGATGATGGTGTTGTAGTATTTGCCATCTGAAAGAACCTTATCGTTTTTTAATAACCCTTCGATTTCAAATCCATGTTTTTTATAAAGCTCAATGGCTTTATCATTCGTTTCCAAAACTTGTAGAGTCATTTTCTTGATGCCATTGGAGTCAGCCCAGGAAATAGATTTTTTTAAAAGATTCGTCCCGATCCCGTAACCCCAAAACTCCTTTAGTACACATACGCCAAATTCAACTTTATGAGAGAATCTGCTCAGAACATGGCCCTCACATCTTGAAAATCCGACGATTTTATCATGAACTATCGCAACTAAAAATAGGTTTCTGTTATTCTCTGTATCTGATTCAATGAGCTGTTCAAAACCGGATGTACTTATAAACGCTTCTCCCTTCTCTCTATCTAAATTTTCAGTTTCTCCATCAATCAGCAAGCGGATTTCAGACAAATTCTTCGCATCTTGAATTATGGCTGATCTGATCGTATAGTGTATTCCTTGCACATCAAATTCCTGTTTATTTATTTTCATTACATTCTCCTTATTATGAATTAGAGTGAAAAATGACCTCTGGATCATGTTAGTCTACCACATATTATCTTGTTTACATGACAAATAAGCCTGTCTCCTTCTGTTGTATCGCAGCAGGGGACAGGTCTATTGATTTCTCTATCCGTACAGGGAGGCCGGATGGAGATTTATTATACATAGGTGGATGTGTCAGATTAATAAATGGTTTTTATGAATGCGACTTATCGAGCTACAGCTTTTGGAAAACAGGAGCTGTAGCTATTTCTGCTTAGCAGAGGCTTTAGCTGCATTGGTTTTAGCAGAAGCTTTGGCTGCATCTCCTTGAGCAGGAGCTTTACCTGCATCCGCTTTACCGCCATCTACTGGTGGTTTGGATGGTTTCACGCCATTCACCATATCTGTCATCATTTGCTTCAGATTAGAGACACGTTGGTTATATTCAGTTGCCGTAATCTTGCCGTTTTGTTTTTCCGTAGCCAGTTTTGCTTTCATATCTGAAACCATTACATCAATAACGGAATTTACGCTCACGCCTTGTGCTTTGGCGATCGTAGCAAGGGATTTACCTGCTTTCAACTGTGTATCCAACTGAGTGGAGGATAATTTCAATAATTTCAGGAGAGCTTTGTTCTCAGCATAGTTATCTCCTGCGATTTTAGGGCCATTAGCATCGCCGGGATTCCCCTTAGGTGCCTGTGCTTTGTCTGCGATGGGAGCCTTCTCAGGTGTAGTTGAAGCAGCATGGGCTGCGCTTGTGGAGTACAGTGCCCCTCCTCCTAAAAATGCCAAGGCCATCGTTCCAACCAAAATTGCTTTCTTGGTGCTCTTCATCTTTATTTTCCACCTTTCGGTTATGGCTTGTTTGGTACGTGATACATCATAAGGGATCAACTTGAATGCTATCTGAGCGCAAGCTGAGCATTTACTGAATGAAATTTGGGTGGCATGACTAAAATTTCAGCTAAAATAAACTTGTATTACGTGTATTAAGTGATATAATACACTACAGGCACGATAGATGCAGCCGATTAGGGGGAAACACCCATGGAAGAACAACGGGTTGGCTCGTTCCGATTTTTAATTGACTTTAGCCAGCCATTATATGAACAAATATTAAATCAAGTACGAAGCTCCATTGCTAAAGGGGAGATCGAAATGGGAAGCAAAATGCCATCTGTTCGTGATCTGGCGCAGGAATTACGCATGAATCCGAATACCGTGATGCGGGCATATCAAGAGCTGGAGCGGGACGGATTGACTGAGAAGCGGCGCGGTCTAGGCACTTATGTTACTTCGTCCAGTGAACGGATTGCCAGCTTTCGGGAACAATTGGCTATAACGTATATAGATCAGTTTCTCGGACAGATGAGTAGCCTGGGGTTATCGTGGGAAGATGTACAGCGGTATATACGAAGCAAACAGGACGGAAATGACAAGGAAGGAGGCGATAAGGCATGACGGAGTCTGTTGTGGTTGCGAATCATCTGGTGAAGCAATACGGCAGTAAAAAAGCACTGGATCAATTAGATGTCATCATTCCGGCAGGACGTATTGTAGGCGTGCTTGGACCCAATGGCTGTGGGAAGTCCAGCTTCTTTCGAGCAATCACCGGATTGATTCAGCCAGATGGGGGCGAGCTTCAGGTGTTGGGCCGACAGCCTGGTTGGGAAACCAACCGGGATATATCCTATCTTCCTGACCGGGCAAGCTGGTACCCCAATCATACAGTTCAGCAGACGCTGGAATGGGGGAAGTCTTTTTTGCCTGGTTTCAATATAAAAGACGCGTATAAACTTGCTGATCATATGGACGTCGAGCTGGAACTTAAAATGACTGGGCTGAGTCGTGGACAGGAGGCACGTGTGCTACTGATTTTATGTCTGGCACGTGAGGTTCCACTCATGATCCTGGATGAGCCGTTTTCGGGTATTGATGTCCTCTCCAGAGAGGCGATTGTAGCCGGGATTATTGATTATTTGGAGGGTCGGCAGCAGTCGATACTCATTAGCACGCATGATATTCAGGAAGTGGAAGGCTTGTTTGACTACACGGTCATGATGGACCGGGGACGGATCATATGGTCTGGTGATTCGGATGATCTGCGTGCAGAGCATGGCTCGTTGAATCAGGTGTTCCGCAATTTGTACAAAAAGGAGTGGAAGGCTTGAATTCATCAGGGCTGTTCAAAGATTTGATACGCCATGAATTTCGAAATAAAGGAAGCTGGAGAAGGCAGGGCCGCAATCGACTACCGAGATCGTGGAGACTCGTGTATTTCTCATTATTTCTAATTGCGGCGTTCGCTATTTCCTTGTACTTCGCACTTCACAACCAGCTCGAATTAACAAGGCTGTGGTATGTCACCCTGGGCCTGCCGTACATGATCATTTTTATGGGTGTGGGAAGCTTGAGAAGAGAATGGGAAAATGATACCTACGGATGGTGGCTGACCCTTCCCTATCCGCGCATATGGCTGATTAGCGCCAAATGGATTGCGGCTATTTTACAAACCATGGTCGTAATATTGCTTCTGTTTGTGGTGGGTTCTCTGTACGCGTTGTTCATCTCATCAACCATACAGCCTTATACGTTTGCGGATGCAGCGTCTTTTATTGTAGCCGGATTGAACTGGTTTGTGATGATTATCGCCTTCACGCCGTTGGTTATTGCGCTGGGTCTATTGACGGCCAGTACCAAATACAGCACCTTGCGGCCGCTTAACCCGATACTGTGGATTCTTTTGATGGGTGGCGGGAGTGTCTTTTATTGGTCGGGCGATCAGGGGCTTTATGAGCAGTTTGACCATGCTCAAACAGGACAATGGTTTCCATTTACCTGGCATTTCCCGATTGCGGTGTTGATGAGTTGGATTGTTGCGTATGTATTAATCCGCTTGAGCGCGTATCTGCTGGAGAAAAAACTGTCGATTTAGGCTAGCGTATCTACAGGATCTATGAGGAGGGAGTTACTACACCATGACGACGATATTTATATATGTATTGATGGCTGTTCTGGTGGGGCTGATGATCTGGTTAAGGACCAAGAGACGAAGGGGACCGGTAAAAGGAAATGGAATCCGGATTCTGCTCCCCTTGTTTATCGCTTTCCCGCTTATGATGATGTCTGTGTACCAATTAATGCATATTCCCGGTCAAACGTACGAGCTCCCCGCCTTTTGGGAACTGCTGATTGCCGGGCTACTAGGGGCTCTGTTCGGCTATGTTATTTTGCTGCATACGGCGTATGAAAGACGGGATGACGGTCTTATTTATCCCAAGCCGAACCAATATTTTAAATATATTATTATCGCTATTATCTTGATTCGCGTCGTTTTGACCCAGTATCTCAGTAGTTTGGGTACGACCGAAATTAGCATGCTGGCGATTACGATGGCGCTGGTGTATATCTCAATCTGGCGAATCGGGAGCTTTATCAAGTTTCGGAGGACGTTATCCGTATAACAATAGCAATGGGGTTAACACAGCGGCTTACTATTGAAAAAGCGTTCATTCGCTTGGCGATAGGAGCCGCTTTTTTTTGAGTTTTGGCATTAGCAAGTTATCACACATTGTTATTGCTCCCCATATCCTTTATTCTAAGGCTTGTGGCTTGCATTGTAGCAGTACAATTATAAATTTTTGAAAGGAGGGTTATTGAGGTTTCAAAAGATTTAAATGGGGTTTAAAGTTAGATAGGCGGGGAAAAGTTGCTTCTTGCGATTAGGTGTAACTACATTAGTTACATAAAAGGAAATTGTTTTCCGCATTTTATTTTACATGTTGAGAGGGGTTCACATCCATGAAAAAACATACGGTTACTGCTGCACTCGCTGGTTTGCTTGTTCTGTCTTCTGCTGTACCGGCTTTAGCAGCCGAGGTAAAACCTACTACGGGTATTCAGGTTTGGGTAGATGGCAAGAAGGAGGCTTACAAAATTGCGCCTATCGTGAGAAATAAGCAGGTCTTAATTCCCTTGAGACAATTGGCCTCCAGTTTGGGAATTCCGATGGATGCCAAGCATATTACGTTCAATACGGCGCGACAAAGCACAACCATCCGATATGATCAGGCGACAGTTGTACTGGTGTCTGGCAGTCCGGAAGCGCAAATCAACGGGATTAAGGTACCTCTATCCACCTCGACCCTCTTGACCAAGCAGGGGGTAACCTATGTACCGGTTGATGTCGTCAAAGAAGCATGGGGCAAGCAAGTGATTTGGGACCCGGCCAGCCAAACGGTACAAATCGGGGTGAGTAATAAGGATAAGGTCATTGAAATCGTGAAAAGCTTTGAAACCGGAGACACGAAAGCGGCCGAGACTTGGATCAGCAAGGATCAGTACATTCAGCACAATCTGAGCTTTGCTAGCGGAAGAGATGCGTTGCTGCAAGGGATTAGCCAGTCGAAGGGAGCCAATGTACAGGTTGAAATCCAACGTGTAATTCAGGATGGTAATGATGTAGCAGTTCATTATAAAGAGTCCATTGCAGGGAAAACGAGCATTGTTTTTGATATTTTCCGCTTCGATAGCAATGGTAAAATTGTTGAGCATTGGGACAACATGCAGGACTCGGCTCCAGCCAATCCAAGCGGACACACCATGATTGATGGAACAACACAGATCACGGATCTCAACCAAACTGAGACGAACAAAACGCTGATCCGCAAGTTTGTGGATGATGTCCTGGTTGGCAAAAATCGTGCTGCATTGGAAAGCTATTATAACGGTGACCATTACATTCAGCATAATCCTCTTTTTGGTGACGGTGTATCCAATTTGAAACAAGCATTTTCCGCAGCAGGAAGCCAAGGAGCTTCTTTTGGATATGATCAGGTTCACATGGTCATT
This sequence comes from Paenibacillus sp. MZ03-122A, assembly GCF_024213325.1. NCBI lineage: Bacteria > Bacillati > Bacillota > Bacilli > Caryophanales > Paenibacillaceae > Paenibacillus > Paenibacillus sp. MZ03-122A. The sequence goes on along the minus strand of NZ_JANAVI010000014.1, from coordinate 46,909 downwards.
GGAGAAGGCAACTTTGTGCTGGTTGTGAGTGAATTGACATCGTCTAAGGGAACTTCAGCCGCTGTCTATGATCTGTTCCGGGTAGAGAACGGCAAGGTAGCGGAACATTGGGACGTAGTTCAGGAGGTTCCAGCTAAAACAGAGTGGAAAAATACAAACGGCAAGTTTTAAGAAAGTGCATTTGTGGTATGGCGTGATTGGCATGCTTTCCTAATCGTCCTCTTCCTGTTAAAATGATGCAAACTTATAACAGGAGGTTGGACGATGGAAGGCTTGAAGCAACGTGTGGGCTGCCTGCATGCACATCACTCGAACATAGCCTATGTGGAACGAGCTTTTGCTTCTTATGAGGTGGAACTGATACATTTTGTGGACCCTGGGCTTATGCGCCGGATCTCGTCAGACCCGCATTTTTCTGCGGACGATGCGAGTCGCAAGGTAGAAGAGCAACTGAGCTGGATTGCCCAAAGCGACATAGACGTTATTTTGATAACGTGTACGAATTATATTGTTTTGGCAGAAAAGGCCCAATTGACCCTGTCTACACCAGTAATTACGCTGGATGAGCCCTTTTTTCATGAGATATGCGATGATTTGCTGCCACGGACCTTGGTATTCACGAATCCGGCTACTGTAGAGGGAACGATGAAGCGTCTTTATCATACGGCTGCTCTGTTAGGCAAACCGGATATCTCTTCTTGGATAGAGGTTAAGGTGGTGGAGGACGCTTTTGAACTGATTATGCAGGGACGTGAAGACGAGTATAAGGAATTGCTGGTTCGTTCGCTGTATGAGCTAAGGGAGGCTGATCCAAGCAGGGGGCTGGCTGTAGCACAGTTGTCTATGGTTGATGCTGCGTTACAGGTGGAGCTGGAGACGGGGCAAACGATTGGTAATCCCTTACGGTCGTTGTCGAATTCAATTGAGGATTTGTTAGGTTAAATAAGTATAACCAAAAGAACTTCCACCCCGTGTTTTGGGCCTGTGGAAGTTCTTTTTTTGGGAGGAGGCTGGCGGGCAGGTTACTTCTGCGTTGTTCATCACAGACTCTGTTGATCTTGGGTGATGAATGCTGCGCCTGCCGATTCTCTTTGGACAAGCGTAACGTATAAACGTTCATGCTCCACGTCTTCCCCAGCAATGATTTTGAGAACCTGTTCGGCAGCTACAGCTCCCCATTTTCGCTTGGAATAGTCAATCGTTGTCAGACGGGGCTGAATATATTGCGCCAGCTCGATATTATCAAAACCGACGATATGAATATCCTTGCCAATCGTCAACTCTGACTGAGCCATTCGATTGTAAAAGCCCACTGCCATTTCATCATTGAGACAAAATACGGCTACAGGTTCCGAACCCGGGCTAACGTGTTGCTGCAAAATGATCTCAGCCGCCTGTTCACCGCCCGATTTCTCAAAATCGCCGTCAATTTCGATCATTTCAGCCACGCCGCTACGCTCAATGGTCTGCTTGACCGCCTGCATCCGTTGCCATGAATCGTAAGAACCTTCTGGTCCGGTAACCACATATAGCTTACGGTGTCCCAATTCCAATAAATGTTCGATTGCGAGAGCGGCGCCCGCTTTGTTATCCAGCAGCACCTGGTTAATGTTAGGATGATTCAGTTCACGGTCCAACACGACAATTTTATGTCCTCGCTCGGCGTAGTTCAGTAGCTCCTGACTATCAAACGTCTGATCCAGCACAATGGCGCCGTCGATCATGCGTTCCGGCAACATTCGGTGAGACTGCTTACCGCTGCATACGATGAGATCATAGCCCTTGCGGTTCAAAATTTCCTTGATGCCATACAGTAAATCTCCATAAACGTCTCCACGGAAATCAGTTAGGAAAACGCCAATAATTTTGGTCTGCCTTTTCTTGAGATTACGTGCGGCGGCATTGGGCACATAGTTAAGCTCTTTGGCAATGGCTAAAATACGTGCGCAAGTTTCTTCTGTTACCTTATCGCTACCATTCAAGGCATATGAAACGGTAGATATGGAAACGCCCGCCTGTTTGGCGATATCTTTAATGCTGACCACATCGTCACCTCCTTGTCGTCCATCTTATAATTGCTATTGTATATTCATTATTAACCACATATCTATTCCAAATGTCGTAGTCCTACACATAAGCAGCAAAGGGCGATCCCGCAAGATCGCCATCCCTTTGTTGCCTATACCAGATTCAGCATTAAAAACACTTTATAAAATAATCTCCAGACGGTGTACACCGTCATGTTCTGCCAAGGCTTGCTCGAAAATCTCGCGTTTGATGCGCAAGGCACCGGAGCGGTAGCGATTATCATCGGTTGGCACGCTTTCCAGTGGTATTCCGTTCAATACTGTACGGCCTTGCTCACCGCCAGTATGCTCTTGCAGCATGCGGTAGACGAAGGTAATTGGTTTTCCTGCAAAGGAAAATTCAAATTCCAACCCATCGAGATGATCCGGTAGCACGGGGTCTAGGATCAGATCTTCGCCTGACTGACGAACACCAAGGACGTTCGATATGAGCTGATTCATATAGATTCCTGGACCACTGGAATAGATTCTCCAGCCGCCTTTGACGGGTACGGCTCCTTCACGCAGTTCACCAAACCGTTCCTGTGCTTCATAGCGGGTATTAAATTTACCATCCGAGCTGCTGAAATAGGCGTTGCTTTGGCGCCATTCGGCATTCGGTACGGACGCACGGATGCCGACCGGATTGATGAGCTTCAAGCTGTGCCAAGCGTCGTCCTTGCGTCCCAATTTGGCCATCGCTTCCGCAAAGCGAATATGGGCATGCACATATTGCAGCCCGACCTCACGTCCGAAGTTGGCCGCTTGCTCTGCACGCTTGAAGTGCGAGCTCACACCGCCATCATACTGTGCAGGGCGGTTCATCAGACGCACGCCATCCGGGCAGAGGAACTGCTCACGGATGAGTTGCTCATGAGCCAATGCTTGCTCAGGCGTGAGCAGCTGGCTGATCATGCTGCGTGTCATCGGCAGCAACCGATAATGGATTCCTGTCTCGGTGTCAGACGGATGGAGCATCAGCTTAGGTTGGCCGGGCTCTTCCATATACACGAAGCCCGGAATAATTCCGCTCTCCAGCATGTAGCGGTTAAAGTCTTTACGGATGCCATTGGCCATCTGATGTAGATCTTGTGCGATCTTGTCGGCTTCACTTACTACACCCGCGGGGGCCTGCTCCAAAGCAGCAGCAAAGTTACTAATAACTTGATAGGTGAGTGCAACCGTCCAGCTGCTCGCCATGTATTGCTTCAGCTGAGCATTGGCTGGTTGGAGGGTATCATCCCAATCGCCGTCGCCATAGGCCGACAAATACGTATCATGCAGGAAATTCTCGCGAATATATTCGATTTCCTTCAGGGTATGTTCCATGAGAGTCGCGGTCTGCTTGGTATAATCGAAAGTATGCCGATGGGTGTAAGGCACATTTTCTTCCAGAATACTGTAATCACGGGTAGCGGTCAAATAGTCGCCCAGTACCTTGAGTGGCCAGACGATAATATCTCCATGGCTTTCTTCTTGCTGCACGTGAGTATAGTTGTCAAACATAAACCATTGCGGCCAGTTTCCGCTGTCCTCGTACTGATGGCTGAAAACAGTCAGCAAAATGGAACGAACCTCATCGAACTTTTGCATAGCTGAGAAATATTCCACAGGCCCCTGACACACATCACGTGTTCCCCAGGCTGCACCGCCGTATTGCTCCAGACCGTGAGGCACGGAGTAGTGAACGAGCATATTGTGGGTGTACCACCAAGCCACTGCGTTCACACGGAATAGCTCGCTCGTTTCGTGTTGACCCAGCGAAAGATGGAAACCGTTCATAAGCTCGGCAAAATATGCCCGATAGCGCTCGCGCTCATCTTCAAAGGAAGCATGGCGCTCTTTGTGCGCTGATTCTTGCCCAGCTGAAAGCCCATTCAGCCAACCCTGCACGGTGCAGGTCCATTCGCTGCTGTCACCCAGCTCCAGCACAACCAGAGACGCATCAGGAGAAGCTTTCCCCTGTAGCAGTGCGTGAGCGTCGCTCACATGCTGTAATGGAGCGCCCTCTATGTGCATTCGGTACACCAAGTCTGGATAGGCCTCGGCGCTCAGAGAGGTGGAGTCTGCCCGGAAGAGTAGGGCGTCACCTTCACGTTCCATATGAAACGGGAGCTCATATTCGTTCACATGCATAGACATTTGCTGAGTGATGAGGAACGGATAGGTTTTGCCACTCGCCGCACGCATGTGAAGCCGTACTTCTGGGCTATCGACATTCGTATGGTTTGTAATAATGAATGTATCGTCAGCCGTTTTGTAATACCAGCGCACATAATTGAAGCCAATCTCGAACAGGGAAGGCATCGTGAGCAGGCGGTATTTCCCTTGGATTCCGACATAAATACGTTGACCGGATGTCTTGGGAATATTGAGCGCATTACGCGCGTTGGTAATCATTTTGTTGAAATTTGTATTGCCGATTACGAGTTGGGAATTGAACACCCCGTACATATAGGAGGTGGTTGTAATGGTTTCTTCCTTACCTCCTGAGTAATGCCCACCCATTAAAATGTGCCCATGGGGACGCTCTACACGAAGCTCTTTGGATTTGAGTACGACATGCTCATAGCTGTCCGTGAAAAAGGAAAGTAGTTCATCGCCATCCCGTTCTTCTTCCTGCCGTTTGGGGAAAAGCTGATTCACTTCGGCATCGGTTAAGTCCAGCGTGCGCAGCGGCTCACCGATGGTTTGAGCTGGAGCCACACGCCCTGCCTGAAGATCACTTGCCGCGCGTACCGGTATGATGGTCTCGGAAGCGTCTACTAGAATGGCAGCTACTTTGTCACGTGCTTTTGTCACCAGTTCCTGATACTCCAGCTTTGTCACTGCGGCTGGATGATTCGGCTGGAACAGACCGTAAAAAGTAAAGCGAGCTTCCCCAGCCAGTTTCACCCGCTCAGATTGCAACGCGGTATAGGTGAATTCGTATTGGTACACTTCATTGGCGAGCGAGTCGCGACGGAGTGCTTCCGGCTCATTCGTTTCTTTGTACGAAAGTCCAAAGAACTGAAATCCGTCAGTCGAGTAACCAACAGTGCGGGTTAACGAGCCTTGTTGAATGTATGGGAATTCCTGACTTTGAGGCTGGTTTTGACGTGAGCAAACGGTGTAGCCTCTTTGTTCATCATGGTAGACGGTGTGGTCAATATATTGAGACAAATAAGCTTCATTACTGCGCACAGCAGCGGTATCGGCAATGCCGATATCCTGACCGTACACGACATCTGCTTCCACGTCATCGCCCTGTAGGGTTACATCCCAGAACCATACTCCCAGGCGGCTTAGCGTGAAGGTCACCTGATAGCCTACACCAGCGGTGAAACCTTCCCAAATAATCTGCTGATCCGTTTGTCCGATTACTCCCGGTGAGCGAACCCCAAGCAGGGGAGTGATACTTACACCGGACGGACGATACAATCTCAAGTACAGATTGTTCAAGGAACCGTCGACTGAATTGGTCAACAGTTGGTTGATCATCGTTGAGCCGTGGGCGATCTTATACACATCACCACTGCTCAAGAAGGTAAAAGACAGGTCGCCGGCCCGCAGCAAAATATTTTGATCCAGACTTGTATTCATCATAGGGAACGCCTCACTTTCCTGTTTCTTTTACTAACCGAAAACGGCCTTCTGTAGTATCTCGGCTGTTAGGTCCTGTAAAGACGGCAAATTCACCGCTGTCACTGTCAAAGCTCAAATCTGCATGATGATAGCGCAGCTGAGGCTCGGTCACTGTAAATTCCACTTCCCGGCTTTCGCCTGGGGCAAGCAGGACTTTGCAGAAATCTTTCAGTTCTTTCATCGGACGAACCGTATCACCGCTGATATCACGGACATAGAACTGAACGGTCTCCTCGACTGGACGTGTTCCTGCGTTCGTTACCTGCACTTTAACGGTCAGTTCCTGACCGGGAGTAAGAGTGTCGCCGGAAAGCTGTACGCTGTCATAGGCTACATTGGTGTAGCTCAGTCCATAGCCGAACGGGAATAAAGGTTCGTTCGGTACGTCTAGGTATTGGGACACGTAGCGTTCTTTTGTATTCGGATCTAACTGCGGGCGTCCTGTATTAAAATGATTGTAATACACGGGCACTTGTCCGACCGATTGCGGGAATGACATGGTCAGGCGACCCGTAGGTTCGGCATCACCGTATAACAAATCGGCAATCGCTGCGCCGCCTTCGCCACCAGGGAACCAGGCTTCCAGTACAGCGTCTACTTCTTCAATAACACCGTGCAGATCCAACGGACGACCATTAAACAATACGGCTACCATAGGCTTGTTCAGCGTCTTCAAGCGCTTCACCAGTTCCAACTGGGCTTGTGGCAAGCGAATATTGGAACGGCTGCCTGCTTCACCACTCATATCCGAGCGCTCTCCAAGCGCCAACACGATAACCTCTGCTTGGCTGGCAGCTTGCAGAGCTTCTGCATATTGCTCCTCTGTTATGTTGTCTACAGAGCATCCTGCCGCTACCGTGAGCAGCGAGGAGGATATTTTCGATTGGAACCCGTCAACAACACGAAAGGCTTCCTCTTGTGAACCGCTCCACGACCAAGAACCCAGAATATCGCCGCTCTCTGCAAAAGGTCCGATCAATGCAATACGTTGATTCCGATTCAATGGAAGAATGGAATCATTTTTGAGCAACACGCAAGATTTAATAGCTAATTCTTTGGCAACTGTGCGATGAGCGTCGCAGAACACAACTTCACGTTCACGCTCAGGGTCTGCGCCGCGTAGCGGATTTTCGAACAAGCCCAGCTTTTGCTTGAGCTTCAATATACGCATCACTGCTTCATCAATAAGCGCTTCATCCAGCTGTCCGCTGCGAACCAGCTCAGGCAGATGCCCGTTATAGCAGGATGTCATCATTTCGATATCTACGCCAGCCAGCAGTGCTTTCTTCGCTGCCTCGCGCTCATCCTCGGCGATGCCGTGAGGGATAAGCTCCTTGATGGCGGCCCAATCCGAAATGAGTACACCATCAAAGCCCCATTCATCACGAAGCAAATCACGCATCAGGCGCTTATTGCCCGTTGCGGCTACGCCTTCTACGGTATTGAAGGATGTCATCACCATTTCACAGCCTTCATCTAAAGCAGCTTTGTAGGAGGGGAGATAATACTCTCGCAGCTGCCATGCGGATACATCTACAGTATTGTAATCCCGTCCGCCTTCGCCAGCTCCATATGCTGCAAAATGCTTCACGCATGCGGCCACCCGGTCGGTATCGTTCGTCAGATCTTTACCCTGAAACCCACGCACAAACGCACGAGCAAATTCGCTGTTGAGGTAAGGGTCTTCCCCTGTAGATTCCATCACACGGCCCCAGCGCGGGTCACGCACCAAATCGACCATAGGGGCGAATGTGACGTGAACACCGGATACAGCCGCTTCTCGGGCAGCAATGGTAGCGCTCTCTTCTGCCAGCTGCATATCCCATGAGCAACCAATAGCCAGCGGTATAGGGAAAATCGTTTTGAAGCCATGTACAATATCTGCCATAATTAAAAGCGGAATACCCAGACGGTTTTTACTCAAATGAGCCTGCTGAACACGAATCGCTTCTTTAGCCCCTGCGAGGCCAAGCACGGAACCGACGTTATGGACATTTTCTTCTGTGATGCCGAGAGAAGCCATAGGACCGGTAATTTGACTATCTGTTCCCGCTTCTTCAAAGAAGGCACCTACAAGCTGTAGCAGTTGATCGACTTTTTCTTCAAGCGTCATGTTTTCTAAATAGGAATTCAGGTGTTGTTCCATCATAATCCTCCATAAGCTGTATTGTTGGTGGACAGCTCTCTTTTTCAGATTCATGAGATTTTTTGGATAAAGATGATTCAAAAAAGTGCTGAACAGGCTAATAGCTAGTATAGAAGCATAATATTCTGTCGTATTATTAATCGAAACGTTTCTATTGTTGAACTCAGTTGGATTATATACGCTTTCAAATGGAGAGTCAAATCCAATTCAGCGGGTTTTTATAGGATAAATAGCGTAATAAAGATGATAAAAACGAAAAGAAGTCAGGATTCCGAGTGAATAAAAAATAATATTGCTATTGAATACGGTTTCAATTTGTTCTATAATGACTATCGAAACGTTTCTATTGACGGGTATGGTCCTTGTGCTTTGAACATAAGTGTTATAGCGGTATGCTTTAATCGCTATGTATTTACATGCATCAGGATTTTGCAAAATTCGATTCCAATCAATTATTGTATTTTTGCAAAGTCCTCGTATTTGAATCCGTTATCATATTGCATGATCGGTAAACCGATCATCTCGGGAGGAATTTGTATGATGAAAAGAACGTTGGGGATCATTTTGGCAAGTACCTTATTACTGGGGGGCGCGCTGGTAGGCTGCTCGTCCAAGGATGATTCGTCTGGCAAAGATGCTAACGGCAAGACGACCATCACCATGTGGGGCATGGGAGCAGAAGGAAAACTTCTGCCTGAAATTGTAAAAGATTTTGAGAAAGAAAATCCAGATATTCACGTTGATGTACAGGCGTTGCCTTGGGATAACGCTCACGATAAGCTGCTGACAGCAGTTGCTTCAAAATCCGGTCCGGACGTGGTTCAGTTAGGTACATCATGGGTTCCCGAACTTGCGTCTGCGGGTGCATTGACGGATATTACCCCTTATATCAGCAAGTATCCTGAACTGGAATCGAAGAATTTCTTCGAGGGTGCTGTAGGTACGACAAAATTTGAAGGGAAACCAGTCGGTGTGCCTTGGTACACTGAAACGAGAGTTTTGTTCTATCGTTCTGACCTACTGAAACAAGTCGGATATAATGAAGCACCTAAAACGTGGGAAGAGCTTTCCGATGCTGCTCAAAAGCTGGCGGCTCGGGGCAAAGGCAAATATGGCATCTCCTTTAGTGCAAAGGAGCAGTCTATGGGCTTTATGTTTGCTCTCCAGAACGGTTCCAAGCTGGTTGACGAGCAGGGCAATCCGCTGTTCAATCAACCACCGTTTGTGGATGCTGTGAAGTATGTGAATACCTTTTTCCAAAATGGCTCTAACGCAGTGGATATTGGAATTGATTCCGTTCAAGGTTTGCAAGGCGAGGGTATCGTTCCAATGTTTATCAGCGGTCCTTTCATGATTAAAGAAATCAAGAGCAAGGCACCAGAATTGGAAGGTAAGTGGAATATAGCGGAGCTTCCTGGCAAAGTAAACAACCTGTCCGTTTTGGGTGGAGCCAACCTTTCAATTATGAAATTCAGCAAGCACCCAGAGGAGTCGGCCAAATTCCTGGCTTACATGAGCAAACCAGAAACACAGCTGAAATGGATGGATCTGTCCAGTAACTTGCCTGCAACTACTAAATCGTGGGAAGATGCCAAACTGAAGAGTGATCCGATGCTTCGGACGATTCGCAAACAGTTGGATCATTCCGCAGCATTGCCGCAACTGGCCGCATGGGAAGAGGTTTCTCAACAATTCATCAAGAGCTTCGAACGTATTTACCGCGGTCATGCCGATGTACAGAAGGAAATGGATGACTTTAATCAGCAGGCTGCAAGTATAATGAAAAAATAATGATCCATATCCGTCATTGTCAAAGGGAGTGAAGGCATGAAAGGAAGCTCGCAGAAGCTTGCGCCATACTTGTTTATCGGTCCCTCCATCATCCTGTTAACGCTGTTTTCGTTGTTGCCGATACTACTGGCGCTCGTGATCAGCTTCACGGATATGGATCTGTCCGGACTCGTTAATTATGAAAGTATTCGCTTTATAGGATTGGAAAATTACACGAACGTGCTTTTGGACCCTTCCTTTATAAAGTCCCTTGGTAATACCCTGTTCTTCGTCATCATCGGTGTTCCGTTGGTGCTGATATTTTCGCTTAGCATCGCGATTCTGATTAACATGGGTAAATCACGTGCTTTCAAAGTATTCCGCGTCGTGTTCTATCTGCCGTCCGTAACGAATGTGGTTGCGGTCGCAGTGGTTTGGAGCTATCTGTATAATCCGACGCTTGGATTATTCAACTACGTACTTGGTCAGATGAATTTAGGTCCCGTCCCATGGCTGACCGATCCAACAGTAGCGAAAATTTCGCTGATTGTGTTAGCGGTTTGGCGGGGCATCGGCTTAAACATGATTATTTTTATTGCGGCTATTAAAGGGATTCCGGGCTCTTATTATGAAGCGGCACAGCTTGACGGGGCCAATACATGGCAGCAAATTCGTTATATTACGCTTCCGCAGCTTCGTTACGCTATTTTCTTCGTGTCCATCACAACGATGATCGGCTGGCTGCAATTTTTCGAGGAACCTTTTGTCATGACCAAAGGGAAACCGCTGGACGGCACGCTGACGGCATCCTTGTTCATTTACAATAACGGCTTCCAATTTAGTAAATTCGGGTATGCCGCGGCGGGATCGTTCATTCTGTTCTTCGCGATCATCGCGGTAACGCTGATTCAGTTCCGTTTGCAAAATAAAGCGGAGTCCTGATAGAGAGAGGTGATGAACGTGAAAACAGCTGTTCAGCAAGCCCGCGCCAATACGCGCAGTGGTGAAAAAACATTTCAATGGTTCGTGGCGATTCTCCTGACCGTAGGAGGTCTGTTGATGGTGCTGCCTTTTGCGTGGATGATTCTATCCTCCTTTAAGACAGAGGGGGAGGTAACCAAAATTCCTCCGACCATCTGGCCGCAGCATTTTACACTGGATAATTTTAAATTACTATTCGATAGCATGGCTTTTGGAACCTATCTGACGAATACGCTGATTATTGTTTTAGCTTCCTTCTTTGGATTGTTCCTCAATGCCATGGCGGGTTATGGCTTTGCCAAATTCCAATTTAAAGGCAAAGGGTTTCTGTTCTATCTGGTACTGGCAACGATGATGATTCCAGGCCAAGTGACGATGATTCCCGTCTATTTGATTCTGAACCAGATGGGGTTGACCAATTCCATGCTAGGGATTGTCCTGCCTGGATTGGTAGGTGCGTTCGCGATCTTCCTGTTCCGGCAGTTCATGTCCGATATCCCGGAAGAACTGCTAGAGGCGACACGCCTCGATGGAGCAGGGGAGTTCCGTACTTTTCTGCAAATTGTACTGCCTATTTCGACGCCAATTATCGCGGTACAGGCCATCCTGACCTTTATCGGCGGATGGAATAGCTTCTTGTGGCCGCTCATTATTGCGAACGATGAGAAGCTGTACACCTTGTCCGTCGGACTGTCACTGCTCAAGGGGCAGAACGAGAGTCAATTTGCCCTTCAAATGGCAGGCTCGACCTTCATGGTCGTTCCGATCATGATTATCTTCATTGTTTTCCAAAAGTATATTATTGAGAACTACACGATTTCGGGGATTAAGTAATAGTGTAGTGACGAACTATAGGCTGAACATAGTAACGGCGTAGTTTCTTGGTTTTAAACCAACGAGACTACGCCGTTTACTCTAATGGAAATATGATCAGCAGGACAACTATTACTATTTAGCAAAGGGTTATTCACTCAATAAGTTTGTTTGTAAAACGAAATATTTAGAAATACGTAACCAATTACTTATCGTTTATTCTAAACGTTAATAAATAAATTAAGTATTTAATAATAATATTGACTATAATAAATATGGTGTGTTATATTAAAATCGTAAATAAAACGGCTTCTTAGTCTTGGTGGTACAACGGATTTTATTTTCGCATTCAGAGAGGATGGTTTAGGTGGCAGCAGCTGTAAAAGCAAAGATGATCGTAGACAAATCTTTTCGTATTGCTGAAGTCGATAAACGCATTTATGGCTCTTTTGTAGAGCATCTCGGGCGTGCCGTATATGGCGGTATTTACGAGCCTACTCATTCAACTAGTGATGAAAGCGGTTTCCGAAATGATGTTAAAGAGTTGGTAAAACAACTTGATGTTCCTATTATACGCTATCCGGGAGGCAATTTTGTATCCGGTTACAATTGGGAGGACGGTGTCGGCCCTGTCGCGTCCAGACCTAGACAGTTGGAGCTGGCGTGGAGAACGGTCGAGCCGAATGAAGTGGGTACGAATGAATTTTTCAAGTGGGCCAAGGATGTAGGTTCCGAAGTCATGATGGCAGTTAATCTGGGTACGCGCGGAATTGATGCTGCGCGTAATCTGGTGGAATATTGCAATCACACAGGCGGTTCCTACTGGAGTGATCTACGTCGTAGTCACGGTGTAGAGCAACCACATAAGATTAAAACCTGGTGTCTTGGTAACGAGATGGATGGCCCATGGCAGATTGGTCACAAGACAGCAGAAGAATATGGCCGTCTGGCTGTTGAATCTGCAAAAGCCATGAAGCTGATTGATCCTGACATTGAGCTTGTATCCTGTGGCAGCTCCAGTTCCACAATGCCGACGTTCCCGGAATGGGAAGCAACCACCCTGGATCATACCTATGAGGTAGCCGACTATATTTCCTTGCACCAATACTACGGCAATCATGACAATGATACGGCTAATTACCTGGCACGCTCTATGGATATGGATCATTTTATTCATACGGTCATTTCGACTTGTGACTATATCAAAGCAAAGAAACGCAGCAAGAAGAAAATGATGCTCAGCTTTGACGAATGGAACGTATGGTACCACTCCAATGATGCGGACAAAAAAATTGATCCGTGGTCTGTGGCACCGCCGCAGCTTGAGGATATCTATAACTTTGAGGATGCATTGTTGGTAGGCAGTATGTTGATTACGTTCCTGCGCCATGCGGATCGTGTGAAAATGGCTTGCCTCGCCCAACTGGTTAACGTTATTGCGCCGATCATGACCGAGAATAACGGAAAGGCGTGGAAACAAACGATTTTCTATCCGTATTTGCATGCCTCCCGTTATGGTCGTGGCATATCGCTGATGCCTGTCGTGGATTCGGAAAAATACGATTCCAAGGACTTCACAGACATTCCTTATCTGGACAGCGCTGTAGTTTATGATGAAGAGGGAGACGCACTGACTGTCTTTGCAGTGAACCGTCATTTGTCTGAATCGCTGGAGCTGACAGTAGATGTACGCAGTTTTGAAGGCTACCGCATTGTCGAGCATACTGTATTGGAGCATGATGATCTTAAAGCGACCAACAGTCCAGCTGGTGAAAAAGTTACGCCTCACAACGGCGGCAACGCCAAGCTTGAAGACGGAATTGTAAAAGCTCATTTGGGCAAAGCATCGTGGAACGTTATCCGTCTCGCTAAGTCTCATTAATTCTCTTCTGTAAAAGGTACAGCTTCGACTGTATCTAAATAAGCTCGCATTCTCTCTTGTAAGAGTATTACAAGAGCGGCAATGCGAGCTTTTTGCGTAAAATGAGCCATTTGTCCCTCCATAGATATAGGTTTCTAAGAGAAAGGTGGATTTTAAATAAATATTATGGTTTTTACTAAATTTAACTAAACAAAGATGATCCTTATTCACTAAGTGCTCGTACTCCGTACATTTTTATGAAGTTAATTAGACCCAGTGCCATACTTCCCAGGTGAAAAAAGACCCTATTATATCGTTGTCAACGTACTGATATCTGAAATGCAGGGTGTGCAATCCGACTTAAATCCACGTTATACTTTAAAAGACAGTTTATTTAAATCCAAATGGTGGTTGTAGTATTTCGAGAAAGGAATGATCTGTATGAGTCAAACAGATGAATATCGTTTTCAAGTGAACTTGGGCGGTATGATTGATATTTTGGCCAATCATTTATATAGCAGTCCACGAGTGTTTATACGTGAGGTTCTGCAAAATGCAACAGATGCGATCACGGCTCGCAAGGAGCTGCGGAAGGTTGCTGCTGAAAGTAATGTATTACAAGAAGACAAGGCCCTTGAAGATACAGCTTCTGAGAGTAACGACTATGAAGGTAAAGTCATCGTGGAGTTATCTGGTTCCGGGGAGCATCAGGTATTGATGATTCAGGATAACGGCATTGGATTGTCAGAAGAAGACATTCACCGTTTTTTGTCGATCATCGGTCAGTCTTCCAAGAAGGGAGCCGATTTGCTGGCTTCTGAGACTTCGTTTATCGGACGCTTTGGGATCGGGTTACTATCCTGCTTTATGGTGAGCGATGAAATTGTAGTGCTGACCCGCTCGGTGAAGGAAGGCATCTCCATGGAATGGAGAGGGAAGCCGGATGGGACGTATACAATTCGTCGATTGGAAACCGAGCTGCCTGTAGGGACGCAAATTTATTTGCGCTGCAAGCCGGGAAGTGAGTTTTATTATGAGCCAGCGCATGTAGAGGAGTCTTTATTCTATTATGGGGCGTTGCTGCCGTATCCGGTCATGCTGTCTGTAGATGGGGAGACCAAGCGCGTCAATCTTCCATCGACGAGCTGGATGCAGGACCCAGAACAATTACGGAGTCGCCGTAGTGAGGTACTGGATTTAGGCTATCGTCTGATGGGCGAGCGCTTCAGTGATTTTATACCGTTGCGGACGGCATCGGGCAGAACAGGCGGGATTGCATTCATTTTGCCTCGCATTGTTAATCTGAATAGCAAGCGGCTGCATCGGGTGTACCTGAAGCATATGCTGGTGTCCGACAAGGCGGAAAATGTTTTACCGGAATGGGCATTCTTCATTAAAAGTCTGATTTGGACAGATGAATTGCAACCAACGGCATCACGTGAGTATTTTTATGAAAATGAGCAGCTTGACGATGTTCGTTCTGAACTGGGAACCTGTATTCGGGAAGAACTGCTACGCATGGCGCAGTATGAGCCAGACCGCTTGCAGCACTGGATTCGTTTGCATGAGCTGTCCATGAAGGCGCTCGCCGTGGAGGATGATGAATTTTTGCGGATAATGTACCGTTGGTTTTCCTTCGAAAGTACATTTGGGCGGCGTGAGCTGAAAGAACTGATCCAAGAGGCGGACGGACGTCCACTGCATTACACATCGACAGTAGATGAGTATCGTCAGATTACGCATGTGGCGGCGGCGCAATCCATGTTGGTGATCAATGGCGGCTATATTTATGATTCAGACATTTTGGAAAGGCTGCATTGGATTGACCCTAACCTGCAAACAGAACGTCTTAGCCCTGAAGAGGTATCTCTTTCATTTACCGGGCTAACACAGGAAGAACGCGAGAGTTATTACGGTGTGCTACGTGTCATGGATGCGGCTTTGCAGCCGATGCGTTGCCGCGCTGAGTTGAAGCGTTTTGAGCCTGCGAGTTTGCCAGTGTTGTATACCATTTCTCAGGATGCACTGACCTTGCGCTCCATGGAAAACACGGTTGAGGAGACAACCTCACTTTTTTCCAATGTGCTTGATAGTCTGAAAGCAGGAGTCCAGCAAAATTCGGGCTATTCCACCTTATACTTTAATCTGAACAACCCGGTGGTGGCACGGATTCTTGAAGCTACCGATACGCAGATGGTCACGGCAGCTACAGAAATGATGTATGTGAATGCGCTTATGATGGGGCACTACCCGATGAACCGCAGTGAGTTGGGACTGATGAATCGGAGTGTACTGCATTTTATCAATTGGGGATTAGGGAACGGACAAAATGCGTAATTACGTAATTATAGGGGGAGCCAAATGGAAGATACGATATATGAATTGATGGAACAGGCGCAGGATCTGCCCGGGGGTGCAGCAAAGCTGGCGATTATGGAAGAAGCTGTCCGCTTGGCAGACACATCCGGGTTGAAGGAACTTGCTTATGAAATCCGGGGAGAGATTGTGGACTGCGCTATTTTTAACGGATATCCATTGAAGTCGCTGATTGCTTTTTCGTGGCAGCTGGGCCAATTTGATCAAAATCCAGAGGAATACGACGCAGATGAGCTGTTGTGGAATTACAAATGGATACTCGGTAAGGTGTGCAGCTTTTCCAATATATCGAAAACTCAAATAGAAGATCTGGCGGAAGATATGCGCAGACGTTATGCCGAATATGGGTATAATGAGCGTCCATATTACTATTATAAGTTCCGCATCGCGATGGACATGGGCGAACTGGATGAAGCACGGCGATATCTGGATACCTTCCGCTTGGTCGAGCGGGATAGTATGAGTGATTGTGAGGCCTGCGAGCAGAGCCAGATGGTGCGGTTCTATTATTTGACCGGAGAAGACGAGCAGGCGCTTGCCGTGGCAAAACCGATTTTGTCGGGACGGATGAAATGTGCAGAAGTACCGCATGTGACGCTCTCGCAGGTGCTGTTGCCGCTCTATCGTCAAGGCGAGGTTGATCAGGCAAAGGACAATCATCGCAAGGGCTATCGCCTAATTCGGGATGACCGCGACTTCCTGAAAACGATAGCGGAGCATATCGAATATTTGGCGATTGCTGATCCGATTCAAGGAATCGAAGTGGTAGAGCGTCATCTACATATGGCGCTGGACTATGAGAGCGGGCTGGAGCAGATGTATTTTTACGCGACGATGGTGAGTCTACTGCAAAAGTTGGATACTTCGGGAGAAAAACGGTTGATCCGGTTGCCGGCTTCCTTGGAATGGGCTAGAGAGGATCGCACATTGGCAGAAATCATTGCGTATTTTAGGCCGCTGGCAGAGTCAGCGGCGGCTGATTTTGATCGACGGAACGGGAATACGTTTTATTCCGATTGGATCGGGAAAATTGTTCAAACGGCATAGAAGAAGTGGTAGCTGTGACGAATATTTTATACAGCCCAAACAATGAGCAGGTATAATGTTCCTGTGAAATGACAGGAGGGGTTATGTTGTGACTGTAACCGAAAAGGTGATTAATTTCGCACACCGCGGAGCTTCAGGTGTATGTCCCGAGAATACGATGGCGGCATTCCGCCACGCCTTGGAACTGGGAGCAACAGGTATAGAAACGGATGTGCAGCGCACCCAAGATGGGCATCTGGTGCTAATTCACGATGAGTCGCTGAAGCGTACGACAGGTTGCTCACTGGATGTAAAGGATATTACGCTAGAAGAATTAAATAAACTGGATGCGGGCAGCTGGTTTGATGAGAAATTCCGAGGTGAACGGGTCCCGATGCTGGATGAGCTACTGGAACTAGCCCAGTCCTCGAATACAATTATTAATTTAGAGTTGAAAAATAGCATTTATCTCTATCCGGGAATGGAGGAAGAGGTTATTGCTGCTGTGAAGCGTTTTGGGTTGGAACAGCGGGTAATCATATCCAGCTTCAATCACGAATCGCTGGCGCTCTGTGCGCAGCTTGCTCCTGAGATCAAGACGGGGGCGCTGTATATTGAAATTATGGTTCGTCCATCGGAGTATGCCACCCAATTCGGGGTTACAGCACTTCATGCCTACAAACAAGTTGTTACACCAGAAGCTGTATCAGAGGCTTTGGCATTAGGCGTTGTCTACCACCCATGGACGGTGAATGAACCGGAAGAAATGAAGCGTCTGCTGGAGGCCGGGGTGAACGGCATCATCACGGACTATCCTGATCGGTTGGCGCATTTGTTGGCTGTTCGCTCTTCCTAAGTCGAAACACAGCGGAACTGCGACTTAGGTTTGCAGGGATATGACTGTGGCTATTTATTGAAGTGAAAAAGACTCTCCTATACGCACTCGTTTTTACGAGACGAGGGAGAGTCTTTTTTTGCCTTAAGCCGGAGAGCGTATCATCCACGATGACCTTGATTCCTTTCTACTTGATGCCGAGCCGCATGCGATAGCTGAACAGGATATCTAGTGTTCTGCCCTGAAAATGATTCTCTACCAGCTTCACGAAGCGGGCTACATCGTCGTCAAGCGCTCGATTGCCCAGTTTGAAGAGACTTTGAATACCCCCTTGGCTGAGAGCGAGCCCTGTATAACGAGCTGCGTCACACTGCTCACGGTTGTGAAAGACAATCTCCCGGGTATATCGGAATTGTCCGCTGCGGTGAAGATTAGCTAAATGCTGATCCTTGCTCCATTTATGAGCTTGCTGCTCTACTGGGGCTTCTTGTACCAAAAGGGTATCCGCCTTGGTGATAATCTCTGTATAAGCTTGCTCTATCTGCCATTGCAGCACCGGAGGCCAGTCACAGTCAAAGGCTGCGAACACGCTGCCCCGAGCCAAGACCCTGCCCGCTTCCTGAAGCGTGCTCTCGGGGTCCATCCAGTGAAAGGATTGAGAGCAGGTGATGACGTCTACAGTTCCGTCCTCAAAGGGCAGGTTGTTGGAGAATCCGCTTTTGAAGGAAATGGTTTCTGCCATTGTCGTTCCTGCTGTTTCCAGCTTGTGCTGTGCTTTTCCTCTCATGTCCGGGTTAGGCTCGATACCGACGATTTGCCGAGCGGCGTTTTCCCATATGAAAGTTGAAAGTCCTGTACCGCAGCCAATATCGGCAACTAGCTCTACATTTCGCTCCAGATAGCGGCTGATGATTTCCACGACGAGTGACGGTGCTTCCGGGCGGTGCTGATCGTAGTTGTCGGCAAAACCGTTGAAACGATCCACATTACTTTGCAGATTTCCCTCAGGTATCATAGGTCCTTTTCCTCCTTAGTTTCGACTGAGGCGGCCGTGTAGATTCAAATGCTGATGTACTCCTATATTGTACAAGTTTACATGTTCATCCATCTACTCTCGTGATTTCACAGCACCCGTCGGATTTCGGAGGGAGGAAATTCCCCTATTTTATCATTGAAGCAAGTGCCCACTCGCGCATCATGGAGTCAAGCATCGGACGCAAATCTTCGCGTTGCATACCCATGTGGAGCACGGCTTCCAGATATCCAGCTTTATCTCCAATATCATAACGTGTGCCTTCCAGCTCTAATGCGAGCAGTTGGTTCTGCAATGCTACTTGATGAAGGGCATCTGTCAATTGGTATTCACCGCCCGCTCCAGTGGACAGGTTTTCCAATATAGAGAAAATGGAAGGCTCCAACACATACCGACCAATGACTGCCTGCCGCGAAGGAGCCTCTGCCGGAGAAGGTTTTTCAACAAGTCCACCGACTTCATGAATGAGACCGTTCTGGTGAGTGGAGTCAATAATGCCGTATTTACTTACATCCTGTTCTTCCACTGTGTGCACGCCGACCACTTGCTTGCCAGTCGCTTCGTAAACATCCATCATTTGACGAATCGCCGGGGTGGAGGAATTCATAATATCATCGCCCAGCAACACGGCGAAGGGCTCATCGCCAATGAACTGACGAGCGCAGCTGACCGCATGTCCCAGGCCGAGGGGTTCTTTTTGACGGATATAGTGAATGACTGCTTTACCCCCGATGCTTTGAACTTCACGTAGGAGATCATATTTACCTTTGCTCTCCAGTACCTGCTCCAACTCCACAGACTTGTCAAAATGATCCTCGATGGCTTTTTTATTACGCCCCGTTACGATAATGATGCTCTCAATTCCGGACTTGATGGCTTCTTCTACGATATATTGAATAGCCGGCTTGTCTACGATTGGAAGCATCTCTTTCGGTAAAGCTTTCGTAGCTGGTAGAAAACGGGTTCCTAATCCGGCGGCTGGAATAACAGCTTTTGTAATTTTTCTCATAGAAACTCACTTTCCTTTCGTGATGGGGAACCGAATACCCAGTATCGGCTCCCGATATAATTGATGATCATTCCGGCTGCGGTCGCGATCAGCTTGCTTAAAGCAAGTGGCAGCTCGGTTCCAGTGTGAAGCACTTGCAGTAATAAGGAGGTTATCCCCAAAACGATCAGGTTGATGACGATAAATTTAGGTAATTGACGCTTATTAGTGTTGTTTGATAGTTGTTTGTTGAATGTCCATTTGCTGTTCAAAATATAACTGTTGGCTGTGCCGCAGCTGTACGAAATGATCTGCGCCACAATAACCGGTACCCCGACCCAAGCCAGCAGCATAAAAATGATATAATCTACACCCGTATTCACCAGACCTACGATACCAAATCGGATCATAGGAAGCAGCTGGGCCATGCGACTTTTCATGGTTTAGGCTCCATGACCGGATTTGGGTCCGGTATATACCGCACTGTTGCCGCGCACTGTGCGTCCTGCCGAAATCAGACTGTCACGGGCTCCTTGCATGTACAGGGATTCACGGGGTTCAGGGGCTTTCATAGCATGTGTCGGACCGTTTTCGTATTGTCCACCCAGATGCTCACGGACAATGTAAAGCGGACGTGCTTTGGTTTCGTCATAAATCCGTCCAACATATTCACCCATAATACCGAGAATGATCAGGATCACCCCGTCGAAGATCAGGCTGATGCTAATCATAGACGACCAGCCCTTCATCACATAGGAATCGGTGAAAAAGTTGAGAAACAATACGTACATCAGATACAGGAAGCCGGACATGGATAGAAGCGCACCGATATACCCTGCCAGCTTAAGCGGTTTAATCGAAAAGGATGTGATCCCGTCCAGACTGAGCTTGATCATTCGTTTCAACGGATACTTGGTTTCGCCTGCGAGCCGCTCGTCGCGCTCATATTCTACAGCAGTTTGTTTGAACCCGATCCAGCTGACCAGTCCACGAACGAATCGGTTATTTTCCGGTAGCCGTTTCAATTCTTCTATGACCTTGCGATCCATTAGACGGAAGTCCCCGGTGTCGACTGGGATATTAATATCCGTTGATGCTTTAAGTACACGGTAGAAGAGGCTGGCAGACCATTTTTTGAAGCGAGTTTCGCCATTGCGTTTGAGCCGTTTGGCGTAGACCACTTCATAGCCTTCCTTCCACTTATTAGCCATCTCAACAATCAGTTCCGGCGGGTCCTGGAGGTCGGCGTCAATGACGACGACCGCCTCTCCCACCGCATAATCCATCCCGGCGGTAATCGCTAGCTGATGACCAAAATTGCGAGAGAAATCAATCAATACAATGGTGTCATCTCTGAGACTGAATTCCTTGATCAATTGGACGCTGCGGTCCGAACTTCCATCATTTACGAAGATCAACTCGTAGGGCTCACCCATTGAGCCCATGACTTGTTTCAGCCTCCGGTAGGTTTCCGTAATAACGGCTTCCTCGTTGTACATCGGAATAACTATGGAATAACGGATGGGTTCACTCATTCGTAGTTCCTCCTCATTTATAATGTGATTTCGTATAAAGTACCGCTTCCGCCACGTTCGTCTCCGCCAGGGCCACCTTGACCATCCTGGGCGTTTGCATTGCTGTTTGTGGTGTCGCTTCCGCTCTCGGTTGCTTTAACGTCTGTACTTGTTTCGCCTGTTGTTGTTTTCCATTCATCTGTAGGGATCACTTTGCCGTGTTCTTTGATCCATGCAGTGACTTCAGAGTTACCGCCGTCCGGTCCGCCGCCTCCACCAGAAATCATGAAGTACTTCACTTGGCCGCTTTCCACCAGCGCCTTGATTTTATCGACGGTATAGACTGGATCGGAAGATACAAAACCGTTCATAATAATTACTTTTTGTCCGGCCTCGACCAGGTAAGGAGCAGCCGTTGAATAATTACTTGCTGCGAAAAGGTAGGTTTCACCTGTGTTGTTTTTTTGCAAATAGCTCAACGTTTTTTGATCTAAACTTTGGCTACCGTTGGGTCCCCCCATTCCTCTGGAACGGGTAGAAGATTTTTGTTCCGTGTCTGTACTTGTTTGTGTGCTTGAAGTATTTCCATCAGGACTGGAATTCTCTACATTATTGGTCTGGTTATTCGTTTGAGTTCCTTCGGCTTGTTGTCCATTAGCGCTCTGGCCTCTAGTGCGATCATTGCCACCCGGCATTCCGCCACCACCGCCGCCAAATTGAGTCGGTCCGGCTTGTGGAATCATGCTGTTCCCCCCGTAGACGATCGGTGTCAATGCCCAGTATGCAGGACCGATAAACATAGCGAGTACACTTGCAATGATGGCGAATCTTATGAACTTCTCAGATTTCATTCGTGCTACTACCAGTAGCGCCGTGCCGATGATCCCTAGGATCAATACCGCGATGGACCAGCTACTACCAATGGTATCGTTGTAATTTTGCAAAATAAACCAGCTAAATACCGAGGTTGCCAATACTGCGGCGGGTAACAGCCAGGAGAGCCAGTTGGAACGCTCACGATACTGCTTCCACAATTCTACGAATCCTGCTCCAAAGAGCGCTGCAATTGGTGGCGCGAGCATAATCAGGTAATAATGATGGAAGAATCCTGCTACGCTGAAAAATGCAGCTACGGGAATCAACCAGGCCAGCCAGAAGATGACCTCTTTGTGCTTTTGTGTGATATTACGACGTCGAATGCTTGCAAGCAGACCGATGGAAGCAATCAATGCGAATGGAAGCAGCCAGCTGGCTTGACCTGACAGGGAAGATTGGAACAACCGCAAAGGTCCTTTTTCGCCAGTGCCGAACATACCACCACCGGAATTTCCTCCCGGTCCACCGCCAGGACCACCCTGGCCACCTTGCCCGTCTCCAGGACCACCTTGCCCGTTGCCGCCGAATCCGCCTGCTGCCATGTTGTTGGCACCAGAGTCACCCGTAGTGGTAGTACTGTCCGATGATGTAGTCGTCTGAGCCTGATCCGTGCTCGTATTGCCGCTATTCGTTGTAGCGTTATTGTTCCGATCCATGCGTTCACCGCCACGATTGCCACCTGTACCCTGATCTCCTGTCAGACGGGACAGGCCGTTATAACCAAAGGCCAAATTCAGCACAGAATTGGTACCGCTACTCCCCATATAAGGGCGTTCATCTGCCGGAGTGGAGTCCACTACGACTGCCCAGGAGAGCGATACGATCAGGAGGACAACTGCTGATCCTGCCAGTGTTACTGCTTTTCGCTTCCAGTTAAACTTGGAAGCCAGCAGATAGAACAGTCCCAATGAGGGAACGATCATATAGGCTTGCAACATTTTTTCGTTAAAGGCGATGCCTACGACTGCGAAAGCAGCAAGGATCAGCCCGGTTTTGCTATTTCTAATGCCTCTGAACAATAGCCATGTTGCGAGCAACAGTGTGAAGACCAACATAGCGTCGATGTTATTCGTGCGGCTGACCGCTACGGCTATCGGTGTCGTTGCCATGGCGAAGGCGGCCAATCGTGCGGCCATCGTACCGAAGCTCGGTTTGACGAGCAAGTAAACGAGCAAGACCGATCCGACCTGAGCTAGCGCCTGTGGCAAGATAACGCTCCATCCGTGAAGCCCGAATATATAGGCGCTCAGTGTCTGAATCCAGAACACCACAGGCGGTTTGTCTACCGTTACTGATCCGGCAGAATCAAGTGAGGCGAAAAAGAAGTTGTGAAAGCTCTGTAGCATGCTTGCTACGGCCGTCGTATAGTAGGTGTTTACATATTTGTCTTGCCAGATGTTGTATCCGTTCAAAAATGCGGATATCAGCATAATGATGATCAGGGGGATGTCCGCCCTGGTCTTAAACCATTTCTTAATCATGTTCATTCCACTCCCTGTGAAAATTCTTTGTATTATTCCGTTGTTCTAGCCGCTATCTTCAGGACTGCGGAATGACCAGTCGCTTCTGATCTTGGCCCGGTGAACTACCGGCTTGCTATTATCATGTCATACGTACCTTAATGGGTTCTGAGCGCTCCCTGAACGTTAGCTGAAAGCTGAGCAGAGGTGCTTTTTTTGCGACAGGATTCAGGTATATTAGATACAGGTGAAAAATGAACCGACTTTTTTATGAGAAAAATGCGGCAACATGAAAGGGAAGATTAATAATGAATCCAATACACGGAGTTAAAATTATGCTGGCAGATGATGAGCCTCATATTTTGCAATTTTTAGAGCTTGGACTGATTAATGAAGGATACGAAGTCAGAACCGCCGAGAACGGGAGTGAAGCGCTCGATTTGGCAAGAGAGTTTCGTCCGCATGTAGCGGTGCTGGATGTGATGATGCCGGAAATGAACGGTTTTGAGGTGTGCCAAAGTCTCAAGGAGACGAAGGATAACATCGCGGTTATTATGCTGACCGCCAAGGATGATGTAGACGATCGGGTAAAGGGTTTGAAAATCGGCGCGGATGATTATGTCGTGAAGCCCTTCAGTTTTAATGAGTTGCTGGCTCGCATTGAAGCGCGCTTGCGCAATCAGTTCCCCGATCTGCTGGGCGAAGTGGTTCACGGACCCTTTCAAGTGGATGATCGACGGAAGGAAATTCGTTATCAGAGTCAGGTGCTGGAGCTGTCGCCTACCGAATATGAACTATTGAAGTTTCTGGTGCTAAACCACGGGATTGTGCTGAGTAAAAGTCGTATACTGGACCGGGTATGGGGGTACGATTTTGGGGGCGAGGATAATATTGTTGAAGTGTACATCCGCTCCTTACGTGAAAAACTCAAAGACAAGGAGCACCGGGTCATTCGTACGCTGCGCGGTGTGGGATACCGGGTGGATCTGCTATGAAGGCGGGAGGGAAAAGTCGGAGGAAATATGCGCTCCGTTCTCTCCGATCCCAGCTTTTAGCCAGAACGTTACTCATTTTGGCTTTACTGCTCGTATTAATTGGTTTTCTACAATATTTTCTGATGAAAGATTTTCTGTATCGCAGTCGGGCAGAAGCTATGGATACGCAGCTGAATTCAATTCCTGCCGATTTATTGATTAAGGATTCACAGGAGCAGAGTGGGGTAACCGCTCCCCGAGAACAAACCAATCGGAGGAATAATCGACCGGGGCCGTTTTTGTTCTGGCCAGATATGTCGCTCGCTTCTATAGATATAGATGGCACCTTCCAGAGCTTGTCCAACGAAAACGGGCTTAAGCCGCCACGTCTCGCCACTGAGCAATATCATGCGATGCAGCAGAGCAAACGTATGCGTCACGGCTATCAATTAATCACGGATGCTCAGGGGAAAGAGCAACTGGTTGTATTCCGTCCGCTCGGTCCACCTGACCGTTCGTCCGGTTTACTTCAAATGGGCGTATCCACGAATTCTATGCAAGAGCAGTTGATTAACCAGCTCCGCACCTTTATTTTATTGTCACTGATTGCGCTTGCGATTGGGTTGGCGCTTATGCTCCCTGTGCTGCGACGCACATTGGTGCCCCTTTCCAGAATGGTCGAGGCAGTCAAACGTATTGATGCCGGCAATTTGGACGAGCGCTTTGACGCAGAGCAGGGGCAGTATGAGGTGGATCGTTTGGCAGTTTCATTTAACGGGATGCTGGAACGGTTGGAGCATTCGTTTGCTGCCGAACGGGAATTGCAGATGCAGATGAGACGATTTATTGCGGATGCTTCCCATGAACTGCGCACCCCGCTCACATCTATTCACGGTTTCTTGGAAGTGCTGCTTCGTGGAGCAGCATCTAATCCGAAGCAGCTTCAATCGGCACTAGAAAGTATGTACGGTGAATCCAAGCGGATGAATAAATTGGTCTCTGATTTACTATTGTTGGCTAAGCTGGACCGAACACCGGAGTTGAAACTGGAAGACATACCACTAGACGCGTTGCTGTTGGAAATGAAACCGCAGCTCCTTATGCTGGCAGGTACACGTAGGGTAGTTTTTGATATGACGGCAGGTATACGGGTGTTGGCAGAGGGGGATAAAATCAAGCAGGTAGTGCTCAACCTGTTTCACAATGCTGTTCAGCATACTGATATGGAAAGAGGTGTGATCCAGGTAAACCTATCTGCAGGTAAGAAATTGGTGGATATCCAAATTCGTGATAACGGACCAGGCATGAGTAAAGAACAGCTGGAGCGGATATTTGAACGTTTTTATCGTGGAGATGAATCGCGTACACGTAGCTCAGGCGGGGCGGGCCTTGGTCTGGCCATTACACAGTCTATCGTGGAAGCACATGGCGGGAACATTACGGCTGAAAGCACACCGGGAACGGGAAGTGTATTCAAAGTAACGCTACCTTTAGCGGGAACAGTATAGTTTTTAAGATTATGGCGTAACATAAAAATAGCCCCCCGAACCGCAGCTTTGGTTATAACACGGCTCGGGAGGCTTTTCTATTGTTAGTTAATCAGCGAAGCTTTTTGTAAAAGCACGTGCAGCACCTTGGCGGATGCCTCACGGGTTGTAGGTGCATTCGGCTGGAAGTAGGAGGAGCCTTTAATCGCTGCTCCGTTGATAATACCTGCTGCACTTACTTTTTCAATACTGTCCTTGGCATAGCCTGCAAAGGATGAAGCATCATGGTACGGTGTGCGTGCAGGACCATCGACTGCTGCTTTGATTTGAAGCAGATCTACAGCTTTACCCAGCACGACAGCAATTTCTTGACGACTGATATTAGCGTTCGGATCAAACTTGTCGCTGCTGCGACCCGTAATCAAACCAGCTTCATAAGCGGCTGCTACATCGCCGGAGTACCAGCTACCTGCCGGGATATCACTGAATGGTGCAGCAGTACCCGGTGTCAGGCCGAGTGCTCGGGTTACCAGGGCTGAAAATTCTGCACGTGTCACGTTCTTTTTCGGTGAGAAAGTTGTGTCAGTCGTGCCGTTAATCAGCAACTTGTTCGCTAGCGATTGAATTTCCGATTGGGCATACGACGATGAAATATCTTCAAAGCTAACGGGACGTGTCGCCGCTGCATACGTCGAGAAGCCCGGACGGCTTACCTTGACGACGGTAGATCCATCAGCCTGCTTGGTGAAGACGGATGGAACGGGATAGACATTTCTGTTTGCCGTATAAAGTACACCGGCTGTATTGGAATCAATTTGACCAGGTAAGGTAAAGGATCTGCTAATAAACTGTCCTGGAGCAACTTTGAGTGATTGACTCTTGCCACCAGTGACAACATTAGCTTCAAACCCTACCGGGGTGCCGATCACATTGGAGCCTTTCAGCTTACTTGTAAAAGTGCTGCTCGCCTCTGTCTGGCTGCTGATTACCACTTCAATGCCTGCACCAGCAGGAACATTTTTCAGAGCGGATACTGGCAAAGCCATAGAAGAGCCTGTATTGCTTACAATCAAGCTGCTTCCTGCTGAAGCCTTGCCCAACGTTACCAGTTGTGTGGAAGTGAGCGATGCCTTCGTCGTTTGGCCTGCTTGGCTAGTAGCCGACAGTACAATAGCTGTCGGGCTGGAACCTGCTGCTGTCACGGCAGCCTGCAAATCTGCATCGGTTACTGTCAGCGACTGTACATTATTGTTCAATGCAACGGCTGTAGTGATAGTTTTAACAGCCTGTCCTTGTTTCACAACGCTTTGAAGTGAAGGTGCAGATGTAGGGACAGGAGTGGATGTGTTCGTTGTAGCAGAAGGTGTAGTATTGCTTCTGCCGCCACCTCCACCACCTCCGCCTCCACCACTACCGCTAGATGCGGCGCTATTATCCACGCGAATAGCTTTAGTGGCGGTGAAGAGTTTAGGACCTTTAGTAGTACTCTCGACTTCGCCTTTTGCATTCAGCTCCGGAGCGCTGACTTCCAGCTTGTATACGCCGTCCTTCAAATGCTGAATCACGGGCTGACCGTTAGCATCCAGAACAGAGTTTCCCTTGTCATCTAATTCGACGTAACTTCCGTCAATGCCCTTAAAGGAGTAGACGCCTTGTTTGAGGCGTGCATTGTCACCTTGTTCCTTGGAGGTCGTAATTCCATCGATTAGACCGATTAACTTGTCATCTACGCCGTACACATAGAGCGCGATCAGGTTCGTTTTATCCGTAGTCAGGCGGAATGCCAAATCTGTTGAGCGTTGAGCACCTGTACGACTCGGATAAATAATTGGGTTGGTGACACTCAAGTCCTGCAAGCCAAAGCCAGTTGTAGGGTTTTCTTTGCCGACATGAACGACGAACGGCAGATGAAGCGTTGGCAGTCCGGCGCTTTTCAGAATAACTTCCCCTTCATATACACCTGTGGCTGCACCCGAATTTGGTTGTACAGACAGGAAGAACGGTTGCGATTTACCCGGTTCTGCCGAGATTGCTCCATTCGCGCCGACACCTTGCAACTGAACGGCAATGTTGCTCACGTCAGGTGTAGCAATCGGTTGAGTTGGATCAGAAGTTACATTATCATGTAAAACGGTGCTGGCTTCATATTGCACAGTGTTAGCCGACAAGTTTTTGAGTTGAAGCTGAATCTGCTTAGCATCACTACCAGGTCGTAACACCCCGAAGCTGGCAGAAGGATTATAATTCACAACCTCCTGCCGATTAAAGTTTTTGTCGAGAATCGTAATCTTTTCGACGGTTTCCAGCAGGGCTGGGGTCTGAATCGCATTAGCGATGTTTACAAGGCCTGCACCTTGGGAATACACATCATATTGGATTTTATCCTCATCAAAGAGTGTAACCGATGTGTTTGCCAGAGCAGCGCGGATATCAAACGGTGTCCAGTTTGGATGCTGTTGCTTCAGCAGCACAGCAAGCCCAGCCACATGTGGAGACGCCATACTTGTACCGTTGCTACGTTTGTAAGCCTGCTCATACGATGCATCTGGATAGAACTTGGCGAAAGCAGGGTAGGTTGATAAAATGCCAACACCTGGTGCGCTCACGTCCGGTTTGATACTGAGCAGTTCATCTCCGTTCGGTCCGCGGGAGCTGAAATCGGCCATGGTATTACCTGCATTATCTGTGCGAATATAGTCTGCTCCAAAGGAAACTGAGAACTTTTCTCCAGCGTTGTCTACGATTTGTTTAGCCAGTGCACGGCCTTCCTTACCTTTCATGTCAAAGGTTGGAATAAAGTCAAAGCTGTCACCCAAATTGGAATTAACATAGTCATCGCGACCTGAAATACTTTCCCCTAAATCAGCTTTGGTGATGTCGCCCGCTTTCGTATTCCCATTAAAAACGATAACAGCCTTCGCACCGTTTTTTTTCGCATTTGTGATTTTATCCACGAATGCCAAGTTACCGCGTGAAACGAGGACGATTTTTCCTGCTACGTCTTTCCCTTCAAAATCATCAGGTTGTCCCAGATTCGCATATACGAGCTCATAAGGGGCAGTTCCCAAAATGGAGGCAAAGTCTTCTCTACCTGTCTCCCAGCCCATCAAATTAAAATCATAATGTGCATAAGCATCATCAGTTACGGTCTTTTTCAATTCACCGTTAGCCTCCCAATAGGTGTCACGGGTGACCGAAGCTGTACCTGAGAAGCTTTTGCTCGGCGAAGTAGCTGCACCGACGGAAATCGCCAGCTGTGATGTTGCGGGAGAACCCATGGAATAAAAATAGGGGCCATCCTGTGCCGCATTACCATTCGCTATGACCGCGACTACGCCGGAAAGTACAGCATTATTAATAGCAATGGAATCCGGGGAGTTCGGGTCCTTTTCGGAATCCGAGCCCAGCGACAGGTTAATGACGTTCATACCATCTTTGACAGCGCGTTCAATGCCATCAATGACCTGTGCGGAGGAACCGGAGGAACGACCCGTCTTGGTATTGCGTCCAAGCACTTTATACACGTATAAGTCCGATTTATAGGCAATACCCTTTTGTACAATATCTGAGGATTTATTTGCGGCTTTACCGGCAATCGTGCCGGAGACGTGAGTACCATGTGTCGTTCCGCTAAAACCTGTGCCGTATGGGTCATTCTCTTTTTCAAGGAACGGTTCCTCGTAAGGGTCGTTGTCCTGTTCAAAAGAGTCATATCCGCCTTTATAGGCTTCTTTCAAATCCGGATGCTCATAATCGATACCGGTATCAATAACCCCGACCTTGATTCCCTCGCCATTCAATCCTTTGGCCCAGGCTTCAGGAACACCAATCTGGTCCAGCGGTGCGTTATCATAAGTGGCTTCACTGGCTGTAAGTGTTGGCGGGTCCTGTACGGGGATGGAATAATACGTTTTGTTTTCATGAATGGATTTTACGCCTGGCAGTTTAGCCAGTTCTGGAATCTTATTGGCCGGCAATGTGACCTCCAAGCCGTTAAGCACCGTGTTGTACTGGTAATTCACCTGGAGAGAAATACCATGCTCAGCGGCTTGGTCCACGAACGTAGTTTGCTCGGTGGCAATCGCGGATTCCGCTTTTTGCTCAGATTGAGCTGTGAAAGCTTGGACGCCTGAACGTGCCGCATATTTGTCCACGGCTAAGGGCTCACCATCAAGCTGTACGATGACTCTGACCTGGCGGGAAGAGTCTGTGCTTAGCTCTGGCGAAATGAAGGCCGGAGCCGCCTCAATAGTCAATGCTTGCTGAGCTTCCAAAAATGAGTTGAGTTGTAGATCTGCGGTAGCAGCAGAACTGACAGACGGCAGAGACAAGCTTACCGTCAAGGCAAGAGCGAGTGATACGACAGGTATTTTTTTCAAAATGATCGGCTTTTTCAAAGATTTCCCTCTTTTCAATCAAAATATGATATGTCTACATACTAGGATTTGAAGCCACTGCCGTTGTTCTCACGCCTCCCTTAATATCTAAAATAATAGAATTGACCACTGGTGACTAACTTGCCAGTTTTGAGGCATATCTTACCATATTGGTGGGATATATTACTATATTTTTTTTATATTTTTAGAAAAAATAAGGGTAACATTACATGTAGATTCCATGGAAATGTTATGAATTTACTAGATTA
Source organism: Paenibacillus sp. MZ03-122A (assembly GCF_024213325.1). Taxonomy (NCBI): domain Bacteria; kingdom Bacillati; phylum Bacillota; class Bacilli; order Caryophanales; family Paenibacillaceae; genus Paenibacillus; species Paenibacillus sp. MZ03-122A. The sequence goes on along the minus strand of NZ_JANAVI010000014.1, from coordinate 16,434 downwards.
TTTTTGAAAACAATCAAAGGGGAATGGGAGAATGCGAGATTTAATGATATAATCTGCATTGGAATTGTTGAGGTTTCACAATCATGTAAAATGCCTAAGGCAAAGGAGTCGATTATGTTGGCAAAAACGTTGATTTTCGGGCATAAAAATCCGGATACGGATACCATTTGCTCAGCTATTGCTTATGCAGACTTAAAAACCAAACTGGGCGCGGACGTAGAGCCGGTTCGTCTGGGCGAGGTGAACGGGGAAACCCAGTATGCACTGGATTATTTCAAAGTGAGCGCGCCACGTCTGGTTGAGCAGGTTGCTGCTGAAACGGACAACGTCATTCTGGTCGATCATAATGAACGCCAGCAAAGCGCCGCTGATATTGACAAGGTACGTGTAGCTGAAGTCATCGACCATCACCGGATCGCTAACTTTGAAACAAGCCAGCCGTTATACTTCCGCGCTGAGCCGGTGGGTTGCACAGCCACCATTTTGAACAAGCTCTACAAGGAAAATGGTATAGCGATTCCGAAAGAAATCGCAGGTCTAATGTTGTCCGCGATTATTTCCGATTCCCTGTTGTTTAAATCCCCAACCTGCACGGATCAAGACGTAGCTGCTGCTCGTGAACTGGCTGAAATTGCTGGTGTAGATGCAGATCGTTACGGTTTTGACTTGCTTAAAGCGGGAGCTGATTTGAGTGGTCATACCATTGAACAGTTAGTAAGTCTGGATGCCAAAGAATTTCAGATGAATGGTCGCAAAGTGGAAATTGCTCAAGTGAACGCAGTAGACGTCAACGATGTGCTATCACGTCAAGCTGACCTAGAAGCTGCATTATCCCAAACCATTGAGGCCAAAAATCTCGATCTGTTCCTGTTCGTTGTAACAGACATCGTGAACAGTGATTCCATTGGTATTGCCCTGGGAAGCCAAGCACAAGCGGTTGAGAAAGCCTATAATGTTCAGTTGGACGACAATAAGGCTGTTCTAAAAGGCGTTGTATCGCGCAAATCGCAAATTGTGCCTGTATTGACTGACGCTTTTAACAGTTTGTAATGATAAATAATAAGCCTCCTGACCCCGACTGCATAATGGCAGTGGAAGCAGGAGGCTTATTTTTATTTCTTCAGTTCTGCCAGGACATCTCCGATGCGGAATTCAAATGCCAATTTCAACTGATCGCTCATCAGGTGCCAGGCGTTTTCAGCTACAGCGAGATCGCCGCTATGGGTAAAGGTATGTGCGGCACCCATGTATTTTTTATATTTCACGGGGACATCTGCTTCAATCAGCCGTTTGGCATACAACTCGGCTTCGTCAGCCAAGGAGTCCAACTCCGCAGTTATGATCAGAGCAGGAGGGAGATTATGTAGTGATTCTGCAAAAATGGGGGAAACCAACGGATTTCGCGCCTCATCTGGTGAGTTCAGATAACTTTCATTAAAGATTTTTGCTACTCGTGGCGGAATCCCCTTCTCGAATTGGGGCTTCAATTTGGGATCTGTAGCAATATCCAGTGGTGGGTAATCCAGTACCTGATATACAATCGGAAATTCCTTGCGCTCCCGGGCCATAAGACACAGCGCCGCCGCTAGATTGCCACCCGCACTGTGCCCCCCGACCGCAATGCGTTGAGGATCTACGTTAAGCACATCAGGATGCTTGTACAACCATTGGGTCACCTCATAGCTTTCCTGTAGCGGGATAGGGAATTTATGTTCTGGGGCCAAGCGATAATCAACATTAACGACGACGCAATTCGCACGTTCAGCAATGACCGGGTACCAGGGATCATCCATCTCGGCGCTACCCATTACAAAACCGCTGCCATGGAAATTAACGAATACAGGGAGTGGATCAGCAGACCGGTGAGAAGGTTCATATACAATCACCCTGGAGTCACCAATAGAGGTGGGGATGATCCTTTCTTTCCGATGTACTTTGGGAGAATGCGAAGGTTTGGAATCGGACGCAGCTACCATTCTGCCAGCCGATATGCGGGCAAGTTTGACGAACAGTTTTTGTCTCAGTCTTCGCACCATTTTTCTCTCTCCTCTCTGGAGTCGGTTAGACGCGAACCTTTAACATCTTCAAACGCAGAACGTACGCGTGACAAATAGGTTTGGAACTGACAGATTTCCGACTCACTAAAGTCTGACATCAGACGTGAAGCCAGCCCTAGGAAAAAGGGATCCATCTGTTGAATTTTACTTCTTCCTTTATCGTTCAGGGACACGAACACTCCCCGCTTGTCATTGGGATCGTCATATTTATTAATGAATCCCTCTTGTTCGAGAGAAATAACCATAGAACTGATTGCTGCCCGGCTTACACCCATCTTATCAGCCAAAGCAGAAGGAGATGACATTTCATCTCTTTGCGCTGAAAGTACACAAAGCGCGATATATTGCCCGTAGGAGAGACCAAATTCACGTGAACGTTTTTCCATATTTTTGCGTATTTCATACGTTATGGAAAATAAATCTACCAAAACACCAATCGGTTTATTGCCACCTGGAAAGAGATTATAGGCCAGTTGACGAATTTCGGAGTCCAAAAAAAAGAACATGCGATCCACCTCGATGTAGTTAATTAGTTAACTGTAATTTAATTAACCACTGGTTGCAATGATTTATACAAACTTTGTTCTGCATTTTTTAAAAAATATATCTGCAAAACGTCATATCCAGGGGCCGATACACTGATCGAGGCCCTGATTCACAAAGGCTTGTATGGAGGGCTGGCGCAGGGTACGTCCTTCTTGCCATCGCCACTCACTATATTGAACCTTGGCGGTAAACATAGGTTGCACCCAAAATGCGTCTTGATGCCGATCCGGTCTATTGCTAAAAGGTCGCTCCGATATGGTATGTGGCAGCAGGCGCTCGGTAAGCTGACGCCAATCTTCCCGAGTCAGCTTACCCGTACCCACATGCCCGATATAGCGCAGCATTCCTTGTTTATCATATTGGCCCAGCAACACAGCGTTGATAAGGCCTCCATTTAGGGTATAGCCACCGATAACGGCAATGATATCGCCATAATTTTTGACTTTGACCCATCGTCCGTCTTTTCCGCCCAATGTGTACGGACTATCCAGCTTTTTACACACAATGCCTTCCATTCCTTGGCTGCACATGACCTGAAATAGAGCTTGTCCATCAGGATGAGCGGGAGCCAGTTGAATCCGTTCATTCGGTATGATGATCTGATGCAGCAGTTCAAGCCTTTCCTGTAACGGTTTAAGATGAACCCACTCCCCGTTCAGATAAACAATATCAAACAACATGTAAGTAGCGGGTACAGCTTCATAGGCTGACTGAATTCGATCCGTTCGACGAATCAGATCCCTTCGCATAATTTCATGGAACGATGGCTTACCGTCGGCACCGAGTGCGATCATTTCCCCGTCCAATATGACCGAATCAGCCTTACAGTAGGAGGGGAAGAGAGCAAGCTCCGGGTATAAAAGCGTACGTTCATGCTGCTTGCGGTTGAACAGACGCGTGCTGCCCTGGTCGTGATACGTCAAAATTCTCGTACCGTCCCATTTTATTTCGTAACGCCAAAGGCCTTTTGCATCTACAGGTACTTTTTCGCTCAGTTCCGGTTCAAACGGGATGACAGGTTTTAATTCCGTACGCAACGCAGCACCTCCCTTGCCTTCATTGGAATAAATATAGTGTCGACGATAGATCTTATTTTATGTATGTGATGTTTCGCTGATTCCTAAATAGGGGAATGATAAGGATATCTTGCGTCGGCATGAAGTGATTGCAGTAATTCGTTAGCATGGAATTGTAACGGGATGTTCTTCAGTCAGAAAGGAGATTGGTTTCATGAGACAAATTCGCGAGGAGGACCATGCAGTAGTCATGGTGGATGATGGGCAGGTAGTTGCAGAAGTAGGCTATAAATCCATAGATGACCACTCATTGGTCATTGACCATACATTTGTATCCGAGCAGTTACGGGGTCAAAAAATCGGCAAGGAGCTTATCGACCGAGTGGTTGATATGGCAAGGAATGAGCATAAAAAGGTTATTCCTGCCTGCTCGTACGCGCTTGCTCTATTCAAGCGCCATCAGGAATACAGTGACGTATGGCAGCAATGAATATGGATCATCAAGGCTGCTTAATTGCATAATCGATACAACACCGGAGCGGGTAATCAGACCTTCCCGGTGTTTTTTGTGTGCATAAAGCTTGTAAAATCAATGCATTCTACCGTTGATATAGGGAAGTAAAGGGCTATTCTCAAATGTTAAATCATATTTTCCGACAGATGGCTATGAAATTGTTCATACTGTTGTCACTTCACAGGCTGTCCATGAGTTCTATATAATATATTATGGTTATGACTACAACAGTAACGAAAACCTGAATTTAACGAAGGAGACGCTCATGATGAATAAAGCGAGTGAGGACAAGCAGTACGTTCCAACGAGCAATCGTAATTTTACAGCCTTGATTATCACCGTTTCCATTATAGCCAACGTGATTATTTTGCTGCTGTTCTTTTCGCCGATCGGATACCAGGGTAGTGTGAGTTTTGATCTCACCATTTTCCCAAGGCTGAATGCGATTTTTAACAGCTTCACATTTATTTTTCTGGTGGCTGCACTGGTTGCTATTTTCAAAAAGAACATTAAGCTTCATAAAACCTTTGTTTTGCTGGCCTTCGCCAGTACCGTTTTATTTTTATTTTCCTATCTGACCTTTCACTACATTTCGCCGGAAACTGCAAAATATGGTGGGGTGGGTATCCTTCGGCCGATTTACTTTACGCTGTTGATTTCGCATAGCATACTGGCTGCGATTATTGTACCGCTGGCCCTGTTCACGGTTGTATGGGGATGGACGATGCAGGTAGCAAAACATCGTAAGATTGCACGCTGGACGATGCCGATTTGGCTATATGTGAGCTTGACCGGGGTACTGGTGTACGTTTTCATGGCCCCATACTATTAATAGATTAAACCCTTTGCGGGTGATTTAGGGAAATGGCGTCTCTGCTGAAGAGACGTCTTTTTTGTATCCAATAAAAGAAAAATTATTCCTTCTAAATTTATTTTATTGAAAAAACGTTCCTTCTTTAGCGGCATTTCTGCTATAATTTGCCTTAATCAACTAAGAACAAGGGGGTCACCATGTGACAAAGAAAGCGAAAGGCAGGTTACGGTTGCTTGTATCTATGCTAGCGCTGGTTGTACTGCTGAGCAGCTGCGGTGGTGGAGGATCAAAGTCGGAAAAGGTTGACGGAGGGAAAGTAACACTGCAATTTTGGACCATTGCACTACAACCTACATTTACCCCGTATTTCAATCGGGTGATTGCCGATTATGAGCAGAAGAACCCCAATGTCAAAATTGACTGGAAGGATTACCCTTATGACGCAGTAACCAACAAGCTGTTGACAAGTATCGCTAGCAACAGCAGTCCAGATGTAGTCAATCTCAATACAGAATTTGCTAGCCAAATGGGCTCCAAGGGTGCTGTTGTTGATATGAATGAGCATTTGTCGCCCGAGGAAAAGGCTGCTTATTTCGAGGGTATTTATAATTCTACAGTTATTAACGGTAAAGCTTATGCGCTACCCTGGTATACCGGTACAGAAGTGCTTTACATGAATACAAAGCTGGTCAAAGCTGCCGGATTGGACCCTGCCCATCCGCCCAAAACCCGGGAGGAATTGTCTGAATGGGGCCGTCAGATCAATAGAAAAATTGGCAAGGCAGGCTATGCTCAGCAGCTTGTATCCAAGCTTTTCGCTGTGGACGGCATTCCTATTCTAAATAAAGAAAAGACAGCAGCGGCGTTCAACACACCAGAAGCAGTCACTATGATTGATAATCTGAAAAAACAGATGGAAGATGGCATTGTACTCAAGGAAGACGCTGAATTCTCACAACAAGTGAAATATTATGCCGGCGAGCAGGTTGCTTTCGAGCTGGCAGGCCCGACGTTCATCAATTTTATCAAAACGGCAGCGCCGGATGTTTATAAGAACACAATTGCTGTCCCTGTCCCAACCGGCAAAGCCGATGTGCGGCTCTCCAACTCCATGGACCTGGTCGTACCTGCTAAGTCTGCACATGTGGACGAAGCGGTGAAATTTGCTGTTTTCTTGACAAACGCAGAGAGTCAAACAGCTTTTTCTAAAGCGGCGAATACACTACCTTCCACGAAAGACTCCATTAAAGATCCATATTTTACTCAGTCTGACAAATCATTAGAAGCACAAGCCAAGGTAGTATCCGCGCAAAGCTTGGATAAGGCGACAGATTATATGGTCGGTGTGCCTAATGCCAAAGATGTGAACAGTGCCATCGCGAGAGCTTTACAAAATATGGTATTGAATGGCGCGGATACGAAGCAGACGCTTACTGCCTTGGAGCAGGAAGTGAACGATATTTTAAAGCAATAGGTTTGACAGGGGAGTAAGTGAATACTCCCCTGTTCATTTATCAAAATCAGGTGGTGATGCAGCATGATCAAATGGTTGAGGTCGGAGTCCTTTACGGCCTGGGCCTTTATGACGCCGGGACTGTTATTGCTTGCCGTCTTTGTATTTTGGCCTATTATTTACAGCATTCCGCTGGCATTGACGGACTACTCTGTCATATCAGACACCCATTTTGTCGGCTTGGATAATTTTGAAGCGGCGTTTAAGGACCGTAACTTTCTTATTTCGATTTGGAACTCATTGTTGTACGTGCTCATTGTCCCCTTTCTTCAAATTTTCTCCATCCTGATGGCTGTGCTTGTGAATAGCCGTATCCCGGGAATTAAAATATTTCGTACGACCTACTACATCCCTGTTGTGACTTCGATGGTAGCGGTAGCCTTAATTTGGAGCTGGCTGTTGGGCAATAACAGCATAGTGAACTACTTGCTCATGCAGGTCGGCTTGATTAGCAAAGACATACACTGGTTATCGGACAGCAACTTGGCTTTGTATGTACTAATGTTCATCACAATGTGGAAGGGACTCGGGTATTATATGATGCTCTATCTGGCTGGATTACAAAATATTCCCCAAGATCTGTACGAAGCCGCTAGAGTCGACGGAGCAAGCCGATGGCGTCTGATTGTCCATATTACTCTTCCACTGCTGAGACCCTACGTTCTGTTCTGTACCCTTATATCGCTCATGTCAGCTATTCGCGTATTTGATGAAGTATATGTACTAACCAAGGGTGGACCGGGAACGGCCACGTTGACATCCAGCTTGTATATTTTTCAAAAGGGCATGGAGCAGTTTAATTTTGGATATGCTTCCGCGCTTGGCTTAATTGTCGGTGCAATGATTGCCGTACTTAGTATTATCGTATTCCGATTCAATAGGAAAGGCGGTGTCAATCCCTATTGATGAATCTAAAGGATGACAAAATGCTACGCTCATCTCTTCCTAAAAAGGAAAGCAGCCGCATCATGCGCAGTCTTGCTCGAATGCTGAGAATGACGGTCATCTACGTGCTTCTAGTGCTACTCGCCCTCTTTTTAATGGGACCGTTCCTATGGCTGCTCAGCGTATCCCTCATGCCAGGCCGCAACATTTTTTCAACGCCACCCGCTATTTTTCCGACCTTTATTGATTTCGACAACTACGTTCAGGTGTGGCAGTTCATGAATTTTCCAAAGTATATGCTGAATACGGTCATCATTACGGTGTTGGGCGTTGTGCTCAATGTGGTGCTCGCCAGTCTTACAGGATATCCCTTGGCTGTATTTCGTTTTAAGGGTAAAAATCTGGTGTTTACGTTGCTGATTGCCACGATGATTATTCCTTCCTACACCGCATTTATTGTGCATTATCTGACCATTCAAGGGCTTCATCTAGGCAATACCTATTTGGGTGTGGTGTTGCCTGGGGCAGTCTCCGTTTTCAACATTTTTCTAATGCGACAGACGTTTATCCATATTCCTACCGATGTGCGTGATTCCGGTAAAATGGACGGCGCTTCGGAGTTCCGAATTTGGTGGCAGCTGGTGCTTCCGCTGGTCAAGCCAGCGCTGGCTGTAATCTCTCTATTGGAGGCGATGTCGTTCTGGAACAGCTTTCTGTGGCCTATCGTTATTTTGAACGATACGGAGCTATATCCGCTGGCAGCTGCGCTCACGTATCTCAACGGTCAATTTGCCTATAACTTCGGCTGGATTGCTGCAGGCACAATGATTTCGGTACTGCCGATCATTATATTGTTCCTGTTTACACAGCGCTACTATATGGAAGGTCTGGCGGGAGCGGTAAAAGGATAAGCCAGTAGTCACGGCTACGAACAGCCTGTGAAGGGAAGGAGACGATTGCGATGAAATTGTCCAAAGGAATGGGGCCTCATTCAGGTGATGGGCTATCACGGCAGGAGATACAATATTATTTTCGTGATGTGTATGACAGCGGGGAAAGGCTGGTTATCTCCGAACCGCGACTGATCTGTGAACTGTCCTCTCGCTTTGCAATGAATCAGGAGTATGAAGGTGTGCTGGACCCTGAGGGACCGATCAAGCTCATTGTACCTCCAGGACCGGGTGTACCGACTGAAACACGGGGAAGCGTACAGTTGGTGCTCGAATATGACGGAACGCTTGCTGCAGACGGATATCGGTTGGACATTCAGAAGGACGGGCGGATTGAAATCCACGCTTCCAATAAAAGAGGGCTCAAATACGGCATGGATGCCCTGCATCTCCTGCTTCAGGTGGAACAGGAGCGATGTGCTCTGCCGGTGATGTCTATTCGGGATGAGCCTTCCTTTCCGGTCCGAGGAATTATTGAAGGCTTCTATGGGATACCGTGGAGTTTCGCGGATCGGCTGGATGCCGTCCGTTTTATGGCTACGCACCGGATGAACACGTTCATGTATGCCCCCAAGGATGATCCATATCATCGTGAGCTATGGAGAGAACCGTACCCTGAGGATACGTTTGCCCAGATCCGCGAATTGAAGGAAGCCTGCGAACGGCATGAGATTGATTTTCATTATTGTATCAGCCCAGGGAACGACCTGAGCTTTGGCAGCGATGAAGATTTCCTCAAATTGACGGAAAAGCTGGTGGCCGTGATTAAGATTGGCGTACGTCATTTTTCTGTATTAATGGATGACATTGACTATGTACTCAAAGGGGAAAATCGACATTTGCTGGGCCGCTCGGGTCACGCTCATGTCTTTTTGACGAACAAGGTGCATGCATGGCTGGCTGAACGACTGCCTGAATTTACGCTGACGGTCTGTCCTTCGGAATATTGGTCATATTGGGATACCGAATACAAAAAGGATTTCCGTGAGCGGCTGCATCCGGAGATTAAGGTGTTCTGGACGGGGTACTTTGTTTTTGCTCCACAGATTAGTCGCGAGCACGCCGCTGATAATCATGCATACTTTGGGCATGAGCTGTGGGTGTGGGATAACATCCCGGTGAATGATTGTGACCATGATCGGTTATTCCTTGATCCGCTACGCGGACGATACTCCAGACTACCGGACTGCGGACATACCGGTATGGTGGCCAACCCGATGAATCAGTGGGAATGCTCCAAAGTGACGCTCATCACGATGTCCCACTACATGTGGAACAGTGAACGGTATATGCCTGAGCTATCTTGGGAATGGGCTGCGCGGGAGTTAGCGGGAGAGCGTGCGGATGAACTGATGTTTTTCTGTCGTCAAAATAGGAACAGCCGACTAGGCGGCAACACGTATGAGGACGTGGACCTTGCTTTGAAAATGCGCGATATCCCTGCGCTGGATATGTACTTTGAGCGGCTGCTTCAGGCGGTGAGCGTCCTGCGGAACGTGCCTGCCGATGATCTAGCCGCAGGGTTCGTGTTCCAGGCTGCACCGTGGCTGGAACGTGCCGAGCTGGACGCGGGCCTGTGGCAGGTGCTGCGTCAAGCTGCGCTCAGCAGCGAGCGACAGGACGATGCACAGTCGGAGGAGAGCAGCACGCCGAGCGAAGAAATTGACGGGCCAGAGCCGTCGCCTCTGACGGACGAAATCGCAGGAGAACTGCGACGCGGTATCACTGCTTGCTTAGAAGCGGAGGCTCGGCTGGGTAGCAATCCGGCGATCCGAGCTGCCGCGCAGTGGGGTTATGTCGATCAGGATGAACAAGGCAAATATCGGCTGATCTTGTAAGTGTCTGCGATGGATTAAGAAACCAAGGCAGCATAGCTGCCCTGAAAATAATCATTTGCCGTTAGGATAACGGTAATTTTCAGGAGAGGTGGAATGTACGGTGAAGTCAAACACCCGATTACTTTTTATACCGCTGGATGAGCGGCCCTGTAATTATCAATTTCCTTATTTACTGGCACAAGGCACAGACTTGGAAATGGAGCGGCCCCCATTGGAATGGATGGGACAAAAGAAAACCCCTGGCGATATGACCAGACTATGGGCATGGCTCGAAGAACGCGCAGCGACTGCTGATGGAGCCATTGTTGCGATGGATACGTTGCTGTACGGAGGAATCGTACCTTCTCGACTACACGGTATGTCGAGCGAGCAGGTCAGAGATAGGGTGAATCGGCTTCGCAGGCTAAAGCAATTATATCCGCAACTGACCCTGTATGCATTTCAACTGATTATGCGTTGTCCGCAATACTCTTTGGCTGATGAAGAACCGGATTACTATGCCGATTGGGGCCGTGAGATATTCCGAAAGGGCTTCATTGAGCATCGTCAGGAGCTGGGGATCGCTACCTCAGAAGAGTTGCTCGAATTAGCTGATATCAGCGAGCGTTTGCCAATGGAAATACTGGATGATTATCTGGGACGTCGCCATGTGAATTTGGAGGCCAATGAAGTTGCACTGGATCTCGTAGCAGAAGGTATCATTGATTTTATGATCATCCCACAGGATGATTCGGCTCCCTACGGCTATACCGCCAAGGATCAGCAGCGGCTAAGAAGTCGTATTTCTGAGCTTGAGCTGGATTTGAATGTATACATGTACCCGGGGGCAGATGAAGTGGGTTGTACGTTGCTGGCTCGTTGGGTTAACAAGATGAATAATGTAATCCCACTGGTGTATCCTCGATTGTCTGCTTTGCAGGGGGCATTCGTAGTTCCGCTTTTTGAAGATCGCTATTTTTACGAAACCTTAAAATATCAGATTATGGCGGCAGGTGGGCTAATAGCTTCCTCAGCAATGGAGGCTGATTTGATTTTGTTGGCTAACACACCCGGTGACACGATGGCAGAAGCTTCATCCCAGCAGCGTGCAATGACCGGATATGATGTACATCGGAATGTAGTAGAGCTGGTTGAGTACGGTTCTTATATGCTGCAATATGCGGGTCAAAATGTTGCAGTTGCTGATGTGGGCTACGCCAACGGCGCAGATCTCAAGCTAATTAGACTATTGAAGCAAAAAGGACTGCTTTTTAAGCTGGCGGGTTATGCAGGCTGGAATACCAGTTCTAACACGCTGGGCACCGTCATTGCCCAGTCTATGCTGTATACCCACTATGGCTCTACGGAGGAACATTTGGATTTTCTGTCGCTGCGCTACGCCGAGGATGCCTGTTATTGCGCTGTGGTACGTACGGCTATGAATAACGGGATTGTGGAGCAGATGGGTTTTACCAAGTTTATGCTCGATGGACCGAGAGGCTCGGTTGCTGCGATTATTCGCAGACGGCTGGAGCAGGCGCTCAATGAATATGTGAACGGGCCGGAAGGCCGCGTGGAAATTACAGATTGCTACATGCCGTGGAACCGCACCTTTGAAGTCGGATTAACCGTACGGCATCATGCCGAGAAGAGAGGGTGATTCCTATGGGAATGGAAGGTGTGTTATCCAAAGTTCAGCACGGACTGATCGTATCCTGTCAGGCGCTGCCAGGCGAACCGTTGCATGGAGCAGATTCTATGGTCAAAATGGCGCTTGCCGCACAGCAGGGTGGAGCTGTAGCGATTCGCGCCAATGGCGCATCGGATGTACGTGCGATTAAACTGGCGATTTCTCTACCAGTCATTGGCTTGATTAAGCGGGATTATGATGATTCTGATATTTACATTACGCCTACCCTTCGTGAAATGGAGGAACTGGTAGAGGCAGGCGCGGATATCATTGCGCTGGATGCCACATTACGACCGCGCCCAGCGGGATGCAAGCTGAAGAGGCTCATAGATTATGCCCATGAGCAGGGGGTTACTTCCATGGCAGACATTTCGACACTGGAGGAGGCGCTTCATGCGGCCTCTCTTGGCGCAGACTGCGTATCCACCACGTTATCCGGGTATACACCGTACTCTACTCGGATTGAGGGTCCTGATCTGGAGCTGGTTCGGAGAGCGTCAGAACTGGTTCCTGTTCCTTTAATTGCAGAGGGTAAAATCTATGATCCGGCGCAGGTTGAGGAAGCATTCCGAATGGGAGCACATGCAGTGGTTGTAGGCTCGGCGATTACCAGACCCCAATTGATTACGCAGCGGTTTGCCGATGCCGCAAGGAAGGCAGTGAAATGCATCTATGGAGATGAACGACCGAATTAACACATATTATCCTTCATTAACGAAATCGGAGCAGAAAGTCGCCTTGTGCGTACTGGAGCATCCCGCAGACATCATATATTTCTCCGTGACAGAGCTGGCGGATTTTGCAGGTACAGGCGAAACGACCGTCATGCGCTTTTGCCGGAAGATTGGTTTCAAAGGTTATCAGGATTTCCGACTGTCCCTGGCGCAAAACCAGACTTATCGTAAAACAGATATGGGCGAGGAGAACATCGACCCAGATGACGAACAAGATATTACGCGTACGGTGTATCACAACATGCTCGATATTTTGCACTCCAGTATGGGGCTGCTGGACCATTCAGAGCTTGGTCGTGCGATTGCGTGTCTCGATCAAGCGGGCTATGTTCAATTTTTCGGTGTAGGCGCTTCGGGAATTTCTGCGCAGGATGCTAAAAATCGTTTCTTACGGATCGGGCGTCGCGCCGAGGCTGTGGCAGACGGACATATTCAGTCGATGATGGCGGTGTCCATGAACCCGGGTGATGTGGCTATCGGCATTAGTGTATCAGGAAGTACGCTGGATACAAACGATATGCTGCATAAAGCCAAGCAAAACGGTGCAACTGTTATCGCAATTACGAATTATGCCAAATCACCCATTACCTCCATAGCGGATATCGTGTTGCTGACCGCAGGCAAGGAAGCTCCAATAGAAGGTGGTTCAATCGGCGCTAAAATCTCACAACTATTCGTGATTGACCTCATCTGCGAAGGGCTTGCTCGCAAGCATACGAATCACACCAAACAGATGAAGGAAAAAACAGCGAGGGCCGTTATTGAACGAAGCTATTGAGATTTTTCAGTTGTGAATTGAAAACTTGTGCTCCGACAGTTCAATGACTTGTGTTTGTGGTGCTTATGAATGGCTATTTCAAGTATTGCTATTAATAGAAGGTTTGTACAAAGAGCTAGTAAGCTTTTATGTGGGGCAACAAGGAGGTTGGTGTGGTGGTAGCTGCTGTGAACAGAGTCATTGGAATCGACATTGGGGGCACATCGGTGAAGGCCGCCATAGTGGCACGGGACGGATCGGTGCTTGATGAAATCCGGCTGGATACGGACGCTTCCCGTGGACGTGAATGGGTGTTGTCGCAGGTGTCAGAATCTGTGCTCGGACTGTTGCGTTCTTTTGGGGATACCAGCATCGGTGCCTATATAGATATAGGCGCTCTAGGCATTGCTACTGCTGGCAGAGTAAATGTGGAGAGCGGCGTAGTTGTGTATGCCACAGATAACCTACCTGGCTGGCAAGGTACATCCTTAGTAACGTGGGCTAAAGAAAAACTGGCTTTACGAGCGGTTGCTGATAATGACGCGAACGCCGCTTTACTTGGAGAAGCGTGGCAGGGAGCGGGGAAGGGCAAGCGACGTTTGGTGATGCTCACGTTGGGAACAGGTGTCGGAGGTGCATATATGGAAAATGGCCACTTGTGCAGAGGGGCTCATTGGAGCGGCGGTGATTGGGGGCACAGTATTCTATTCCCCGGAGGACACCCCTGTAATTGCGGAAAAAAAGGGTGCGCCGAGCAATATGTATCGGGGAGCGCCCTGTTACGTCGAGGTAGGGAACACGTCGGTAAATTGTACCGCTCGGGAAACGAGATAGTGAAAGAGGCCGTTCACGGTAACCAGGAGGCAATCCAGGTACTGGATGATTACACCGCAGATTTAGCTGTACTTCTAGCTAACATCTCGGTGACTCTTGATCCTGAGGGGATCATTGTAGGCGGAGGAGTAGCGGACACGGGAGAGGTCTGGTGGCCTATGCTGGAAAAGCATCTGCACCAATTTGGAGTTCAAACGGAAGTAAGTCGGGCATTGTTGGGCAATCGCGCTGGAATCATCGGCGCTGCACGGCTTGCCTTCGAAATGACCGAGTCCTAGTACAAGAATGAAAGGGGAACGAACCATGACGCAAAAACGGCTTGATACCGACATTGTTGTGATTGGCGGAGGTCTAGGGGGGACATCGGCAGCTCTTGCGGCGGCGAAGGCTGGCATGAGAGTCATCGTGACAGAGGAGACGGACTGGTTAGGGGGGCAGTTAACTTCACAGGCGGTTCCTCCAGATGAGCATCGATGGATCGAACAATTTGGTTGCACAGCAACATACCGTGAGTTCCGTAATCGTGTACGTGACTATTACCGTCAGAACTATCCGTTAACCGAAGAAGCTCGAAATAATCCCATTCTCAATCCTGGGAACGGTTGGGTAAGCCGTCTGGCCCATGAACCACGGGTAGCTCTGCGGGTGCTTGAAGATATGCTCGCTCCTTATTTGAATACGGGGCGCGTTCATGTATACTATCACACCGTGCCTATTGCCGTTCAGACGGATGGGGACTGTATTACTTCTGTAACTGTCCGTACCTCGAATAGCGCTGATCATAAGTGTGGATTTAGAGTGCTGCACGGAACGTTTTATCTGGATGCGACAGAGTGTGGTGATCTTCTTCCGATGGCGGGCGTGGAGCATACGAGTGGAGCGGAGTCGCGGGCTGCTACGGGTGAACCTCACGCACTGGAGTGTGCTAACCCTTTTGATATGCAATCTATCACACATGTGGCTGCCGTAGACTATATTCCCCAGGAAAGCTTCATTTTAGAGCGGCCGCAACAATATGATTTCTGGAGAAATTATATTCCGTCCTTTTCCCGTTTTCCGATTTTGAGCTGGTTTGCTACTGACGCGGATGATACCAGTAAACTAAAACAGTTCACATTGTTTCCTAACGATCAGGGCATTGTATCCTTATGGGATTATCGTCGTATTGTAGATCCCTCGATATGGAGCAAACCGCTAAATGATGGTGAAGTAACTCTTTTAAACTGGGCGCAAAATGATTATTACCTAGGGCCATTGATCGGTGTTACCGCTCAAGAGCAGGCAAAACATCGAGAAGGAGCGCGTGAGTTGACTCGTTCATTAATATATTGGCTTCAAACCGAAGCGCCCCGGTTAGATGGAGGGTTCGGCTATCCGGGAATTCGACCACGGGGTGATATTCTCGGCACTTCTGACGGTCTGGCTAAAACGGCTTATATTCGCGAGTCACGCCGAATTCAGGCCAATTATATGATATCTGAGTTTGATGTAAGTCGTGAGCTTCGGGGAGAAGAGGGTCCTAAGCGATATACAGACAGTGTAGGTGTAGGTAGCTATCATTTGGATCTTCATCCAACTACGGTATCTCAGCGAACATTCTACATCCCTAACTATCCCTATGAAATTCCATTGGGCTCATTTATTCCGGTGAGGGTGCGCAATTTACTTCCTGCCTGCAAAAATATAGGGATGACCCAAATAGCCAATGGCTGCTATCGATTGCATCCTACAGAATGGAATATAGGAGAATCAGCGGGAAGCCTAGCGGCTTACTGTGTCTCCAACGAAGTATATCCCATTGAAGTGAGCCGATCAGCAGAGCATCTTGGATGTTTTCAAAATGTTCTTCTTCGCCAAGGTGTGGAACTACACTGGCCTGCAGAGGTATTTGAGCCAGAGGAAGTCATCAGCTAATGAAGGGGCAACTAGCCCCTCGACTGATTTTAAATGAGCTGAAAGATGAGTGGATTTATTCTAAAATAAAAAACAAAAAAAGTGCTTGCTAAGTTGCTGGGGTTTATGATATATTATTTGAGCTGACAACAAAACAGCAGTTTCAAAAGCGAAAAGCTTGGGTGAAATGATCTTCAAAAAAATAAAAAATAACCCTTGCATTTTTGAAACGAACATGATATGATCTTATAGCTGCTGAAAAACGCGGCGAAAGAGAAATGTTTGATCTTTGAAAACTGAACAACGAGTGAGTAAAATGATTTTGCTTGCAAAATCAAACAAGAGATATTTTTATCTCGTCAGTTTCAACATGAGCTTATCGCTCTTTCTATAAACCAACTTCGGTTGGTCTTT